>NZ_CP025704.1:2540206-3175257 GCF_002872415.1 Bacteriovorax stolpii | reverse complement strand
GCCATTGGGCCGGATGTTCTTCTATTGGATGAACCAACGGCCTTTTTAGACCCGACCGCTCGTAAAGAGTTTTATCAGTACCTGGATGTCATTCGTAAAGACCGCCTTTTAATCATTGTTGATCATCATGTCGATGAGATTAGACCGCTGATAAATAAAGTAATCTTTGTTGATCATGACGGACACATAACACCTGGCTTTTTTACAAAGAATAACTTTGTAGTGGAAGACATCTCATTGCCAAAACCTAAGACAGCAGAAGAAGTGAATGTCACTGTTTCTGACCTGAGTTTTTCATACCATAAAGACCGCGAACTCTTAAAAGAGGCCAATGCCACTTTTAAGAGTGGTGAAGTGGTCGCCGTCAGAGGAAGAAATGGAGAAGGAAAGAGTACATTTTTTAAACTTCTTTCTGGAATCCTAAAACCCAAAAAAGGGCAGATTCTTCTGGAGAAAAATGGAAAGACATATAAAAATGACAAAATTTTTCCTCATGTCGGTTTTGTTTTCCAGAACCCGGAAGCCCACTTTTTCTTTGATACTATCGAAGAAGAACTTAAACAGAGTTTTCGTTTTTTAAGTAAAGAGCATACAGTACTTAAAGATGATCTGCTGTCCCGATTTTTCCATGACATTGATTTAAAGAAATCGCCCTTTCTTCTATCAGAAGGAGAAAAACGCAGGCTTTCCATTTTGATGACGGTCTTTTTAGAAAAAAGCTTAATTCTCTATGATGAGCCAACTTTTGGGCAAGACCAAAAGTCCATAGAGGAAATTATTGTCTTAATCAGAGAGTTAAAAAAACTAGGACTGATTCAGGTCTTTATCTCTCATGATGATTACCTGATTGAAAAAATTGCTGATAGAGTTTTAGTTTTAGAAGCGGGGAGGCTCTATGAAGTTCCTCGAGCCTAAGGCAGAGTTTATCCATTCATGGTATTTGCTGATCATTAGCTTTTTTACGTTTATTTTTTTATTGGCATCTAATGTCCTGTGGGCGAACTTCGCGCTGACTCTATTTATGCTTTTTCTTTTTAAGAAAAATGGACTTTCAAACCGCGTGCTTTTGAAGCTTTCATTGTATGCAGGCTTTTTTGCTTTTATGTTCTTACTACTCAATCTTCTTTATCCAGGAGAAAAATTGAGAGTAGGAGAGCAGGTAAGTATCTTTTCATGGACTGTCTATAAAGCGGCCTTGATAAATGGGCTGCAGAATTTTGCCCGCCTCTTTATGCTGACGTTGGTTTCGATGAGTTCAACTTACACCATCATTTACACCAAAGTGATTCTGTATCTCATTATCCATAAAGGCCTTAAGGTCATTATGGGCTATCCACTCTTGATTGCCTTAAACTCAATCTTACTTTTTAAAGAAGAATTTGACCGCATCAGGCTTTCGGCCCGCTTTAGAGGCCTTGGCTGGTGGGACAGGCTTTTTGTTCTTTTTCCTCTTTTAGTTTTTGCTATCAGGCATTCGCAGCGCGGGTCTCTTTCCTTGGTCACCAGAGGACTCAATCCGAATAAGAGTTTTTACTTTGGATATGACCTAAGTGCCCGTGATCGTAAATGGTTACGCGGATTCTTTCTGTTCTACGTAGTCCTTGTTGCTATCGCTATTTATTTTCGATAGAATAAGTCTATGACTATTACACAACTAGAATATGTTCTCGCCGTAGATAAACACCGTCATTTTGGAAAAGCTGCTAAAGCTTGTAATGTGACTCAACCAACACTTTCGATGCAATTGCAGAAAGCTGAAGAAGAATTGGGAGTCGTGATCTTTGATAGATCAAAAAATCCGATTCTTCCTACAGAAGAAGGAAGCCAGATTATTAATCAGGCACGCACAGTACTTCGTGAGTATAAAAAGATTTTCTCGATCATTGATGCCAATAAAGCAGAAGTGAGAGGTGATTTTAGATTGGGAGTGATCCCGACTCTCGCTCCATACGTAATCCCTCTTTTTGCTGCGAGCTTTGTGGAAAAATACCCTGAAGTAAAACTGACGATCGAAGAATTTAAAACAGAAGATATTATCGACCTATTAGGACGAGATGAAATCGACGCTGGGCTTTTAGTGACTCCGATTCAGGGAGAAAACTTTATTGAACGCGTGCTTTTTCATGAGCCATTTTCTGTTTTTGCTTCAGATGATCACCATCTTCTAAAAAAGACAAAAGTTAAAGATAAAGACCTCGATACATCCGATGTATGGCTTTTAAATGAAGGTCACTGTTTCAGGCAACAGGTTTTAAACCTATGTAAACTTTCGCGCGATAATGGGCTTCATGACAACCTGAAATTTGAAAGCGGAAACCTGGAAACATTAAAAAACATGGTTATCAATAGCAGTGGGTATACATTACTGCCAGAGTTAGCTGTTCTTAATCTTTCGAAAGAAGAAAAGAAACATGTGCGTGAATTCCAGTCGCCAATCCCAACTAGAGAAGTGTCACTGGTGCACAACCGTATCTTCTTAAAAGAAAAAATCATTACGGCCCTTGAAGAATCTATTATTGAGAATCTTCCAGATAGCCTGACTTCGCTTAAAAAGAAAAACATTGAAGTCATCTCAATCGACGCTTAATTATGATTAACATACCGGTGATTGAAACATCTCATCTTATTTTGCGAGGTCATCATCCCGATGACTTCGTAGCCCTTAAAGAAATTTGGGAAGACCTGGAAGTGGTGAAGCATATTTCAGGAACTCCTTCGACTGAGCAGCAGTCGTGGATGAGACTTGTTAACTACCTGGGACACTGGAGCCTGATGGGTTTTGGCTACTGGGGGATTGAAGAAAAAAGCACTGGAAAATATATTGGAGAAATTGGCTTCGCGGATTTTAAACGCGAGATCACTCCTTCAATCACTGGCACTCCCGAAGCAGGATGGATTCTTTCCAGTGCTGTTCATGGAAAAGGCTATGGCAAAGAAGCGCTTAAAGCTATTTTAGAGTGGAGTGATAAAAATCTCAGTTTTGATAAGACTGTTTGTATTATTAATCCGGAAAATGTCCGCTCTATTTCTCTGGCCGAAAAATGCGGTTATCAAAAGGTTTGCGAAACGACTTTTAATGGGAAATCGACTGTTCTTTTTGAGAGATTAAGAAAATAAAAAAGGCCTCTTGCGAGGCCTTTTGTTTTTAGTCTAATTAGATTTGTGAACTTAACTCTTTCATTTCTTTGATCGCTCTTTCAATTGAATTGTAACAAACCTTTGAAGCGATTACTCCTTTGTAAGTTACACCAAAAGAGTTCTTACATCTGCTTCCTTTATTGTCTGGCATTGATGGGTATAGGATAGCAAAGTCACCAGTAGTATCTTGCTCATTACAGATTGCTTCTGACTCCATCACTTTGATGGCCTTATCTAAAGTCTTGTAGCAAGAAAATGTGCTAATCGTAGCGCCTTTATATGTAACTGCGATATAGCCAGGAGTACATACTACTCCTCTAACATCGGCCAGGCCTTCAGCAAGCAGGCTGCAGTTATTGTTCTTTATTTGTTTTTGACATGATTGTATTTTGTTTAAAGCTTTCTGAGCTTCAAATTCATTGTCGTGGCATGAGATAAGTGTGTTGTGGAAAGCTACACCTGTTTTGTTTTCTGTACATACACGATTCGTATTATCTACTTGGTTTGCCGAAAAGATCGAACAGTTGTTTTCAGCAAAAGCAGGAATCGCAGTTAATAGAGTAAGAGCAAAAAGAAAAGCTTTCATAAAATCTCCTCGGAGATTAATCGTTTAATGAGATTATTATGACAGAAAGAATTTTTAATTCCGGTCTTTTGAAAAAAGGTTATGGGGGGCTGGCTTTGTGTCTAATAATTAGACAGAAGTATCACAAAAAAAAGGCCTGCTTTTGCAGGCCTAAGTTTTTGTTACATCTTTTCAGGAGGAGTGATTCCAAGCAGATAAAGCCCTGTTTTCAGGGTGTCTGCGAAGGCCTCAAGCAGGCTTAAACGGGCCGCTCTTAACTCTTCAGTTTCTGCCTTCATAACAGAAACCTCAGTGTAAAAACGGTTGTACGCTTTACACGTAAAGAAGAGGTGGTTGGCAATCGTTGATGGACGGTAATTGTCGCACGCATTGATTGTCACCTGGTTAAAGTCGTATAAATGTCTCATTAGATCTCTTTCAGATTCATGAGTCAGAAGATCAAGGTTAGCTAAGCTTCCTTTTAATCCTTGCTCCTGAGCTTTTCTTAGGATCGATTTTGTTCTGGCGTAAGAGTACATCAGGTATGGGCCAGAGTTTCCTTCAAACGACACCCATTCTTTCGGGTCAAAAACGATTTCTTTATTTGGGTCTGCTTGAAGCATCCCGTATTTAATCGCTCCAACAGCAAGCTTATGAGCGGTGTCTTCTTTTTGCTCTTTAGTCCACTCGGCCGAGTATTTCTCAAGATATGTGTTGATCTCTTCGATAACCAGGTTGATGAGTTGAAGGAAAGTAAAAGAGTTTCCGGCACGCGAAGACATCTTTCCATCCGGACGCACAACCATTCCGTATGAAAGGTGGTAGCACTTCGGAGCTTGTGGGAATCCCATCTTTTCCAGAGCGTAGAAGAGTTGTTTGAAGTGGAAGTTTTGCTCGCTTCCTACAACGTAAATACTTCTGTCGATATCGAAGTCATTAAACTTCACTTTCGCTAGTGCTAAGTCTTTAGTGATGTATAAAGTTGTCCCGTCTGATTTTCTCGCCATAAAGAAGCCCAGCTTCTTGTCAGACATATCAAATCCGATGGCCCCTTGGTCTTCAACGAATAAACCTTTTTTCATATACTCTTCAACGATGGCCTGAGAAGCTTCTGAAACTTCCGACTCGTAGAAGAAATGATCAAACTTAACGTCTAGCCATTTGTAAATCTTGTTGAAGTCATCAAGACAGTACTGACGAGTGACAACCCAAGTGTCGTAGTATTTACCAGACTTGTTTTCAATTTGTTTTAAGATCTCAGAGATCTCTTTGTTGTATTGAAGTTTTGTTGCATCGTCTGTGGCGTCTTTTAGTTTATTGTTGGCCTCAACATAACGTTGCCCAAGCCATTCAGCTTTATTTTCAACGCTCTCAAGTTTTTCACTTCCAGTGTAGTGTTCAACACCCCAAAGGCATTTTGCAATGTGAGTCCCTTCATCTCCAATGTAGTTGGCAGCAATAACTTTGTAGCCATTGTAAGTGAAGATACGGCAGATACTGTCTCCCAGACAGACGTTACGTCCGTGACCAACGTGGAACTCTTTGTGAGTGTTGGGTTGAGAGAACTCGATCATAACTTTTGTTTTGTTGTGATCAGCGTTTGATTTTAGAATATTAAATCCTGAACCGTTAACTAAACTAGGAACAAGGGCCTTTGCCACTTCTTTCTGGTTAGTGAAGATGTTTAAGAAAGCGCCTTTTAAAACGACACTATCAACCCATGGGTTCTTTTCTTCTTCAAGAAGGCGTTTAAGTTCCGTTGCGACTTCGTTAGGGTTCTTTTTAATCGCTTTAGCGAAACGGAAACATGGAAGGGCATAGTCTCCCAGGGCTTTTTCCGGTGGCTGCTCTAGAGTCCTGAAGAAATCCACAACAGTTAGTTCCGGCGGAAGGTTCGCTTCGATTTTCTTTAAAGCAGAAAAAAGCGATTCGGCCAGTGAGCACTTTGCGGGATCGTAACTAAAATTGGCTAGCTGATTCAAAACTATATCTCCTAACGGTATTATAAAACGTTTACTTTTGATTGCAGTGACTGAGCGATAAAGCAATTCCGGTGAGCTTTTTCATGAAGCCCTTTAAGTTGCTCTTCTGTTGGAGCTTTGTCTCCAGAAAAAACAATTTTCGGTGTCAGGTTGATTTCTGTCACAGAAAATCTTCCTTCCGCATTTTTTCCCATCAAAGCTTCCGCTTTGCAATCGTAGCTTTCAACCACAAAGCCCATCTTGGCCGCAACGGCTAAGAAGGTCAGCATGTGGCAGCTAGCTGTTGCTGAGGCCAGAAGTTCTTCTGGGTTCGTCATGTCGACGTTGCCGAAGTATTCAGGCGCAGCAGAGTTCTTTAATGTCTGGTTGCCTGAAAAATGCAGAACATGATTGCGGTTAAGTTTCTCATACGTAAACTCCGCGCTCTCTTTTTTCCAGTTCAGGTTGATAATATATTGGCCCATTAATCTTTTACCTTGTACTCAGCTTCAACTGTTGTCCCACTAAATCCCTGGTCGTATCTTTTTGGATGCCTGATCTTGTTGGTGATCACAAATTTTTCTGATGATTCACCACTAAGAGCAACAAGCCAGCTGATGATAACCAGTACCTGGTTAGTGTTCCAGTAAGCCACTGTTGCAAGAGTTGCGACAAGAATTCTTGGTGCGAAGAAAAATCCTAACCACCATAAAAAACCACCAAACTCAACCGAACCTACTAACAGTCCTGATACTAAGAGAGTCAGACGTGGGAAGAGTGCGATCGAGAAAAGAAAGAACCATCCGTGTTTGTTAAAGTAATCAATTTTCCCAAATTCTACGTCCGTGAAATTATACAGAAGTGTAGAAGCGCCGGTGATGGCGAGGAAAATAATGGCAATTTTAAATAAGGTTTTCATAGGGAATACTCTACCAAAACACATGGCGATAAGAAATTAAAAAGAGGCTTACCCTTGACGAAAATTAACCTGCCCACAACTTATAAATATGAAAACAACACATACAATACAGTCTTCAGAATTTTTACCAACCTTAGTGCTTAAAAACACCGTACTTTTCCCAGACGTGACCCTGCCGGTCCTCGTCTCAAAGTCGGTTAGTTTAAACGCACTACATCGCGCCATCGACACGGACAAAGAGAGACGTTTTGTTGCTCTGACTCTGAAAGAAGGCGCCGAAATCGACAATATTAAGTCTTCTGACTTCTATACAGTCGGAACCCTTTGTATTGTGGAGCGCATAGAGAAAAACGAGAGAGGCGAGTCCATTGCCTACGTTAGATCAATCGAGAGATTTGAAGCCAAGACGATTCAGTTTGAATCGGCCTTTAATGCATGGGCGGCGCAAGGAGAGCTCGTCCCGGATCATAAGGATCTCGATGCGGCTACGGAAAAGGCCTTGCTTACAAGTTTAAAAGAAGTCTCAAGAGAAATCTTAACTTCGATCAATGCGACCGAAAACTTTAAGCGCACCCTTGATGATTTTAAGGACGCAGGTCTCTTTACCAACGTCGTCGCCCAACACTTACCTTTGATCATTGCTAAAAAACAAGAAATCCTGGAGCTTGCTTCGGTGAAAAACCGTTCGCTAAAAGTTCTGGAACTTTTAGTTGAACAGCGTGAGATGATTAAAGTTAACAATGAAATGGGTTTAAAGATCTCTGAAAAAACCAGCAAAGCCTACCGTGAATCCATCCTGCGCGAACAACTCCGCACTATTAAGGAAGAACTTGGAGAAGGAGACCCGGCGGACGAATCCGGTGAAAAGAAATCTTTAAAAGACAGAATTAAAGAAGCGAATCTGCCTAAAGACGTCGAGAAAGTCGCTCTGGAGCAGGTGAACCGCTATGAAAATATGGGGCAGCAAAATGCAGAGTCTCATGTGATCAGAAACTATCTTGAACTTATTTTAGCTCTTCCATGGAACGAAGAGGCCAAAGGTGAACTTGATTTAGATCTTGCTCAAAAGATTTTAGATGAAGAGCACTTTGGTTTAGAGAAGATTAAAAAACATATTGTTCAGCATCTCGCTGTTATGAAACTTTCGCCGAATAAAAAAGGTTCAATCCTTCTTTTCGTCGGTCCGCCTGGTGTTGGTAAAACTTCACTCGGGCAAAGTATTGCAAAAGCTTTAGGGAGAAAATTTGTCCGTGCCGCCCTTGGTGGCGTGAGAGATGACTCTGATGTCAGAGGACATAGAAGAACCTATGTTGGAGCAATGCCAGGTCGAATTATCGAAGGAATCAGACGAGCAAAAGAAAAGAATCCGGTTTTTATGCTGGATGAAATTGATAAACTTGGTCGTGGATATGGTGGAGATCCGGCCTCAGCACTTCTTGAAGTCCTGGATCCGGAACAAAACTCAACATTTACCGACCAGTATTTAGATCTACCATTTGATTTATCAAAGGTGTTTTTTATTGCGACAGCAAACTCGCTGGATACAATCCCAGCTCCGTTACTGGATAGAATGGAAATTATCCAGCTTTCTGGTTACACGACAGATGAGAAACTACATATTGCAAAAAGCCACTTGTTTCCAAAGCAATTAAAAGAGCACGGATTGACTCCAGAGAAAGTTCAAATTTCAGATGAAATTTTAACAGGAGTTATCGCTGATTACACCCGCGAGGCCGGAGTGCGCGATTTACAAAGAAAGATCGCCCGCATCCTGCGCTCAGTGAGTGAGAAAGTGGTTAAACACGCGGACCAGGAAAAGTTTATCGTCGATAATGATATGGTGGAAGATGTCCTGGGATTGGATAAAAATTCTTATGAGCTGGCGCAATCAAGTGCAACGGCCGGAGTTGTCACAGGTTTAGCATGGACACCAGTTGGCGGAGATATTCTTTTTATCGAAAGTGCGATGATGCCGGGATCTGGAAAAATCCAGCTCACAGGTAAGTTGGGTGAGGTCATGAGTGAGTCAGCTCATATCGGTTTAAGTTTGGTGAGATCAAAACTTTCTAAACTGGTGCCGGGTTTTGATTTCTCGAAAACTGATTTCCACATTCACGTTCCGTCGGGATCAATCCCTAAAGATGGACCGAGTGCGGGGATCACGATCTTTACGGCCTTATGTTCATTAGTCCTTGGTAAAGTGGTTGATCCAAAACTCGCAATGACTGGTGAGATTACGCTCAGAGGAGCAGTGATGCCGGTTGGTGGGATCAAAGAAAAGCTGATTGCAGCTCATAGAGCTGGAATCAAGCGCGTGATCCTGTCGAAGAGAAATGAAAAAGATTTAAGAGAGGTTCCTGCGATTGTAAAACAGGAGATGGAATTTATCTTTATCGAAAATATTAACGAATTGACACAAGCTGTGTTCGGAAAAATGTCTCCCCCTCATTTTTACGAATCACTACTGGGGCCTCCCTACGTAGAGGACTTCGGTATGAAGAACGAAAACGGTTTCTGATAAAAACGTTTGAGCACTGATTGAAAGATCAGTGCTTTTCTATGTGAGGAAATCTTTTTCGCTCTAAAAGCTACAAACAGTGCCAGGAGGAAACTGACTGACAGGTTTAGGAAACCAATCAATACAATACCCAAGGCAGCTCTGACGAACTCTGGACTTTTAAGGGATTCAACACCCAACGAGGAAACAGCTGCCGTCAGGGCCCCTGTTGAGAGGGTGACGTGGCGAACTTCAAGTGGGATTCCGATAAATTTTAAAATTTCAGGCATCAATCCGAGTAAAAATCCCAAAGACACGCTTCCGGCAATACCGGTAATTTCGTGATCAAAAAAATGAGCAACTTTTTTAGCGCCGTCAGCAGTCAGAATTGTTTTGATCTTTTTATTATTAGTAATCAGATAGCTTAACTGGTGAAAGCTATACCAGTTTGTCGTCCAACCCGCGATAACACTTGATGACCACAGAAGCACACCCGTGAAAGCTCCATAAATAATAGTCGGGCCAAGAATGTCTGTTGAGTGCAGAGTGTAGTGGGCAGTGTCAGGAGAAAATAACCAGTGCCCGGTTACAGACATGCAAATATAGTTGATGATTAAAATGGCAGGGATAACTGCGGCCAGGTTTCCAAAAACAGCTGCAATTTGTGTCCTGGTAATATAAACAATCTCATCCGTAACAGCTTCAATCCCTTCGCGGTTTTCGGCCAATTCAAGTTTTTTAGCGAGTGCCGGAGCCGTGGCCGCAGGTTGTTTGGTTGCCAGCGTAAAACCACACATTTGAATAAAGAGAAAACTTCCCGCGTAATTGATTGTAGAAAAAGCACCATAGAAGAACTTGTTGAGCCCAATCATTCCTAAAAGGTTTTTAAGTAAGACAGTCAGTGCTGTTAAAACTCCACCGCCCATCGCACTCTTAACCATTTTTACATACTCTTTTTTGTCCTTGGCGATATAGTGTTCGCCGGCCTGAGAGTTGTTTTCAATAATTTTTTGAGCAAGGAGAGTGGCGTTGTTGGAGTAAATCCCCATTGCATTTCTTTGCAACAGGTTTTGTTCAACTAATTCTGCGACAAAGTGAGAAATTCTCGTTCTGGTTAAATGTCCTGTGCTGACAATGTCCAGGAGCGTATGTGTTCTTTTTAAGAAGAGTTTCATTCTCTCTAGTTGGAATACCAGATGAGTGCTTACTCCAAAACGATCCAGGTGATGGTAAACTTCACTAATGGCCGCTTGAGATTCCATGAGAAGATCAAGCAATTCCTCATGCAACTGTTGAGCGAGCGCCGGATTGTTATTTTCACTTTTGGTTTTTAAATAAAGATTTAGTTTCCCTGAAAGATAGAAAAATGGAAGTGACTTCATTCTTTTATGAGGAATGCGCTTTCTGATTCCTGGACTTAAACCTATCGCGACGATCTGAGAGATCAGGTATATGAGCGCTTCTTCGATATCACTTTTTAAGTGCGGGTAAGTTTCATTATTCGTATCAAATAAAGTCGTGAGCTTTTCTAATGTTTGTTCATCCAGTGACTTTAACCACTGAACATCTTCTTCATCAGGAAAAAGTGTGATCATTAATTCACTGAGCTGGTGACCTATGGGTTTTTTGGGAAGTATTTTTTCCGTGAGTTTATCAACAAGCTCGCCAATCAGACCAATTTGAGATGGCAGACCAACTTCACAAAAGAATTCAATTGATGAAAGCTCTTGAAGTGTAAGCGTCAATGATTTTTGAATTTTCTCTTTTTTGTCAGAATTGCGTTCGAGAACCATGAAGAGGTATTTGATTTTTGTTGCAGCCGCTTTTTCAGGAGCGTCTTCAAATAAATCAGTGCCTCTGATCCATTTTACCAGCTTTTGTAACCATTCGATGCGGGTTTCAAGAGGGGATTGAGGATTGACTTCGTTTAAGATGAGGTCGAGTGAAGTTTTTTTATTTTCATCGACCTCGTATTGCTTGTATTTTCTAAAGATTGAAATAAGTCTATTGAACAACATGAGGCATAGTGTACCTCAATTTTTACTTCATAACTAGATTTTTAATTCCTACTGCTCCAAGCACCATTACGCGGTTTGTTTGAATTTGAATTGAGTTGATACCTCTGCCGCTCTTAAATAGTGTCCATCCCGCCTTGTTGTCTTGGGCAAGTTGAACTTCGTATGATCTTCTTTCACCTGTTGCACCATTGTAAAGAGTGTCTACGATCACCACACCACCCTGGTCTCTATCGAAGTCGTTACTTTTTAATCTCATTAAAACGTGTTTGTCTCTTTGTTCTAAAATCATACCACTTTTCATAATGACTGCTGGATCAAGAAGATCGCGGCGGATTTTTGCTCCATTCTCGTAAACATCTTTATAGAATGCACGGATGGTTCTTCCATCTGGTGAATCAACGATTAACTTATATGTAGTCGATTTACTTTCATCCTGAGAGACAGTGGCCAAAACCTTCTCTGAAGCCTTCGCCACATTAAAGATTGAAATCATAATTGCTACTGTACAGATTGCAGTTGATGAAATGATTGATTTTAAGTTCATTGCTTCTTCCCCTTTCAAAAAATAATTTTGATGCTCCCGTCTGTGCACGGGCAGTGCCAAAAAAAAGGTTGAATTCGGAGTTATTCTAGCACCGAAAAACTCGGGTATTGGTGTCCTCTGGTCACCATGTAAAAAATACCTGGGGCCATCAAAAAAGTAGTCACTTGATAAGGCGCTGATTCATGGCAGAGGAATAGAAATTGCTTAATATTAGAGTAGTGAGGTTCTTATGGGTAGTATCCGCCACTCCATTCAGACAAACCGCCGACTTCTCGTTTTGATTGCGGGACTCTTAGTCATTGTAGCTGTCTTGTTGGGGAAATTTTACTTCCAGCAAAGAGAAGAAAACAAAGCTCTACGTCTAAAGATTCTTTCGATGAGTGAGAATAGAAGAACTCCTAAACCTTGGTCCACACTCACTTCGGTCTCTAATGTTTCGACCTCTGCTTTGACTGCACCTGTAAATGCCCCAGTTCAACCCTTGGCCGCTTCTGCAACAACACCTGCACAAATAGAAACTCCACCTGTCGTCGATCAAGATACACAAACGCTGGCCGTGACATTAACAAACCAGATGCGCAGACCAAAAAATTTAGATGTTAAAACACTCGATCAAAATATCGCGATTGCCGATGAAATTATTTCGCGCGAACCTGATAGTTACAGTGCTTATAAGGCTAAGCTTATTTCCTTATTAGTGAAAGAAGGAAAATTCAATCAACCGGCAAATGAAGATGAGATTGAATCACTTTTAGAAGATATGGCCCAGTTTAACATCGGCAACAATAGTCTAGCTCGTAGAGAAGCGACATTGATTGCTAATACAAACGCCGATATTGATAACATCGACAATCAGCTCAATGCCTTAGGGCAGGAGCGAGAAATGATTGAGTCCCAGCTAAATGGTTTGGCCGCTGATTCACCAGAATTGCTCAATGCCAATGATCGTTTGGCACAGATTGAAGAGAAGGAGGCGATGTTGATGTCTAATGTTGAATCTCTTGAGACCAGTCTTGCCAGCAATAGAGCTCAGATTATAAATGAAGATGTTGTCGAGATTCCTTTTATGCGTCTGCTCGCTAAAAACGATTATGAAAGTGTTATGAGCAACGCGCAGACTTTTATTGACCAGTTTCCTAATTCACCAAGTGGCTACTATTACATGGTCCGCGCTCTCGAGCTTCAAGGGCAAAAGGCCGAAGCCTTAAACCTTATTCAAAACAGTCGCCTGAGCCCTGAAGTGCAAGAGAGCCTATTGCAAAGACTGCAAAATGAAAGCTCACAGGACCCAAAGAATTACTGGCAAAAACTTAGCTTCTAAAGCAGAATACATCCATTATTTCTTTTTCAATGGATGAAAATATGTTCAGACAGGCATTGCTCTTTTTATCGCTGGTCTTCACGCAGGTTCAGGCCGCAGAAGTAAGCGCACCGATTGCAGAAAAAATACCAACTAAATTAACCAAACACAAAGACACCAGGATCGACAATTATTTTTGGATGAAAGACAAGAGAAATCCAAAAGTCATCGAACATTTAAAAGCAGAAAATGCTTACACTGACAGCGTGATGAAGGATTCAAAGGATCTACAGGAAAAGCTTTACACTGAAATGCGCTCGCGAATTAAAGAAGACGATCAATCTGTTCCTTACATCGAAAGAAATTATCTTTACCTGACGAGAAATTTCCAGGGAAAAGAATACCCTGTTTATTACCGCCAAAAAAATGTACAGGGAGCAAAAGAAGAGCAGCTTTTGGATGTGAATGAAATGGCCAAAGGTCTGGACTTTATTCATGTAAGTTTTCCTGACTTTTACAATGATGAGAAAACATACGCGTATGCTGTAGATACAAAAGGGGACCGCGTTTTTACGATTTATTTCAAAGACGCTGAAACAGGAAAAACTCTTCCGCAACAAATTGAAGGTGTGACTGGAAACTTCGTATGGGCAGAAACTGGCAAAGTTCTCTTTTATACAAAACATGATCCCATTACATTGCGTTCAGATAAAGTTTATCGTTATGAACTTGAAGCAAATAAAAGCACACTTGTTTACACCGAAAAAGATGAGAAGTTCGAAGCAAGTATCGGTAAAAGCCTGAGCCGTGATTATGTTTATATTTACAACGGCAGTACATTGTCTTCTGAAGTGATGCTTCTTTCTTCGAAAGATCCTTTTGGAAAATTCAAATTGTTTTCTCCAAGAAAAAAAGATCAGCTCTATTCGGTAATGGATGGGAAAGACCGTTTTTACATCCTGACAAACTGGAAAGCTAAAAACTTCCGCCTAATGGAAACATCTCTAAAAGAGACAGCTCAAAAAAATTGGAAAGATGTCATTGCTCATAGACCTGATGTTTTTATTGAAGAGGCGTCTGTCTTTAAGAATTATATTATCCTAAGTGAACGCTCAAATGGGCTGACACAAATTAATGTTATTAAACGCGGAGAAAACAAAGGAACCTATATCAATTTTCCTGATCCCGCTTACAGTGTGTATTCAGCGATGAATGCAGAGTATGATTCAAATGTTTTTCGTTATGGATTTATCTCAATGAATAGACCGGCCTCTTTTTATGATTTTAATTGTGAGACAAAAGAGTCGAAGCTTTTAAAAGAAAAAGAAGTGCCAAAATACGATTCTTCTCAATACGTTTCTGAAAGAATTTTTGCGACAGCTAAAGATGGAGTAAAGATTCCTATTTCTCTAGTTTATAAAAAAGGCTTTAAGAAAGACGGAACCAATCCTCTTTTAGTTTATGGTTATGGTTCATACGGTATGAGCTCTGATCCATATTTCTCTCCAGCGCGAGTGAGTTTATTGGATCGCGGTTTTGTCTACGCCATCATTCATATCCGTGGAGGAGCTGAAATGGGAAGAGCGTGGTATGAAGATGGAAAATTCTTAAAAAAGAAAAATACCTTTACTGATTTCGTCGCTGGAACCGAATTCCTGGTAAATGAAAAATACGGCAATCCTAAAAAAGTTTTTGCTAATGGTGGAAGCGCCGGAGGTCTTTTAATGGGCGCGATAATGAACCTACGACCTGATCTTTATACAGGAATTGTGGCCGAAGTGCCTTTCGTTGACGTGGTAACGACAATGCTTGATAGTTCTCTTCCGCTAACGACAGGCGAGTATGAGGAGTGGGGAAATCCAAACGATAAAAAGTACTACGAGTATATGAAGAGCTATTCTCCTTATGACAATGTTAAGCCAATGGATTACCCAAACCTTTTTGTAACGACAGGATTAAATGACAGTCAGGTTTCTTTTTGGGAGCCGACAAAATGGGTTTCAAAAATTCGCGACATGAGAACAGATAAATCAAAAATCTTAATGATGAAAATCGAAATGGATGTTGGCCATGGTGGAAAAAGTGGACGCTTTGAATACCTTCGCGATGAAGCTCTTCAATACGCTTTTTATTTAAATCTGGCAGGAGTGAAACAATGATGCCAGTGGAACTTTTGGGGAAGTGATTAATTAGTATTACAAAGGGCCTCTTTTTGAGGCCCTTTTTTATTCCAGATACGATATGTAAGGACAGCAAATAAACTGTGTCACTCTGGCATGTGAAAAAATAATCTCAGTACTCTATCACCTTGAATTTAAAAAATAAGGTTGTCTTAAAACTCGGATTAGTAAAAACCGGTATAATAATCAGGAAATGAGAAAAAACATAAAATCTCTCCTGATTAAAGTCTCCTTTTTTTGCTTGTCGCTGGTTGTGTCTGTTGCGGTCTGTGAAGTGGCCCTTAATTACCTGCTGAAGAAATACCAAATGCCCTATACTTACACAGCGGTAAAAAACAATCCTCATAAAAATTTTAATGAAGAGAAGATGAGAAGGCATGAAGACATCTATGAGATGTACAAGTCGTTGCCGAGTAATCTGGAGATTATCACGGTTGGTGATTCGTTTACCAATGGTGGGAATGTTGAATGGGAGCAGAGTTATCCTTTTCGTCTTTTTGAAAAACTCGATAAAAGATTTCCAGTGTCTAATATGGGGATTTGTGAGGATACAACTAAGGGCACTTACATGCGCCTTTCTCACTACTTTCAGAATAAAAAAGATCTTTCCAGAAAGACGATAGTCGTTGTTCTCGTTGGCGCAGCTGATATGTTTTATGACACTGGTAAAGAGTTTGAGTCTTTTTACAACGAGTATATGAGGGGCAATCATATCTCTTCCGAGTCTATTTCTTTTAAAATTGAAGACCAACTCTCTTTTTTTTCGAAACTAAAAACAGTCAAAATGACGAAGTTTGTTTTTGACTGGGCCCAGAACAAAATCTTTGATGATCAGCAAACGACTGTAAAAAATGCTCTGGCGGAAAGACTTCAGTCTTGCTTTGACTCGACAGGATCAGCGCGCAGAGAGTGTTTTATAAAACATTTAAGTAAAATCAAAACAGCTTTTAAGGACGGATACAGCAAAATTTTCTTTAAAAAGCTTCAAGACACTATCATTAGCGTCAACTTAAGAGATAAAGATGGAAGTGAAGAGCGTATTGTCGAAGACCTTTTAACCGCGATTCATGTTTTCCCACGAATGCTGGCAGCACCAAGTGTGTTATACAATCTTGTCTCATACACAACTCTTCAAAGCCATTACTCACTAGAGCTCGACATCATTCCGCTGGTAAAACATATTACGGCAGATGAACGCGATTTTTTCCATAAAATAGAAAAAGACCATGACCAAATCAACAAGAGTTCGACCATGTTAAAATCAATTGAGAGCTGGAGTTCCTACGGGGCAGAGGCAAGAAGGATTCAAAGTCAGTATCATGAAAAGATCATCAACCTGGTTCAAAAAGAAAGAGGGGAGATTATCTTCCTGACGTATCCTTTAGATTATAAAAATATCAATTCGGCCATTATGAAGCTTGCTCAAAAAGATAATGTTCACGTTGTGAATGTGGCGAGTGTTTTTAACAAGCTTATTAATAGCGGAGTGCCTCAGGACGAACTCATTGGAGATTGGGAGCATTGCACACCAAAAGGTTACGATGTTATCGCATCAGCTGTTTTAAGTAAGATCGAAGAGATTTCAAGGCTCGATAAGAAAAACGTGGTATCCTACTAGGAGTTTAAAAACCTAGAGGACCATATATGAAATTGACTCCCCCAAGTGCCGACGCAAAAGAATTTTATACAAATTATCATAAAGAAAAAGTTCTTGATCCTTATTTCTGGTTGAAAGAAAAACAAAATCCGGCCGTTATTGCTCACTTAAAAAAAGAAAATGATTATTTCAATAAGATGCTAAAGCCTGTTTCAGGTTTGTCGGGGAAGATCTTTAAAGAGTTAAAAGACCGCTTGCCAAAAGAAGACGCCGCAGTTCCTTTCAGAAGAGGTCAAGCAGAATTTTTTCACCGCTATGTAAAAGGAAAACAATACATTCAATATTGCAAGAAGGTCGGAAGTAAAGTTTCCGTACTGGTCGATTTTAACAAAATGGTGAAGAAGGGAGGCTATCTCTCAATTCACGATATGGGCGTTTCTTATGACGGCCGCTATTTTGCTTATTCTATTGATACAAAAGGTGATGAAGTTTGTGACATTGTCATCATCAGCACAGAGACTAAAAAAGTGATCTCCCATTTAAAAAATACCGGAGGAAACTTTACCTGGTCGAATACTGATATGATCTACTATTTGACTCTTGATGGGCACATCAGAAACGATAAGGTCTGGAGACATATTCTCGGGGACAATCAAAAGAAAGACCAATGTATTTTTCACGAGCCGGATCAGAAGTTTTTTATTTCTTGTTATCCAAGTAGCTCGAAGAAGTACTTACTGATTCGCTCTGCTGAAAAAGTTTCTTCCTATGTGGCCTACTTACCTTTGGACGAAAAAGGGCAGACAAGACCTAAGGTCTTTAGCAAATTAAAGAATGATGTTCTTTACAGCATCGACCATGCTCATAATGGCTTTTATATCAGAACAAATGAAAAGGCCTTGAACTTTAAAATGTATTTTTGCCCAGACAACAAGATCGATAAAAAGCATTGGAAAGTGATTATTCCTCATTCAAAGGATATCAATCTTTTAGGAATGGAAAATACCAGTAAGTTTTTATGTGTTTATGAAAGATCACAAGGCCTTCCTAAGGGCCGTATCATCAATAGAGAGACAGGGAAGGTCTATTTTATTAAATTCCCGGAAGCCGCTTACAACATGTCATTTTCTTCTGATTATTATGAGTATGGAGATAATAAAATTAGAATTCACTATGCTTCTCCTATTACACCTAAAACAACGATAGAGTATGACCTTTTAACCAGGAAGCAGGTTGTTTTAAAAGTGGATGAAGTAAAGAAGTTTCATTCTAAAAACTATCAAGTTGAATACGTCATGGTGCCTGGGCATGACAAAGTGAAAATTCCTCTTTGTATCATCTATAAAAAAGGGCTGAAGAAAAATGGTAAGGCACCTGCAATGATTTATGGATATGGTTCGTACGGTTCTACTATTGGTTATAATTTTGTTCCGTCTCTAGTGAGTTTATTAGATCGTGGAATGGTTTATGCTTATGCGGGAATTCGTGGCGGCTCAGAGTTAGGAAGAAAATGGTACGAAGATGGAAAGTATTTAAAGAAGAAAAATACTTTTAAAGATTTTATAAGCTGTACTGAATATCTAGTGAAGAAGAAATACACCTCACCAGAGCGCCTGTCAGCTAAGGGCGGAAGTGCTGGAGGACTTTTAATGGGGGCCATTTCTAATATGCGTCCTGATCTATATAAAGTAATCTGTGCCCATGTACCATTTGTTGATTTAATCAATACCATGTTTGATGACTCTCTTCCTTTGACTAAAACTGAATATAAAGAGTGGGGAAATCCACATGATAAAAAATATTATCGATATATGAAATCGTACTCACCTTATGACAATGTCAAAGAACAGGCCTATCCGCACATGTATATTACCGGAGGCCTTAATGACCAACGTGTAACGTATTGGGAGCCGACGAAGTGGGCCTTAAAGCTTCGCGATTTTAATAGCGGCAATAATGATGTCCTTCTAAAGATTAATATGGGCGAAGGGCATTTTGGAAAAAGCGGACGTTTTGACAGTTTAAAAGAAGTGGCCGAAGAATACAGTTACGTCCTTACAAAATTAAAATAAAAAAGGCCCCTTTTCGGGGCCTTCATTTTTTCTAATCTTGGTCTTGGTCGTTTTGAACAACTTCAACTTTTTTTACAAAGCATTTTGACTTAACTGAATCAACTTCAACATTTACGATGGCCGAGTGGTTATAGAATGACCAATACTCTTTTTGCCATCCACTTTGCAGATAAACATCAACTTGCTCACTATCGTAAACATCATTGAACTCATCCATATTCGTGATTTCACCTTCAGATTTCACGAATTCAAGAGCAGCATTTTTGGCGGCCTTGAAGCACTTATCGTCAGCAGCCATGGCATGAGCAGAAAAAATCAAAGTAAGAAGAATTAAAGCTTTCATCAGGGACTCCTTTTTTATTTGCAAACATTAACTACGTTCGTGATCATGTCATCACCGTCATCTGAAACGTGGGTAATGATGAGGATTGATTCATCATTGCCTTTCCAGTTTTTCCAGGCCTTGTTACGTTCCATCAAGTGTTGCTCACTTTCTTCGTAACCTTCTTCTAAGTGGACTTCTTTTTTGTATTTCCAGCCCCAAAGCCCCATTTGGTCCGAGAAAGGCCCGTCAGTAAGACCTGAAAGAATGCCGACAGCTTCAGCGGCTTTTCCGATGTAGCAAGAACCATCCGGGTTACCAAGCTCAAGGTACATGTCGAGATTAAGCTTCTGGGCGATTTGATCAACTTTTTCACTTTGTGCCCAGTATATTTTATTAGCTTCTCTGTTAGAAGAGAGAGTGTCTTCTACGGTTATCTCTTCAAGGAGTTTATCTTCACCTTGAAGCTTTAAGTTTTTGTTGATCTCACGGGCAGTATAAGTCTTGCCTTTGAACTCCACAGTAAACGGAACTTTGACAATGGTTTTTGCCATTAAAGAAGTGCTCATCAAGCTGGCCATTAAGATAACTGCTTTCATTTGAATCCCCCGCGTATAATTTTGAACTGCAGGAGAAGTAGCATTAAGACATGCAGTGTCTCAAGGAGAATTATTTTCTTAACTCGATCTTAAAAATAGATATGTAAAAAGGAGGGTGTTCTTAGACGAGACCGGGGGCGACCTTAATATAGAAAGGTCCAAGTTCTGTAATAAATTTAACCACTAAGATACTGGAAGGGGATTGGATGGCCGATTCGCGGTTGTAAGTCGGAATAACCATATCCAGCTTCATATTGAGTTTGGCAATCGCTACCTTGCTCTTACCGTAGACGATGTTACAAAATTCCGAAACCAAGTCTTCGTTCTCTTTTGTGATCGCAGTGACTTCTTCATACAGGACACGGCTACAGACTTTTAGGTAGGTCTCTTCCGGAAAAGAGATAAAGAAGCTTCCGGTGAAGTAAGGAGATTTAATCGCGAGCTTTCCACGAATAGTGATGGAGTTTTCCATTTTTTTGTAATCGAGTAAAAAGGGAGCTGCGTGAGAGATCTCTTCACACTGGGCCATTTCTTTAATCGTATTCATTGTTGATTCGATAAATATATTGAGGAAACTTGCATTGCTGATCGTTCCTTCTGTTTTACTTTTTTGGTTGGTCTGGTTTTCGGCCTGACGAGTATCTGAGACCAAGCGCTGATAAATATCTGCAGCCGTTGAAGGCATATTGATGATTTTGGCATCGGTGAAATTTTCATCGGCAGTGACCACTTGAAAAGTTTCGAAGTCTTCAAGTGCTAAAAAGATCAACGCATTTTTCTGACCACTTCCTCTGATGTATTTACCAAACTCAATGATCGAATCGTTACTATGAGTACTGTCGAAAACAAAACTTGAAATAAATTTCCCAGAGTTTCTTAACTTTTTGAGTGAATCAATGTCGCGCAGGAATTCGATTTCAATTTCTGTATCAGCTCTTTTTTGCTGATTGATCAAATTGAAAAAGCTTAGGTTTTTAGAGACGACACCAATCTTATGAATCATGGGGGACTCTTCGGACGTTTTTTGTTAACACTCGCTAAATTAATCTTCAAGAATTGCTAAATAATCTGCATTTACCCATGGGGATTAGGTGAAACGAATGGGGTCTAGGCCTTAAAGAGTAATCAGCAGAAGGTGCAATTTCAGCCATTTATATAATACCTTTTATAAGGTATTAGTTGAGTCATTCTAGATAAAAAAAGGCCTCTGATAAACAGAGGCCTCTCGTTTGTAATTTAATTAAAAATTATCCTTCTACGTTTGCACCAACAACAGATGCTAATTGAAGCATGCTGATTGTTTGTCCAAGCTCTAGACCAGTGAAGTCTGTCACTTTACCAGTTGATTTACTTGTTACTTTAGTTGCTTTGAAAAGTGGAAGAAGAGTTGCGTCTGCAACGATGAATTTCCCAGCGCCTTCTGCTTTTCCATTTTCTGTTTTAGCTTGAAGATTGTTTTCTTTGATGTAGTCCCAGAATTTTTGAGTGATCGCAGTTCTTGGAAGTTCAGTTGCTCCACAGAATGCAGCTAGCTTTGAATTTAATTTAACTGGTTTGTTTAGTCCTACTTCTGACATATTTTTCATCCTTGTTAGTGTGTTGTGGGAATATTATTGAATAAAAAACACAATAGTACGACTGCTAGTAACTTAAAAAATCTCATTTCTGCGATTTTTTTCTGTCGGCAGGATGATTTATTCCATCCATGACAGGGACTTCGCCCAATTCATAAGGGTTTACACCTTCCAGGCAGGCCACATTGAAAGCGTACTGATTAGGATTTGAGCGTCTTTGATGGTGTGTATAGATTCCACATACAGAGCAAAAATAGTGTTTGGCCGTAAATGTATTGAATTGATAAAGAGTGAGTTTGTCTTCACCGCTTAAAATTTTTATATTTTCTAAATCCACAGAGGCGACAATGGCCCCTCTCATTCGGCAAAAAGAACAATCGCACCTGCGTGGGTCTTCAAGCCCTCGAGGAAGATGAATTTCAAGTTGGACAGCTTTGCAGTGACAGGAAGCTTTATGGAATTTTTCGATTTTCATTGGGAAAAAATAGCTTGGAATTAGGCAAAAAAAAAGCCTCGAATAAATCGAGGCTTTTTTTAAACTTGGTACACCCACGGGGATTCGAACCCCGGTTACCGCCGTGAAAAGGCGATGTCCTAGACCGGGCTAGACGATGGGTGCATATACTGCAATTCGTTGATTTTACCGGTGTTTTCGAAATGGTGATCTCTCTGCGACTCGAACGCAGGACCCTCTCCTTAAAAGGGAGATGCTCTAACCAACTGAGCTAAGAGACCATTTTGTTTTCGAAAGTGAGATTAAAAATAGTGTCCCCGTGCTTTTTTGTCAAACTTTTTTTCAATTTTTTTAATGAATTATTTTTCATACGTCTTGATCTCTAGCGTAACGAGGACTATGTTCCTCATCTATGGAAAATACAGAGGTAAATCTAAATAATAAGCGTGTAGCCCTTCATACTCTGGGGTGTCGTTTGAATCTGTCTGAGACGGGTTCAATCGCTCAAGGTTTTAAGGACCGCGGATACGATATTGTTGATTTCGGTGAGCCTGCTGATGTTGTTTTCATCAACACTTGTACTGTCACAGATGCAGCTGATTCCACTTGCAGAAACTTAATCAGAAAAGCGCACACATCTTCTCCAGAAGGAAAGATTGTTGTAGCTGGTTGTTACGCTCAAATGGAGCCAGCAAGAATTGCGGGCATGCAAGGAGTTGACCTGGTTCTTGGGAACTCGGAAAAATATAAAGTCTTCGAATACCTGGATGAAGAAAAAGAAAACGCAATCCACGTTGATAAATCGTGGGAGTTCTATAGTGCTGCTACTACATCTGCAGACTCACATACGAGAGCGTTTTTAAAGATCCAGGACGGCTGTAATTACGTTTGTTCGTTCTGTATCATTCCTTTTGCCCGTGGACGCTCAAGAGCGATCTCTGTGGCGGATGCGGTGACTGAAGCTAAAAAGCTTGTGGCCCAAGGATTTAAAGAAATCGTTCTTACCGGTGTTAATATCGGTGAGTACGAGCAGGCCTCTGGCGAAAAACTCCACGACTTAGTGGCAGCTGTTTTAGCTGTAGAAGGTCTGGAGAGATTCAGATTATCAAGTGTAGAGCCAAATACAATTACAGATGAGCTTCTTGAAGTACTAAAAGCTTCTCCAAAAGTGATGGATCACTTTCATATTCCACTTCAAAGTGGGGATGATGAGATCCTAAAAGCAATGAGAAGAAAATATACTGTGGCCGATTATAAAAGAATCATCGGCAAAATCATGGCAGCTTTCCCGAATGCGGGAATTGGCGCTGACGTGATTGTTGGTTTCCCTGGTGAGACGAAAGAGCAGTTCGAAAACACATTCAATCTTCTAAAAGAACTTCCCATCACGCACTTCCACGTTTTCCCTTATTCAAAGAGAAAAAACACGACAGCGGCGAAAATGGAAAATCATATTCACTCGGCCGTTAAAAAAGAGCGCGTAAAAACGCTTATGATGTTCGGGGACGCCAAACTTAACCTTCTAAGTGAAGATCAAATCGGAAAGAGAACAAAAGTATTATTCGAAAGAAGAAACAAGTTGGGTCTTTTTGAGGGGTATTCTTCAAATTATGTAAGAGTTCAAGTGAACACTGATCAGGATCTTTCAAATGTGGAGAGAGAAGTTCTCGTCACAGGTATGCTTGAAGGCAAACTGGTCGGAGAACTTCTACAGTAGTTACTAACTAATTACTTTCAACGAAACACTCTAGCTTTTCAGAAGTTTTTCCGCTTTCAATGATCGCAGTAAAGTGAAAGGCGCTGTCCATTTTGTCGGGCATATAAAGCGCGTACGCACCATCTTCCACATTGAACTTTTGATAGAAAGGGAATTTTCTAACGGCATTTTTATCAATGGTTAAAAGTCCGGCGTTAAACTCTGGCTGGTTATCAATTGAGTAGGCAACATCTGCCAAACTAGTGTTGCTAGTGATTGATCCAGAGAGTTCTGCACTTTGTTTTTGGCCAAATAAATAGCGTGCTTCACAATGGAAGTTTTTTTGTTCAGTCGATTGGGCGTAAGAAGCGGCTGAAAGTAATAAGAGAGAAGATAACAATAAAGTTTTCATAGATAAGCTCCTTAAGACCACTATAGGCCCGAAGCTTATCAGAGTGAAATATATTGTTTAATGAGCGTCTATCTAATAAATAGATATGGTTTTTAAGGTCTGATAACGATCTTTGTAGGCACATCCAGCATACCGTAGATTTCATCAATCTCAGCGTCTGTTACTGCAATACATCCATTCGTCCAATCAAGATAAGGAAGGGCCGCGCGGATTAGGTCGTCAGCAAGACCACCAAGGCCTACTGTGTTTAACCACTCAGTCATCTCTTTAAAGTCGTTTGGAAGGCCATGAAGCATGATATCTCCACCTGGTTTTACACCAAGGGCCTTTGCTTTAAGTTTGTCCTTAAAATTCGGGTAAGAGACATGTAGCGATTTATGGAATTTTGACTCTGGGTTTTTCATGTCCAGCTCGTAGTTTCCTTCCGGCGTCTTGTTGTCGCCTTCCTGAACTTTGTGCCCAACAGGGTTTCTTCCCAGCATAACTTTATAAGACTTGATGACCTGGTCTTTTTTATTTACCAGCTCAAGGCGGCGCTCGCTCTTAAAAACGCGAACTAAGGCAACCTCACTTTTAGCAAATACATTAGACGTAGTAATAGATAAAACAAGTGCAAGTAATACTGTTCTCACGCTACCCTCAAGAGTTAATTGAAATTGGCCGGATACTAGGATTCGCTCTATGGAAAGCCAAGGGACAGTGAAAAAAATATAGATTTTTAGAGGCATTCACCCTAAATTGTTAGGATGAAAACTACAAATACGATCACTACCAAAATCAACGACCAAAGAGTTGAAATCAAGGGCGAAAATGCCTTCATGACTCTCGGTAATTTCCTTAGAAATGAAGAGTCTTTAACCGGGACAAAAATTGTTTGTGCCGAAGGCGACTGTGGGGCCTGTACCGTCCTGATCGCCAAAGACGTCGACGCTTCAGGAAAGCTGGAATTTAAATCGGTCAACTCATGCATTCTTCCTCTATATCTCATTGATGGCGCTCAAGTCGTCACGGTTGAAGGGATTGGAAAAAATGTGGGAATGAATATCGACCTGCATGAAGTTCAGCAGAAGATGATTGATCACAACGGAGCTCAGTGTGGATACTGCACGCCTGGATTTATTTGTGCCATGGCCGGAGCTGTTGAGAAGGTGAAGTCGTGTGGTGGAACGCTAAGTGAGAAAAAAGCGAAAAACTTCTTAACTGGAAATCTTTGTCGTTGTACCGGTTACCAGCCGATTATCGATGCAGCAACATCGATTGATTTAAATAAAGTCGAATTATTGAAAGACCGCTACCACAGCCCAGAGTGGATCAGCGAAATGAAGACAATCAAATCACAGACAGTTGAAATGAAATTTACAGATAAGAGTATTTTTCTTCCAGCGACGCTTAAAGAAGCACTTAAAAAGAAATCAGAAAAAAATGATGTGCGCTTAATTGCCGGCTCAACTGATATTGGCGTTGTGGTCAACAAAGGAAAGCTTGATACGCCGGATACGATGGCGCTTTATCATATCGATGAGCTCAATGTGATTTCTCACGATGATCAATTTATCAATGTGGGAGCAACGGTTACCTTGACTGAGTTTGAAGACTACGTGGAAAAGCATTTCCCGGAAATGTCGCGCCTTCTGCGCATTTTTGCTTCTCCGCAAATTAAGAATCAGGGGACAGTGGTTGGAAACGTGGTGAATGCTTCTCCGATTGCTGATACGATTCCATTTTTGATGGTGAGTGATGCGATTGTTGAATTAGAAAGCACGAGTGGTAAGCGTGAAGTTGTGCTTCCAAAATTTTATGTGGGTTATAAAAAGCTCGACATTAAAGCTGATGAGATTGTGACGAGAGTAAAAATTCCAGTGTTGGCAAAAAATGAAAAGACCAGACTGTATAAAGTTTCAATGAGAAAAGACCTGGATATCTCCGCTGTCACTTTTGCCGCTAGAATTGTTTTTGATGGCAAAAAAATGACAAAGGTGTCGATCGCTCTTGGTGGAGTGGCGGCAACGGTTATGAGACTTTCAGACATCGAAGCAAAGCTTACTGGCAAAGATTTTTCAGAGAAAATTTTCCATGAGGCTGCCGCTTCTTTAGATCAATACATTAAACCACTTTCTGATTTACGTGCTTCAAAAGAGTACAGAATGCTGGTGGCGGGGAACTACTTCAAAAAGTTCGCTCTGGAAATAGGAGGTGAGCTGTGAGTGTGGGAAAAAGTGTTCATCATGATTCAGCAATAGGCCACGTCACGGGAACGAGTGTTTTTATCGACGATCGCCCGAGATTAAAAAACGAAGTGTTTGTTGGTGTGATTGGAGCTCCTGTTTGTGCTGGGAAAATTACGAAGATTGACGGTTCGGCCGCAATGAAAGTTGATGGGGTTTTCGGAGTTTTTACAGCTCACGATATCCCTCACAATAACTGGGGGACGATTGTCCCGGAGCAACCGATTCTAGCTTTTGAAAAAATTGGCTACATTGATGAACCGGTTTGTGTCATCGCTTGTCGCGATGAAGAGACTTTTAACAAAGTTAAAAAATTAATTAAGATTGAAGCAAAAGAAGAAAAACCAATCCTCTCGATTGATGAGGCGATTGAAAAAAAATCTATTCTCTGCGAGGCTAAGCCTTTTGTTAGAGGAAATGTGGATGAGGTTTTAAAGAAATCTCCTCACACTCTAAAGGGCGCTTTTGAGTGTGGCGGGCAAGAGCATTTTTATATGGAAAGCCAGGCGACGATTGCTTATCCATTAGAGAATGGACAGATTGAAGTTCACTCTTCATCTCAGCACCCGACTGAAACTCAGCACGTGGTGGCCCATGCTCTGGGGCTTGATTACTCTCAGGTCGTTTGTATTGTCAAAAGAATGGGCGGAGGTTTTGGTGGTAAAGAATCACAGGCTGCACACTTTGCTGCGATGGCAGGGCTTGTTGCTTATAAATTAAATCGCCCGGCAAGACTTGCGCTGACAAAAGATGACGACATGATGATGACGGGGAAACGCCACCCGTTTAAGAATTTTTATGAAGTGGGATTTGACGACAATGGTTTAGTCACAGCTCTAAAAGTCCATATCTATGCTAATGGCGGAGCTTATGTTGATTTAACTCCTTCGATTTTAGATAGGGCCATGTTTCACGCAGACGGATGTTACTATCTGGAAAACTGCTACATCGAAGGAAAAGCCGTCCGCACTCATCAGCATTCAAATACGGCCTTTAGAGGATTCGGCGGACCTCAAGGGAATATGACGATGGAGAGTATTATTGAAGATATTGCTCACTATCTGAAAAAAGATTCATTTGAGATCAGACGATTAAATCTTTATGGAAAAGAGTCGCGCAACGTGACTCCCTATAACCAGGTTGTAGAACACAATGTTCTTCCTGAACTTTTTGATAAACTTCATAAAGACAGCGATTACGAAAAGAGAAAGGCAGAAATTAAGGCCTTCAATGAAAAGAAAAACGGAAAGCTTCGTGGTCTATCAATGACCGGAGCAAAATTCGGGATTGCTTTTACGACTAAATTCTTAAATCAGGGGAATGCCCTGGTGAATATTCACCTTGATGGGACGATTCAAGTTTCAACTGGGGCCACAGAGATGGGGCAAGGGGTGAATACAAAGATGCAGCAGATTGCAGCGACATGTTTTGGGATTCCTCATACAAATGTTGTGATGATGCCGACATCAACTGAAAAAAACCACAACACTTCTCCGACAGCGGCCTCAAGTGGAGCCGATATTAACGGAGGAGCTGTCTTTAAAGCTTGTGAGGATTTACTCTCAAGACTTCGCTGGGTGTTTAATGAGCTTCATAACTCCGGCATTCAGTACGACACCATTAAAACGATGCCGCCGGTTGATTTAAGTGTGGATTTATCGCACATTGAATTTGTCGATAGTATGGTTGTTGATACAAAAACTAAAAAGAGCATGGCCTTCAAAGATTTACTAAAGCAGGCCTACTTAAATCAATTTTCTCTTGCAGGTTATGCTTTTTATAAAACACCTGATCTTGGGTTTGATAAGAACACTTGTCAGGGAAGAGCGTTTAATTATTTCACTAACGGCGCCGCTGTCAGTGAAGTTGAAATTGATGAATACACAGGAGAGCTAAAAGTTCTTCGCACCGATATTCTTATGGATTTGGGGCGCCCGATTAATCCGGGGATTGATATCGGACAGGTGAGTGGAGCTTTTGTTCAAGGGATGGGATGGGTAACGACAGAAAACCTTTTCTATCATGAATCAGGGAAACTTCTGGCCCATAGCCCGACAACTTATAAAATTCCAAACATTCAGGACACGCCGAGAGTTTTTAATGTTGAGCTATTAGAAAATCACACTAACACCAGAAACGTGATGAGATCAAAGGCCGTTGGTGAGCCACCTCTGCTTTTAGGAGCGAGTGTGTGGACCGCAGTGAAGAATGCTCTTTTTTATAGAAGTAAAGGAGAGGTTCCGCACATTACAAGTCCAGCGACTAACGAAGTGATTTTGATGGAGCTTAATCGTTATGAATAAACCGATTCTCGAGAGAATTTTAGAGCTTCAAGACAGTGGAGAGACATTTATTGTCGCGACTTTGGTTAACACCAGAGGAAGTGCTCCACAGGAAGTTGGCGCTAAAGTTTTAGTCGGGGAAAGGGGTTATATCGATGGCACGATTGGTGGAGGAAAAGTTGAGGAGCGAGTGATTGCTCATTCAAAAGAGATGTTAAGAACCAACATGGCAAACGACTATGCGGAGTGGAACCTTCAAACTGACATCAAGATGACGTGTGGAGGAGTGGTGAGTTTTTTCTTTGAACGAGTTCAGAAAAAACCATCATGGGAGATTGCTGTTTTTGGAGCGGGACATGTGGCCCAGGAAGTCGTAAGACTTTTATTAAAACTAGAATGCTCACTTACTTGCGTTGATCCCCGCCAGGAATGGTTGGATAAACTTCCAGAGCATCACAAACTAAAAAAAGTTCAGACGAGCGAAATGAAAGATGTAGTGGCCCTGCTCCGGCCTGGAACTTTTATTGCCTCTATGACCATGGGGCATGCTTTTGACTTACCAATCCTTCAAGCTGCAATGGAAAGAAATGTGTTTCCTTATATTGGGGCCATTGGCAGTGACTCAAAAGCTGCGGTTCTTCGCGCTGATCTAAAAAAGCAAAACGTTTCACCTGAGCTTGTTTCAAAACTTTATTGTCCAATTGGAGAACCTATTGGAAATAACACACCAGTAGAAATCGCTATTAGCATCGTGGCGCAAATGATTAAATTGCGCGATCTTTAAAAGATGCCTTTTTTAAATATGATCACTATCATTGAATCTTCAGTCTTAAGATCTATACTCTAGGTATCGTTTGATTATCTCTTCAGCAGATAATTAAAATATCAAGGAGGCCTTATGTTAGCAGCAAAGTATATTCCTGGAGAAAAGAAACTTTCATTAAAAGATGTCGCGATTCCTGAGCCTGGTCCCAAAGAGGTTTTGTTAAAAGTGCGTGCAGCGGGGATTTGTCATTCTGATTTACACATTTTATCAGGAGAAATTCCTTATACGACTTCCTTTACTATGGGGCACGAAGGATGCGGTGAAGTTGTTAAAACGGGAAGTGCGGTTAAAGAAAAATTTAAAGATGGTGTCTTGTATGCGGTTCACGGGCCGAATCCTTGTGGAGAATGCTCATACTGTAAGTCCGGGCACGATAATCTATGCAATAGTCCGGATCGTGCGTACATCGGTATTGGAGCTGACGGAGCTTATGCTGAGTTCATGGTTGTACCAGCAAGAAACATTGTCGAAGTTCCACCTGGAATTTCTCCACAGGTCGCAGCTGTTGCAACAGATGCGGTATTAACACCGTACCATGCAATTAAAACTCTGGGTGAAGTCACTCATAATACAAAAGTCTTACTCATCGGTTTAGGTGGATTGGGAATGAATGGACTGCAAGTCGCGCTGGCCCTTGAGGCCGATGTGACTGTTTGTGACCTAAGAGAGTCATCACTTGAAAGTGCTAAAAAATTAGGAGCAAAAAAAGTCTTTAATTCGAAATTTATCGAACAGGAATTAAAACCTCAGTCCTTTGATGTCGTTGTCGACTTTGTTGGACGAGATTCAACTTTTTTACAGTCCCAAAAGTTCGTCCGTGCAGGTGGAACAATTGTTTTAGTAGGACTTGGTTCTTCTCAGGTACCGATTGTGACTGCTTCATTTGCCACTTATCAAGTGAAAGTACAGGGCTCTTTTTGGGGAACACACAAAGAGATGCAGGAAGTGTATGACTTAATTGCAGATAAAAAAATCAAACCACAAGTCCAGACAGCACCTTTAAAAGAAGTGAATCACTGGCTTGAAGAGCTTGAGGCCGGGAAAATACCAGGCAGAATGGCGCTTATTCCATAATTAAAAAAGGCAGAGAGCTCTAAACTCTCTGCCATTCAATCTAATGGTAAATAGTAATCATCACCGGAGGCTCAAGGTTATCCCACACCTCCTGCATTTCTCTGTTGGTAAGAGCAATACAACCCGCCGTCCAGTCTTTTCCCACTCCTGGAAATAAAAGCTCTAAGGAGCCATCATCGAGAATCACCGAAAGTTCAGTGAGATAGTTTGGCATTCCATGAAGAAAGATTTCAAAACCTGGATTCACGCGCATATCGCGGGCGCGGGCCACGTCTTCCGGGTTGGGGTAATTGATATGGATTGATTTATAAAAACTCGAGTAAGGGTTTTTATAATCAAAGCGGTATTCGCCTTCAGGGACGAGTTTATCACCTTCGCGCCTTTTAGGGGCCATTCCCCCGCGAGAGAGCATGACGGTGTAGACCTTGGTGATTTCTCCCTGATAAAGCATCTCCATCCTGTGCCTTGTTTTATAAACACGGACTTCATCGACTTGGTAAGCTTCCGCAGTGGTTAGAGTCGTAATGAAAAGGGCCATGAGTATTGTCATTATCTTTTTCATCATTAAACGCTAACAGAGTTTTTTTCCGGTGGCCTTTATAATTTTTACTTGAATATTTGTGTTTGCAAAATTTAAAATAGATTCCAAAAAATTTAACTGAGGAATTTATGACTGAGGAAGTAAAAGAAGATCATGGTTTTGAAATTAAGTGCGGAGTTCTGATTGCTATTTTTGCGGCCATCATGGCCTTGTCTGATATGTTTGCCGGGAAATACGGGGAAGATGAAATTAAATTCATCAATGAGAAGTCCAGTGCGTATATGTGGTATCAGGCAAAGAGCATTCGTGAAACCAATGTAGAAGGTCAACGCGACCTGATTAACACAATGATTGAAGGAAAAGGTGCCAATGACCCCGCGGTGGTCAAGTTAAGAGAGCACACTGACAAGCTGACGAAAAAAATTGAGCGTTACGAAAAAGAGAAAAAAGAAATCTTGCTTGGATCAAGTAAAGTCGGTGAGGCCAACTGGGTACAAGACGTAGACGGAAAATTAGGTCAGGTTATCGGCGCTAAAGAATACGAAGAGAAAATTGAAATCTTAGGACGAGCTGGGGATCAGTTTGACCTTTCAAATCTATTTTTTCAATTGTGTCTGGTCATGGGAGCAATCAGCTTAGTGGTGAAGAAAGAAAAACTTCAGCAGATTTTCTTTTTCGTCATGATTGGTTTAGGTCTTATTGGCTCAGTCTTTTCTGCCCTGGCACTTAATATCGCCGTTGCCGCTTAATTATTTTAAACTGCCCCACTACAGTGGGGCTTTTACATTTCTTATCCGATATCAATGTTTTCAATCTTTGAATTTACTTCTTAAAAATGACCTTTCTTTTTAGATGGTTAAGTTTCATAAGCAATTCTGCCTCTTGCTTATCCTTCCTCCATGAATCCAGGCTGCCCAAATTCAGGATGCATTTACTTTCAAAAAAACACCTTTTGTAAAAAAGATGGATATTATCTGCGCAAAGATGACTCCCGCCAAATCCAGCGCTACAAATGCTCCGCTTGCTCTAAAAAATTCTCCCGCGCAACTGGCACCCTAGAGTTCGGACAAAAAAAGAGGCGCATCAACAAAACCATTTTTAAAATTCTCTCTTCCGGTGTCTCGATGCGACGATCGGCGATCATTCTCGGAGTTCATCGAACGACGATTGATAGAAAACTCGTCTATCTTGCGCAAAAATCCAGACGAATGCATGCTGATCTTCTTTTGAAAATTGGCACGCAAAAAGTCGAGCGTCTTCAATTCGATGATTTGATCACTACCGAGCACACCAAGCTTAAGCCTCTTTCCATTTCAGTCGCCGTCGATGCTCGCTCGCGAGTTATCTTGGGCGCTTTTGTCTCTCAAATTCCGGCATTTGGACACCTGGCCTCGCTTTCCAGACAAAAATATGGAAAAAGAAAAAGTTATCACAAAGAATCGATGATGAAGTTATTTGAAAAGATCACTCCGGTTGTTTCTCCTTATGCAGAAATAAAAAGTGATGAGCATCGCATTTATAAAGAAGTGGTTCGAGAGTTTTTTCCGAATGCTGATTACAAACAGTATAAGGGCGAGAAGGCGATGATCGCAGGGCTCGGCGAGCTCAAGAAAAATGGGCGCGACCCTTTATTTGCGATCAATCACACGTGTGCGATGTTGAGGGCAAATATTAATCGATTGTTTAGAAGAACCTGGTGCACGACGAAGAAACCCAAAAGACTTGAGGACCATCTCGCCATCTATATTGCCTTCCATAATTCTGTTTTATTAAGTTAATCTAAAAAAAGACCAAATGAGAGTTGAAATTAGTTAAAAATGCGCCCCACTCTAGTGGGGCAGTTTATAATTATTTTAACTTCAAGGTCATCACGACATCATCGATGACGTGGTGGCCGATTCTTAGTCGATCTTCGTAAACGAAGAGCTCTTTAAATCCACATGACGTATAAAGTTTTTTTGCCGGAGTATTGTGGGCAAAATACGACAGATCAATCCAGGACAGGCTTTCTTGTTCACGTGCCCAGGCAATCGCCATTTCTAAAAGTTTTTTACCGTGCCCCTGACCTCTGGCCGCCATTTCAAGACCCATTCCGAGTTGAGCGCGGTGAAGAGTTGCATGGAAAAGATTTTTTAAATGCACATGACCTAAGACGAGATCGTCTTGGACGAGAATAAAACTTCTCGACCAACCTTCTTCACTAACAGGTTTAGTCCATGAAAGGAGGCGCTCTTCTTTTCTTTTGTCCCAATCGAATTCGTGATCTGGAAGGAAGGGGTGAGACAAGGAGCCGTTAAATCCCGGCTCCTTCATGTGTCTCTTATCATGTTCGATAACTAAAGTAATGTCTTCAAATGTGGCAGGTCTAATCACTGAACTCATTTCTAGAAGTAATTCTTTCTAAAAAGGATTTCTTTTCTTTCTGGTCCAAACGCTAGAATCCCTACAGGAATTCCCAGGAATGTTTCAATTTCCTTGATGTAAGCGTTTAGTTCAGGAGAAAGGTCTTTGTCGGTCTTATTTGTGAAGTCATCTTTAAATGGCTTAAGCGTTTTATAAACTGGCTTAGCTTTATAAAGATCGATTCCAGGGTAAGCACAGTCAATTTGCTTTCCTTCGTATTCATAGGCCACACAAACTTTTAATTCATCAACAAAACAAAGGATGTCTAGTTTTGTTAAGGCGATTGAAGTTAAGTTAGAAGCTTTGACTGAGTACTTTAGAAGTGGAAGGTCTAACCATCCACAACGGCGCTTTCTACCAGTTGTTGCCCCAAACTCTTTTCCAATAGTCTGGATTTTTTCTCCCACTTCATCAAAAAGTTCAGTTGGGAAAGGCCCTTCTCCAACTCTTGTTGTGTAGGCTTTCGTAATGGCCAAAACTTCCTGAACAGATGATTCTGGAATTCCAGCGCCAGTGTAAATTCCACCCAGAGATGTCGATGATGATGTAACAAACGGGTATGTTCCGTAGTCAACATCAAGAAGAATACCTTGAGCTCCTTCGAAAAGGATTTTCTTGTTGGCCTGAACAGCTTTATCAAGAAAAGAGAAAGTGTCGCATACGAATGGCTGAACTTTTTTACCAAGTTCAAAAAGTCTTGCTGCTTCTTCTTCGATTGAAGGGAAGTCGATGTTGTAGCGGTGTTTGAAAAGGATTTCTTTTTCACCCAGATTTCTTGCCAGCTTTTTCTTAAGGTTTTCCAGGTCGAAAAGATCCTTAAGTTTTACGGCACGTCTTCCTACTTTATCTTCGTAAGCAGGTCCGATTCCTTTTCCTGTCGTTCCGATTTTCACAGAACCTTGAGACTCACGGGCAGCATCCAGGAGCTTGTTGTAGCTGGTGATGATGGTCGCGTTTTCAGAAATTTTTAAATTTTCTGAGGTCACTTTAATTCCAGCATCAGCTACGTTCTGAAGTTCTTTCTGGAATGCTTCCGGTTCAAAAACCACTCCGTGACCGATCACTGAAGCACAGTGAGGGTGGAGGATTCCTGAAGGGATTAAGTGAAGAACAATTTTCTTTCCGTCGACGATAATGGTGTGACCGGCGTTGTTCCCGCCTTGGTAGCGAACTACCACATCACATTTTTCGCTTAAGAGGTCGGTGATTTTGCCTTTGCCTTCATCACCCCATTGAGCACCGATAATCGCTAGTGTTTTCATTACTTTCCTTTTACTTCGTTGAGTAGGTTATTGTTTACGAAGAACTCATTGATTTGGTGAACTGCCATTTCTCCTACTCTGAATTGAGCTTCTTCAGTTGAAGCACCAACGTGTGGAGACATGATGAGGTTGTCTAGTTCGATAAGTTTTGAATCGGCCGGCAAGGGCTCAGTTGCAAAAACGTCGAAACCAGCACATCTGATTTTTTTGTCTTTAAGAAGTGTGTAAAGAGCTTCTTCATCGACGATTCCACCGCGAGCGGCATTGATCAGGATAGCGTCTTTTTTCATAAGGTTTAGAAGTTCACCTGTCACCATTCCTTTTGTTTGTGGAAGTAGTGGAGTGTGGATTGTCACGATGTCACAAGTAGAAAAGATTTCTTTTAGGTCAGTGACTTTTCTGGTGTTAGCTAGATCAGATTTTTCCATGACTGGATCGAAGAATAGAACTTCTGGCTCAAACCCAGAAATTCTTTTTGCTACGATTTGTCCGATGCGGCCGAAACCAACGATACCAACTTTTTTCTTCCATAACTCAAGGCCGGTAAGAGCGTTTTTCTCCCACTTTCCTTCGTGCATAGTTTTATTGGCAAACGGAGTGTTTCTTAAACACGACATCATAAGTGCCACAGCTTGTTCAGCAGCAGAGTTGTTGTTTGCTCCTGGAGTGTTGGCAACTTTTACACCTTTAGCGGCACAAAGAGTTTTGTCGATGTTATCTGTTCCTTCTCCGGCGCGGATAACGATTTTTAGATTTGGGGCAAGTTCAAGAAGTTCAGCGTTGACTGTTGTCGCCGACCTGATGATTAATCCATTCACTTTCGGCAGAAGAGTTTTTAATTCATCTTGAGAAACTTTTGAAGTCGGGTGTACTTCAAGATTTGAATTCTTTTTTAGTTCTTCAAATAGAGACTTATCAAAGCCGTCTGGAACGACAATAAAAGGTTTCATGCGATCTTTCTCCTATAGAATTTAGGGTAGCGGGTGAATGTTTTGGGATTCGCCCCATTATAGGACCGCTAGGAGGAAGTTTCAACTAAATGTCAGTTAAAAGGTTTTGAAGGTGGTCAGTTAGTTTATGAAGGGCTTCGGCCGGAAAACTCATCTGACGGTAAGTGATCCCTGAAAGATCGAAGATCTTCTTAGCAATTCTGTTTGTTTCCTGCTCATGATGCTTATCTGAAAGATAAATAACTTCTTTTACTTTAGACGAAGCGATCAGTTTCGCGCATTCATTACATGGAAAATGAGTCACATAGGCGCGTGAGCCTTCTAAAGAACGCGTGGCATGTAAAATAGCATTGGCTTCAGAGTGAACAACGTAGCCGTATTTTTGGAACTCTAGGGGAGCGGACTTGTCTTTTCCCCAGGGAACTTTTGATTCGTCGATTCCTGCAACAAACCCGTTATAGCCCATAGTGATCTGGTGATTGCTTTTGTCGACGAAAACTGATCCGACCTTTGTCGACGGGTCTTTTGATTTAAAGGCCGCGATCATCGCCTGAAGCATGAAGTATTCGTCCCAAGAAAGCGCAGATTTCGAGGGAATAAAGTTAATTTTTTGGTCTGTTGTGTCTGTCATAGTGGTATTAAAATCCAATTTTAGGGCCCTTTTAGTCAAGAAAATTAAAAAGTTTCTTGTATCATCTTATTTAAGTCGTTACACTTTAAGAGAATATTCACTAATTGAGGTTTCAATGAAAACAGATTTTGATACATTGCGTGCACTCGCTAGCTATACGATCAACAATCTCAAAGAGAAAAAGTTGATTGAATTTCACCCTTCTAAGCGTGAAGAGCTAATCGAAGCGATGGCTACGGAATACGGCGTTAGTTTCGCAACTGACGAAGACGTAAGAGACCAGGCAATTGAAGAAGTAGAAGAAAAAATGGGGGTTGATAACCTTCCTGAAGACGTTACTGAATCAGAAATGTTCAACCATGCTAGAAAAGAGATCATCAAGTCGTTTAACGGCGAAAATATCGGTGGTCTATATTTAGTTGAGTCTTTACATCAGATTGCAGTGAGAATGAAAGATTTCGTTCTTGAGTGCGACCTGATCGACGACGTGTTCGGATCTGATGAAGACCTGATTTCTTTCTTGGTTGCTAAGATCAGACTCTTCTCTCCTAAAAAGAACTAATCCTAAAGGGACCGAAAGGTCCCTTTTTTTTGCCCAAAAACTAAGAAACATTATGATTCGTCCGATCTGTTGGGTATGAAAGCTTTTAAAAAATTCACCCTCTTCCCCGTTCTTCTCCTGAGTTTATCTGTCAGTTATTCTGCTGAAGTTAAAAAGCAGTTTTATGTACTCGGAGGCGGAGGAGAGCCGGCCGGCAAAAGTACGATCTTTGATAATGATTTAAAACTCATCTCCAGCTTTACTGGCTCGAAGAAAAACGGCTGGGAGACGACTATAAGTTTTAATGGTGGCCACGAGAACACGGAGAGCATCATTGCTAAGAAAATGAGCAACGTGAGAAATAAAGGTCCATTTATTGAATCCAATTATAACGAACTCATTGATGAAATGATTAAGAAGATTGAAAGTGGTGAGCTGGCGGCCGGGGACCAGCTGATGGTGACAATTGATTCCCATGGCGCGCGCAAGGGCCATGAAAAAACTCATCAGATTGCTCTTGCCGGGAGTGCTCTATCTAATCTTAAAACGCTCGAGGGAGCTCAAACGATCAAGCTGGATAACTTAGAGAAGCTGGCGAGCCTTGCCGCTGAAAAAGGAGTGAAGCTAGCCCTCGTTGATATGAGCTGCTTTTCAGGGAATCTTCTCAATATAAAAAATGACAAGGTTTGTTTTATCTCGGCAACAGGGCCGGAGCAATACGGTTATGCAGGCTCTGTGGATCTGGGGATTTTTACATTCACCAGCACCTTTAGTGGAAAGTTCTATGACCTTTTGAAAAAGGGTAAAAACCTGGAAGAGATTTTTCTAAATGCAAGAATGAGAGGTGACTCGCCAGAGTTTCCGATGATTTCAAGCATGGAAGGAGACATGATCCATCAGGCCCTTTATAAAATGCTTCTGCCTTACATGCGATACAATAGAAAAACGATTACCGATTTTCATGAGTCTTATAACTCCAATTACCGTGATTTTGAAAAGCAGGTGTGCTCTTTGAATGAGCAACACAATTCCCTGATGAGTCTTCTTACACAGGCAGAAGTGATGGCAAAAATCGGGGATGAGTCGATGAATAATGAATTTCGTTCATTGAAATGGGCACTGGAAAAATACCGCGATTACCAGCTTGCGTACGAAGAAGCGCTCAGAGCAAAACTTAAAGTTGGCGATGAGATCAAGGCCATTCTTGAAAAAGATTATGCTCAGGATTCTGCACTTTGGAAGAGATACTATCCTGAAGCCTTTATCAATTTAGATTTAGACTACACAATAAAAGTCATGCAGGAGTTGGCGGATAAAGAGCAAAGTGAGCGCATGAAAAAAATCTGGTTGAGCTCTTTAAAAGAGTCACAAAGACAAAAAGAGATTATTGAAGAAGTTAAAAGCAAGTTAAGCGATAACTCTAAAGCGGCCTTGCAAAATGCACAGAAAGCCTTTGCTGATTCAGGAAAAACGTATTCTCTTGCCTCTCAGGTGACGGTAGAGGCCAGAAAAGTTTACGATACACTTTATAAATCAATGCAAAAAGAATCTAAAAAAAGCAATCCTTGCAGGGAGTTTGTCCTGTGAAAAAAATATTCGTTTTCTTTATGATTCTTAGCTCAAATGCTTTTGCTGAGTGCGGGATTCATCTTTTTAAAGGTGTTTTAAGGGAGAGTAAAACTTCTTCTTTAAAGTTTCATTATGTCGTCAATGAACAGACGAAGTCACAAATGACGTTCGAATTTAAAGATGTCAAAGACCTGAGCGCTCTTTTGCCAATGCTGAATAAGCCGTCTTCATTTAAAGGGAAGATTTTCAAAGAGATGGATGGAACAAAAGGTGTTGTTGGTGAGATTGAAGCGATTAACGAACGTTTTCCCAACCCTCTGGCCGGAGCCGATACAGGAATTGAGCTGGTCACTAAAATGAAGTGTGATTAATTCTTAGAATTGAAATTCCAAACCAAGAGCATAATAGTCATCGTTTAAATACCCTTTTTTAGTGTAGATGCGGGCATTTCTCACAATGGCCTTGGCTTCGTTTGTCAGCGAATCAAAAAAACTCAACCCCTCAAGCTCGATAGTCTCTGTGAGTTTGATGTTGCTGAGAGTTTCTTTGCTGACAATAATACAGATTCCGGTTTTTGAAATGTTGTAGATAGGGCAAGCGACATCCACAGTGGGAATGTTGTTGTCGCGGCTTTCAAATTTAGCTGAGACAAAACGTTTTTCTTCCTGAGGAATATAAAAGCGCGGATGAATGCGCAGCTCTTTTAGTCTTACGTCGTGAGGGATTTGAAAAGCGAGTGAACCTTTTTTTGAAGAAACTGAAACCGAAGCTTTTGTCTTAAAAACGAAGTCCTGCACCTGGAGCAGAAAATAAGTTTCAAGCTTTGGATTGAATGTTGCTTTCTGCTCTTCAGCGATAGCGACAGTAAATGTTCCATTGTAAGAATCAAGTGAAGCAAACTTCACTTCACATTTAAAAGTGCGTGCTCCGCTTTCAGGATCTTTTTGCCAGATAGTCATTGAAGTCTCTGATTCAAACTTCTTTTGAACTAGCTTAATGATTTCTTCGCGGTTTTTTGAAATGCGATAGTCTTCCATACTAGTAGTATCGGATGATTCAGGATTTTCTCCAATATTTCATGGGAATTGAGTAGTTAGGCACAGGAAGCATCCAATAAAATATGGCACTTAAATAAGAATTTTTTAAGCGGGACGCTCAACAAGAGTGAGTCTTAACATGACCTCTTCGAAGTAGGGTCCTTCCACTAAACCATTGAGGATGGAGCTTTTACTTTCAGCGTACATATATTGTCCGCTCTTTAAATTCCTGATGAGAAAAGCATCGTAGTAAAGTCTCTCTGATCTATCTTCAGTCGCCGTTCCTTCGAGACGAACCATTTCATAGAGGCCAGACTTAATTAAATCTTTTTCTCTGAAGTCACTCGGGTTGTGAATCACACTGTTTTCTTCATCGAAGAGAATGTTGCGTGCGTGGATTTTTTCTTTGAAGAGTTCGATGATGTTTTTTTGATCGGGAATTGTATTCCAGATGAAACGCGCTTCCCATTCATAACGAGTGTCGAGGCGTTTAAAGAGAAGCTCTTCTTCGGAACCCGAATCCACCACACTCCACCAGCGGGGAGTGATAAGTTTAAATTCTTTAAAAAGAATGTCCTGTGCATTTTCCAGGTAGTTCTTTTTTTCGTTTTTAATCACTCGCATGGTGTAGATCCCAAGGCCCATTAAAAGGAAGAAGGCGATCCATTCAAAAGCGAGTCCGATATTTGCAATAACCATGAGAGGTCCTCGGTTTTTATTTAAAAGAGGGGAAAGGTCCAGTATTTTGAAACGCAATTCCTTGGGGTTAGAAGAAACCTAACTAGGCAGAAAGATCTCACTAAACTTTTCTCAGGTAATTACCGAAAATAGATATTGAGTTGAACTCTCTATCCTTTTCGGAGACGCGTTTATGAAGCGATTTTACAACAAACAGGGCCCTGGTATCAAAGGGAAAGTTCTCACAAGTGTGATGTCACTGACATTGCTCATGAACTTCCAGACGCCGGCACTGGCAGCATCATCAACAGATTGTGAGGGGATGAATCACCCAGCCTATCAAGATGAATACCGCGCTTGTTTAAGAGTGGATATCGCCGCTTCAGCAGGGGCCGCAGGTGTAGATTGTATCGACTGTCTTTTTGCTCAAAAGCAAGAATCAAATCCATGGGTAGAAGCACTAGGGATCGTAGCTCAACCACTAGCATATGTGGGAGCGACATACCTTGGAGCAAAATACGCCTATAAATCACAACAAGCGTGGGCCAATGCTTATGAAGCTGGTCACACACAATGTACAAACAGATTTAACTCTTATTTAAATTACAATACAGAACGCGGAGCAAACCCAATTCTTCCTGATGAAGCTCAGGGATTAGCGGCTTCGTGTAATGGAATGGGAATGGGGATGTACGCTGGATACGGCGGACTTTCTGGTAACGGCTACGGCGGTTACGGCAACCCATTTCAAAGTGCAGGTTACTCATCAGGATTCCTTGGTGGAATGATGGGGCCATACTACGGCGGTGGTTATGGTGGATACGGAACAGGAATTGGAACTGGTGGATTCGGCGCAGGTCTTGGTTTAGGACTTGGTAGTGGTCTGGCAGGAATGATGGGATACGGTGGTTATCCCGGACTTGGAATTAGTGGTGGAATTAACATCGGTATCGGTGGCGGACTTGGAGGATATCCAGGAATGGGCGGATACGGTGGTATTGGTGGATACCCAGGAATGGGTGGAATCGGCGGTTACCCTGGAATCGGTGGAAGCATCGGTATTGGTGGTGGAATCGGCGGATACCCTGGCATGGGCGGAATTGGTGGTGGCATCGGTGGATACCCAGGAATGGGCGGAATCGGTGGCATTGGCGGCTACCCTGGTATGGGTGGAATTGGTATCGGCGGTGGCATCGGAATCGGTGGATACCCTGGGATCGGGGGAATTGGTGGTATCGGCGGCGGTATTGGTGGATACCCTGGAGCTGGTATCGGTGGTGGAATTAATATTGGAATCGGCGGTGGTATCGGAGGCGGTATTGGCGGTGGATATCCGGGAATCGGAATCGGCGGCGGTATCGGTGGATACCCAGGAATGGGCGGAATTGGTGGTTATCCAGGAATGGGTGGCGGAATTGGTTACCCAGGGGCCGGTGGAATTTATGGGCCGGGAATTGGTATCGGGGGATCTATTGGTGTAGGTGGCCCAGGTGTTAACTACCCAGGCGGAATTGGAATTGGTATCGGCAACAATGGTGGATGTGGAATCCTATGTGTTGGCGGCGGTATCGGTGGAGGCATCGGCGGTGGCGTTGGTGGATATCCAATCGGTGGCGGAGGATATTATCCAGGTGGTGGAACTGGCGGTTACTATCCAGGTGTTGGTGGTAACGGCGGATACTATCCTGGTGGTGTAGGTGGTAATGGTGGTTATTATCCAGGCGGTGTAGGTGGTAACGGTGGTTACTATCCAGGCGGCGTCGGTGGTAACGGTGGATATTATCCAGGTGGTGTTGCTGGCAACGGCGGATACTATCCAGGAGCAGGTGGAAACGGTGGATACTACCCAGGTGGCGGTGGTGTTTACGGACCAGGAACTATTGGTGGTGGAGCTGGTGTCGGTGTCGGCGTTGGTGGACCAAACAATGGTGGATACTGGGGAGGAACTGGTGGATGGAACGGTTCAGGTGGTTACGGAACTGGTGGTATGAACGGTGGATACTATGATCAGTATCAGGCCCAAATGCAAATGCAGTACGGAATCATGGGACAAAACCAGGCGATTGCTGGCCGTATGCAAGGAAACGCGATGACAAACCAAATGGGGATGCAAGCGCTTCAACAAAACTATCAAACAGCTTATAATGACCTATACTCAATGGGCGGAGCTGGGTACTACGGTGGAGCTCCTTACTCTGCAGGAAATCTAGGTGGAGTCTTCGGAGTACAAGGTGGAATTTCAGCAAGCTTTGGAATGTAATTAAGAAAATTAAATCAGATAAAAAAAAAGGCTCCCGATGGGAGCCTTTTTTATTTCTTGTGCATTAGCGTTCTGTAATCGTCTTTAAAAAGAACTTCGATCTTATTGTTGTCGATGAGTTTCTCAACAACACCCTGACCGAATGTAGGGTGATTAATCACGTCTCCCATCTGGAAAGAGTCTCTAGTTGAGTATTCTTTTCCTTGAGACGTCGTTTTGTTCATTGCTTTTGTCCAAAGGTCTGTCACCGATTCAGATGATTTTTTACCACCAGCAGAACGTGCGTTCTTAATGACTCTATCAATTGAAGTTTTCTTCTTTGTTGCGCTCGGATCTTTAAACGTGTGAGTCGCTTTACAAGTCTTACACTGAACTTTATCAGCTTCAGTTGCAGATTTCATAGTCACGATGATGTGTGCTAGAATCAATTTACATTTAGAGCAGTGAGAGAGGATTTCTTTTCCAACGCCGATTGAAGACATAATTTTTGAACCTATTTTGAAGTAAAAGGAATTTAAAAAGAGTATTAGAAGTGGACGAATCTGTAAAGGACAATAAGACAAAAGCAACTCTGGTAACAGTGAAAATGGAAGATAAGGCCAAACTACTTCCGACTAAACCAGGTTGTTATTTGATGAAGAACAAAGACGGTCAAATAATTTACGTTGGCAAGGCCAAGAATTTGCGTTCGCGTGTCTCTTCGTACTTCAATAACTCAGCTAAAAACGCCAAAACTGATATCTTGGTCAGCCATATTACTGACTTCGATTTTATTATGACGACTTCGGATGCGGAGAGTTTTGTTTTAGAAAACACTCTGATTAAGAAGCACACTCCCAAATATAACATCCGGCTAAAGGATGATAAGTCATACCCCTATGTAGTGATCAATCACAATGAACCTTTTCCCAGGCTGGAATTTGTCAGAAGGGTGAAGCGCGCTAAAGGTGTTGAGGTCTACGGACCTTTTGTCACGGGAAGCAATGTCTGGGATATCATTCGCATCCTCACACAAAGCTTTTGCCTGCGCGACTGTACGTTGTCTGAATTCAGGAAAAGAAAAGAGCCATGCCTCTTGTACCAAATGCATCAGTGTAGTGCTCCTTGCGTAGGAAAAATCAGTGCAGAAAATTATGAGAAAGATCTCGATTATGCCCGCGATATGTTTTCAGGAAGCGGAAGTAAAACGATTAAAGAATTAGAAAGGCGCATGTATGAAGCATCGGAGAATGAGGAGTTTGAAAAAGCTGCACTCATCCGGGATAACCTGCGAGTTCTTGGTGATTTTGCCAATAACTTTAAGCAGGAAAACGCCGAACACGGCGATGAGAAGAATCTTGATATCGTCGCTTTCTATCAAGGGGAGATTGAAGTTGATATATCTGTCTACATGATGAGAAACGGTGTTCTTCTGGGGCATAAGAACTTTAACTTTTCCAATCTCGATATTGTTGAATCATTGGAAGAGTCAGTGCTTAACTTTTTATTTCAATACTATTCGACGACATATGATTCATTGCCTGATTTGATCATCACTCAGATGGATCAGGAAAATAATGAAATGCTTGAGGCCGGAGTCAATACTCTTGGTAAAACCATCCGCGTGCGTCCTCCGCAAAAGAAATACGACTCCTTTCTCAATCTCACACGCGATCACGCCTTTGAGCAACAACGAGTGCGCCTGCTGCATGAAGATTCAGTTTATGTCGGCCTTAATAAACTTAAAGACCTTCTTTCACTTAAAGAGAGACCGGTGGTGCTTGAGTGTTATGACGTTGCGATCTTTCAGGGATCAAGTCCTACGGCTTCGCAAATTGTTTTTCATGACGGTAAACCTGATAAGAAAAATTATCGCTATTACCACCTTGAAGAGCGCCCGGAAGGCAATAACGACTTTGCCATGATGAGAGAACTCATTATCAGAAGATCTGATAATGGAAGTCTTCCCGATGTCTTTATTGTCGATGGAGGCTGGGGGCAGGTAAATGTTTTTAAAGAGGCACTTAAAGAGCTCGAGATTAAAGTTCCTGTTGTCGGTATCGCCAAATCAAAAAATGTTCGCACTAAAGAAGGCTTTAGAAGTGAAGATATTAAAAAATCAGAAGAGCGCCTGATTATTCCAGGAAGGGCCAATCCTTATTTCTTAAATCAAAACCGCTCACTTTTTAAAATTATTGTCCAGATGAGGGATGAGGCCCACAGGTTCTCAAGAAAGCTTCATCATAAAGAAGAAACAAAAAGGGTGCTAGGAACAAAGAAGCCCCGAAAACCTAAAAAAGCGGATCAGTCTCCTAGCGATTCTTGATTTCTTTTACGATTGATTCAAACACCCTTTCATTGTCTTTGTTGGACAGGAAGTTCGAGCGAGTGCACAGGTAAAGCTTGTAGGATTTTTTATCTTCCATCAAAACTTTAACTTTCAAAGCAGATTTTTTGCCAAGGCTGGATTGTGGAATGACGGCGTAGCAGCCAAGCTCTGAAACCATTTTAATCATCGAGCGATGCGAGTTTATTGAAAATTTGATATCAATTTTTTTTAATTGTGGTTTTGTTAAATTGCTTTTTAAGAAGTTGGTTGTAAAGACATCATCGGGGCGATAAGTTGCAAGAGGCAACACCTGATTGTGTTCCAGGTCTTTTAGTTGTGACTTGAGTGACGAAATCAAAATGGCCTTGTCCTCGTAAACTCCAATGGAGTGGAGTGATTTGTTCTCCGGCACTTTATGAACCAGGATGAAATCCAGTTCACCTGTTAAAAGTCTATCTATCAGCTCATCAGTTGAACGCAGAGACAGCTGAAATTTTGAGAGTTGCCCCTTTTTGTTGAGTTTGGTTAATGCTGGAATCAGGATTTTCTCTCCTGCTTCATAGACGCTGCCGATTTTCAAAGGAGCTTCACCTGTTGTTGTGGTCGAAACGGACACCAGATTCAGGTAACTTTGATAAATTTTATCCCGAAGCACCTGGCCTTTATTTGAAAGTGCGATATTTTTCTTATCTCTGATAAAGAGTTCGTATCCAAGGTTTTCTTCCAGCAATTTAATCTTTAAGGAAACTGCCGGCTGGGAAGTGTGAAGGATTTTAGCTGCCTGTGAAAAGCTTAAGGTGTCAGAAAGGACACAGAAGGCTTCCAAGTGGTTTAAATTCATCGACTTCATTTATACCTTTTTAGTATTTAATTTATATTTTTATATTATTTTAATCTCAATTGCTTTTGTTGTACATAGTGCAAAAAAACAAAAAGGAGATATCTATGAAGTGCCTTGCGATTGGATTCTTGTTTCTTGCGAATGTAGCGTCAGCTAAATCAGTTCTTGATGAGCACCGCTGGCTAATGATGGATTGCCATAATGAAAAGTCTTCATTTCAGTTCAGTATTTCAAGCGACTCTCTTGGTGGAATTAATCAAATCACGGATGCAACGATCGGTGGTGAAATTAAAAAAGCGATGGAGTGGGATCCGATCGAAGAAAAACCCATTGTGGCCCTGGCAAAGAGAAAGGGAAACAATTTTGAAATCCTTCTTCGCTACGAAAATAATATTATGTGGCCTACGTATTTGAACCTGAAAATGACTTATAAACCTGACGGATACATTACTTATGTCAATGTTACAGGGGATGAAGGTGAGTACTTAAAAGAAAAAGCTATTTTCCAGTGTTCGATTGGCAATCACGGACGCGTTTATTTACAGACTTCAAAGTTTTAAAATAAAAAAGCTCCCCGAAGGGGAGCTCTTATGTCTATTCGATTGGCTTTCCATATTATTGAGTACGGGCCTTACGAAAAGAAATGATTTAATTTTATAATATCAATTGATGACATGAATGATTTTTCTATTGCCTTGTCCGCAGTCCGGGCATCTCGCCGATTCTTGCATTAAAAGGTTTTTGTAATCAGATAGGTGAGTCAGCACCAGCTTTGCACCACAGATCTGGCAGTCATTAATGATCTTCTTTACGTTCTTAATATCGCCGTAATATTCTTGAAAGTTTTCGAATTTGTAATCTGTTTCCATTGACATGCAGGCTCTCCTGTTTTCCGTTACAAATTCTTTTTCGGATTTATTTTTACGCGTCTTTACACCGGGCTTTAAAAATGGGAACTTAGGGATAATTTTGCTTATGGACCAACAATTTAAAAAAATTATTCAAAAAACTAAAGCTTTAAAAGAAGACTTAGATCCTCTGGCAAAGACGTTCGAAGGTGCCCTTTTTAAGGACTCTTCGTGGGTATTTTCATTTGATGAGTCTGTGCAGGTGGAGAGTGCTCCCGCGCCCGTGGTTGCCGCCGCTGCGCCTGTAAAAAAAGAAGTCCAGGAAAGGCCTAAAACAGGCGCTCTCTCGCTGGTTCTTTTTGTTGGTGACACCTATGCTGAAGGAAAAGGGGAAGACCTTTTAGGTAAGATGATCCAGGCCATGAAACTAAAACCAGGTGAGTTTAACCGTATCCAGTTTGATGAAAAGCTGGACGACATCAACGACTTGGCAGGAAATTTAACGACGCCAAGTGCAGAAACAACAAATTTAATCGAACAAATTGAAAAATTTAAACCAGAAATCGTCGTGAGCCTTGGGGCCACAGTCACCAATATTCTTCTTGGTAAGAGAGAGAAATTGTCAGGTATTCACGGGCAATTTTTTGATAAGTCTGCAGGATCTTATCACTACAATCTTATGCCACTTTTTCATCCAGACTTTTTAGTCATCAATCCCAATATGAAACGCACAGCTTGGATTGACCTTCAGAAGGTTATGGAGCGCGTAGGGAAAATTTGATCGCCTAGGCGAGTCTCACTCTTTTTCGATACAATTAATGAGAATAATCGCTTCTAGGACGGAAGGGATTCAACCAAACATTTTTGGATTAAGTCGAGTAGGATGCTCAAGCTAACAGTTCTTACCTTATTATCATTTTTAACTTTGATGGACCGTGTTTCTGCGGCCCCTGTTGTCAGCGTAAGAATCGGCAAGTCTCTTAAAAATATCCATGTCACGGGCCTTGATCTAAAGAGGCATCTTCTTTTTAATGATGACTATAAAAACTACACTGGAAAAAAAACGGTGAAGTTTAATTGTGAAACTTTCACAACTCTCAATAGACAAAAAAATAGACCTATTCTGCTGGCGACACTTGAGTCGCCGACAGGTCTTCTTTCTTACGACAATGTAAAGTATCAGGGAATGTTTAAAGTTATCACCAATCCAAAAGGAGATAGCTGCGACATTATTAATGATATTCCAATGGAAGCTTATATCAGCTCTCTTTTAACTAAAGAGATGAATTCAAAATGGCCGGCGGAAGCACTTAAGGCACAGGCGGTTGCGGCCAGAAGTTATGCTCTTCATAAGATGCAAAGTCAGCAAGTCAGTAAAGAACTTGGAAGCGAAGCTTTTTATGATTTAGAAAGTTCTGAAAAACACCAAGTAGGGGGCGCTTTTTTTGATGCCACTGATTCAACCATCAGTGCAGCTTATTCAACCAAAGGCGAAGTTCTGCTTTCAGAAGACGGAAAAGTTCGTCCGATTTTCTTTCATGCGAAATGTGGTGGGAAAACATTAAGACCAGATCAGGTTTGGCATAATAAAGAGCCGAGCTATCAATCAGTGAATTGTCCTTTCTGTCACAATATTGGTCCAAAAAGCTGGGCCAAGGTTATCAGCAATGAAAGAATCAAAGATTTTTTCCGCTGGGCAAGCAATCAAAAGATCCTTCAAGAAAAGTTAGAAACAAATTTTAATTCTCTGGTTATGGTTCCTGATAACATTGACCGCTTCACGGTAAACTTTTATATCAATGACCGCCCCTATATTATAGAGAAAGCCGTACTTCGAAGATATTTTGGAAACGTTGTTTTTCCATCGAACTCTTTTTCTCTGGAAATGAAGAGAGGAGGCTTTGTTATTTACGGTGAAGGTCTGGGCCATGGTGTAGGACTCTGCCAAATGGGTGCTTTTGCTCTGGCAAAACAGGGTTGGTCATATAAAAAAATCCTCGCTCACTACTTTCCTGGTCACGTTCTGAAAAAGATGTATTAGACTATAGGTCTGATGACTATTTTTAAATCCCTGTTTATTTTTAGTTTTTGCTGTTTCATGCTCGCACGCGCAGAGGCCCTGACGATTCTCATCGATCCAGGCCACGGCGGTGAAGAGGATGGAGCTGTCGCGACAACTCAAGGTGAGAATCCTCCTCGCATTATTAAAGAAAAAGACATTGCTTTGTCGATCGCTAAAAGAATTCACGAACTTCTTCGCCAGAAAAACTACAGTGTCTACTTAACCCGCAGTTTTGATCGCACGGTGACTCTTCCGGAGCGCGCGGCGATTGCCGAAAAAACGAAGGCCGATCTTTTTATTTCTGTGCACATTAACTCTAGCCCAGAGTCGGGAGCTGTTGGTTTTGAAACTTATTATCTTGATAACCATGATGATGTGGCCATTAAGAAAGTGGAGAAAACAGAAAACGTCCAGGCCTCAGGTGATAACGTCGTCGTTCAGCAAATCCTGGTGGATTTAGTTGTTGAGCAGACAGTGAGTACGTCAAAACCGCTGGCAGAGAGTATCCACGGTGTTTTAAAGCAGACAGTAGGGCGCAAGTATAAAATCCCAAGCCGTGGTGTAAAACCGGGGCTCTTTTATGTCCTAGCGCTTTCAAAACGTCCGGGTGTTTTACTTGAAGTCGGATTCATCTCAACATACAAAGAAAGAGTGAGAATGATGGACCCGAAGTTTCAGGATGATTATGCAAGAGCTGTGGTGAATGGGATTGAGAGTTACATTAGAAAGCAGCAAGCGAAAACCAGGTATAACGTTATCAAAAAGAAGAAATAAAAAAAGGCCCTCTTTCGAGGGCCTTTTTTATTAGAACTGACCGTTACAAGTCGGTTTTGTAAATGATGTAGGGATTTGAGCATTAGGTGGAGAGTATGGATTGCTTAGGTTTCTCTCCGAAGTAATGACAGTGTTCATCGCTAAATCAACAACGCTGTATCCACAGTATGTGTTGCTATCAAGTACGATCCCGTATGGAGCAGCGAAGTTTCTCAGTGCGCGCTCGTTAGAGATGATTGATGGAAGTGTAGAGTAAGTATTCTTTAATTCACAGAACGATAGAGTTACGTTGAACCCGACAACTTGTGAACCGTTTACAACTTGAGTAACGAACATTAGGTCGCGGTAAGCACTTACCCCAATCCAAAGTTTATTAATGGTCCCGTTTGTTAAGAAACCTGACTGCCAGTTACCACCGATTTTATTTGAAGCAACGATACCACCTTGAACATAAAAGCTAACGTCATTAGTTAGACGGTAACCGTTCATACACGATACGTTGGCCTTAATGCTTTGTACTTGATTGATGATAGTACTTCCCACCGATGTATTCAGTGCTGAGTTACCAGTATAAAAAGGAGAAGACCCCGATATACTACTGTTTACTTTATTTTCCTTCTTTCCACACGACACCAGCACAAGCGCTGTGGCGATCAGGCAAAGGTTTAAGGAGTATTTTAGTCTCGATTTCATATCCGTCTCCACGGGTAGGATTATATGTCTTCTGACTATTCGGGTACTTTAACAAAAGACTTTAATTAAAAACCTAAGACCGTCAAAAAAACTCAGGTTAATTGAAGAATTTTCAAGATTTAGACGATACGGTTTAAAATAGATTAAATTCATTTAAAGAGACGTTTATGGGATTCATCGAACTCAAAGACAAATATTTAAAGCTCCTCTCGGATGAGGAGCAGCAGTTTAAGGTGGGCATGGGACTGAAGTTCCTTGGCGTTTCCTTATTGTGCACACTCTCGGTACTACTTTTTACTTATCTTTTAATAAGAATTGATTTGATCTTTTTTGTGGCCAATGGATTTCCCGGAGCTCTGGATTTTCAAGATGCTTTTTTCGAGTTTGTTTACTCTTCTCTTTATGAAAAGCTGGGATGGCTTTTTTTCTCGGGACTTTTTATTTTTGTTTTAGGTTATTATCTTTCGGGAATTATGCTGAGACCTTTTAAGGTTATCGGACAGTATTGTGAAGATAAGATGAATGATAAGAAGAATTATTACACGCCGGATTTCTTCTCTGACCTGAAATTGCTCACGTCTTTTTCAGTTTTCTTTTTTTCCAAGATTGATGAGGGGGTTATTAAAGGAAAAGTAACGCCTAGTGAAGTTCCTGTGCATTTCACGCGTATTCATAAACCAATTTTTGAGACCAGCTTCTTTTTTAACTACGTTCTTATCATTATTATTTTTGCTTTAATGTCATCGGTAGGGATTGTGGCCATTAATATTGAGATCCGCGACCAGATCTTTGAGCTGGCCCGTAAGTTCCTCGCCAATAACCATCAAGTAAATTATTTTTTGGATGAGCAGTTTGTTATTGCCGATATCGCCGTCTATTTCTTCGTAGTCTTACATCTGTTTCTTTATTTTCTTTTGGGAGTGCATATGTACGCCAAGGTTGCGACTCCTGCCTTTGCCGTATTTGCGACAATGCGCTCATTTCTGAAGGGGAATTATCACAATCGCGTGCATTTAATCGGTTATTATTATCTGCGCAACGATTGCAGGAAAATTAACAAATATCTTGAGCACGTTCAAAAAAACCTGACTTAAACGCTCTACACGAAATTTCCCTTTGAAAAAAGTCCCAAGGTTTGAGAAACTATGAGAACTAAAAATTAGTTACTCTTGTTACCAAACCAAAGGATGGATATGAAATTTTCAAAATTGCTAGTTCTCTGCCTAGGTACAGTGCTTCTTGCGAGCTGTACGTCTGATGAAAAAATGAAACAACAAATGACTAAACTTCTACAGGAAGATCCAAAAATCCTAACAGAGGCAATTGAAAAACATCCAGCTGAATTTATCACTGCTCTTCAAAACGCTGCTAAGAATGCTCAGGAAGAAATGGGTAAGAAGCGTGAAGAAGACGAAAAAAAGAAACTTGAAGAGTCATTTGATAAGCCACTTGTGGCAGAAATCAGAAGTGACGAAGCTATCCGTGGACCAAAAGATGCTCCGCTTACACTTGTTGAGTACTCTGACTTTGAATGTCCATTCTGTTCACGTGGATACGCAACTGTTAACGACCTGATGAAGAAGTACAACGGAAAAATTCGTTTCATCTATAAGCACCTTCCACTTAGCTTCCACGAGCAAGCGATGATCTCTGCTCAATACTACGAAGCTATCCGTCTTCAAAATGAGCAAAAAGCATGGCAATTCCATGACGAAATCTTCATGAACCAGGCAAAACTTAAAAACGGTACAGCATTCCTAGATGCTTCTGCTAAAAAAGTTGGTGCTGATATGGCAAAACTAAAAAAAGACCTGAACTCAGACGCAGTAAAAAACAGAATCGCTGCTGATATGAAAGAAGCTGCAGATTTCGGAATGCAAGGAACTCCAGGCTTCCTTCTAAACGGTGTTCCAGTTCGTGGTGCTTACCCAGCTGAGTACTTTGTTACTCTAGTTGATGAACTAGTGAAGCGTGGAAAGGTAAAGCTTTAGTCTTTAGCTTTAGTTAAATTGTCTTTTTAAAAAGTCCGTTTATAATATCACTTAAAGGGTCACGTAATAGTGGCCCTTTTTATTTAAAACAATCAAACAAATGAGTCGTCTATGGAAGGATCTGTTTACAGTTCTTTAGGTCTTCGAATGAATCGTACATTCCGCGAAAAGCAGGGTGAATTATTTTCATTAAAAGATTTTCTTGAACATAAGTTCGTCATTCATAACCAAGATGAACTTAAAAAGATTTTTATCAAAGACCTGAAGGGGATTTTGCAAAAGGAGAACCTTTTTGATTTAATTCAGGGATTCTTCGATCTTGAAACAGACTTGAACAATGCTTATGAAAGACTAGACTTCGAAATCACTCAGGTAAATTTCGATGAGTTTTATAAAAATCTTTCTCCGGTACTAATGAGAGCGCTGTTAGAGAATGCTACTCAACCAGACAATGCTGTTATGATTTTAAAATCTATTAAAGAGGCCCTTCGTATCGCTCTTGAAGAAGAGTTGGTGCAGTTGGAAGACATCGAGGCTTAAGATGAATCGCAAAGAATTAATTGAAGTGCTTTTAAAAGACCGCGACCTATCGACGATGACTAAGAAGCAGGCCAATCAGTTCATTGATGTCATGTTAGACACTATAAAGAGAACAGTTAAAAAAGGTGAGGATGTAACGCTGGTTGGATTCGGCACTTTTACCAAGTCGAGAAAAGCTTCACGTCTTGGAGTGAATCCATCAACTGGTGAGCGCATCAGAATCCGTGCCCGTGTCGTTCCAAAGTTCAAACCAGGTAAGCCCTGGAAAGAAAGCTTGTAATTTGATCTGATCAGTCGGGTAAATTTTTCCCATGTCAAAAGCCCGACTGTCAAAATTCCCAACTTTTTCTCTCAAAAGGGAACTTTCTTCCATTTTTTAATGTCCGCACTTGAACCATTTTGCCTTCCTATGTATAATTTTTGACAGGTACCCAATAAACCATGGAAGGTGAAAAGTTGGCCGAAGAGAATAAGACCGCTGATCAGGAAGGATCGAGCGCCCCGTCTGGAAAAAATCCATTATTAGTCGTTTTAGTATTAGTGAATACTCTCGCAGTATGTGCAATCGGCTTTTTCCAATTTCAAAATCACAAGAAATTAAACTCAGTGACAACAGCTGCAGATGTTATGCAACAGCAATTAGCTGAAGGCGAACACGGTGGTGGTGCTGCTGCTGAAGGTGGTGCTGCTGAAGGTGGTGGAGAGCACGGAGCTCCTGCTGCAGGTGGAGCTGCTAAAGAAGTTAAGACTGATGGTCTAATGTATCCAATTGATCCGTTCACAGCGAACCTTGCTCAAGGTGACGGTCCAAAGAGATACATCCGAATTTCATTGGTATTAAAGTTCACGAAAGACACTAAGAAAGAAGAAGTAGACGCAAGAAAGCCACAGATTTCGGACGCTATCATCAGTATGTTGAATGCGAAAAAGCCTGAAGAGCTTCTAAAGCGTGAAGGAAAAGAGTACTTAAAAGAAGAAATTAAGACGGCGATCAATAACTTTCTTATTGATGGTCACTTAGAAGATATTTATTACGTAGGATTTCAAATTAACTAGACCGAGAAACATGGGCTGACATGATGTCAGCAAGCACAAGCTTTAAGAATCCCAGGAGGGGAGAATTATGGCACAAGTACTAAGTCAAGATGAAGTAGATGCATTATTAAACGCTGTTAACGATGGTGGAACAGACTCGTTTTCAGGTGGTGGTGACACTGGTGGTGGATCATCAGATGACTCTGATGAAAATATTCAGACCTACGACCTCACCAACCAGGACCGCGTTATCCGCGGAAGAATGCCCATCCTGGAAATTATCTATGAAAGATTCATCAGAAGCTTTCGTGTATCGCTTTCTAACTCACTTAGAAAGATTTCGACAATTTCAATTATTTCTACCGACCTTTTAAAGTTCGGTGAATTCGTCAATACACTTCCGATCCCTTCTTGTATGTGTATCATGAGATACAACGAACTAAGAGGACCGGCGCTTTTAGTATTCGAATCAAAACTTGCTTACGCTATCATCGATTCATACTTCGGTGGAACAGACCGCCCATTCACAAAGATTGAAGGAAAAGAATTCACGATGATCGAACTATCGTTCATGAGAAAGATCATGGATATGGCGATCAACGATCTTGAAGAAGCGTGGGCACCAGTTCATAGAATCGATGCTCAGTACCTTCGTACAGAAATCAACCCACAGTTCGTTGGGGTTGTGCCTCCTTCAGACGTAATTATCGCAACAACTCTTGAAGTTGAATTCGAATCAGCTTCAGGAACAATCATGATCGTCGTTCCATACTCGACGATTGAACCAATTAAGCAAAAACTCTCGAGTAGCTTCCAGACAGATAACGAAATGGCCGACTCGATCTGGACTCAGGCGATGAACGAGCACATCAAGAACACAAAAGCGACAATGGTTGTTCGCCTTGGTGAAACTGAGATGACTCTGGGAGATCTTCTAACATTGGAGCCGGGAGATATTATTCCACTAAATCAAGATGCTTCGGGAGAAGTGACTGTCGCGATTGAAGGCGTGGATAAAATGAAGTGTCTGATGGGGACCTACAAGGGAAGCCGTGCTGTTCAGATCACTCATGTGGATACACCAGTAACGTATGATGAAGGAACAGAAGAATAAATAAGGGTAGGAGAGGAGATAAAGATATGAATAAGGTGACAGTTGATAGAATGGCAGATTCGGTAAAGGCGGGGGATGACTCTCTCAATAAGCTTAAAGTCCAGAACCTGGATTTTATCTTGGATATCCCGCTGAAAGTTTCAGTTGAGCTGGGAAGAACTCAGATCATCGTGAAAGATTTACTACAGCTTGGTCAGGGGTCGGTTTTAGAACTAGATAAGCTGGCCGGAGAGCCGCTTGAGATCCTGGTAAATGGCAAGCTGGTTGCAAAAGGTGAAGTAGTTGTTGTTAACGAAAAATTTGGTATTCGTTTAACAGATATTATCAGCCCGATTGAACGCATTGAAACTTTAAAATAAACATTTCCAAGGATTGGAGAAGACAGTGAAAACATTAGTACTATTAATCGCAAGCTTAATTTCCTTAAACATCTCAGCTGCTGATGTCACAATCAAAGGTGCTGACTTAGTTAATGCGAAAGGAAGCGAATCAAAACTAGTCATCAAGCACGCTGGAACGTTAAACGACAATCCAAAAATCAGTGTTTCAGACAAAGTTTTAAGCATTTCTATCCCGAATTCAGGATTGGGTGCAAAGATTAATAAGAAAGTAAACGGTTCAGCTCTATCAGCGACGATGACTGGAGAAGAAACGGTTGCAGTTAATGTCACTCTTCCATACTCACTTAAAGGTAGAGAATCAGACGTAACGATTGCTTTAAGAGATGGAGCTATCGACGTACACTACCCACGTTTACAAGCTCAAAAATCAGCTGAAACTCAGGTTTCAAGAGCTCCAAGCATCACTGATAAGGCGATTGTTCTGGATACAGAAGCTAACAATGCAGAAGCAGAGAAGTTAGATGAAAACTATTTATCTACTCTCGTGAAAAAGCAGGAGAAATTAGCTGAAGACAAACACGCTGAAGATAAAAAAGTGGCCCAAGATGATACTACCCAAACTGGTACCGATAGAGTCAATCTGACTCAGTCAAGTGTTGCTAAGTCTGTAAATACTACTGAAAAAGCAGGGACACAGGCAGAAGGTAACGGAGAATCAAGATTTTCGGTTGCTGGTTACATTGGCAAGTTCGTTGCTTTCTTAAGCTTAATGATCGCCGGGTTCTACGGGGTGTTAACTCTGTTTAAGAAAGGGATCATCAAGAAGGGAAAACTAGGATTTTTACACAGTACAAAGCTTGTTGAGGTGTTAAGCACAACTCACATTGCTCCAAAGAGAACATTGATGATGGTTAAGGCCCACAAACAAGTTTTCCTGATCTCAAGCTCTGAAACAGGTGTTCAGTTCCTCTCTGAGATCAACGATGTTGCAGGTCTGATCAAAACAGGTGAAGAAGAAATCACCGGATCAAACTTTGACACAAATCTTTACTCAGCCAACAAGACTGATAAAGAGTTCAAGCTAAAAGAAGAAACAAGATATGCTGACATCAAAGACTATGGTGATGATTACGAAATGGATTCACTGGATGATATGTTAAACGATTCTGTTCCTGCGGCAAAAAGCGAAAGAAGGAACGCAGGCGCTTCTGGTCTGGCAAACGCTTACGGAGCAACGAATGCTTCGAAGGCCATTGAAAAATCACCGGTTAAAGACCAGGTGAGATTCTCTGATCAGATTAAGACGAAAGTAAAAAATCTAAAACAACTTTAATAGGATTGGTGAGCATGGATGCTCGAATGAAAAAACTTTTAAAAATGCTGGCACTCATTGTAGTGCCGCTTGTCCTTCCGGCGATGAGTTTTGCTCAGGCTGCTCCGGGGGCCAATAACCTGGCACTTCCAGGGATGTCGATCAACTTCGGCCAGGGTGTAAACCTGGTAGATTCAATCGAAGTTCTTCTTCTTTTTACGATCATCACATTAGCTCCATCAATTCTTATTCTTTGTACAAGCTTTACAAGAATCCTGATTGTTCTTTCTTTCATGAGACAAGCAATCGGTACTCAAAACATGCCACCTAACCAACTCCTTGTTGGTTTTGCACTTTTTCTTTCATTGTTTGTTATGCAGCCGACAGGGGAGAGAATTTATAACAAAGCAATCCAGCCATATATGGCAAAACAAATCACAACGACTGTAGCGATTGATGAAATCGTTTTAGGTCTTCGCGGTTTTATGCAGAAGCAAGTAAGAAAAGCTGATATCGGTCTTTTTTACGATGTCACTGGAAAAACTGCTCCTCAGACAATTGATGATGTTCCGATTCACTACCTGATTCCGGCATTCATTATTTCAGAATTAAAAACATCGTTTCAGATCGGGTTCCTGCTTTATATCCCATTTTTGATTTTAGATATGGTGGTAGCTTCGGTTCTAATGGCGATGGGGATGATGATGCTTCCTCCGGTCGTTGTATCTCTTCCATTTAAACTTTTACTTTTTGTACTGGTAGATGGATGGCAACTTGTAACAGGATCGATCTTAAGATCGTTCAACCAATAGGCGGCGTATGCAATTTGATTCATACACAGACATTACTCATCAGGCAATTAAGGTTGCACTCATGGTATCAGCTCCAATGCTGGTGGGAGCACTGATCGTGGGGATCTTAGTATCGCTTTTTCAAGCGGTGACTCAGATTAACGAGCAGACATTAACGTTCATCCCAAAGATCATCGTTATCGTAGCAGCTCTTATGTTTTTTGGACCATGGATGTCTGATTCTCTCACGACATTTACAAAAGATTTAATTTTACAGATTCCTAACATTGTAGCTGAGAGATAATAGGAATGTTGAATATTCAAATAACAGACATGGCAATGATTACAGCGTTCTGGTTAGCATTTACCAGATGGCTTGCTATCATTTTCCAATTGCCTTTATTTGAAAGTGTAACGATTCCAGTTGTTGTAAAAGTCCTGACAACTCTTATGCTGACTTTTGCTTTTTTCCCTTTAATCCAGGACCAGCTGCTTTTAGATATTAAACACGTTGGGCCAGAGAGCTTCTGGTACTTAACCATTTTTAACACTCTAGTAGGATTAGTGATTGGCTTTTTCGTAAAAGCGATCATGAGTATCTTTATTTCAACTGGTGCGATCATCACCCAACAGATCGGATTAAACGCTCTAAGTTACTTCGATCCACAAGCTGGTTCGCCGATCGGTCCATTTGAAAAGCTAATTGAATGGACAGTGCTTATGATGATCATCACTTCGGGAGCTCTACTTCCGATGTTTAAAGGTGTGATCTCATCGTTTTCAACGATCCATGTTTACAATATTGGAAAGCTTGCGCACTCGATTGATTTTTTCATGATCATGTTTAAATCAATCTTTATCTCGTCAATCATGCTGGCAACACCGATGATTTTCGTGAACTTGATTATTAATGCTGTCATGGGAATCATTTCTCGTGCAGTTCCTCAGATGAACGTTATCGCTGTAAGTTTTGCGGTTAACATTGGACTGGGGCTTTTAGTTTTTGCAGTAGGCTCGGATGAGTTCTTTGCAACATGTTTTAGAATTTACACTGAAAGACTGGGAGATTGGTTCCAGTTAATGTCGTAAGACTATAGTACACACTGTTTCAAGGATTGAAGCAGTTTTGAGGGCAGTAGAATGGCCGAAGAAATGGACGAAGGCGAAAAAACCGAAGAGCCGTCCCAACACAGAATTGATGAGTTTAGGAAGAAAGGGGATGTCGCCTCTTCACGAGAACTTACGTCTGTTCTCGTCCTGGCCGCATGTCTTTTAACTCTTTCTCTTTCATTAGTTTTTATTTTCGAGCAAATGACTGCTTATATTGAGTGGCTTTACACTCTTGATATCGCTTCAGCTTACTCACCTCAGGCGCTAAACACGATTACAACAAAAACATTTGTCGTTGCTGCAAAATGTGCGGCACCAGTTTTATTTGTAGCTTTGTGTGTGGGGGTTCTTGCTCAAGTGGCCCAAATTGGAATTCTTTATTCTCCAGATATCCTGGAGCTCAATTTTGACCGCGTAAATCCAATCAACGGAGTAAAAAAACTTTTTTCAAAACAAGCTCTGTTTGAGGCGGTAAAAGGTGTTATCAAGTTTGCGGTTGTCCTGTCGGTTGTCTACGCTTACTTAAAAGACGATATCGCTCGTTATAATGGTTTCATGCACCTTGAAATCTCTCAGACATTCTTTCACGCAAAAGATCTTCTTCTAAAAGTTTCTTTTGCCATCATTCTTTCTCTAGCCGTAATTGCCATTTTAGACTTCGCTTGGCAGAAGTTTACTTACAAGCAGAAGTTGATGCAAACGAAGCAACAATTAAAGCAAGAAAGTAAAGAGCAAGATGGTAACCCTGAAGTTAAGCAGAGAATCCGTCAGATTCAGCGTGAGATGTCTAGAAAACGCATGATTCAGGATGTGAAGACGGCTGACGTTATTGTCACCAACCCAACTCACATTAGTATCGTTTTGAAATATGATTCAGAAACAATGGTTTCTCCAATGGTCGTTGGTAAAGGTCAGGATCACCTGGCAATGAGAATCAGAGAAGTGGCTAAAGAGCACAACATTCCAATCGTAGAAAACGTTCTTCTGGCAAGAACACTTTATAAAACAGTTAAAGTAGGTCACCCGGTTCCGCGCAATATGTATAAAGCGGTCGCCGAAGTACTGGCCTTTGTTTACAAGCTTAAAAAGAAGCGCAAAGCGCTTTCTTAAAATAGTGAGAGTAGGTAGCGAATGAATGATTTTTTAAAGAAAATGAAAATCTTCACCCAAGGGCCGGATGTTTTAGCGGCCGTGGGTATCCTGATGATCCTGGTGGTGATGATCGTTCCGATTCATCCATTCATCCTGGATTTATTACTGGCCTTATCTCTGGCAACTTCAGTCATGATCATGCTGGTTGCTCTTTATTCAAAGAAGCCATTAGACTTCTCTACATTTCCTTCAGTCCTGCTGATCTCAACATTATTTCGTCTGGCCTTGAACGTAGCTTCAACCAGAAACATTCTGATTCACGGAGCTAGTGACGGAACGGCGGCAGCAGGGGAACTCATCAAGTCTTTCGGAGAGTTCGTAGTAGAAGGGAACTTCGTTGTAGGTATTATTGTCTTCATCATCTTAGTTATCATCAACTTCATGGTAGTAACAAAGGGTGCTGGTCGAGTAGCTGAAGTTGCTGCAAGATTTACACTCGATGCGATGCCAGGTAAGCAGATGGCGATCGACGCCGACTTGAACGCTGGTCTAATCAACGATGTTGAAGCAAAAAGACGCCGTAAAGAAGTTGCTGAAGAAGCTGACTTTTACGGGTCTATGGACGGTGCTTCGAAGTTCGTACGCGGAGATGCAATTGCAGGTATCTTAATTACAGCGGTAAACATCATTGGTGGTATCATCATCGGTGTTGCTCAAAGTGGGATGGATTTTTCAACTGCAGCTCAAACTTTTACCCTTTTAACAGTGGGTGATGGTCTTGTGACTCAGATCCCGGCCCTGATTATTTCTACGGCTGCCGGTATTATCGTTACTCGTTCAACTAACGATGAAAACATCGGAACTCAGGTTTCAAAACAATTTAAGGTTCACCCAAAGGCCATCTATATCGCAGCAGCGGTACTTGTATTCTTTGGTTTAATTCCGGGACTCCCAAAACTTCCATTTTTTATGATGGGTGGGGCCCTGGCATACGTCGCTAACAGAATTGAAAAATCTAATACTCAGGAAGAAGTGGCAGAAAAGGCAAAAGCGGTGGAAGTTACCAAAAAGGCCAACCCACAAAACCTGGAAGAACTTCTCAATATGGAACTGGTCGAGCTGGAAGTTGGTTATGGTCTTGTTCACCTGGTGGACACGGAACAAAACGGAGACCTTCTGGAGCGTATCACTCACATGAGAAAAATCTTTGCTCTGGATTGGGGGGTCATTATTCCTTCGGTTAAGATCAAGGACAACCTGGAGTTAAAGCCGGGTGGATACTCTGTAAAAATTAAAGGGGTGCAGGTAGCAAAAGGGGAGTTAATGTCTGATTACTTCTTAGCGATGGACCCGGGAACAGTTATTGAGAAGATGGACGGTGTAGAAACTACAGAGCCGGTCTTTGGTTTAAGAGCTGTTTGGATTTCTGAAGACCAAAAAGAAGATGCTCAGTATAACGGATACACTGTAGTGGATTGCTCAACTATTGTGGCGACTCACTTAACAGAAATTCTGAAATCAAACCTTCATGAGCTATTCGGACGCCAGGAATTAGTACGCGTTCTGGACAATTTCAAAGAGACAAACCCAAAATTAGTCAACGATTTAATTCCGGAGATCGTAAATTTAGGGATCGTTTTAAGAGTCATGAAAAATTTACTTCGCGAGGGAGTTTCAGTACGTGATCTACGCACAATTTTAGAGACTTTATCAGAGTATGGCTCTACAATAAAAGACACTGAGGCACTGACAGAACACTCTCGTCAGGCCCTGTTTAGAACCATTACTGAGAAGATTAAAAGTGATTCAGGAGATATTCCTCTGTTTACTTTAGATCGTAATATTGAAGAGTCTATCGCTCAAAATATTATCCAGACGGACCAGGGACATCAATTGTCTCTTGATCCAAAGGTCACTCAGATCATCCTTGCTTCTCTCAATGAAAAAATTGAAGAGGCGACAAGCATGGGTGAAAAGATGGTTGTATTGTGTTCACCAGTTATCCGCTCGCACTTCAAGCGTTTAACTGAAAAGTTTATCCCTAACCTTGTGGTAGTAAGCCACAATGAATTAAGCCCAGACGCTAATATCAGATCACTAGGAACGGTGAGGTTGTAAGAGATGTACGTAAGAAAGTTTGAAGCCGACAGTATTGAAGAAGCTTTAAAAGACATTAAGCGTGAATTAGGTCCCGATGCAGTTATCTTAAAAACGATAACTAACAAGGGTCTTAAGGGCGCATTCAAAAAGAAAAAAATCGAAATCACCGCCGCGATCTCTGAAAAGAATTACGTCAGAAAGGCGTCAGTCGACACCATCTTAAACGACAATCAAAAAGAAGAATTTTACAATGGCAGCGCAAGCTATATTGCCAATATGATCGACCAGCACGATCAGTCTCAGGAGAAACGTGCAGTGCAAACGAACAATCAATCTCAAAGAAATGGTTCAGGATATGGAAGTGCCGGACTTAACCGTCCAGTGAGTACGACAAAAAATATTGCTTCATCAATCAAAGAAGGACTGGATGATTTCCTAAGCCTTGGAGAAAGAGAAGAACGCCAGCCGAGAAGGGGAGCACAGGAATTTAATTTTGATGATGAAATTGAATCAGTGAGACCAATTCCTCAAGCACCACAAAGACAAGCATCTCCTCAGGCAAGAGCGCAAATGCAAGCTCAGCCACAAATGCAGGCCGCTCCAGTTCAGCAAGCAGCTCCAGTTAGGTCAGCTGTTTCTGATGAGCACTATGAAAAACAAAAAAACAAGATTGATGAATTAGAGAAAAAACTTTTTGAACTAACAAGAAATTTCGAGCGCATTCACAAGAAAGAGCCAATCGGGATTTACCAGTTAAGAACAACTCTAAGAAGCCTGGATATCAACGAAACTTATATCCAGACTTTAATCAAAAAAGGTCTGTTTGAACTAACAGATACAGATGTAGAAAATGCTGACGTGGTTTTTGAATTCGCTCTTCGCGAAATGATGAACACAGTAAGTACGGCAATGCCACTTTTCTCGAACACAGATAGTAAAAAACAACCGGTGATCACTGTTTTCCTTTCGGAAATGTCATGTGGTCAAACGTCGATGGTACAAAAAATCGGAGCAATGAAGCCTGATTCAGTTATCATTAAAAATTCTGTGACAACAATCAATCCAAAAACAACTCCGCCAACTCCGTTTGCAGAGAAAATTTTTGGTTTAAATGTTGTTAAAACTAATTCGATTGCAGAAATCGTAGCAGAATGCCGTAAGGCCCTGGAAAGCGGAAAATCAGTTTTCATTGATTACAAATGCAGCGAATCTGAAACAAACGAAACGAAAAAATTTATCGATGGTTTAAGACGTGCATTTTCGAAAGTGGAAGTATTGATCACTCTTTCAGCAATCCACACAGAATTGTACAATAGAAAAGTCCTTGGCAGCTACAGAAGACTTTCTGATGGAGCTGTTGTTTCGCACGTTGATGCGTGTTTAAACTTTGGATCACTCTTTAACATCACACAAGATATTAAAGATCTTCCATACAAGTTTTTCGGAACAGGAGAAGTATGTCCGGATGATATTGAGCCAGCAACAGCTGAGCGTTTAATGGCCGGAATTTTTAAGTTATCGTAAACGTTTTTTAACATTTAAGAAAAGTGAAGACCATGAGGGAATTCACTAGAAGATAAGCTAAAGGGGAGACAGGAAGTCCATGCTTAGTTTAAAAAAGCCCAATCCAACGGATTGGCTAGTTTCACAGAATAAGTACCAGTCGAAAAAAACGTCTCTTAAAGCTAAAACGATCTCAGTAACTGCTGGGAAGGGTGGAGTTGGAAAAACTTCAGTTGCCGTGAAAATGGCAAAACTTCTGGCAGAGTCAGGATATAAAGTCCTTCTTTTAGACTGCGACACCAACCTGTCAAATACAGTGGTGAAGCTTGGTCTTCCAATTACCAATTATTTTTACGAACTAGTCTCTGCTCAAAGAGAGTTCGATGACTGTCTTCATAAAGACGGAAACTTGCACCTGCTATCAGGCTGTAACGGAAGCATCGATCTTTTTAATAAGAGTCTGGAAATTGACCGCGTGATCATCGATATCCTGGTCAACCATGAAAAAGACTACGATTACATTATCCTTGATTGCCCGGCCGGGATTACAAAAGAAACCCTTACTCTGAACGCTTACAGCGACTACCGTTTTGTGGTGGTGACGCCTGATAAGTCTTCAGTGACGGATTCATACTCGTTAATCAAAATTTTAAATAAAGAGTTTGGTGTTAACGATAACCATCTTCTGATCAATAAAATTTCTTCTGAGTCTCAATACCAAAGAATGATCAAAACCCTGAGTGAAACAGTCGAGACTTTCTTAAAGTGTCGTCTACACATTCTTGGAGGGGTGAAGAAAGAAGAGTTACCTGACGATCATTTCGATACTGTTCTACTTCACCAGGCAAATAATTCCCTTCATAAAAATTTCGTGAACATTGTAACAAGATTCACCGATGAGATAGAGGGCGCTAGTGGTCTGCACGACTTACATTATTCGGCGCAGTTTCAACAAGACGTTCGTTTAACAGTATAATTAAGGGAGCACTTTAGATGTCAACTCTATCAAAAAAATTAAAAAATCTTAAAGACTACCGTTCAACTGTTGAGCCGAAAGTTAAAGATGAAATCATCGTTGAATACGCACCGTTAGTTAAGTATATCGCGCAGAAAATCGCTTCCCGTCTTCCCTCGAATATCGAGCTGGATGACCTGATTTCATGCGGGGTTATCGGACTAATGGACGCAATTGAAAAATTCGATCCAAACCGCGACAACAAGTTTAAAACATACGCTGAATTCCGTATCCGTGGAGCGATCCTGGATGAACTTCGTGCTCAAGACTGGGTGCCAAGATCAATTCGTGAAAAAGCTAAGACTGTTGAGCGCGCTTACTCAAAATTAGAAGCTAACCTAGGCCGTCCTGCGACTGACGAAGAAATGTGTTCAGAGCTAGGGATGAACCAGGAAGAATTCCACGATTTATTAAACAAAGCAAAGTCGATCTCTCTTTTAAATATCGACGACTCAGCAAGTTTCAATAAAGGCGATAAAAAGCTAATTTCTGAAGTGATGGAAGACCATAAGGCGCTTAACCCATACACGACAGTTTCGCAAAAAGACTCTCGCGAAAAAATTAAAGAGGGGATCATGACTCTGCCTGAAAAGCAAAGACTGGTACTTTCTCTTTATTACTACGAAGACCTTAACCTGAAAGAAATCGGACAGGTTCTGGACGTAACTGAATCGCGCGTGTCTCAGCTTCACACTCAGGCCATCCTGAAGTTAAAAGCAAAACTACGCACGTTATTTGAATCTTCTGAGGACCTTGCAGGATAATGGCCGATAAACAAGAAACCATGAACTATCAATCAGACTTTGAAAAAGGTCTGGAAGCTCTAGAGGACATTCAGCTCCTTTCTGAGTTTTCTGTGTCTCCCATTGTGAGTCACGCCTATTTCCACCTTTCTGAAATGAAGAGAAAGGCCGATGCTATTTCCAGCGGTCAAGTCTCTCACTACGATATGGTAGGGAAAGTTCTTGATGAAAAAATCAGCATGATTATTGATGATTTCTTTGGTAACAAGTCTCGCTTTAAGGGCTACGAATTCTACAAAAACACTAAAAAAATCGATCTTAAAAAATGGAACCTGGTTTTAGAAACGATCCCTGAGATTCTCTCTCTAGTGACTCTGTTTAACTACCACGGCTCAGTTGATGTGCGCTTTGATGACAGCAGGCTTATGATCTCAGGCCTTATCCTGGAAGACGGGAACCTTGAGAGAAGTAGAAAGCTTATTTACGTTATCACTAGAAAACTTCTGCGCGCCAAGGTCCTTCTAACTTTTAACTTAGAGAAGACGGCGAGGGCCGGACTATTTAAGTTGGTTTTAAAGGCCGATCTTTCTCACGATGAAAACCTAGTCTACCGCGTTCACTTTAAAGTGAATAAACACGAACAGTATATGGTTGGTTTTTCGAACGTCTTTTGTCAGTACCGTTCGAATCTTCAAGACGTTAATTTAGTGGGCGAGCATAATGTTGTAGAGATCGGACATGATCTCTCAGTAAAGCATTATATCGGATTACCTGAGTTAACTCGTTTGGAATCCGCCAATAAAGAAATTTTGCACTTTCCCTTTTTATTTCGTCCACTTTCAATCATACTACCAGTGAAGGGGAATCTTGTAACCGAAGCCTTTTCACGCAGTCTGGATGACGAAAACAAGAGAAAACAGGATGTTTCTAAATACTATCGTACGATCGATTTTTTCTCGCTATTTAATCTCTAACATTTTTAAGTTTCAGGAGTCGCTATGCGTTTCACTCTAGGACGTGCCGTACACTTTTATTACGTAACGGTGTTGGTTGCTATTACCGCTCTTTTTGCATACGGGGTAAAGCACTATTGGGACACTGGACTTCTCAATATTGATTACGTCAGCAATCTTTACGATGGAACAAGTAAAGTTAAAGCGGTTAAAGAAAGAAACGATGTTGAGGAACTTAAGAAGTTTGTCGACGGCGATCGTATTAAAGATGCCAACAAAGTTTTTTCTCGTCTTGAAACAGACATCAAAGACCTGAAATCGATTAAATCAACAGATGATAAAAGCAACTTCGATGAAAACCTAAGACAAGTAAAATCTTCTCTTGTGGCATTTCAATCAGCTCCAGAGTTAACAACAATTCTTACGAACTTAAACTCAAAAGTTTCTAACTTTGAAAACTTCGTGACAGAAAAGAAGTGGCCGACACTGACAAGAATGTCGATCAATCTTCGCATGAGACTAACTCCAAGCCGTTTGATGAATGGTGGGCTTTATAACTTTGACCGCACTCAAAATCTTGCTCAGTCAGTAAATAATGATCTTGAGGCCATGACGAATTTCACTGAAGCTTCAGGGCTTCCTGTGGATATTAAAGCTGCTATCGTTAATAGAATTAAAACTCTTAAAAATGAAGCTGCTAATCTTGATTCATATGTGGAGTCACACACTAAGTTTAACCGTCTCTATAAGGAGTTCTCAACTTCATATGTGGCATGGTTTAAAATGGTAGAGCCGGAAATCGCTTTAAAGAAGATTCAGTTCGAAAAGAGCTCTCAGACAGTTTTTTATTCACTGATCGCTGTGTTTGCAGGTCTTGTGGCCTCAGTTGTTCTAGGTTTTGCAATCTATAACTTCTCAGCAAAACACGCTTCGGGTAAAACTGAGAAACTAGTTATCGACACTATTAAAGACGGACTTCTTCCAGTTGAGTCTAAGCAAATTGCTGAGTTCTCACCTGAGTTTAATTTAGAGTTTGATAAATACAGAGACTACGCTCATAAGAGAATGGCCTTTGGTTCAATTTTTCAGGAAGCTGTTCCATTTGCCACAATTCTTCTGGATTCAAACCTGAACATGGTGTGGGGGAACTCGCACTTTTATGAAGAATGGCAATTACAAAACTTCAAAGAAGATGAGGACTCGTTGACATGGGATTTCCTACAGCGCTTCACTAGTCTTGAAGACAACAGCTCGATCCTAAGCGCCCTTAGAATGAGCACGCCTGGTAAATACAAAATCCAGGTTAAATCAAACACAATGGCCAAAGCGATGCCGTATGAAATGCATGTTTCACCAGTGGAGTATTCAAATCAAAAGCGCATTATGGTGATCTTCTATCCAATGGTTGAAGCTCAACAAAACCTTGATGCTCAAAAGTCAGCGATCACATCGCCAATTATGAAAGCGCTTGAGCTTCAGATTGAAGAGAAGATGACGACTGAAGCAAGAAATGAACTGAGAATCGCCGCAGAAAAGGCCGGTGTTTCAGATTTATACTCGAAACTTAACCAGTACATTGAAAAAGCAGAGTCGATCCAAGATGAACTAAACCGCGAGATCGAGGCTTTAGAAGTAAAAACTGGCGAGCACAGAAATATAGCAGGCGAGATGAGAAAGTCTCTAGTGGCTTCTTTTGAAACACAGAGAGCTTCTATAGAACGCTACGGACAGTTTAAGAATGCAGTTGCAACTGTTATTGATTCAAGAGATCAATTAGAAGAGCAATTCAAATACGCGATGAACTCTTCTCGTGAACTTTTCAAAGACCAAAACCGCATCTTCTCTGTAGCTGAAAAAGCAGAGAAAAATGTTGATGACTATATCAAGAGCTTAAAGACAATCACGACACTTAAGAGCGAGTTTAAAGATCTTAAAGTCAGTGTAGATGACTTCAAAGGGCGCATCGTTCAGGTTCTTGACCAGCTTCTGATTTTCCAAAGCCACGAAAACGACACTCAGAGAGTGGATCAGTTCCTAGGGAAAATCAAAATCGAGATGAAAGGATTTGAAAAAGTTCTTCAGAGTTTCGGTGAAGTTGTCACTCAACTAGATGTAACAGTGACGAAAGTTGATATGATGGTTGAATCAAGAGAAAAAGTAGACCTGGATGGCATCCGCTACAGAATGGAATCGATTAAAAACAACCTGGAAAATGTTCAGTTCTCAGCTTCTAAGATCGCTCAGGCTTCGCATTCTAAAGATGATGAGATGATCAACACGCTTAAAATCCTTATCTCGAATATGAAGTCAGAAATGAAGCGTATCAATGATATGTGCAGAATGGCGGGGATGAGTTCAGAGCATTTGGAAGTGATCACGAATAATAGAGAGACGACGGTTTAAATAGAAGGCCCCTCGATGAGGGGCTTTTTTTTGTCCAGATTTGATTTTGATAGACTCATTTATTCATACATAGTTTTACTTTTTTCATTCAATAAAATACGATTAGTTATGCAAAAAGAAATTCTTAAGCCTTTAGCACTTAAAAAAGGTTCTACTCTTGGAATTTTCACTCCTTCTTCTCCAGGTTATTTATGGAATGAAGGCTTGTTTCTCAATGGTCTGGAAAACTTAAAAAAATTAGGTTTTAAAGTTAAACTTGGTCGAATCACTTCTCAGCGAAATGAGCAGGGTTATCGTTCTGGTTCCGGCGAAGAAAGAGCTGAGGAGTTCATGGAGCTTATTAAAGACCCAGAAATAGATGGTCTTGTTTCCACGATCGGTGGTTCTAATTCATCGAGCATGATTCCTTATCTGGATTATGACCTTATTCGAGAAAAAAGGAAATTTATCTGCGGGTTCAGTGATGTTACCTCTCTACATATGGCCATACTAAAATTTGCAGGACTAAAAACAATCTATGGGCCAAGCGTTATGTGTTGGTTTGGTGAGTGGCCTGATGGGGTAGAGGAAAGCTCTGAATGGTTTCTGGATGTAGCTATTCGACATAAAATGGGACAAAGAAATATTGCTTGCCCTACCAGATGGAGCAATCACAAACGGCGTTGGGACAACGATGAATGGAGAACTCTTCCTCGTATCTGGAATAAAAATGAAGGATGGAGGGTTTTAAATCCAGGAGTGGCTAAGGCTCCTATACTTGCATTGAATTTAAATACACTTGTGAGTGCAGCAGGGACCAATTACTGGCCAGATATCAATGGCAAAATTCTTCTTTTGGAGGATATGGAAGCCTCGATGAGTAGAACGGAAAGACATTTACGTCATCTTTCCTTTCTTGGTGTGTTTGATCAAATTGCAGGACTTGTGATTGGTAAACCGGAATTTTATAACCAAGAAGGGGCACCTTTTGGTTATGAGCAACTATTTATGGAGATTATAGGCAAAAGATCTTATCCAATAATTTCTAATTTTGATTGTGGTCATTGCATTCCAATGATTTCAATCCCTCAACTTTCTTTGGTTCATATTGAGTCAAAGGAACCAGCTCATACTCATTTTAGTTTTTTAGAAGGTGCTGTTGAATAATATTCATGAACAATTCAACATAATAAACGGATCATCCGCCCCATACCATTTACCTTCAAAACACTTAGAGCTTTCGCCTTCACAGTTCCCAAATGTCTTATTGAGATACTTGCTATAGCAACCTTTTTCCGCCTGCGCATGAACCTTTTTTTCTATCGCGGCCCCTGCACATTGTTTTCCCGGATTCGAAAGCTGATTAATCAATTTTCCCAGGTCATCGGCCATCTGCACTGGCGCTTGAGCAATGGCCTTACTCTTAATCACGACATCATTATTTGTTAAAGTAGCCGTGCTCATCATTTCTTTCGGCGAAATAAAATCCACTCCCAGGCATTGCCCTAAATCCGCAATCAGAGGAATCGCCCTAGTGTTAACTTCTTTAATATCGTGAAACAAACTGATTTTGGTTTTAACGGAAGGAGAGCACATGTTTTTAAGGTTATTTAAAACATAGCTTTTAAAAACATTTTCCGCAGGCATTGTAAAAGGAAGGCTTGAATCATTTGAATCGTGGTTCCAACCGATGTGAGAAAAACCGTGTTCACCGATTTGTTGAAGCGCTGGACTCATGCGGCGGTATTCTTTTAACTTTTCTGCGTAGGTGTCTCCAGAAAAGACCATCTTTTTTGTCCTCTCCATCTCTTCGATTTCTTTTTGAGAGGGCATGGCGCCTCTTCCATAGGGGAATCTAAAGAGCCTAAACTCCTGCCCAGAGAACTGGCCATTAGTTGCACCATCCAGAAGCTGCATGCTTTTTTTTATCTGCTCTTGTCTTTGGGCATTGGTGTAGCCTGCTTCTTGCGAGGATGTAATGCGCATATCGTATGCATTGTGTTCATGTCCGTGGCTGGCAACAGTATGTCCTGTCGCTAATTCACGCGCCAAGATCGCTTGTTTTTCTTTGAGACCAGGAGTGCCTGGAAGAAGATTAGTTGTGGTAATAAAAAATGTAGCTTTAATATTGCGCTTATTTAATTCATCTAAAATAAGACCGCTTGTTTTTTCGTTAGGGCCATCGTCAAAACTAAGATGAGTTTTAATACCATCACAGCTGACATTTTGATTTTTTAAATCACTTAGTAATTCTTTAAAAAGTGGATCGTTGTTTAAAGATTTACAAGTGTTGGCATAAGTGTTTTGAAGAGTTAGGAATGATAAAATAAAAAAGAGAATCTTTGTGTGCATATTACTACTGAGGGTAAAAGTCATATGCTCAATAGTTTAACATGGAAATAAAGGCCTGGTTACAGAGAGCAATTTTCTCACACTTAAAAAATGTCTAAATATTTTTTATGTTTTCAGTTGATAGTTTGGACAAACAACATAATATTTATGAATAGTCGTTTTGGAATTGAGCATTCGGATAGGAGATCAGCAATGGAAAGAGTTCGAATCGCAAAGAGATATTTTATCCTATTATTTTTTTGCCTATCACCATTTATTTTTGGTTACTTTAAAATTTCCAAAATGTTTGAATCACCCTTTCTTATAACAATTCTTGTTATTGTGCTCTCTTCAATTCTTCTCTTTGTTATGGATTATTATTCGTCTCTTGGTCTTTGGATTGGAGATAAGGGAATGCAGTGGAATAATGGGACACAAACGATTTTAATACCTTGGAATGAAGTAGATGCTCGATTAGAAAAGAGGATCCGACTCTACAGAGCGTATATAATATATTTTAATAAAAAATTAGATAGATATTCGTTAGATTTTATTACTCAGAAGAGTTTTATCACACTTGCAAAAAAATACGCTCCTAAAGATCATAACATTCATAAAATTATAAAGAGTTATGAAAATGATTTTCTTTAGGAGCTGATTATTTAGAACTTTTCAACCTTCTGTTTATCGTAAAACAAATCATTGTACTGATCAATTTTCACATCCGAATAAGTCATGGTCTTTTCCTTCTGTCCACACCATGAAATCTTAAGCTCTTCAATGATTTCATTTTTTCCAAGCCCAATATGCACTCTCGGGTCATGCTGAGCAGAGAATCCATTGACCAGCGTTGTTTCGAAGTAAAGTTTCGTTCTTTTTGTCGGCTCTTTAGCCTCGCTAACAGTTAAGTAAATCTTGGTCCCAATCGCCATGCGATTACATTCTGGATTGACTGATTCAAGTCTTAATCCCAGCCAGTGATTCTTTTGATCCTTATCCGGAATATTTTTAAACACCAATGGATCACGATAAAGTGACGAAGCAATCAAATCCATATGCCCATCATTATCAAAGTCGGCCGTCGCCATTCCACGCCAGTTTCCAACTTGATTCATTCCGATAAACTCTGCTGCATCCATGAACTGAGGTTTTTTAGTCATTCCACGGTTAACGTACAAGCGATTTTTCTCTTTACCGTGAATACAAGTCCCGCGGATATCACCCCAGTTATTAATATAACGGTGAATATCTGGAGAGGAGCGGGCAATCTTTTCATTGATGTACCAGTAGTCAGGACACTTTTCGAATTTTTTATCGTACATGTCATCAACCATTCCATTGGCCTGTGGAAGATCGATCCATCCGTCGTTATTGAAGTCAGCAGCATTTGCTCCCCATCCAAAGCGGTTTTCGTTCAGAGCTCCTGCGTAGGTTGCCTGGTCTTTAATCTCTGGATAGAAAGCGTCTTTCCCTGGATAGAAATAGAATAATAAATTCCCTTCGGCCTGAAGTTGGTGGTGAACATTGGAGATTTGAATATCGGTCATACCATTGTTATCAAAGTCACCAATCGTTGCGTTCATTCCTTTGTAAGTATCTTTTCCGATTGTTCCAAAATAGGGACCGCGGTAACTTTCAAAAGTTTTTCCGCCATGGTTATAGTAAAAATCATCAGCTCCAAAATCATTAGCGGCATAAATATCAATGAACCCATCTTGATTGAAGTCTGCTGTACCAATGGCCATTGTCCATTTGGTTTCAGGCATTCCAATGGCCTTTGAGTCTAATTGAGAAAAAGTCTTGTTGGCATTCTGAGTGAAGACATAATTGACAGTACCGTTTTCAGAACGATGCCAGCTCTCGTGCATAAAATTAAACGGACGTTTATCTCCCTCATATTCTGCTTTTGGTAGTTCAAAGAAGTCCAGGCGAGTAGGTGTTGGATAGTCAGGAAGATGAGTGGCAATAGTGTTTCCAATAATCACATCGAGCTTGCCGTCATTATTCATATCAAAAAAGTTTGCTGTGGCCGAGTTTGAATAGATATTTAATCCGATCTCATCAGTCACGTTTTTAAAAGACACTTTGCCGGTTTCTTTTAGCATGTTTTTAAACATTCTCGATGTTCCTTCGCGCCCGAAAGCATAAGTGACATAAAGATCAAGATCGCCATCATTGTCGAAGTCTACAAACATCGCGTTTGATGGAATCCCAAAACGTTTAATGTCTGAAGCATAGAAATTTAGCTCTTCAGATGGAAAACGTTCGAAATGGAAATCACCTTTATTTTTAAAGAAAGAGTTCCTATCAGCGGGAGATTTGTGGCCGCTGGTAAAAAACACATCGATTAGTCCATCATTGTCAAAATCACCGACAGCAACACCGTCTGTGATTCCTAGAATCCATTTGCCCATATGTTGAACGCGAGGATCCACCAGGTCGAGAACTTCTCCTTTAGAGAAATGCATACCTGTTTTTTCTGGTCCTTGGAGTTCAAAAACAAATCCAACATCTGGTTTGTTAAGCGTGTCTCTCAAAACGTATTGATAAGTGAAGTACCCGCCAAAACCAATGGCCAGGATCGTAATAAAGCGTTTGTAATAACCACTTTCATAAAAGCGGGAAACGAAATACTTTCCGAAACCAACAGTGCGGGCTTCTTTGAAGTGAAACCATGTTAAACGGATACTTCCTAAAGTGAAGGCTGCATAGAAGAACGTATGGTAGCTTGAAAAAAGATGGAATAGTAAATCGAGGATCGCTAGGGAAGAACCGACAATAATTTGCTGGTTTCTATCCGATGGGCTGGTCATCGGGTCAGTAATCATAAAGAAAGTGAAAAGGAAAAATGAAGGAGAAGTGATCGTCCCAAAAAAGAGCGTATTAAAAGGCAGATAATGGCGGATCAAAATTGAGCGCAGGATAATTTGCAGAGTAAAAACAAAAAGGAATGATCCAACTAACCATCCGCGGTTAATCTTTGGCATGAAAAAAAGTAGGGCCGACATAACGATGACAATCGCCATGGCGCCGACACCGTTCCATTGATAGGCCGGTGATGAAGAGATGAATTCGCTGGCCATTAAAAGTGAAAGGGCAACCCCCATCATGGCCGGGTTGAAAGTATGCCTGCCGCGGAAGTTAAAAAAGAATTTCGACGAAATGGCAAAAAAGATTGGCACCAGCGGGTAGAGCATGCTGTGGCCATAATTGACCAGGATACATAGACCTAAACTCGTGGTCAGTGCACTTAGAGGGAAGTAGAACTTTTTATTGAAAAGAACATCGTAAAAGATATGTAAAAGAATCCCTACGCAGATTGTGAGTAGGACCTGCATCCAGCTGCGGTTGAATCCCAGGATAGTCATCCCTAAAACGTTATAAATAAACAGGATGAATGTTACGATGTAGCGAGCGTCAATTTTAAAGTAAATTGTCTTAAACCTTTCTGCTATTGCTGTCATGGTAAAATTACATCAAAAAGAGGTCTCTTTGTAAAACTTTGTTTACTTAGCTTCATTCTATTATTTACAATAGTTAAATGAAAAAAAAGCTCATAGCAAAAACGATTAAGGTTCAGTCGCTTAGGGAGTCTCAAATTGATGAGATGTTTAAGCTGTTTGAAATCTTCTATGAGAACGTTTCCTTCCTGCGCTTCAAGAGTGACCTTTTTGCTAAAACAAAGGTTATTATTCTTCTGGATACCGAAAAAAGGATTCAGGGGTTCTCAACTTTTTACGACTTCGATTTCCCTCATCACCAAAAGAATTACCGCGTTCTTTTTAGCGGGGACACGATCATTGCTCCAACTTACTGGGGAACATCGGCCTTGACGATGGAATTTCTAAAAAACATGATTTTGCTCAAGCTTAAATACCCAACACGACCTGTTTGGTGGTTTTTAATCTCAAAAGGCTATAAGACATACTTATTACTCGCAAACAATTTTATTCAGTATTATCCTCGTTATGATAAACAAACTCCGATAGAGCAAAGCACTCTGATTTCTGCTTTGTCAGAAAAATTTTATCCAGGGAAATTCAATGCCGAGACTGGTGTTATTGAATTTGAGGCCAACGAGCACGAACACTTAAGAGAGTCTATTGCTCCCATTACTGATGACCTGCTGTCGCGTTACCCGAAAATTAAATTTTTCAATGACCATAACCCGGGATGGAAAAAAGGTGATGAGCTTGCCTGCATTGGCGAAGTCGATCCACTTCTTGGAGTTGTTCACCCGTTTAAAATCATGCGAAAACTTTTAAGACTTAAAAAATGATTCGCACCATCAGTCACCAGTTGATTAAATGGTACTCGAAAAAAAACTATGAACAGTTTTGTGAATCACTTAAAAATCCAAAAAAGGCTCAGATCGCAATCCTTACAAATCTCACGGGTATTTCTGATTACAAAGATTTTAAAAATCACTTTCCGATAACAAACTATGCCGACTGGAAAGAAGGTATAGAGAAGAGAAAAGTTGAAAAACCGCAAGAACATTTTGTTCCAACAAGTGGTTCAACTCACGCCATCAAGTGGATTCCATACACTAAAAAATTTAAGGATGAATTGTGGAGAGCTTCAGGGGCATGGATTCATGACCTCTACCTTCGTTTTCCCGATATTGCCAAGGGAACGCACTATTGGTCCCTTTCATGGATTCCAGAAGATTTGAGAAAAGAGCATCGCTCAAATGACCTGGATTTTTTTGCGGGACTCGAAAAATACTTGCTCGAGCAGACAATGACTGTTGATGAAAGTGTTTCAACAATGCCAACACTTAAAGAATCAATGCGTGAAAATGCAGTGTCGCTCATTGAAAAAGATGTCACTTTGATTTCCGTCTGGAGTCCGACATTTTTATTGGAGCTATTGGATTTAGTTATTGCAGATAAAAATTTTTTCGCAGACCGAATTCTGGATTTTAGAAAAAAAGAAGCCCTTAAATATGCTGATAAAGTTTCACCTGAACTTTGCAAAATACTCTTTCCTAAATTGGCCCTTATCAGTGCTTGGGCCACGTCGAGTTCAGAGTACTATGCTCAAAAAGTGAAAGATCTTTTCCCTCATGTTCCCTTTGAGGCCAAAGGTTTGTGGGCGACTGAAGGTGTGGTGACGATTCCTTTCCAAGGAAAATTCCCGCTGGCAGTGAATTCTCATTTTTATGAATTTGAAGATGTTGAGACAAAGGAAATTCATCCCGGATGGGCCTTAAAAAAAGGAATGAAAGTAACGCCACTTTTAACGACGGGATCACTTTTTTTCCGCTACCGTTTAAATGACCTGCTTTTAGTGAGCGACTTTTTTGACCAGACTCCATGCCTGACTTTTTTGGGAAGAATCGGTGAAACAGACCTCGTCGGTGAAAAAATCTCCAGTGACCTGGCCCAAAAATTAATCTCAAATATTGCAAATAAGTACGAAATCAGCCCCCTTTCTCTCTTAGCTGTGGAAGGTCATAAACCTCACTATAGACTATTGGTGGACGGTGTAGGTAAACTTGAAAGACTTGATGAGATCAGTGACTTTTTGGAGAAAGAACTCCTGGGGCATTTTCATTACAAGCTGGCCCGCGAGCTAGGACAGTTATCGCATGTTCAGGTTGAAATGAAAGAAGACGCTTATCAGGCCTATGTAAAATATAGAGAAAAGATGATTGCCTTAAAAGGCAATATTAAAGTCGAACCCCTTGTCAGGACCAGAGATGACTGAGACGCTTAAAACACTTGCAGAACGAGATGGTGAATTAATTCACCACTGGTATATTGCGTGTCTTTCAAGTGAGCTCACTGACAAACCTTTTGAAACTATTATCTACGACACAAAAATCGTTTTATTCCGCGATCAAAATAAAAAAGCAGTTTGCCTTTTAAATAAATGCCTGCATCGCCACGCTGAGCTTGGAAAAGGTGAAGTGGTTAAAGGTGAACTTCATTGTCCTTACCATGGATGGACTTATAACAACCAGGGATTGGTCACAAGTGTTCCTTCGGAAGGAGACACACAAGTTAAAGGAAAGCGCTGTCAGAAATCTTATCCGGTCATTGAACAAGATGGAGTGATTTGGGTCTTTTTTGGTGACAGTGAGAAAGCTGGTTCTGTTAAGCCGTGGGTTTTCCCTCATGCCCAGGACTCAAGCTGGTCTCATTATTTTATGGTGACTGACTTTAATAACGAGGTCACTAACCTGGTCGAAAACTTTATGGACGTTCCTCACACGGTGTATGTTCATAAAGGATGGTTTAGAAATAAAGGATTAAAAAAAGTTCCCATTACGGTTGAAACTAAGGATGGAGGAGTCTTGGTGACTTACCATCAAAAAGACGACAACATTGGAGTTTTAATCAGGCCATTGTTAAATCCTAAAAACGACCCAATGGAGCATACAGATCATTTTATTTTCCCTAATACGACAAGAGTCGATTACTCATTTGGATCAAACTACAAATACATTATCAATTCTTCATGCACTCCAGTAGGAAGCATGAAGACCCGTGTTTACACTTATATCGCTTATAAAATCCCGGTTATCGGAAAGTTTATCAAACCTTTTATTCATTACTACACCAGACAAGTTATTGAGCAAGATGTGTGGATTATGGACGTTCAAGGAAGAAACTTAAACCCGAACGAAAACTGGAATTTTCAATCAACTCCGGCCGATGAACCTCATTTACAAATTGAACGCTTAAGAAGCTTGGGACGCGCAGGAGACCCGCGCGTTTATACAACAGAGAAAAAAAGCGACGCTACGATTTGGATTTAGGTTTAGATTTTCCATCGCTGATGGCCGTCAGACCATTGAGTACCCAGAGATCCCCAATAAACATTAAAATGATTCCAATAATCATCAAAAGGGCCAGGGTTCTTGGCGTTTGGAAATAAGAGAAAAATAACGTCCCTGAAAGAAGCAGCATCAGTAAAAAGTTCTCTGTGCTGGCCTCACCAACTTCTTCAACTGATTCACTAAGTGAATCTTTCTGCAGTAAAAGAAATTGAATAGCGTTATCGCCGGCAAGACCAATTAAGACGGAAAGGGCCACGCAGGTAACAACATTGATTTTAAACTGGAAGACAACAACCAGAATTAAAAGCATGAATGATGCCCAAAGTGTCGAAAGGAGCACTGGCACAGTATGCTTCCTGCTGATCGTAAAAACTAACCAGCTGATAAGTACGATAATAGAGAAGAATCCAGAGACGGCGCTGTCGTAAAGAGTTTGAAGAATCCCAACCGCATAATCTTTTGAAACAATGATTTCAGACTTGATCGAACATTTGTCTCCGCAGATATTTTGGATACGTGAAACAACGACCGGCACATCTTTGGTGTCGTAAGACTTAATGTAGGCAATGATTCTTTTTGAGTCGCGAGCGATAAAAAGCTTTCCTAGGTCAGTGCGCTTAAAGTCTTCAAAAATTAATTTTTGAAGAAATTCAGGGAAGAGTATCACTTCTTTTTTGATATCCATCTCAGAAAAAACACCGGCAACAGCAGGGTCTTTTTTGATTGCCTCAACATAAGAAGAAATATCTTCGTCCATATTCTTAAAGACAATACTCAGCTCCCCCTCACTTTGACGGGTTTCAAGCAAGTGCTCTCTAAACTTAGAGACTTGGTGAGTTTTAGTAAACATATCATAAGGGCTATAGCTTAAGTTCGCTTTGTCGTACATAAAGACGATCACAAGTGGGATTAAAGCAATAATGACAGCAATCACTTTTGGTGGGGTGTAGGTGATCAGCTTTACTGGCACGATACGCTTTGGTTTCGGGTGAGCATCAATGCGTTTTCTAATTGAAGGAAACAGGTTCACAAAAACGGGAATAATTAAAAACATTGCCGCCCATTCAAACATTGCTCCGAGTGCTGTCCAGATAGAGAAGTGAACAATGCTCGGGTTACTAGAAACTGCCAGAGACCCAAATCCAATTGCCGTTGTCAGTGATGTTAAAAAACTTGGAAGCAGAAGTTTTTTGGCCGCAAGATTAAAAGGAGTCTTTTGCTTAAAGACCAAAAAACTAAAGAGAATGTAATCTTCAATAGAAGAAACCGTGATCATTAAAAAGATACATGAAGAAAGCGGATCAATCATGTGGCCGAAGTAGGCCATGCCGGCCTTAATCATTGAGTTTGTAATTAAGATGACAGCTAAGAGGGCAAAGGCGCCCATAAAAGAGCGGTAAAAAAGATAGTATCCGCTAAAGAGCAGGACACTCGCCATAATATTGATGACATTTGAATATTCAATTCCTGAAAGAACTGATGACTGAAAAAAGAGAGTTCCACCAGGAATGATTTCAAAAGGCAGAGACTTCTTTGCACTCTCAATAATGCGATCGAGAGCTTTGTAGTCATAGATTCCATGACGAAATTCTTTCTCGGCCGGGTTGATTTCAAAGTGAATGACGAAATCAGTGAGTTCAGGAGTGCTGAACATCGTTAGGAGTGGATGTTTCTTTAAAGTCACATAATCCACTTTGTCTTCACAAGGTGATTCGACAATCTGTGGGTAGAAGAGAAGTCCATTTGAATACTCTGGAATGCGTAGGTTAAAAAGACTGTTGAATCCACCAATGTCTGGATTCGTATTTACTTCTTTTCTTAGCCAATTTTGGATTTGGCAGAGATCCTGATTATTCAGCGGAGTTTTTTTGTTGATGATTAAAGTGAGTTTATCTTCAAAGGAGTACTCTTCCTTTAACTCCCTCATGGCCTGATAAGATGGCAGTTTTTGGTCGCTAAAGTCCTCTGTTCGTACGGCAATTTTTGTCTTGGTACCCAAAGCAATGGAGAAAATAATGAAGGCGAAGAGGATAACAGACACCAGCTTTTTATACTTGAGGAACGCGCAATGAGTCCTATATAGGTAATAATGCAAGAGGCGCAGTAACTTATAGCGCCAAAGCGATTTATTTAGCTGATGGTTTTGCTCAGTCATTCCAAGATTGTCTATTTAAAATAATATACATTTACGTTATGATATTTACTGATTTTCATAGAGGAGGCGGTCAATGTCTATACGTATTTTAGTTTTAGCTCTGAGCATGTGCCAGGCTACATCACTTTTTGCCAAAACGAATGGTGACATCGTAAAAAACTCACCTTTTACACCTGAAAAATTCACTTTCCAGGCATGGAGTGAGGAAGATGCGGCAGTAAAAATGAAATCATCTGAAAAGAAGAGAAAACCAGCGAACTCTTCAATGATTGATGATTCAATGATGTCGAAAGAATTAAAAGCGATTCAGACACGTCTTCATGGAATTAAAACTTCTGAAGCAATGGAAGCTTTCTTAGATGAACTTGATAAGAACTACGAGTCTTATCCAACTGACGTAAAGTTCTACATTACACAAGTCATGCCGACAAAAGCGTTTAGAGGATTCTTCTATCGTCTAAAGCCACTGTTTGATGGAAAATCAAACTTTGTTCACTCTCAAATTTTAACGACGGCAAAAGCAATGGCCACGAGAGTAAAAGTGTTCCTTCCATACGAACACGCCGAAGCGGGTTATGAATACGTTTCTTCTCCATTTCTTGATGCAAAGGGAGAGATGGTAGAAGGCTTTAAAGAAGAAGCAGATGTTCAACTATGGGTGGTTAATGAACTTCTTCCACTAATCAATACTGCAACACAAAGATTAGAAAAACTCAGCCTGGTAGAACCAATCGTTTGGGATCAAAAAATGGTATTTGGTTCACAGTCATTTGCTGATGGAATCAACCGCTTTAAGTTAATTGGCGAATTCGAAAAGAACCTGGCGCTTTCAGCAAGCTACAGTGCGATTACTTCAATAGCGACAATGAGAGCCTACAGTGTTCAAAAAACAGTTGCTCTATACAAGGAAATCGGATTCCTTTACGGGTTTGATGGATTTGGTCTATTCAACAGAATCGATGGTGTTTCTGCTGAAAAGATTTCAAAAGTGATAAGAAAACCTGCTTTTGCTTCAACTGGTACTCTAATGCCAGACGGAGCGAAGTGGATGGACTACGCTTATAAAGCAAGCCAGAAATCACTTAAGCGTCTAAGCATGGCATGGGAGCTTTCATCAAGTGAGAGAAAAGATGAAAACCTATACGCTTTCAACACAAACTACATCAGTGTTAACCGCGATGAGATCGAAGAGAACCTTCGCATCCTTAACCGTGTGGTTATGTCGAAAGAAACAGAAACTCTAAGATCTGCGGTAACGGGAGAAGTGGTTCAGTTTAATTACTCGAAGCTTTTCACAAATCCACCAAAAGATTTAAAAGTATTCCTGCCAACTCAGTTTGATAAAAATGCAAAAGCGTCTCGCGAAGTGACTTTGGCAAACGGAACTAAAAAGACTCTGACTTACAGAAACTACCTGGAAGGAAGTGCAACTGGATGGGATGTAAAACAATACGAAGCGTATTTCCCATCAATCAAAGCTAACGACGATGTTTACCGTACTGTGAGAGTGTTAAATCACATCCAGGGGAATTGGCTAGCAATCAGATAATGAATAACAAAAAGGCCCGGGAAACCGGGCCTTTTTTATTTGTGCTATTTTTTATTTCTCTTGATGAATCCCGCCAAATAAATCCTGTCTCCAGGTTAACTTTATCGGGTTGAGATATTTTTCCTGATATTGTTTTGAATTATCCAGATACCATTGTCTCAGTTTTGGAAGATGATGAAGTCCTACATGGGGATGAATGTGGTGCAAGCAGTGATATCCAATATTGTGTGGCCCTATAAAGAACCTTTCAAAGAAATTCATATGGTGATCAAAAGTCGACTCAATCATTGTGTAGACTGAGCGGTCTTGAACGATATTGTATTCATGCTCAATTAAAAGGCGATAGATACAAAAAACACCGCCAGCTGGAATAACCAGGTAGTAGCAATAAATTAAAAATTCAAAGCGAGTTAGGGCCAGGTAGTAAAGAACGCAATGGAAGGCCATGATAGGCAGGTCTTCGTAAATGCAAGTTAAGATTTCCCTGTCTTTAGAAAGATCTTTTCCTGAAACATCTTGCAGGAAAATGCGCCCGTAAGGATTGCGCAGCTTCGGGAAAACCAAGGCGAAAGGTGCAAAGAATGTTCTGGCAATCCAGAAAGGGACAAAGAAAAGTCCTTTTTTCATGGTGAGCCAGAAGCGGACGACACCAATACATTTTTTGTTAATGTTGTAATAAGGATCGTTGTCTTTAAGTGTATCGCGGTGATGGCGGATATGGTGATAGGCCATGGCATTAGCACTTTTTCCGATGATGTAACCCGAAAAGATTTCCAGGATTCTCATGTGGATTGTCTTGTTGTGCAAATTCATATGACAGACATCGTGCAGAATCACGCCAAAAGCATGCAGGCGTCCGGCAATAATGATCGCCCAAATGGGATACAAATAGGCACTGGTATTATACATCAGATAACAAGCGGCAATAACGACGATCCAGTCGCAGATCAAATCTAAATAAAGCCTTGAAATGCTGGGACCTAAAAGAAGTTCACTGGGAACATCCTGGCGCTTGAATGATTGAAGCGTTCTTTCCATTTATAAAGCATACAGAATTTTCTCGATTTCTGATACTATATTCAAAGATTCGGCATCTCTTACCAAGGGTGTTTTTTGCTGTCACAACATAAAGTATTGGTGGTTACTGGAGGCTTTCTTTCGGGAAAAGAGGGGAGCTTTTTTGAAGTCTTAAAAAGACAGATTCTCCAGTGGCAATTCTCGAAGTTCTCATGGCTTGAGGCCATGGTGAAGGTGACTTCTGTTGAACCAATTGTTTATGTGCAAAGTTCGGTAAAAAAAACAAAAGACCAAAGAGTCCTGGATTTTTTTAAGTTTAATGATTTAAATTCGACACCAGAACTCACTGAAACACTGATCGCGACTCTTTTAAAACAAGAGTCGATGGATTTTGAAGTGGCTTCAGTCAACGATCTTTTCTCCAATAGAAAACTTCGCGAAAGACTTTTAAAAGAGTGCGACTGCGTTTTTATTTCAACGACACTTCTGCGCGATTTAAGTGAGATGTTTCCCATTCTCAATTTACTCAAGACTCCGAAAAATCACCTGGTCGTCGGAGGACCTCTAACTCAGCTTTTAAAAGAAAATATCAAATACATGGATAATGTCGAAGTGGTTGCTATCGGCCATGGAGAGTATTTGGTTCCCACGCTTTGCGAGTGGATTAAAACTGATTTTAAAGAATTAAAACCTCATCCAACTGCGAGTGGAAGTAAAATAGAGAACCTTAACAATATTCAGGTTCTCTACAGCGGGCATCCGGAATCAAGTAACCTGGATATGTTCCCTGCCGCTGACTGGAAACTTGCTGAGACTTATCACCAAAAAAAATTTCCGGTGATTCACTATGAAAGTGTGCGTGGATGTCCGTATAGATGTTCATTTTGTAATTACCCATTTCTTTTTAATGAAAATAGTTTCCGCTATCGCTCGGCCCAAAAAATCGCCAATGACTGGGAGACTTATGAAAAGAGTATGGGGCCAAAGATTATCAATTGCCTCGATTCACTTTTTACTATGCCAAGAAAAAGACTCTTTGAACTTTGCGAAGAGATTCAAAAACGTGGTTTAAAAAGCCGTTGGGTTTGTTATGCCCGAGCTGAAGACTTGGCGGATGAAGAAGTTTGCAAAGCAATGAAGGCAGCCAATATTCTTCAAGTGCAGATTGGTTTAGAGTCGGGGAGTCCTCAGATTTTAGACAATATGAAAAAACACTGTACGTTGGAAGAGAATATTAAAGCGGTAGAGAACTGCCGCAAGTACGGTATCACTTCTGTTGTATCTCTGATTGTTGGGTTTCCAGGAGAAACAGAAAGCACAATTGAAGAGACATACGAATTGATCAAAAAGACAAAACCAGACTTTTTCTTTGTTGCAACTTTTAGTACCCGTGCTGCCGGAGTTCCAATTCTTTCAGTAGAAAATAGAAAGAAGTTTGGTATCTGGATTGATGAAAATGTTTTTTCTGTTTCGCCTTACTGGGAGCATGCAACCATGAGTGCCAGCGAAGTAGGAAAGAACGTAAGGAAGCTCCAGTTGAGATTAATGAGAGAAAAACATTCGCTTAATGCTTTTGCCTTTTATTCAGGGATGCTGGGGTATAAACCAGAAAATCGTGAAGCTCTGTTAGATTTCCAGGCGGCATCAGTAGAGCGTTTTCAAACGCTTCCAAAGTTCTTTAAATTGGCCGTGAGTTTTATTGAAAAGAGAATCCAAAGAGACATCAATAAACTTAAAGTCACTACAACAGCGACTACTGATAAGCAGCTTGCTTAGTTCGTGAAATTTTCTCTTTCAATTAAGTTGTCGAGTTCAGCGTCGATAGGAGCTGGTTCGTTTTGATCCAACTTCACCAGACCTTTCCACATTTTTAAATAAATGGCCAGGAATGCTGGTTTTTCTACATTAGGGTCCACAAATTTTGGCAGGTGAATCCAAGGAACGTTCGGGTGTTGGTGGTGAGCAAGGTGGTCGTGGTAATTTAAAAAGAAAGCTTTTGTAATCGGGTGAACTTTTAGGTTCCAGGCCCCGTTTCTAATATCGCGGACACTGTAAGCGTGGTCGGCGTATTGAAGAGCGGACCAGGTAAAACCAAAAGCAAAGTAACACATGAAGTATGTTGTCAGATCCAAACCTAATAAAAAGAACATTCCAATTTGAACTGCAAGTGTGAAGAGCACTTCCATTCGCATGCGAGTGATTTCTCTGCCTGAAAGGTTTTCAAAACTGCGAAGCATACTCGCTCCGCCCATTCTTCCGACTTCATAGTTATCTTTTCCAGAAAAACGAGAAGAAAGTAGACTGTTTGGGTTTACTAATAGCCAGATTGAACCAATAAAAGGGACGGCCCAGTAAACTCCAGTTAAGACACCGTAAAGAGTGATGTTTTTAACCAGTTTATTATCTCGGTCATCGTACATTTCAAAAAGTTCGTATTGAGTACGGTTATTGCGGTGGTGATTTAAGTGACATCTCTTCTGGAAAGAGTAGGCCGTCGGAAACATGGCCGCCGTAATATTTCCAAAGATGTAATTGATTTTACGATTGTAGTGAAAATTTGAGTGAACTGCTTCATGAAGAAGAGAGAAAGTCGTATTGCCTGTATAAGCAAAAAGCATCACACATGCGATCTTAAGCCACCAGTTATCCGTGTGGGCACAGGTGTAGAGAAGGAACATCAATAATGCAATTGAGCCAACAGCTAAAAAAATATTCAAATTCGCTGGAATGGAAATATTTTTGTTATTGTACATTAACGTCTTTTTCATGGAATTATTCTCACATTTAAGAGGGGGTGACGTCAACCGAGGAAAAGTTCGCTCTCTGGCATTTCCCTCTTAAAAAGATCGCCACTTTTGTCACTTTTTGAGTAAGATTAAAGCATGAAAAAACTGCTAAAAATCACCTTGTTTGGTGCCCTCATCCTGTTGGTGGGGTTAATGCTCAAGGGACCGACCCAGGACCGCACCTCTGATGCGTATTTTTCCTGGAAATCCCAGCACGAGCACGAACTGGCGATTAACCGTCTTCACCAGGAAGCGATTCTTAATCCCAATTTTCATTTTGATCATTTAGAGTTAGTCGAAGTGGCGCCGGGAAAAAGATATTTTAGTCTTTGGGGTCACATGATGCTGCGTTTTGCAGGATCGGGTGGAGCAGATCCAGACCAGGATTTGGTTCTTAGTTTTCTTGCCGACTTTAATGATTTCCCGGTTGATGACTGGAAAGCTTCAACTGGTGGCTATGTTGTGATGCCAAAAATTGGAACAGTGGCCCAGTATAAAACGGAGTACATTCAAGGTGAAGGGCGAACGATTTTCTTTCACCCAATTCACGCTACCAAAGAAAAAGAGCAACTGCTTTTAACGACACTGAGAAACTGGATTAAAGACCCTACACTTCCTGGTGGCTATTCATTTTTCTATAACAATTGCGTAAGCCTTATGACTAAACTTTTAGTGGAAGCAAAGCTCTTACCAAGAATGGGCCTTTATGGTTATTGGCCGAAATATGTTCCAAGACAATACTCTCAAGAAGGATTGATTGATTATGAGTAGAGATAAAATCGCCACGATGCCGGACCTTGAAAGATTTAAAGTCATTTGTCTTTATGTCACTCTTTCAACGATTGCCTTTGCTGTGATTTATGGATGGTGTAACCAACAGGCCGCACTTAGCCCGGTCAGATACTCGATGTATACTCAATGGGAATTATCAATTCCTCTGATTCCATGGATGATCTATCCCTATATTTCTTTAAATCTTCTTTTTGTTGTCGCTGCTTTTGTTTTAAAGGAAGTGTCGTCAGTTAAAGGTTTTTGTACTTCACTGATCGTTGGTGCAATTGTTGCGGGTTTTGTTTTCTATTTTTTCCCGGGGCAATTGGGGTTTGTGCGCGAAACAGTTCCTGGTTATGAACAGTATTTTGATTTTATGTTCTCAATTGATCATCCACATAACTTGTTTCCAAGTTTACACGTCACATACTCAACCCTGGCGATTTTCGCTATGATTGAGCAGACAACAAATAAAATCTTTCATGCTTTTATGTGGGTATGGTTGGTTTTGATTTCAGCTTCTGTCGTTTTTGTTCACCAGCACCATCTTTTTGATATTGTGACAGGATTTATCCTGGCGCTGGTGATTTACAAATTAGTCTACGAAAAAATTCACAACACTAAGAGAGCATAAACCGCCTGACAAATAAGGTGGGCCATGACTCCACAGACGACAGTTAGTGTCAGTCTGTTGATGAAAATCCATTTCGGGTCATCTGAAGCAAAGTAGATGTTGTCTTTTTCTTCGGCTTCACTTCTTGCTTTAAGAAATAAGTAAGCAAATGAGATTTCTGCAACAGTTGCCAGGGTTGTGACAAAAATGAATGCGAGTGCCATGTTGCTCATAGGAGTCAGGTTCACAAAGTTTTCGCGGTTGATATAGTACAAAGTGACAAGTCCAACGATGTGGAAAAGATCGTGGCTAATTCCGTATCGCGGAGTCCAGTTAAACCATTTGTAAATCATGACTAGTTCCAGAGGACCACGGGCCCACCAGCTTAAGAGGTGAAAAGCGATAACATATTTAATCGGGACGATGACATCTGGGCTAAAGATAAAAAGAAAGGGCAGAAAAAACCATGTTGTCACTGTGTAGGCAAGCCAAAATGCTTTGGGTGTCGAAATAGGTCCACCAGTCATTGGGTTTGGACCATTTTGTTTTTTCTTGTAAAGATAGGCACATGCACTTACGAGAAGTGGCCACATGACCAGCAGGACTTTTGTAAACATAAAAACCTCTTGTTTATAACAATGTTAAGCTACAACAGGTGTAAAAAGATAGGGGTCTATGTTAAAATTTTTCTTATGTCGTTAACAGTAGAACAAAAAGACAAACTTTTAGGAATCAAACCTCGCTTCTTTTTTGCGATCATGCTTCCTTTTATTCTTTGTATTGCTTTGGGCTTCTACGTTTGGAAACTGCCTTTTGTCTGGCAGGATTTTTTTATTTTTTTCGTTTTTTATCAAATAGCTCTTTTTGGAATTTCAGTCGGAAACCACCGCTATTTTTCTCATAAGTCTTTTAAGGCAACGCCCTTTTTTGAGTTTTTGCTTTTTTTCACATCGGCCGTCGCTTTTCAGACTCCGGCCATCTGTTGGGCCGCAGTTCATAGAAAGCACCACCACCATAGCGATAAAGGTGAAGACCCACATTCTCCTTATTTTAAAGAGGGGAGAGCTTTAAGTTTTTGGGAAGGGTTCTGGCACGCACATGTTATGTGGATTTTTGGATTAGACACATTAGGTATTATAAAAAAATACACTCAGGATTTTTACCATAATGAAAGACTGGTAAACTGGCATCGTTTTCATATGTTCATTGGGATTTCATTTCTCATCATTCCAGGTTTTATTGAAGCGGCGATGCTGGGAGAGTTTTCGAGCGACAACATTCTTCGTGGGATTTTCTGGGGCGGACTTTTTAGAGTTATGCTCCTGCATAATGCTGTCTTTTTGATTAATTCGTGGGGCTGTCACCGCGGTATTGGTTATAGAAGAAATGAAACCAATGACCAAAGCACAAACAATCCACTGCTTTTTCCTTTTATTTTAGGCGAAGCCTGGCACAACAATCACCACGGTTCACAAACCAGCGCCAACAATGCTCAAAGGGCCATCGATATCGACCCGCACTTCTGGATGCTTAAAGGTTTTGAAAAACTGGGATGGGTATCAGATATCAAAGACGCGCATAAGTCTTAAACTAAGCACATATCAAAACTAACAGTTGGCTTCGTTGAGTCCCAGTGAAGTGGGTCTTGAATTTGCCCATGATCGTCCTTGCTGTGAACACTAAAAACTGCCATCGGCATCTTTTGCATAAAAAGAGACAGCGTGTTTTCCAGGTAATCTTCATTTTCAAAATCAGCATAGGCCAGCATATGAAAATCTTTTTCAAAGGCCTGGTGAATAAAATCGTGAAGGATTTTTTGGCGATCACTCTTGACCAACGATTTCTCAAAGATCACTTGTGAGAGATAAAGAATATCCAGCGGTGTGTTTTCTTTTGGGAATTTCTTAAATTCAAAAAAAGGAATCTTACTTCCCATTGCATGAATCAACTTAAGTGCTTCTGGGATTTTAGTGATACGAATCTGTTTTGTTTTAATCGGATTCCACACCATCGCCAGCGCCTTGAGCTCACCACTTTTATTAAAAGATAAAAGCAGGTTCTCCATTGAAAAACCATTCCAGTTTTTCAAACGGTGATCTAGTTCTTTTTCCCAGTCATGAGAAAAAAGGTCTTTTGGATTATTGAGTGATAGGAAATTAACAATGAGTTTTTTGTCTTCATTGGTTGCCATGCGGACATAGGTCGACGACGTTCTTAATTTCACTCGGCCAATGATGTTAACCATTTTGTATTTTTGCAGCTGATGATAATGGAGGTTCGCAATCTTGGTTTCGGCCAGGTTGTTTTTAGATTCTTTATTCTCATCAATGAGCACCGTCTGGTAAAAACGGCAGTGATGCATTTCTTTGATCTGTGGAGAGAGCCTGATGAGGTTGGCATACATCAAGCGCCACTCGCGGATAAGCTTGCGGTTCATCTTGATACGCAAGTCTCCCAGGTAGCCGATGGTCTGTAGCTCACCATTAATATAACCAGGACGGTAAGTGATCACTCCCATGCCAAAAATCACACCCAGATCATCTTTTAAAAGAAAGATGACCGAAGAATCACTTCTTTCTTTAAGGAAAGAAAAAAAATCATTTCCTCTGGTGTAGATAATTTCAGACTCTGTCGAGCTTAATGATGTTTGGTGATAGAAATCGAGAATGTCTTGATTGTCAGCTTCAGTCGCTTGTGAAATGTGCGGGTACTCTGCAAAGAATTCGTTAAGTGATAACTCTTTCATTCGCAAAGAGTGGTGAGGAGTTGACGGAAGTTTTTCTCTAACGTCAAAAAGTCTGCCATGTTTTCAATAAAGAGATCAGACCTTTTCTTTTTTTCTTCAATATCCATTTGTTTGGAAAGAATATTTTCCGCCAGTTCAGTACTAATGTTGTCGCGTTTTACCAGGCGCTCAAGTTGAATAGAGCGTGGAGCATAAGTGCAGACAGCGAGGTCCGTTTTTTCGTTGAGCTTTTTTTCAAACAATAGGGGAACATCATAGACAACAAAGCCATGAGGTTCAAAGGCGCCATAGGCACTCGAAAAAGCATCGGGCATACGCGAGTAAATATAAGTCTCAAGTAAAAGCTGATTTTCAGGAGTTTTAAACGCCAGCTCTCTTAGTGTTTTAAAATGAATAGCTTCATCAATGATGGCATCTTTAAAGTTTTTAAAAACAAAATCGAATGACTCTTTTTGCGAATAGATCCCTTTAACCAATCGATCAGCATCAATCACCGGAATATTTTCATCGCGGAACATTTGCGCCACCGTGCTCTTTCCAGTTGCAATACCTCCTGTCAGCGCCACAATCGGCACTGGGATATTGTAGAGGCGAGAGCTCTGGTCTTTAGTAATCCATTTACTTTTTAGCTTTTTCATTAACCTTAGCTTGGTTCCAGTAAACGTCCATTTGTTCCTGGTTCATATTCTCAAGTTTAACACCTTTTGCTTCCATTAAATCTTCCATTGCGTGAAAGCGACGAAGGAATTTTTTATTGGCATTACGAAGAGCATCGTGTGGGTCCATATCCAGGTGTCTTGCCAGTTGGGCCACTGAGAAAAGAAGGTCTCCTAACTCTTCAAACACAGCTGCTCGGTTCAGTTCGCGGTGTGGAGTTAGCTCTTCTTTTAATTCCTGCCATTCTTCTTCAACTTTGTAGGCCACTTGAGTGTAGTCGTCCCAGTCAAATTTAATATCGTTTGTTTTTTTACCGATTTTTACAGCTGACATTAGGGGAGGAGCATTTAAAACAGAAGACTTAATACGATGGTGATTTTTTTCACCTTCTTCGCGCAGTTTTTCTTCCGCTTTGATTTTTTCCCAATTGATTAAAACCTGGTCAGCAGAAATGGAAGTGTCTTTCTTTTCAAAAACGTGGGGGTGGCGGCGGATAAGTTTTTCACTTAAGCGGGCCGAAACCGATTCAATATCAAAGAGTCCTTTTTCAGAGCCCATCTGAGCGTGAAGCAACACTTGCATAAGAACGTCGCCAATTTCTTCTTCCATTTTTTTTGGGTCTTTTTCTTCAACCGCTTCAACAAATTCATACGATTCTTCCAGAAGATATTTCAGGAGAGATTCATGTGTTTGTTTTAAATCCCAAGGGCATCCTTCAGTCGGATGGCGTAGGTCGGCGATGACATCTTTTAGTTTCTCAAAATTGCTTTTATTCATTTGCGGCACCTGCTAATATTTGTTACCTTTTAGGGTATCAGGAAAGATTGATGAAGTTTGAGATATTTTACCAGAATAGTGGGTCAAAAAGAAGTAATAGTCTTGGCATGGACCACGTGATTTCTGCCTTAGAAGCTGTCCTGGCCGCTAATCTTAAAAAAAACCCTCATTTCGCAGGTGTCAAAGAAGTGACCATGACTATGACTCTTTGTGGAAAAACAAAGATCAGAACGCTTAACCGCGAGTATCGACAAAAAGACTATGTAACAGACGTTCTTTCTTTTCCAGTTTATGAAAATTTGCGCCCTGATAAAAAGCCCCGCGAGAAAAACCTTTCTCAGATGGATCTGGGCGACTTAGTCATTTGTAGAGAAAAGGCCCTGTCTCAGGCCCGCGAATTTGAGATAACCTATGAGCAGGAAGTGGTTCATCTGGCGGTGCACGGGTTTTTACACCTGCTAGGTTTTGACCATGAAATTTCTGATAAAGAAGAAAAGATCATGGAAGCTCACGAGAGTGCCCTTGTTGGACAAATTTATAAAAAACTTAAGAGCAAGAAATAAATATGAATGAACAAATCAAAATTGAACTCAACGAAAAACGCCTCGATATCAAAACCTACGCGGAGAAATTAGATCTTCTGCGGAGGTCGCTTTGAGATTGAGAAAAAACTCAATCGATTAGAAGAAATCTCTCGCATCGAAGCGATGGATGGTTTTTGGGATGACGCTCCCAATGCTGCTAAAATCCAGAAAGAAAAATCAGTTCTGGAAGAAGTCACCACTACATACACTCACTTAAAACAACTCTACGATGACTTTGATGTTCTTTGGGAATTTGCAACCACAGAAAACGATGAGTCTTCGGCAGTAGAAGCGATCGAAGGTTATAAAAACTTTTTAATCGAATTCACTCATGCTGAACAAAAAGTTCTTCTTTCTCATGAACTTGACCCAAACAACGCTATCGTAACAGTAAATGCTGGTGCCGGTGGGACAGAGTCGTGTGACTGGGCCTATATGCTTCTGCGTATGGTTATCCGCTGGGCGGAATCAAAAAAATTCAAAGTGCAAATCCTCGATACACAGGAAGGGGATTCAGCCGGGATCAAGTCGGCAACAGTGACGATTACTGGTCCATACGCTTTTGGTCTTTTAAAATCTGAATCTGGGGTGCATAGACTTGTTCGTCTTTCGCCATTTGATTCAGCAGGAAGAAGACACACGTCGTTTGCTTCACTTTTCGTTTCAGCGGAAATTGATGACACGATCGAGATTGAAATCCTGGATAAAGATTTACGTATCGACGTTTACCGCGCCGGTGGTTCGGGTGGTCAGGGTGTAAACACGACGGACTCTGCTGTTCGTATTACTCACTTACCAACTAACATCGTCGTTGTTTGTCAGAACGAAAGATCACAGTTGCAAAACAAGGCGCAGGCGATGAAAGTTCTCCGCTCTCGTTTATATGAACTGGAGATGGAAAAAAGAAGAGTTAAAGAAGCTGAAGCTGAGGCCAATAAAAAAGATATCGCATGGGGAGCGCAGATTAGATCTTACGTTCTTCACCCTTATAAACTGGTCAAAGACCACCGCACAGATTTTGAGTCTTCTCAGGCGGAAAAAGTCCTGGAAGGTGATTTGGATGATTTCATCGACGCGTTTTTAAGATGGACAGTCGAAGAAGGGACAAAGAGTGATGTCCACTAACTTTCGCCTTTTTTTGATGCTCTTTTTAGATCATCCGACCACGAAAAAATTCCTAATTGGTGTTTGGATTGGTCTGGCATTTTCTATTGCTGTTATTCTTTCTACTGTCGGGATCATGGATGGATTTGAACGTGCTCTTCGCCACGGTCTGAGAAACTCGGCCGGTGATGTGACGATGCAGTCGCGCTACGGTTTTTTCTTGGTTACAGACAGGCTTAGAGAAAAACTCGACGAAGAAAATATCAAAACATTTTCTCCTTTGGTACAAACTGAAAGCTTCATGGTCTTTAACGATGAATCGCGCGGGGTTCTCATTAAAGGGATTGATTCTTCTTATGGAAAAGTCGTAGGTCTTCCCCTTGATCTTACTCCTATGTCTGTCATTATAGGTTCAGAAATTGCCCGCATTAACCATGTTGCTGTCGGTGACGAAATTGTTTTGGCCTTCGGCAAAGGTGGAACTGAATTTAAAAATATGCCGGCCCTCTCGCGCTTTAGAGTTGAACGCATTATCACGCATGGGGTTTATCAAAAAGATGCCCGCATGATTTATATGCGACTGGACGATATTCAACGCATTCAAGGATTGGGTTCAAAAGTAAATACCATTGCTCTTAATGTTGAGCGACCTCCAAAAATTGGCGACAATGATTTAAAACTGATCGAAGAAAAAATCACAGACCTAAGACTGAAGTTTGAACCAGATTTTTATTTTAAGCCTTATTGGAGAGAGTTCTCTTCTCTAATAGAAGCGGTTCAAGCAGAAAAAGTTTTAATCAGCTTAATCCTGCAGCTTATTGTTGTGATTTCTGTTTTTAATGTCCTGGCCTTTATTTATTTTATCAATGAGAAAAAATCAAAAGAGCTTTTCTTATTTAAGGCCCTAGGTCTTTCAAAAAAAGCGATGAATAATCTTTGGCTTAAATTCGTGTTTGGCATCTGGGTGGCTTCATCACTTCTGTCGATGGTGTTTGTCCAACTCTTTAGGTTTCTTCTTCTCAATGTCCCACTTTTTAAACTGCCGGCAGAAGTTTATCACATGCCGAGAATTGATCTCTTTTTATCGTGGCAGGACTACGCCTTAGTTTTCACTCTGGCCCTGGTCTGGATTCTTTTAATTACATACTACCTTCTTCGCAAACTAAGAAATAAGAGTCTCTTGGAAGGTCTTCGTCAGGAATTTGTATGAGCTCAAACATCATGATTAAAATTGAAAACGTGAAGAAATTCTATACGAAGTCTCACGCTCTAAATAACGTGACAGTGACTATGAATGCCGGTGAAGAGTATTTAATCCGTGGAGCTTCTGGTTCCGGGAAATCGACACTGCTTTATCTTCTGGGAGGACTTGAACGTCCGACGGAAGGAAAGGTGATTGTTAACCAAAAAGACTTAAGTGAATTAAACGATGAGGAACTGGCCTTATACCGCAACCGTTATGTGGGATTTGTTTTCCAGTTTCACTTTTTACTTTCATCAATGAATTGTTTAGAAAACATTCTTCTGCCAGCAAGACTAGGTGGAGTTTATACGGATGAAGTCAAAGAAAGAGCGATCTCGCTGGCCAAACTTTTACAGGTTGAGCACTGTTTAGAAAAATTCCCTTATGAGCTCTCAGGTGGAGAGCAACAGCGAATCAATATCATTCGCGCATTGTCATTAAAACCAAAGCTTCTCCTTTGCGACGAGCCAACAGGGAATTTAGATTCGGAGAACTCGCAAAAAGTTATCCAACTATTGAGATCATTAGCGCGCGAATTCGGCGCTACACTTGTGGTTGTCACCCACGATCCACAGATCGCACAAAGCTTTTCCAATCAGCTTCTTATGAAGGATGGAGTTCTTGTAACGCAATGAGTTTCTCCCTCTCGCTTTTTAGAGTAAAAGAACTTTCCACCACCGGCTTTTCTTGTTACTTTTAATAACTTAGTTTTTTAATCGGACAGTGGAGATTTGATGTCTCTGAGATTTATCTCGTTATTCTTTTTTTTAACCCTTTCACTCATCGGTCATTCTTATGCAGCCGAAGACCTAGGCGCCCGTGTCGATCTTTTTAAGATTGATCGCATCGACGTTCAAGGTATCAAAAAAGTAGAAAAGGAAGCTGTTTTAGAAAAAATCGGTTCTCGTCCAGGGATGACTCTCGACAATTACCTGTTGAAAAAAGATTTAGAAAAAATCTATTCAATGAAATATTTTGAGAGCGTTGAAGCTCATCAGGATACGGACAACGGACAAAACGTTCTGCGTTTTGTTTTAAAAGAAAAACCAATCATTACTAAAATCACTTTCGAAGGTAACGACGGACTTTCAGACGACGATCTGAAGGGACAGGTTAAATCGAAAGTTTTCTCGATTCTTGATACGACAACAATTAAGAGTGACGTTCAGGGCCTTTTAAAATTCTATGAAGAAAAAGGGTACTTCCTCGCCTCTGTTGATTTCCAGGAAAAGAAAATCAACGATGAAAACACTGAGCTTATTTTCAACATCAAAGAATACGACAAGGTTAAAGTTAAAAAGATTAACTTCCTTGGGAACGTTGCTTTTAAAGACGAAGAGCTAAAGAGCATTCTTCAAACTCAAGAAGACAGCTTGTTTTCTTTTATGTCGGGAACAGGGAACTTTAAAGAGATCAATTTCCAAAACGACATTGAGAGACTTAAGTATTTTTACCGCATGAAGGGTTACCTTCAGATCAATATCGGAACTCCAGAGATTACTGTTTCTGAAGATAAAAAATGGGTCTTCATCACGATGAAGATGACTGAAGGTCCTCAGTTTACTGTTAATAAAATTACTTTCCAGGGTGAAGTGCTTTTCCCGGAAAATGAACTTCACGAAAAGATGGTTCTAAAAGAGCAGGAAACCTACTCTGAAGAATCGCTAAGAAAAGATATCCAGATGCTAACGGAAATGTATCAGGATGAGGGATACGCGTTTGCCAACGTTATCCGTAACCTGAATGTTGTTCCGGGCGAAAACAAAGTAGACGTAGAGTTCTCATTCGAAAAAGGGAAGATCGCTTATTTTGGACGCGTAAAAATTAAAGGGAACCCAAAATCGCGCGATAAAGTTATCCGTCGCGAGATCACAATTAAAGAAGGCCAGAAATTCAACGGAACAGCTCTTCGTCAATCCAGAGAAAACGTTCAGCGTTTAGGTTTCTACGAGCCGGATTCAATCGTATTCAACACTGTATCTCCTAAAGATAAAGAAGATGTTCTCGATGTAGAAGTTTCTGTAAAAGAAAAGAACACTGGGCAGATTTCTCTTGGTGCTGGTTATTCAACAGCGACAGGTGGATTCTTCCAGGCATCAGTGACTCAGTCTAACTTTAGAGGGATGGGGCAGAACCTATCTTTTAGCTTAAACCTGGCGAAGTCTTCGAACACTTTCAGTGTCGATTTCACTGAGCCTTATTTCTTAGATACAAAATGGCTTCTTGGTGGAGGGGTTTTCGTTTCTAATAACGATACATCTTCTTCATACAGCGAAAGAAGAAAAGGGCTAAATGTTCGCGTGGGTTACCCAATCATGACGTTTACCAACCTTTATGTGACATACAAATTAGAAGATACAACAATTAAATCTGTTGATGACCCGACAATTGATAAAGCACTTGAAAATGGTCTGGCTTCTTCTATCCAAACATCTATTGTACACGACAAGCGCGACGACAGGTCTGACCCGAGAAAAGGGTATTACCTGAGCTATTCAACAGAATACACTGGTGTTGGTGGTGACAAAAAATGGTTAAAGAACGAAGCTGAAGGCCGTGGTTATTATCCAGTTATTGGAGATTTGATTTTCAGAACGCGTTTCTACGCTGGGAAAATCGACCAGGTTGATTCAAGAAAAATCCCAAGAACTGAAAAGTTCACACTTGGGGGATCGAGAAACCTTCGCGGTTACTCATATGAAGATATCGGACCAACGACACGCATGAAAGGAACCGATGGAGTTGTCCAAGACTTCAACCTGGGTGGACAGTTCATGTCGTTTACCAATTTCGAGTTGCAGCATCCACTTTCAAGAGAAGCCGGACTAAAATGGGTTCTTTTCTTTGATGCAGGCCACGCAGGTGACTTGAAAAACGTTAAGGTTTATACTGATTATGGATTTGGATTTAGATGGTTCTCGCCAATTGGGGTTCTGCGCTTTGAATTCGGTTATCCTTTAACTGGAAAATTCAAAGAACAAGGTTCTCAATTCCACTTTGATATAGGACAATTATTCTAAAATATGAAGGAGTATTCGATGAAAGCACTTATTGCTACTTTGGCCCTTGTAATGACAACTTCTGCTTTTTCAGCAGTTACAGTAGGTAAAGTTGACGTACAAAAAGTTCTAATCACTGTTAACCAAGGTGTTGCTGTACGCGACCAACTTAAAAAATCTTTCGATGAGAAGCAAGCTATCTTAAAGAAAGAAGAAGATTCAATCAAAAAACTACAAGATGACTACTCAAAGAAAGCATCTGTAATCAACGATAAAGAAAAAGCTAAGAAAGAAAGAGAAATCCAGGAAAAGATCATTGCGATCCAACAAAAAACTGCTGGTTTCCAAAAAGAAATCCAGGATATGGAACAAAAACTTAAAACTCCAATCCTAGAGAGAGTTAAATCTGTTGTTGATGAAGTTTCAAAAGCATCAGATGTTGACCTAGTGTATGAAGCAGCGACAGCTCCAATCCTATACGCTAAGTCTGAAAAAGACCTGACTGATGAAGTTGTAAAAGCATACAACAAAAAATTCCCAAAATAGTCAGAAGTAAATTTTTTTAAATAAAGAAAGGGACCCGATGGTGAATGTGACTGTCGGGTCCCTTCACTATGTAAGGGGTCCCTAATGAAACTAGGAAACCTAATTAAGTTCGAGCAAAGTTTTCAATTAATCACCGAATCCGACGAAGCACTCGCGGTTGAAGGGATTACCGATTCCACAGAATATCTGCCTCGTCATATCTATTTTATTAAAAATAAAAATTTCATGGCCGACTTTCTTCAAAGTGAAGACGCTCTTCACATTGGCGTGATTATCGAGAAGAAGTTTTTTGATTTAGTCAGCCCGGACCAATTAGAACTTATTAAGCAAAAAGCATGGTGGGTGGCCACTGTTCTTGATGTAAACCTGGCGATGTCTTTTTTATCGAAACCTTTTTACGATGAAAAAATCGGAAATCCAAATGATATGGTTGATGGCCGTCAAATGGGAACAGCTTCTATTCACCCGAGTGTCTGGATTGCTCAAGGGGCTTTTCTCGGCGAGAACGTGACGATTGCTGAGAATGTAAAAATCCATTCAGGTGTCACTTTGATGTCTGGTGTGACAGTGGGAGAAGGAACAGAAATTTTCCCGGGCACAACTGTTTATAGAAATGTAAAAATTGGCAACAACGTTCGCATTCACGCTAACTGCGTGATCGGTGCGGATGGTTTTGGATACAACTTCTCAAAAGGTGTTCACCATAAAGTGTGGCACATGGGAAGCGTGATCATCGAAGACGATGTTGAGATTGGAGCTGCGACTTGTATTGATTCTGGAACTTTCTCTCCGACAAAAATTGGAAGAGGCTCTAAGATTGATAATCAGGTTCAAATTGGCCACAACTGTAAACTTGGAACTGGTGTCATACTCTGTGGACAAGCAGGTCTTGGTGGAAGTACAACGATTGGCGACTACACAGTTTTTGGCGGAGATGCGAAAGCTGCCAACGGCTTAAAGATCGGTAAGGGCGTGCAAATTGCCGGCGGTGCAGGTGTCATCAACAACGTTGAAGACGGAGAAGTCCTGGGAGGATTCCCGGCGAGAAATATTAAAGAATGGATGAAAGGAGTGGCCTACATTAGAAAGCACTCGCTCTCTTCCTCAAAAGATAAAAGTGAATAGTTATTAGGAGAACGCTCAATGTTACTGACTACTGAACAAGTTAAACAAATCCTTCCTCATAGAGACCCATTCCTGTTTATCGATTCTGTTGAATCGGTAGTTGTTCCGGGAAAAGAAATCATTCAAGGAAAGATTTTCGATATTAAAGAAATCCAGGACGCAGAAGTTGTCGCTCACTACAGAACGAAAAAAGACCATGCGATTTTTGCCGGACATTTTCCTGATTACCCGATTCTTCCGGGAGTTGTTCAGGTTGAAATGATGGCCCAAGCGACGAGCTTTATCGTTTTATTAGTTAATGAAAACCCATTCAACATGAAAATGGATGTGGCCCTTCTGGGAATCAATGAAGCTCGTTTTAGAAAACCAGTTCTTCCTGAAATGGATTTGAAGCTAGTGACAAAAACTCTGAAGATCAGAGGGCCGATGATTACCAGCGAATGTAAACTTTATCACAATGACCAACTAATGAGTGAAGCGACGGTTCTTGCTTCACTAAAAATGCTTTAAGCATAAATAACAAGGAATAGTTTATGAGCAATATTCACCCAAGTGCAATCGTAGACAAAAATGCAAAACTTCACGAGACAGTTCAGGTTGGACCTTTCTGTATCGTTGGACCAAACGTAGAAATCGGAGCTAATACAGTTCTTTTTTCTCATGTTGTGGTTGATGGACATACAACGATTGGAGAAAACAATAAATTCTTCCAAGGCTGCTCAATTGGAGCACCTCCACAAGATAACTCTTATAAAGGTGAGCCTACTCGTACGGTGATTGGAAACAACAATACTTTTAGAGAGTACTGCTCAATTCACCGCGGGACTTTAAAAGAAAATCAAATCACAAAGATTGGCGATAACTGCCTATTCATGGCCTACGTTCACGCTGGTCACGATGTAGTGGTTGGAAACAACTGTACAATCGCGAACTCAACTAACTTTGCAGGCCACGTAAAAATCGGAGACCGTGTGATCATCGGTGGTGGAACTCAAATCCAGCAGTTCGTTTCACTGGGGCGTGGAGCTTACATCGGTGGAGCTTCGGCACTTGATCGCGATATTCCATCATTTTGTACAGCAATGGGGAACCGCGCTCACTTAAAAGGTATCAACATCATTGGAATGAAGCGCCAGGGATACAGCAAACAAGAGATTTCTGAAGTTGTCGATTTCCTAAGAACAATCGAGTCTTCAAACCTTTCTCCTCGTTCATTCGTGGAAAATGCAGAATTAATGGCCGAATACAAAGATAACCGTGTTGTTATTGAGATGGTTGATCAGATTAAAAAATCGGAAATCGGAATCGCGCCGTTTAACCCATAAGGATTTTTGTGAGCAAAATTAGAGTTGCAGTAATTGGATATGGTCACTTGGGAAAATGGCACGCTCAAAAAGCGGAGAGTTTTCCAGAGGTGGCAGAATTAAAATACATCGTTGAGAAATTCCCGGCAGGGCAGGAAGCGGCCAAAAAAGCTCACCCGAATGCGATAATCGTTGATGATATTTCTAAATGTATTAACGACATTGATGCTGGAGTTGTCGTTACACCGACATCATTTCACTATGAAATCGTAGAATATCTTTTAAAGCACAATAAACATGTTTTCTGTGAGAAACCAGTAACAGAAACCACTGAGCAGGCCTTAAGGCTGCAAGAGCTTTTAAAGGCGCACCCGGTGATCCTACAAGTTGGTCACTCGGAAAGATTCCACCAGGCGTGGGAGAGAAAAAACGAGTACAAGCATTTCTTCGATGCTCCTGCACACATCACTTTAAGGCGTGTGGCCCCTTTTAAAGGCCGCGCGACAGACGTAGATGTTGTTCAGGATTTAATGATCCACGACCTGGATCTTCTGGTTTATCTCTTTGGTGAAACGCCGGTAAGTGTAGAGGCGATGGGTTTTAAGATGAGAACGTCACACTACGATTACGTGACAGCAAATTTCAAATTCAAGTCGGGGAACCGCGCGACGATTACTGTCGGTCGCAACCAGACTAAAGAAGTGCGCGAGCTCGAAATTTCAAACCACGCAGGAACACTTTTAGTGGATCTGATGAGAAATGAAATTTCTGAGGCCCTGGGCAAAGAAGCGGGACCTGAATTCGTCAACACTGCTAACTATGAAAAACGCGATCACCTGCTTCTTGAGCACAAAAACTTCTACCATTCGATTGCCAATAAAAAAGCTCCGATCATTTCCTTAGAAGATGGTCTGACTGCTGTTAGGTTGATTGATAAAGTTTTAGAAAGTGCCCGCAAAAATATTGAGGTCATGCTTTAATGAGTGAGAAGTCATGCCTGATCATCGCTGGAGAAAAATCCGGCGAAGAGCATACTCTAAGTTTTTTTACTGAGTTAAAAAAGTCTTCTCCTGGCACCAGTTTTTATGGTGTCGGGGGAGATGAATTAAAGCGCGAAGGTTTAGAGCTTCTTTATCATTTAAATGACTTTTCTTCGTGGGGCTACAGTGAAGTCATCACGAAAATTCCTTTTTACTACAAGGCGATGAATCACATCGTTGAAGAAGTTAAGAGAAGAAATACCAAGACCGCTATTTTAGTCGATTTCCAGTCATTCAATATGAAACTTGCCGGCAAACTCAAAGAGCTTGGCGTAGAAGTTTTATATTATGTGGCCCCACAGGCCTGGGCCTGGAAAGAGTATAGAGTTAAAAAAATTGCCCGCTCTGTTCACACTCTTTTTACCATTATCCCTTTTGAGAAAAAATGGTTTCAAGACAGGGGAGTTCAGAGAGTGGTCAGTGTTGATCACCCGCTGTGGACGACGTATAAAAATGACCTGTTGAGTTTTAAGAAACAAAATGAACTTCATTCTCCGGTGCGCCTGTTGCTTTTACCTGGGTCGCGCAAGTTTGAAGTGGAAAAGCTGCTGCCTATCTTTATTGAATCTATCAGGCATTTAAAGAAGGAGATTCCTCTTCATGTCTCGATTGTAAAATCGAGCTCTGTGCCCAAGGAGCTTTTTGGGCCTTACGCTGAATTTATTGATGAAGAGTTTAGCAACGAAGAGCTGACTGTCGCTCTGAAAAAGGCCGATTTCTCTCTGGCCGCGAGTGGGACAGTAACATTGACATGTGCATTGTACGAACTTCCGACTATTGTTTGTTATAAAACGTCGCTCTTAAATCAATTTATTTTTGAGAATCTGGTGAGCTACCGTTGGTTCATCAGTCTTGCCAATATCGTACAGAATCGTTCGGTTTTTCCTGAGTTCCTTCAGGATCAGGTGAGTGCCTATAATATCGTGTCGTATTTGAGGTTTTGGTATTATAATAAAACCGAGTATATGCAGCTTTTAGAGAAGCTAAAACAAACCAAAGACCAAGTCCGTGGTGAGCCCATGAGCGTCCCACAATACATGGCCGATGTAATAGACAATTCTTATGGAAAAAAAATCGATACCTCTCATTAAAAGACTTTTGTTATCTCCATTGTCTTGGATTTGGGAATCGGTTTATTTTTTTCGTAGAGCTTGTTACGACTACGGAATTTTCAGACAAAGATCATTTCAAGTTCCTATCATTTCAATTGGCAACCTGACGTTTGGTGGAACGGGGAAGACTCCTTTCACTCTTTGGCTTGCTGAGTATCTTCACAAGAGAAATAAAAGAGTCATGATTCTTATGCGCGGTTATAAAGGCAAACTGGAAAATTCCAGCGGCCTAATCACGTCAGGAAAAATGATGGCACCAGATCCAGTGGATTACGGCGATGAAGCACTTTTATTTGCCAGAAGACTGGAAGACGCTACGATTGTTGTAGGGAAGAGGCGTAGTGAGAACTTAAGTTTCTATTTCCCAAAAGTTGAACCCGATGTTGTTCTTTTAGATGACGGCCACCAACACATCAAGATTAAGCGTAAACTCAATATTGTTCTCTTTGATGCGACAATGCCGATGTTCCGTTACCGTGTAGCACCGTTAGGTTATATGCGCGAAGGTTTCCAAGGTCTAAAAGATGCTGACCTGGTTGTCATTGGAAAAGCAGATGTTGTTTCTGCTGAAAAAATCAAAACACTAAAAAAATTCCTTCAGCCTCATCTTCCAGTGGGAGTTGAGTTTGCAGAAGTTGGCTTCAGGCCAAATGGCTTTTACAATGCGGCCAATGAGCTGGTTTTAAAAGCTGAAGACATTAGGGGACGCAAAGTGATTTGTGTCGCAGGTGTCGCTAATCCACAATCATTTTATAAACTGCTTGAAGAACTAGGGGCCGAAGTTATTGTGACTGAGTCGTTCCCTGATCACCATTACTTCAAGCCAGATGAGATCAATGCACTTTTATCTTATGCTAAATCAGAAGATGCACTTTTAGTGACGACTGAAAAAGACATGGTGAGAATTAAAAAGATTATTGAGGACGATACGATTGTATTTTTGGAAGTTGATATCCAATTTTTAAGTGGAGAGGAAGCAACGACAAAGGTTATTGATTCGTGCTTTCAAAATTTATACTAAGGTAAATGTTATGAAGAATTTTAAATCAGCTTTATTTTTCCTTTGTTGCCTGGCCGTAACCAGCTGTGCGACTAATTATGAAGAAGAGAAATCAGTTCTTTTGCAAAAGCCTGAAGGTTCAGACCTGGTCACTGCATTTGATGTAGAAAAAGAGCAGGCCGAAAGTTATAAAACTCAATCGATCGAAGAGCAAAAAAAGGCCGAAGAAGAAAGAATTGCAGCGGAGGCGCTGGCAGCAGCTCAAAAGAAAGGAAAAAATTCTAAAGTTAAGACTCCGGCAGTAAAAGAGCCTGATTCAAAAGAAACGACTGCAACTAAAGAAGCAAAGGCTGTGGCAAAACCTGCAACTCAAACAGCTTCGAGTAATTATTTAAACCCTGTTCTTCCTGCAAATTACCCGGAAGAGTACAAGGCCTATGATGCAAAATCGAGAGCAGTCTGGAGCAAGTTCAAACCGGTATTTTATCAAGGTGAACAGTCCATCATGGCCATCAGCTACCTTGGAGTGACTGCAGGTTATATTACGATTCTTTCTAAAGAAGTTGTTTCGCTTAACAATAAGCAAGCCTTCCATTTTTATGCCCGCTTTAAATCAAGTGATTCTTACCGTTACTTCTACTGGCTAGACGATAGACTCGACAGTTATGTTGAAAAAGAAACTTTCCTTCCTATGAAGTACTCGTTGATTCAAAGAGAAAAGAAACAAAATGTTGATGACCTTCAGCTTTTTGATTTTCAAAAGATGATGACTTATCACTGGTATAAACGTGTGAAGGAAGGATCGAATAAAGATGAAAAGATCAATGCTCCTATCCCGAGTTTGTCTCAGGACTCTTTTTCTGCACTTCAATTGGTAAGAGGTCTGCCTTTAAATAAGGGTGATATCTATGAGTTCCCAGTCGTGACACGTGGAAAATTTTGGCTTCTAAAAGTTGAAGTGATGGGCGAAGACACTATTAATGTTGCAGACAAAGAAGTGAAGGCCATTAAAATCAGAGCAGAAACAAACTTTCCTGGTGTTCTTAAAAAGAGCGGCGACATTATCTTCTGGTACGGAAATGATCCAGAAAGAAAACTACTTAAGTTCCAGGCCAAGATCAAAATCGGATCAGTTTACGGGGAACTGGTAGAATATAAACCGGGAATCAAGGTTCAGTAATTGAAGAATAAGTACTCCAGAAATATTCTTTACGTCCTGCCCAGCAAGGCCTGGAATACGAAGGAGCGCTTCGCTTTTCGCGATATCATTCAAGCAAAAGGTCACGGATATAACGTTTATCTCTACACGTACGAAGACTCTTTTGCGGCAAAAGTCGCCAAGCATTTAGAGATCGAAATCATTCCTTATAAACCGCACTTTATTAATCGTTTCCTGCGCTTTCATAAACATTTAGCTTTGGGCCAGGCCTTTAAAAAAAGTCATATTGATATCGTTCACTGTTACGACTTCACACTTTTATGCTCACTTTCTTTCCAGCTGAAAAGACAAAATATCACAGCACTTGTTGTGACTCAGGATCATAGTATCGACAAACCTCTACAGCGTTTCTGGTACAGACCACTGATCTCGCGTATTGATTCATTGATTCTTGCCAATAAAAATCTATTGCAAGATGCCCTTGGAAATTTAGGTCTTCCTCTAAAAAAGATCGAGTATTTTGGATTAGGGATCAAGTACGAAGAGGCGATTAACCCTCTTCAAATCGCGGTGAACTTCGAACTTTATAAAGACTATTTCCTGGCCGGAACTTACGTTTCACCGGGACTGAACGATCATAAGCACATTACTCCCATCCTTGCGGCCCTTAAAGTTATTAACCAAAAAGAGCCGGGTGGTAAAAGAAGTAAACTTGTGTTGATTTCTCCTGTGGATTTCCAAAGCATGTCTCTGCTTCCTAATTTAATGAGAGATATTCAGGAACAAGACCTGCAGGAAGATGTTCTTTTCGTGACAACTCAGGATATTGTAGGAGTCATCTCTCGCCTTGATTTATGGGTGAGTAATTCTCCGGAAGAGTTGATTGAAGACCATGCTATTTCCGCTCTTATTCACGAAGTGCCTGCAGTTTTAACTCGCAACTTTTGCAGCAAAGACTTAATCGAAGAGTATGAAGGCGTCGGAGAGACTTATAAGCTCTTCGATGCAAGAGAGCTGCGTGACAAATGGGAGAAGATGATTCTCGGCCGTGCAGTTTATAGAGAGAAAACCAGACTCTACAAATATTTCATTGAACGCGAGCATTCGTACAAGAGTTATAAATCACAGCTTATGAGTCTTTACTCAAAATCAGTTCAGAGAAGGGTTCGTCTTTTCAGGAAGAAATAAGTCAGTCACTTGCACTCAGTTTTAAACACTGTCTAAAAAATAGACACACCCATCCTTCTAAGACCTTGATAATAAACTCATTTTATTAGGCCATTTTTTTGCATTTCATCTCTGGAAATAGGCTTTCCTTAGAGGTTGTTATGTCTCTTAAAACGATCTTTTCTTTTATTCTTTTAACGGTGTTAGCACTGCCTTTTATGGCCAGTGCGGACGAGTTTAGAGAACGCACTTTCATTGATCACTACACAAAACTGACAATGGAAAATCGCGATCGCCTGGAGACGTTAACTGACAATGTCCAAAACGGAGAGCTTTTCCAGAAAATGCGCCAGAAGGCCCGCATTTCGTCATTAACCAATGATGAGCGCCAGATGCTTCGTGAGGCCTGGGGGCAACTTCTTTATTCACACTTACAACTGAATCTGGTTATTGATAAATTGTCTTCTTATGAAAAAGAAATCGTTGATGATGAATTCTTAAAAGATGATTACTTCACCATTCAGTATGCGGCTTACCTGGCCCAATACAAAAGTGCGATTGCCTTTATCCGTGCTATGAGAACAATCCCAACAACTGACAAAGTTTTGAATGAATCGTTTGCTGAATTAGGTCTTGAATCGAGAACTTTTGCCCGTTTTAAATTTGAATACCTCAATATTAAAAAATTCACAGAGTATTCAGGTTACAGAATTCAGGGGTTAACGAACAAGGTAAGTGTTTCTCCCCTTAGCTTAGGAATTGAAAAAGACGAAGATTATATTGGAAAGTTTAACCGCTATAAGGGTTTCCTTTATACAATGAAAAATGCCGGTAGAATTACAGCGCATTTATTATTTAAAATTTATTTCCCTCTACAGAAAAATATTTCTGAATGGATGGGGGATGAGCGCGTGGCCCGCGGAAATGAATTCTTAATCAACCAGGAACAAATTAAAATCATCCACTCTAAATTAAGAGCGGGAGATGTCCTGATTGAAAGACGTGAATGGTATTTATCAAATATTGGTCTTCCAGGCTTTTGGCCACATGCTGCTCTTTATATTGGACGCCCAGAAGAGCGTGCTTACTTAGAGCAAGACCCGGAAGTTATCGAATGGGTTAAATCAGAAGGGATTGAAAGCGGAAGCTTTGAAGAACTTTTAGCTAGCCGACATAAAGAAACTTATCAGGAAAGTTTAGGTCAGGACGAATCAAAACATGACTACCGCGTTCTGGAGGCGATGAGTGAAGGGGTGGTTTATACCAGCCTTGAGCACTCTGCAAACGCCGACTCGCTAGCAGTTATTCGTCCGAGACTTTCAAATCTCGATATTGCGAAAGGACTTCTGACGTCGCTGACGTACCAAGGCCGTCCATACGATTTTAACTTTGATTTTAGAACTGATTCAACTGTCGTTTGCTCAGAGTTGATCTACTATACTTATCAGCCGACAAAAGAAAAAAATGGTCTCTACTTCCCGGTGACAACAACTATGGGAAGACCAGTGGTAACTCCAAATAACATTATTAAGGAATTCACTGAAACGTACGGCACAGATAAACAACAATACGACCTGGTGGTTTTCCTCGATGGTAACGACAAAAAACGCGAAGCCGTTTTCTCTGACATCGAGATGCTCAAGACGACGTGGAATCGCCCAAAGTGGTTTATCTTTACTCAAAATAAGAAAAAATAGATCTAAATTTCAATAAGTTACTTAACATTCCCACGGCGGGTCTTAGACTCGCCGCGCTCTCGCAGGTAAAATTCAATAATTCATTCGACTTACATAGGGAAACCTAGTATATTTGCCCTTCAAATCTAGTGACTCTTTTTTAAAGCAGAAGCTGGGGCCTATTTTTAATAGGTAAAAAAACTCTCTCGAGGTATTTATGGCTCAAAAACAGGAACTAAAAGCAAGTTGGATGAAAGGTTACGACGTCGTCATTGGTGAAGACATCGAAACAAAGAAAGAAACTGATTTTAGTAAGCTACTAGACACGGCAACAACGAAAAATTTTGAAGAAGGTGAAGTGTTCATGGGAACAATCATCAACATCGGTCAAGATTACGTTACTGTCGACATCGGTTACAAGCAAGAAGGTCTTGTATCGGTGAAAGAATTCCAAAACTACGATGGATCACTGAAAATTAAATCAGGTGATAAAATCGAAGTTTACTTAGAAAAATTAGAATCTCACATGGGGAACCTAATCCTTTCTAAAGACAAAGCAGAAATCCTTAAAGCATGGGATAGAATCTCTCTTGCTTGCGAATCTGGTGAACCATTAACTGGTACAGTTATCGCAAAAGTTAAGGGTGGTCTATCTGTTGATATCGGAGTTAAGGCGTTCCTTCCAGGATCACAAATTGACATCCGTCCAACTCGTTACCTTGATAAGTACATTGGTAAAACAATGGAATTCAAAGTTATCAAGTTCAACAAGAAAAGAGGGAACATTGTTCTTTCTCGTCGTGCAATCCTTGCTGAAGAGCGTGGAAAAATGCGCGGTGAAATTCTTTCTCAAATCGAAGAAGGAATGGTTGTTAAAGGTATCGTTAAAAACATCACTGATTACGGTGCATTCATCGATCTTGGTGGTATTGACGGACTTCTTCACATTACAGATATGTCATGGGGAAGAGTTAAGCACCCATCTAACATCCTTAATATCGGGGATGAAATCGAAGTTAAGATTCTTAAGTTCGATACAGATAAGGAAAGAGTATCTCTTGGTCTAAAACAAGTTCAAGCTAACCCATGGGAAGAAGCTAGAACAAAATACATCCCAGGAACTAAAGTTTCTGGAGAAATCGTATCTGTTAAAGACTACGGAGTATTCATTGAACTAGACGATGGTATCGAAGGTCTAATCCACGTATCAGAAATGTCTTGGACAAACAAAATTAAAAACCCAACTAAGCACTTCAATGCTGGTGAGAGAATCGAAGCTCAAGTTCTAGACGTAGACGTTGAGAACAAGAGAATTTCTCTTGGATTAAAACAACTTCAAGCAAACCCATGGGATGCTCTAGTTGCTAAGTTCAAAGTAGGGGATAAAGTTAAAGGTAAAGTGAAATCAATCGTTGATTTCGGTGTATTCGTTGACCTAGGTGAAGAAATGGATGCTTTAATCCACGTTTCTGATATCTCTTGGACAAAGAAAAACATCAACCTTGGTGAAGAGTTCAAAGAAGGACAAGCTGTAGAAGCTATGGTTCTAGCTGTTGATAAAGAAAACCAAAAATTCTCTCTAGGTCTTAAACAACTAGAGGAAGATCCATGGAAGAAGATTGAATCAAGATTCCCAGTTGGAACAGTTGTTGAAGCAGAAGTTGTTCGCGTAACTGACTTCGGAGCTTTCGTAGAACTAGAAACTGGTATCGAAGGTCTAATCCACATTTCTGAACTTTCTGAAGAAAGAGTTGAAAAACCTTCTGACGTTATTAAGAAAGGTGACAAGCCAAAAGCTATGGTTATTTCAGTAGATAAAGAAGCGAAGAAAATCGCTCTTTCTATGAAAGCTGCAGCTCACGGTGGAGAGTACAAGTCGACTGAAAAAGTTAAGGCTGCTACTCTTGCTGATAAATTCAAAAGAGACGTTTAGTCTTAATTATTCAAAAAGGTTTTAACCCAACTTTGAGAATGAATTGGCCCTCGCAAGAGGGCCTTTTTTTGTCTATTGGTTGATCGTTTTCTGTCTCGTTTTATAATAAATCACATCCGAAAGCAGCTGACCTGCAAAATACGTCCCTACGGCCTTGGCAAAACCTGCTTTAGGGTCTGGAGTCATGCACATTTGATTATGCATTAAAAGGGCAAACCCGATGTTGTAAGGGACACTTCCCAGTGTCCACAAGCGGTGAAAAGTGTAGCGGTCTAGGCCTGAGTCTCCTGTCTGGAAAGTGCCGGCATTGTCTTGATACTCTTTTTCAGACATCGCTTCAAAAAGAAGCTCACGACTTTCTTCAAGGTCGATTTGATTGATATCAAATGATTTTTTAATTTCTTCTATGCTCATTTTTGAATGAGGCTTTTGCTTAAAGAGTTTTTCTGTGGCCGCAAGATGTTTTTCAAACAGTCCATTTTCCTGAGCGAAGTGTAGAAGTTCTGCAACTTCTTCTTCAAGTTTTGGATCATTTTTCATTGTCTCAAATTTCTTCTGCATTTCTTTGTTGTCGTCATTGAAGAAATAAGAGTAAGCCCCCGAAGGTCCCAGGTCTGCGACAGCAGCATTAAAGTAGGCAAGTGGAGCGCGCACTGTCCATGGGCTGAGTCTTGGGTTCGATGTAACGAATGTTCCTCCGACATAAGTGAAGATTCCAGAAAGAGCGAGTTCGAAATACATGCCTTTCATCCACTTTGAATCCTTCTCTTCATCTTTGTGAGCGTAGGCATAAGTCACAGCAGTTGATGTCGTCGATCCTGCTGTTAGTGCCCAGGTCAATTTTTTAGCAAGACGAAGATCCGCCGGCGTCGGTTTCTTTTGCACATGAGACTTACAACTCATGTACAGCTTTTCATAAAGAGCAACTTTCTTTTCTAGGTTGAGTTTTTCCTCAGCAGATTTAGCTGCCGCTATTTTTTTAGCACGGTACTTATCTATTTTCTTTTTGTGAGCAAGAAAGCGATCCCAGTTTTTATTTTTTAAATTGGCCGCTTCACCTTTTACTGTTTTGATAAATTCAACAATCAGGTCATCGCGAAGAGTTTTATCTCCCTGGCTAAAAAGATAGATCGCACGCATTGTGCGTATCTCTTCATCGTTCAATGTATTGAGGTCAATTTCGCGAAAAGCATAAAAGAGGTTAGAGAGTTCATCAGTTGTTGCTTCTATCTGTAGTTTTTTAGCGAAAGCTTCACCATTAAATCTGGATGGAGCTAAAAAAGAAGTGATGATCTCTTTGCATGATTCAGCTTTTGCAACAGCTGGTTCGCGCTCTCGATGGAGCGGAGTAGAGCAGGCCGAAAAAATGAGAGTACAAATTAATAGAAGTGGTGTTGTTTTCATCCACTGCTGATCGGTAAATAAATAAAAAAAGTGAATTGCTCGGGGGAAAGTGTTCCTAAGCAACTGCTTTTGATAGACTCTCTACGACCTCTTTAATTCCTTCTGCCTGCTCTTTGAGTTTCTGTGAAGAGTCCTCTGAATATGTCGCTGTTTGGGTGTTTATGCTTGTTAAATCGCCAAAGTTTTTCATGGCCTTTGAGATTTCGTTAGCATTTTTTGATTGCTGCCCTGATGAAAGGTGGATATTTTTCATTAGAGCGATAGCCTCATCAATATTCTTAGTAATTGCCGTTAAGGCTTCGTGACATTCATTTGCGGTTAAATTTCCTGATTGGATCTTTTCTTTTGTCACCTGGCTGATTTGTTGGATTTTAATTTTACTTTCACTGGCAATACTTTCTACTTTATTTGTACTTGTCATTAAGAGCTGGTTGATTTCTTGAGAAGATTTACCACTCATTGTAGCAAGATTTCCGATTTCTTCGGCTACAACTGCAAAGCCTTTGCCGTGCTCACCGGCCCTTGCCGCTTCAACTGAGGCATTGAAAGAGAGGAGCTTGGTTTGAAAAACAATCTCATTAATGACTTTTGTTTTATCACCAATTTCACCAATGATGTCGACAATCTCAGTGAGTTGATGATTGAAATCTTCAAATTGTGAATTCATTTGAGCGTTGCAGTTTTCAATGTCCTTAATTGAGCTAATCATTTTGAGCATTGAATCTTGTCCGATATCGGCAGATGTTTTTGATGATTGAGACACGCTTTGTGACTTTACTGCATCTTCAGAGCTTTTTTGAATAGTTTGAATGATTTCATCAACGGCTAAAACGGTTACTTCAAGTGCTTTTGTTTGCTCTTTGCTATTGGATGAAAGAGTTGCACTATTGTTAGCTGCACTGTTGGCAGAACTTAGAATATCGTCTGATAATTCTTCAAGTTGTTTTACGATTGATCCTTGAGCAATAATATACTTGCTAAATGAGCGAGCGGTAATGATGGCCGGAATTGTTTCAGCGACAACAAAAAGCGCATGGACAACAACTATTCCAAATGAAGCCTGATAATTAAAAACGCTGGCGGGAAAAAGAAAGTAAAAGCTCACATGATGAACAGCAATCGTCGCAGCAGCAGCAAGAATAACCCAAGGATTGGCAAAGACGATCAGCATGGCAATAAAAGTAAAAATGTGAAAATGCATTTCAATCATTCCACGAGCATGGTGGATGAGTAGAGCTGAAAAACTCATTGAGGCAATCCCTAAAAGAATAGAGAGAACCTTCGAATCTTTCTGGATAAAATACATGGCGAGAGGGCCACTAGCGATCAAAGAGCCAACAATAAGCGCGCTCAGGATTCCAGTATCAAAATATGCGGCAATGCCCGCAATGAAAGGGATGTGCGCCAGGCATAGAAGTAACATCCAGAAATTAACTTTTTTTAAGTAATCTTTTTCAGTTTGATTGCTCATTGTGACTGTATTCATCTTAACTAATCCTGATATTTCAATTTTAGAGGGTCCATTTGTTTTTTATTGTTTTCACCGTTGGCACACCCAAAGATTGGAAGTGCTTCTGATTTCGTGTTTTTAAAAGAATTATTAATAATCGCTACATCTTCAAAATCAGTTTCACTGGCGGGGCTACGCTTTTTTGAATAGCCACCACTATATTTGATGTTATTTTTTTCATAGATGATCATTTGTGGGAGTACATTAATAGAGTAGTTTTTGTAAGCAACTTCAGATGAAAGCTCTTCAACAACGTATCCGCCCTTTTTGAGTTGCTGTAATAAATCTTTGTTCTCACCGATAATAATGACTTTTTCAGAAATTGAATTAAGTGGGGATCGCTTTACTAAGTGATTCACGACTTTTACAGAACAAGTGCAGTAGGCGCCAATAAGATGAAGGACTGAATTATCAGCATTCACTTTCTCTCTTAAAAGTTTTTCTTTTGCAGTACTTTTGAAAGGTTGATGAAACCCCATCATGTAGCCAACAGGTATAGCAACCGCTATCGCCCATGCAGCAGAAAAGAAATAGATGAATTTCTTTGACTTGATCATAATAAAAAGTATCGGATTTTTTACTATGAAAATGAGAAGAAAAGTAATGAGTGTGCCAAATGAATAATGTGAGTTTCTAATGAGAATTTATTTGAAATTTATAAATGCTTTCTAAGTACCTTTGCTCTCTGAAAATAAAATGTTTTTTTATTCCGAATGATTGAATGTAGTAATTTAGAATTGATTAAAAAAAGAGGGCCTAGAGAAGTAGACCCTCTTAATCCCTTCAACACAACCCTACTTGTATTGAAAAGACAAAGGACCTCACATTCAAAGGCCCCCTGTGTTCCTGAATTTTAATTACTCGCTATCGGCCTGTTCCTGATTTTGGTCTTGTTGTTCTTGACCACGCCCTTCAGGAGGTGGCCCCTTAGGTTTTTCCACTCCGCAGGCACTAAGGGCCGCTTCCATGGCCTCGTGTGATGGTCTATTTCCGCTCCCTGGAGCGCCAATTTTCCCTTCTAAGCAGGTTTTTTGAGCATCAGTTAATTGTGGTCCGCCTCGGCCTGGTCCTCTTTGACCGCGTTCACCAGCGATTGCAACTGACAGGCATAAGCTAATAGCAAAGAGCATTGTTGATTTCATATCTCATCCTCCGTTGAACCAAGGATAAGGCAGAAATATTGAAAGATTATGGAGTATTTAAGGTATTGATATTAAAAGCAAAAAAGCCCTTATTTTAATACTTAAAATAAGGGCTTTGTGTGTGCTAAACCTTTGGAGGGTTTTGTATGAGACCTAGTCGATAACTTTGTTTTGAACAACGATTAGAGCAGAAAACGCTGACTTCGTTCCGTACATTTGGTTTCCTTGAGCATCTAGCATCGCAGTTCCATTAACGTTGAAGCGAGGGTTTCTTGCCCCTTCAGTTTCCTGAATGCGGTAGAAAAGATCAGAAGCTAGTGAGCTTGGAAGACGAACACATCCGCCAGAAGCTTTTTTACCTAACATTCCTTCAGTTCCTTTTGGAGCTTCGTGAAGAGCGATCCCACCGTTAAAGAAGATCGCAAATGGCATTTTAGTTCCACCTGTTAGCCATGAGAATCTTCCACCGTAGGCAGATGACCTGTGGTCTTTGCTTAGGAAAGTTGGAGTGTAGTATCCAGTTGGAGTCACAGTCCATGAGTCTGCTTTAGAGTGGTGTTCACCTTTTCTTTCAAACTCATCTCTACCTGTAGAGATTTTTTCTTGTCTGATTAACTGGCCATACTCGAACACTTTAATTGTCTGAGCGTCTTTACCAGTGTTGGCCTTGTTTACAACAACTACGTAACGGAATTCTTTTGTCCATGGTTGTGTTTCAAAAGTCTTTGTTGTGAAAGTTACGTCGACATCAACTGGTCTTGTTGTTCCCAGAGTTGCCCCTGCCATGTCTTGTGCAGAAACTGTGAAGGCAGTTAGTGCGAAAATCATTGCGAATATCATTTTCAATGGAATCTCCTCGTTCATTAAAATAGTGGGAGGGTAGTAACACTACAAGCGTAGTAAGGCATCCAAAATCTTTAGGGGTAAATTTGTTTACCTTTTGAACTTACTGATAATGCGTTTGGTGTTGGAAATTTTTTTTGCTGACATTTTGGTGGCAACGCAGTGTAACCCAAGTTTTTTTGTCGCCTTGTTTCCTGATTCTCTCTGTCAGATGTTGCCACAAAGCAACACTTTGTTACCAAAAGTCTTTTAAATTTTCCAAACCAAACGATAATGGATTCATGGAAACAAATACAATTGAGACTAGCCACTCACAATTATGGTTAGAAAACTTACTGGCCGAGAAAACGAAAAAGAATCCGCAATTCTCTCTGCGCGCTTTTGCCAAGATGGTGGATGTGAGTCCGGCGGTTCTTTCCAGAGTTCTTTCTGGAAAAAGGAAGATGACTTTCAACCTGGCAACGAGAATCGCAGATGCACTTCACATGGGGCCGATGGAGAGAGAAACACTCTATTCGTTTTTCACTGACCCACAAACAGTAGAAGAAAAAACGGACAGACATGAAAAAGAACTGAGCATTGATTGTTTCAATGCCATGAAGGAGTGGTACCACTACGGTATTACCCAGCTGCTTTTTATGCAGTCGTTTCAGGAAGACCCCAAGTGGATTGCCAAAATGCTTTCTATCACTGAACTGGAAGCAAAGATGGCGATTGAGCGCCTGCTTCGTTTAGGAATTTTAGATAGAGATGAAGAAGGGAAATTATTCAGGACTTCAACTCATCTTTCAACCAGCACTGATATTGCTTCAGCAGGCATCAGGCATTTTCAAAAACAAATTTTAGAAAAATCAATTGAGTCTTTAGAAAAGGATCCTCTTTTAGAAAGAGATATCACTTCCATTACAGTCGCGATTAATGAGGAGCGTATTCCGGAAGCTAAAAAAGAGATCATGAAGTTTAGAAAAAGAATGGCGGAATTTTTAGGAGAAGGTGAGAAGACCAGAGTGTACAATCTGGGCGTTCATTTAATTCCTTTGAGCAAGTCCACAAAAGGGGAAGTTTAATGAAGTCTATTTATATTGGATTAATGTTAATGGTTTTAAATCCTTTCACTGTCTTTGCCAAAGGTGGGGATGATACAGGCAATGGCGGATCAGGTTTACTTAAACGCTCACCTGTTCAGCAGTACTCGTGCATATTAAAGGCCGGGAAATATAGCCCTGAGAACGGGGGTGTGGAAATCACATCCTATGCGAGACAATTTTTTTACTATTTAAATGAAGTTATGCCAGAGCCTATTGAGGAGAATCCTTTTTATGTCTGTCATGATGCTCAACTTTATGGAGAAAGAGACTCTATAGAGTTTCCACGCTTAGATTTGATTTCTAATATTTTTCCTGTCTATAGTAGATTTGATTCGCGCTTTCAGGGCGATTCATCAGGTAAAATGCAGATTGATAGAATAATTCAGGAAAGAGTTTTAAAAGAGATCGGTGTGAATTATCAGTCAGACCTCTTTTTTAAATATAGATTTAATGGAAACAGCTTTGGATATGTTGTAAGGCCATTTTTGGATACTTATACAAATAGTTACTATTGTCCTTCGACCAACAACTTCTTTATTTCACCCGTGTTAAAAATTATTACAGAATATACAGGGGAGACAGAGGGCTTGTATTTAGGACAGATGGAGCCTCAGAGGCTCGTCACGCCAAATGAGAATAGAACAATTATAGCCGAACTTCAGGTTGCTGAAAAAAATATCATGAAATATGGTTTTTATATCAGAGATGGTCAGAAAAAAAGAATTGAATATGAAGATCAAATAGAAACAGAAACGATTTACTTCTACTACCCATTCAGTGATGTGCAAGACCCATTGGTAAAAGGAAGTAGAAAAATTGTGACTGTAAAATTTGCGGATCCTGAGAGTTATACAAAAAAACTTGGATGCGTGTTTAGTAAAAATTAAGGAACATCAAGATGAAAGTACTTATATTAAGTTTTTTTAGTTTTTTATTAATATCAACAGCGTCTGCAGGCCTGGAAGAAATTTTTGGCAATGCTGAAATTGGGGATCAGTGCGGAAGTGATTACCAATGTCAAACTCTATGCTGCAAAGGAAATAATGAAGGCAGTTTGACTTGTGCTGAACATAATTCGCAGCAATCATGTTCAAAGCCAGCTGGTGAAACATGTATCTCCAATGAGTTTTGTAAATCGGAGTATGTGACCGTTTGTAAGGTTGTAAGAACTGGAGTTGGGGCAGATGGTTCACCTATGTGCACTCTTAGGTGCTCACCAACTCTAGTTAAAGGCTCATGCGTGAATAGCATTTGTCGTTATCCAGTTTCGCCACCAATCCCATCTTTTGATCCAAAAGATTGTTCAAATGCAGTTGATCCATAATTTTAAAATAAGTTTTAAGGAAGAAATATGAAAACATTATTAATGATGACTTTGATCGCCCTTAGCACAGCTCTTTTTGCTAAAGGTGGAGACGATGCCGGCAATGGCGGATTTGCTTATAAACAGTCAATTAAGATTTTAAAAATGGCGAGTGAGGAACTGGAAGATAAAATTGCCCATTCGACCTTGCAGGACTTAAGTGATTACCCAGAAAGAAGAGAGATTCTCCAAAGAACACTAAAATACGATAACCTTCGCCAGTTGTATTTCTGGGTTAGGTACCGCGATGGAAAAAAACTTGCGATGGATTATCAAGTGAAACCAGCGAGAGTGACAATTCTTGCACCTTACTACCAGGCCTTCGCAGGAAAGACGGATACAGAATTAGAAGATGCTTCACTTGAAGTGCAAAAACGCCTACTTCACGAAGCGTCTCATATTTGGGGTTATAATGAAGCCGCAGCTGAAAAATTCTCAATTGCTTTTTTAGCCGAGCAAGCGGACCTCCCAAGACCGACAAAGACTATTGCAATCAAACCAGATTTTTGTTCATGTAGAATGGGGAGACCAGACATTGTGAACGGCTGTGATAGCTTTTGCGCGGTTCAACCTTATTCAATGGCAGCAATTCTCTATGTAAATACAGCTCCGGAAGCTGATGTAGCACTTAATCCTAAATTGGGAAATCTTTATAACTGGTGTACTACTCAGTTAGACCACGATGAAGTTGCACCTCAGTGTGTATTGAATGCATGGGATGGAAAAAATTCCATCAATATTCCGGTCACCTTAAAGACAAATTCTAATTCTTTTAGTGCAAATATCTCTCAGTTAAGCACTGAGCGTACATGGGTTTTAAAGCTGGTAGAGAATAAAACGGGATCAAATGCTCAGACAAAAGAATTCCAGATCAGAAGAAAAGAGTTAATGCCAGAAGATGGTGGAGTAGGCGGGGCCTTAAAAATAGCTCCGGCCAATCAATACACATGTTTGATTTATGGTGGAAAGACTGATGCCATGGGCGAAATTATTCGCACAACTTATGTTCGTAAGTATTATTACTACCCAAATAATGAAACTCCCGCCCCTGTTCCTGCCGTCGGTGGAGCAAGACAATCACAGATTGTTTGCCATGATGAGCAGTTGTACCCAGGTGCAGATAGTTACCTCTATGAAAGACTAGAGCTTCAGCCCGCTCACTTTTTGGCCTGGGATAAAGCTGACCTTCGTTTTACTTATGATGTAGGAAACAGTGGGAAGTTGCGTATCAATAAGATTTTAGAAGATCGTCTTTTATCAGAGTTTGGTATTAATACGACGTTGAGTCTTTTTAATCTTCTCAATTATTCAAACCGTCCTTCGAGTCTCTCAACGAATCCTTCGAATGTACCAGTCGGTTATGTCATGGTTCCTTTTTCTACTGTGACCGGGACAACGTTTTGTCCAACTGCGACTGATTTTCAGGGAAATCAACCGCTGATGAGTCTTCTTGGTGATTATATGAATTCTACCGAGGCACTTTATATCGCTGAGAAAGAACCAGAAACAATTCAGGATGGAACCGTTTATAAAACTGTCTATGGAACAATGTTTATTACTGATTCTGATTTACAAGGGATCGCTTTTACCATTGAAAATGGTGTGAAGAAACTCGTAACAAGAGCAGACTATCATTCAAAGAGAGTTTATTATTATTGGCCAAAGCATCCGACACTAGATCCTTTGACTGCTAATAATAGAAAGCTTTTTGTGGTTAAAGCGCCTAATGAGCTGAATGAAAATTCGATGAGTGGGCTGCCAACATCTATTCAGACAAGTGATAAAAGAATTGGATGTGTTCCAAGAAAATAATGAGAAACAAAAAGGCCCTCTTTCGAGGGCCTTTTTTATTGCTGACGACATCTTTTTAAAACTTCTTTGATCTGATCTCTTACGATTTTTAAAGGAAGTTGTTTTTTTATAATATTAGTTAGAATGACTTTATCGGAGATTGATAATTCACAAAAGTCAGATTCAGTGTAACAGTTCACATGATCCTTAAAAGCGCTGGATTCAATTTGCTGGCAGCTTAAATGAGGATTTTCCATGTAGGCCCGGTAGATCTCATCCTGAAGACAAAAAGCATTTTTAGTTAAAAACTCTTTTCCTCTTTCTGAGAAACGGTAAGCTTTTGCTTTCAAGAATTGTTCGCAGTAAAAGTAACCAAAATCTTTGGCATAACCGGCCGGACCGCAAGGGATAGTTTTTTCTAGTGAGAGATAAAAATTGCAGGACCCATATTCTGGAGCCTGCAATTCTGCTTTGACATTAAAAGAAAATAAGAGGCATAGGATAAACGTCTTCAAGAGAGTTTATTTGCCGTTTCTAGCATCCCAGTTGATATCATCAAGAGTTCCAAACGTGAAACCTTCGCTGATTAACTGAGGAATGTACTTCGCTAGCATTTCTGCTGATTGAGGGCGAAGATCGTGCATTAATACAACTCCACCTTTTACTTTGCGAGATTCGTACATATATCCAGCTAGACATTCATCAATAGTCATCTTTTTGCTCCAACAAGCCCAGTCAGCTGCTTGAACATATTGACCATCTTTTAACTCAACTTCACCACCGATGTCCCAAAGGATTGGCCCAATGTATTGTCTTCCGATTTCTTCTTTGTTTAGAAGGTCTGCAAACTTATCATCCCAAGCTCCTTCTGGTGCTCTGAAGTAGAAGTTCTTCCCGTTTGACATATAAGGAGCAAGGATTGTGTGGGCATCAAGGACTTCTTTCTTTACTGTTTTTTTCCAAGAAAAGAATGAAAGGTCTTTTAGTGCGTGGTGATCAAGAGAGTGGTTAGCAACAATGTGGCCTTCAGCTAAGATTCTTTTCATGATAGCTGGATGGTCTTTAGCGTTGTTGGCGATAACGAAGAAAGTGGCCTTTACACCATATTCTTTTAGCGTATCAAGAATTTTTGGAGTTACAGCTGCTGTTGGACCATCATCGAAAGTCAGGATGATTTCCTTTGAACCGCGGTGAAGTCTTTCCATGTTCCCTTGAGAGAAAACTTTGTCTTGGGCATTTTCATCTTGTTGCCCGATAATTTTTCCTGAGAAATCAGCAAAGGCGCTTGCTGACATTAAAAAAAGTGCAGCTAGTAAAGTTGTTTTCATTTGAGAGTCCCCTTTAAACATTGTGTGAATGTGGGGGACTTATACTAAAATTCAAAAATCTTGTCCTAAGGGTTGAAATTCTTTCACGGGGGATGCCCCTGAATGAGTATTTTTTTCATGGAGAGCAGACAAGTGCGGACAATTTATGGTTTAAACGCCCAAAATAAATCGACTTCATTTACTAAGGGGAATCTATGAAAAAGATGATCGCGTCTGCACTATTATTAAGCTCTGTCAGTGCTTTTGCTTACAACACTGAATACGCTCAATTAAGACCTGGAAAAGAAATCCTGGTAGATGTTGCTAAAAAAGACGTTATTTCTCTAACTTTAGAAACAAACAGCAAAGATGGAAAGGCTGAGCCAAAGTACACGTTAGTAAAACAATGGAGTAACTTTGAGTGTGAATACAAACAAACTCTTCTTCTGCACTCTGGATACAATATCGAAAGTAAAACTTATAAAAGAACTTGGGAAATCCAGGTAACGTGGACTCCGGGAGCTGATCTTTCTGGATGTATCGTTAAAGTAAGTTTTCCAGGAATGGCGGATTCTCGTGCTGAACTTTTCATGAATTACTAATTTGAAAATATGAAAAGTCATTTTGGTTATATTTATCCTACAAAAAATGTATCAGTGCTCGACCTGGATATGACGACTATTCGCGATTTGGATGAGAGCATTGATATTTTATGTGCGCATTTTGGTGAAGACGACCAAGACCAGTCTCTGGCCGAAGAACACTGCCCTTATTTTGGGGTTCTTTGGGAGGCGGGAATTGGGTTGAGTCAATTTCTAACGCCGCAAATGTGTGAAGGGAAAAAGATTCTGGAGATAGGATGCGGTCTTGCGCTGCCTAGTTTTGTCGCAACAAGATTTGGTGGTGATGTTATTGCCACTGATTTTCATGCAGATGTCCCGCTTTTCCTGGAGAAAAATCAAGCAGGCAACCAAATCAAATTTCAATACGAAGTGATGAACTGGCGCTCTGAAATCGAGCGCACAAAAAATACTCTTGGCACATTCGATCTTGTTTTAGGCTCTGACATTTTATATGAAAGTCAGCACCCACTTCAAGTGGCCCAGGCCTTGATTGCCTTTTTAAACCCAGGGGGAAAGATCATTCTTTCTGATCCTGGAAGAGCTTATATCCAAAAATTTGTTTCTTCGATGAGAGAGCTTGGCTATCCGGAAGAAATGAAGACTATGAGAGTGAATGCGAGATTCACTCCAAAACAAGTAGACCGCGAGATCTTTTTATTTGAATTTAAAGCGTAGGAGAACGCACATATGAAAGCATTTATTTTTGGGATTCTTTTGCTGGCAAATACCGCAATGGCAGGCGAGACAGGAGTTTGGTTAAAATCAAATGATGAAGACTCTGTTGTCGCAAGACTTCCACGCTTGATCATGGCGACTTTTGTAGATCAGGGATTTAAGCAAAAAGAAATCTCACCTGGGATTTTTGAATTAAAAGTTTCAAACGTGAGATGTGATTATTTATCAAGAGATGCTGCTTACCCGGATCTTCCAACTGGAGGACTTCCAAGCGTAAAGTGTTACACTGATGCAGTTCTTGAAATGAATGGTAAAGGAACAAAGATTCAAGAGGGTCGTTACCTGAATGAACTTTTTAATACGATTCAAGAAAAAAGAGACCTGCCAATCACTGACTGTGCAATGGGGGGAAAGTGTGTTTCTTTTGTTTCGACCATTCAGTGCTGGGTTGATTTAAACATGGAAGAAATGAAAGACGCTTACTCTTGTTTCTTAAAGTAAAATGTCTTCAAAAAAAGCACCACGACCTAATTCATCATCAATTAAATGAATCTCCAGTACCCATAAAGTGGGTGCTGGGGAAAATTCAATGTTGCCTAATTTTTCTTTTGAATGAACAGCGTGAGGGAAGTCTCCCAATCTGTGTCCGTACATATTGCTATTAAGTCTCAGATTTAGTTTTTGAGCTTCATTTTCAGCGAAAGTATAAAGCTCTTTTCCCGTAAGTTTTTGTTCCTTCCAGGCCTTTTGAGTAGAGTAAAAAACAGCTTTGGCACTTTGAGCGAGATGTTTGTGTCTTGGATTGTGTCCAATTGTAAAAGTCTCACCGTAATCGCCTTCATGGTTGTAATAAACCGGGCCGATATCGGCGAAGAAAATATCATCTTCAACAATCGTATAATCTTCAGAATTATCGCGGAAATTTTTTGTCGTGTTAGGCCCCATACGAAATTTTGTCGGATGCCATCTTTTCTCAAGACCTGAATCATCCATCATGGATTCCAGAAGAGCGCGACCTTCTTTTTCCGTCATGCCTGGAGTGATTTTTTTGGCAAAATTTGCCACGACCTGACGGGTTTTTTCCTGCGCGCGCAGGTAATCGTCTAGGTTAAATTGTTCGCCAGTATTTTCTAGAGAGGAGCTCATTTGTGGGGACCCGGAGGGCAGATTGCACAGCCGTAATCCGAGTCTTCGTGTTCATCGATCTCATCTTGCAGGCTTTGCTGGTAAGCTTTGATCTCAGTGTCGTCTGCGCCAAGTGAACGAATCAATGTTTCGGCCAGTCCCGGAGCAACGACTTCGATATCTAATCCTGCTTCTTCCATTTGCGTAGCAAAGGCATAAGCATCGTTAATTTTATCGATGGTTGTTTCGAAGAGGCAGGTGCCAGATAATGAATCAATGACGCGAACTTGGTTTGACATTTACCAAGACTAACAAGAGAATGCTCCCATGGTAAAGAGAGTTTTTTATATCGAAAAAGAAAAGTTTTTGCGTTCAATGATGGAGTTGGCACTGCGAGCTAAAAAGGCAGAAGTCTATACTGTTGAAACCTTGAACGAGAACTTTTATTTGATTGATGATCTCAAGCCTAACCTGATCATTTTCGACCTGGATAATAATCCGGCCGACCTCGAAAGACTCTATGAGTACTCACAGGGGACTAAACTAGTGGCCACTGGCCCAGTTGGTTCTGAGAATTCCCTGGATAAAAGGGTCTCTGGCTTCATTCCTAAACCCCTTGTGGCCCATAATCTGGCCGAGAGGGTTCTTGCCTTAATTGACTAAATTAGTTTTAGAGAATTTTTGTCCTCTTCCAAGCAGATTTTAAGGGATAACTTAAAATAGGATTATGACAAATCAAAAACTTGGAATCCTCAGGGAAAAGAATGCGTTCGTCGTTTTTCTCTCTCAACTCTTATCAACCGTCTGTGACAAGATGATGTCCATTGGACTCGTCTGGTATCTCACTACCATGTATTCGATTAATATCGTTCCATGGTTTTTAGCGGTGAGTTTTTTACCACACATTTTTATGTCTTTTTATTCTTCCAAGCTCATCGGGCGATTTGGAATTTTAAAAACAGTCATTGTCTCTGAGTATTTTAGGGGAGCTGTTTTACTCGCGCTTTTTGGTGCCTTGTTTACTGTCCCAGAAAAGAGCAATGCCTTCTTGATACTTTTATTTGCAGCGTCTTTTTTAGTGGGAATAGGCTCGAGTGTTTTTAACCCGGCCATCTTATCACTGCCGCCACTTTTAGTTGAAGACGACAAGATTGCACCACTCAATGCCTTATTAGACACCAGTTTTTCTATCTCAAATATTTTAGGTGCTGCTTGTTCTATTTTCTTACTTAATATTTTTGATATCAAAATTTTAATTCTTATCAATGCTGTGAGTTTTATCGGAGCGGCGCTTTTGCAAGGGATGGTCAAACTTATCAAAACAGAAGAGAAAGCTTCGGAGGATGCAGAGGCCATGGGGCCGATGGTCGTTTTAAAAAAATACCCGGCGATTGCAAAAATGCTGATGAGCTTTCTTTTTATCAACGTCGTTTTTACTCCGATCATGGTTATGATCCCTTGGTACGTAGAGAATGTTTTTAAGGGCAACGGAAGTGACCTCGCAATGATTGAAGGAGCAATGGGAGTAGGGGCTTTCTTAACGGGAATGTTCTTATCTCTGAGTGCTTTTACCGTGAGAGAAGAAAAACGCATCGGAATGATTGCGATTATCTGTTTCTTATTCGGTCTCTTCTTTCAGGTCTTCTCGTTTTCTAAAACGACAGGGGAAGCATCTTTCCTGCTATTTTTAATCGGGGTCCTGAGTACATTCTTAAACGTTCAGGTTTTAACTTATTTCCAGACATCACTCAAAGAAAGCGAAGTGCCTTCGATTATGGTGGCCGTCAATATTATTTCTGCTGCTTCTATGCCGCTTTCTTTTGCCATCTCTGGGGTTTTACTTCCAGTGGTGGAAGTTCCAAAGTTTGCTTTAATCTGCGGTCTCTTGACCATGCTGATTGCGTTTTTTATGCCGAGTTTTTTAAAGACTAAACCATCAAGTGAGAATGTATGAAGTTTGGAAACAATGAAGTGATTGAAAGAGCGACCACTGGAGATGTTGATGAGATCATCAATCTCTACCGCGCCGTCTACGGAAGAAAGTATCCAATCTCGTATGGGACAGACCCAGAGCTTCTTTCTCGGTCGATACAAAATAATGAAACCCATATGGTACTTGTGGCCCGCGATCTCAATCAAAAGGTGATCACCGGTGCGCTCATTACAGAAATCGATAAAGAAAATAAAATTGGAAAATTGGTAGGACTTGTAGTTCATCCGAATTTTCAAAAAAATAAAATTGGAAACCATCTGGTGGTTTATGTCGGAGAGCATTTCCTGGAAAAGGAGAGTGAAATCAATTCTCTTTATGCTACAACCAGAACTATCACAGTTGGGCCTCAAAGAGTTTTTATTAAAAACCAATACCTCCCGTTGGGGATTTTTCCCAATGCTCACCGTTTGAGCCAGTATGAGACAGTGACTTTGTTTGCTAAGTTTAGAAAAGGATTATTAGAAAAGAGAGTGCCTACTAAAGAAGTCTCACAATCGTTGATTCCTATGTATAACATTCTTCAAAATATTGTGCCGGATTTATCAATCCCAACAGGAGTGCCACTATCTTCTCCAGAGGCCCCGTCAACAAATGAGGCATGGGATTTTGAAATCATCCGCGCCCCTCACTATGTCTATAGAAAATTCTTGGAAACCTTTCCGGATCCAAAAGACCGCTTCTTTCCTTTTCACACGCCAAATATGTTGATTGCCGATAAGAAGGGGAGAATTGAGATTTTTGCTTATTTCAGTAAACGCGATGGTTACTGCACACTCATTAAAGCAACAAAACCTATTTCAGAACTTGCTGGAAGCTTAACAAGTCTTTACATGCAGCTCGATGATATCGGGGTGTCTTATATCGAAGTTCTTATCAATGTTAAACTCACACAGTTTATTGAGCCACTGCTCGCAGGTCAGTTTGTACCGAGTGCTCTTTATCCGGCGATGAGAGAGGTGGATGGCAAGTTTGAAGATTACATTGTTTTAAGTAGAACAATGGAACCTTTAAACTTTAGAGGGATGGCGGTTATATCTCAATTTAAACCTTTTATTGATCAGTATGTGGATACCTGGAAGCAGGTTAACCTGGATACTATTGAGGTTATTTATGGAACAAAATAAGCTAAGAGTTCCCAATAGCGATAAATTAAAAAATGTTCAGTCCCTATGCGACCAAAGTGATCCGTATAGTGGATTTAAAAAAAGTGATGATGACTTCATTAAAGCGATGAAAGAAATCTCTGCCTGGCATATTGAAAAAAGTGATTTTTATCGCGATCTCAGCCAGTCACAGAAGTTTAATCCTGAAGATATTAAAACTCTCGATGACTGCTTAAAGATCCCACACCTTTGGGCCCATTTTTTTAAGGGGAATGAAATTTTATCTGTTCCTCCGTCAGAAGTCTTTTTACACCTGACTTCATCAGGGACAACTGGTCAGAAGTCGCAAATCTTTTTTGATGAATGGACGATCCGCTCTGCTCAGAGGATGGTGGACTGGATTTTTGAAAAATACGGCTGGGTCACAGAGACTCAAAAATGTAATTACATTCTTTTTAGCTACCAGACAGAAGCGAGTTCTAAATTAGGAACGGCGTATACCGATAACTTTCTTTGCAAATACGCTCCCATCAATGAGGTCTTCACCGCTCTTAAATTAACAGGAAGTGGAGGACATGAGTTCGATTGTTTTGGAACAATTGATGCCTTTAAGCGATTTGCGGATCAGGGACTCCCGGTTAGGTTATTTGGATTTCCGGCATTCTTTTATTTTGCTCTTGAGCGCATGAAGAAGTTGGGGCTTCCTCCCTTAAAATTTCACAAAGACTCGATGGTTTTTCTTGGAGGGGGATGGAAAGGGCACGCTGATAAACAAATTGAGAAAAATGATCTCTATGAACTGGCCGAAGAAATGCTGGGGATTCCTAATGACAGGCTCCGCGATGGATTTGGTTCAGTGGAACATTGTATCCCTTATGTGGAATGTTCTCATCACGAGTTTCACGTTCCCGTTTGGTCGCGCGTTTTTATCCGCGATGTGGAAACCCTGAAACCATTAGGCCTTAACCAAAAAGGTTTTTTACATTTTGTTTCTCCTTATATCACCAGCATGCCAGCTCACTCTGTCATTATGGGGGATATGGCCTCGCTGCATGAGAAATGCAAGTGTGGGATGGAGACACCATATTTTAAAATTCATGGAAGAGCTGGAGTGTCAAAGAATAAGAGTTGTGCGCTTGCTGCCTCTGAACTTTTAAAAGGGAAGGCATCATAATGAGTGCAAATCTTTGGTCTGGAAAAATTGTTTCCGACGATGAATTTAAAATTGAGATCAATAAGCATTTTGAAAATTCTCTTTTCTGGGCAAAGCCACCACTGTCACATTATGTGCTTTTCGATGTGGTAAAAAAAATGCAGGAAGAGTTAAAAACAGAAGGAACTCTGTATAAAACACTTCTTAAAGATTTAGAAAGTAGAGAAGATATCACTAAAGATGAAGTCAAAGCTTCAATGGATGGATTGATTGATTTTTTAAGTGTAGACCAGTTGCGTGTAAAACTTAAAAGAGAATTAGGCAGTGAGCATCCCTTTGAGCTTAAAAGACAGGACGCTAGAGAAAACCACTTTGAAGCCTGGTATCCACTAGGGACTTTAGTGCACGTGACTCCAAATAATTCGCCACTTCTTGGTGTTTTGGGAGTGATGGAAGGCCTCTTAAGCGGGAATGTGAACATCTTAAAGCTGGCCAGAAAAGACAGTGCCTTTGCCGCTCTTTTTTATGAAGCTCTTTGCAAACTTGATACAACTGGAACAATCAAAGACTACGTTTACGTGGCAAAAATCAGTTCCAAAGAAAAAGACTACTTAAAAAATGTACTCTCACTTGCAGACGTTATCTCCGTTTGGGGTGGAGAAGAGAGCGTTCAGAGCGTAAAAGAAATCTCTCCTCGCGGGGCCCGTATTGTAGAGTGGGGACACAAGATCTCTTTTTCTTATATCGCTAAATCAAAAAAAGAAGATTCAGAAGTTTATAAGAAGCTTGCTTATGAAATCTGCCTTAATGAACAAATGGCCTGTTCAAGCCCGCAGTGTGTTTTTATTGAAGACGCTGATTTTCGCGAATTAAAAGAGCTGGCAAAAAACCTGGAAAAAGCTCTCAATGAAGTTTCACCAAGCATGAAGCGCGTTCTTCCTGGAGTTCAGGAAACAGCTGAACTGACTGTAACTAAAGAGCAGGTAAGATTAAAATCTATTAAAGGTGGAAGCCATCTAGTGGAATCAAAAAACCATGACTGGCGCATTTATGTAGAAGACACACCAGCTTTAAATTCATCACCTCTTTTTAGAACAATTTGGCTAAAACCAATGCCAAGAAACCTCATTATTAGTCATTTAAGACCTCTTAAAATGTACCTGCAAACGGCGGGGATTGCTGCAGATGCTTTTGAAGTTGAAGCTCTCTCTCGCGACCTTTATATGGCCGGTGTTCAAAGAATCAGAGCGATCGGGGAAATGACTGATAGTTATATCGGTGAGCCCCACGACGGTGTCTATGCTCTTGAACGCTACTGCCAGAGAATCAATTTCCATGACTCGAAAAATGCAGTCATGATGAAAAATAAAAGTTCTTTTGAAGACCCAAAAAGCAAAACACCAATCAGGACAACTCCGATTATGGAGAAGGCCGATTTTCAAAATCAAAAAGTGGAAGACCGTTATTCAGACCTTTTCTTTTATAGCGGAGGAAGCTCTGGAGAGCCTAAGCTTTCAGTTTTTACTTATGAAGATTACCATCGCCAGATGGAACTTGCAGCTGAAGGTCTGTATGCAGCTGGGTTAAACCCAGTGACAGATAGATGCATGAATTTATTTTATGCTGGCTCTCTCTACGGAGGATTCACGAGTTTCTTCACCATTTTAGAAAAACTTCACGCCGTTCATTTCCCGATGGGAGCAAGCACCGATTTTGCTTTAGTTGGAAAAACGATTATCAGGAATAAAGTCGACACTCTTTTAGGAATGCCTTCGTACTTTATCCAGTTATTTAAAGAAAACCATGAAGAGCTAAAAAAATACCGTGGGATTAAAAAGATTTTCTACGGCGGTGAACATTTTAGTGAAGCGCAAAGAACATATCTTAAACGCGAGTACGGAGTAGAGATTATCCGTTCAGCAAGTTATGGTTCAGTTGATGCCGGGCCATTAGGCTACCAATGTGAATTTGCGACAGGGGGAATTCACCATCTTCATGAAAAACTTCACGACATGGAAATCGTGGGCCTTGAAGCTGATGTCCCGGTGAAAAAAGGTGAGATAGGAAGACTTCTTTTCACTTCAAAAGTCCGTCATGGGCAGCGAATTGAGCGTTATGCTATTGGAGACGTAGGAAGAGAGTTGAGTGGCCCATGTGAATGTGGGCGCATGGGAACTCGTTTTGAATTGATGGGCCGCCATGGTGATGTTTTTAGAATCGGGACAACATTTTTAAGTTATCAAAAGTTTCAAAAAATTCTTATTGATAAGTTGGAGTATGAAGGCTCTATCCAGCTTCATCTTCACTCAGGTGAAGGACTCAAAAAAGAAAAGGTGATTATTCAAATTGAAAACCTTTTTAAAACAGCGCAGACTCCTGCGAGCTTGTTAAAAATATTTATGGAAGAGTACAGCGATTTAAGATTAGTGGTAAAAGAAGACCTGGTTTTAGATTTTGAAGTACAAGTAATCGAGAGAAAAGACCTCACTTTCAGCAACAGTACTGGAAAATTAAGAAGTGTGATTGATCACAGGGTTTAATATGCAAAAATGGACATTAAAAGAAATTGTGGCCCATGCCAAAGCTCATTCACCTTATTACAGAGAGCTTTATAAAAATGTTCAATCTGATAAATTGTCAGATCTTCCTATCACTGACCAAGGTGAGTTTTGGAAGAGTCGAGTGGTGACAGAAGAACAACCTGATGGAATCGTCTTTAAAAGTGGCGGAAGCACAGGAGCTCCTAAGTACTCTTATTTCACTCACCAGGAATGGATTGCTTATACGGAGTCATTTGGCTGGGGAATGAGTGAGGGGATTCTCGATCATGGAGACAGAGTCGGGAACTTATTCTACGTAGGAGACCTATACGCTTCTTTTCTTTTTATTAAAGATTCATTGCAGTTTATCCCGTCATCAAAAAAGAGGATCACGCAGTACCCGATTGCCGGGCAAACCGATCATGTTCAGATTTTAAAGATCATAGAAGAGTTTAACATCAATACCATTGTAGGAGTTCCTTCTGCGATTCTGACAATGCTAGAGAAGTATTCAGAAAACAAATCCAAGTTTCCCAATCTAAAAGTTGAAAAGCTCCTTTTTGGTGGAGAAGCCTTATACGACGATCAACACTTAGCTTTAAAAAAGATTTTTCCTGAGATTCAAATTTCATCTATCGGCTGCGCCAGTGTCGATGGGGGGATGATTGGTTATTCAAGCCGAGACTGTGCTAATAATGAACATAGAGTTTATGATGAAGCGAGTATTATTGAGATTGTTGATCCAGATACCAATGAAGTGATTACTGAAAAAAATAGAGTTGGGAAGGTTCTTCTAACCAACCTGACTCGAAAATTGATGCCCATTATTCGCTATCCGGCAGGGGATATGGCGATGTGGTTGGAAGATGCCAATACACCTAACCGAAAATTTAAACTTCAGGGAAGATCTGAAGAAGCGGCAAGGCTTGGAACACTGAGTGTGTATTTTGAAGACACGCGAGACATGGTAATGAAGACATTAAAAGAGTCTTCAGGTATCCAATTTCAAATGATCCTGAATCACTACGATCATAAAGATGAACTGGTTTTTAAAGTTGCTGGAAATGGAATTGATAAATCCACCGCTCAAGCAAGACTGGTAGATGCTTTCAGTAAAGAAAAGCCTGGTTACATGGATATTTTAAAGAAGAATCTTATTCATCCGCTTAAGATCGAAATTGTCGAACAACGTGAGCTGGATGCCAATGCCAGAACTGGAAAATTAAAGCGCATTATTGATCAACGTTTAAAGTAATGAAAAGGAAATATTAGATGGATAAAGACACCAAAATTGTTATTTTCGGAATTATTCTAACGATTGTCGTTTTTGCGCTGGCAGTTTTCTTCAGGCTTAAGTCGTAGAGAAGTCCATGTCCTCAAGTCTCGGGTCATTCGGCCCCATAATGTATTTCTGTACGCCCAGGTTCCCAAAAATAAAATCAGGCACGCGGATACGATAGAAAATCCCTTTCTCATGATTTGTAGTGTTCACTACGTTGGTCTTTGAAAGGATGGCCGAATGAGCACTTCCGTCTTCATAAGGGATAAAAAGATCGTAGTGTTCTTGCTTTTCCAGGAAGAAATTAACGATATGTTCTCTTAGTCCTTTCATATCTTCCGGGTCATAACTTGAAACAAGGAAGCTGTTTGGATACTTTCTTAGGACAATTTTCTTTAACAGGTCGTCGTCGAGTTGGTCTTTTTTGTTAAAGACAATAATCGTTTCCTTATCTGTCACATTGAGTTCTTTTAAAACGTCGTAAGTGACCTGTAATTGCTTTTCGTAATGAGGGTCCGAGATGTCACAGACAATAATCAAAAGATCAGCTTCCAGGGCCGATTCAAGCGTTGTCTTAAACCCGTCAATTAGAGTGTTGGGAAGGTTGGAAATAAATCCTACCGTATCAATCATAATCATCGGAGGTTTTGTGTCCGGGTTAAGCATACGGTAAGTAGAATCGAGGGTCGCAAAGAGTTTGTTCTCTTCTAAGATTTCTACGCGGCAAAGGCGGTTCATGATCGAAGACTTTCCGGCGTTGGTGTACCCAACAAGTGCCGCAGTCACGGCCTGGTTTTCACGGCGTTTTTTTCGAACCTGTCTTTGTTTTTCCAGCTGAATTAATTCTTCTTTATAGAATTCAATTTTTTCTCTGATGATACGACGGTCAAGCTCGATCTGCTTTTCACCTTCTCCTCCGAGAACCCCGACTCCTCCGCGCTGGCGGTTTAAGTGAGTCCAGAATCCGGCAAGGCGAGGAAGCATGTACTGCAGACGTGCAATTTCGATTTGGATTTTTGCTTCTCTGGTGCGAGCGTGTTTCGCGAAGATTTCTAGAATAACGTGAACGCGGTCAACGACAGAAAGACCAGTGATTTTTCTGATGTTGGCGATTTGTCTCGCTGTTAATTCAAAGTCAAAAACTAAAAGCTGAGAGTCATCCATTTTAGCGGCTTCAGCGATCTCTTTTAGTTTTCCTGAACCTAAGATCGTTGCAGGATCAATTTCTTTTTTATTCTGAATGTGGGCCTCTCCGGTCTTTAGACCAAGAGTGCGCAGAAGTTCTCTAAGCTCATTGATTGAGCGTCTGGATTCACTTTCAGTTTGGTGATCCGGGAAATTAGGCGAGACTAGTGAGACAAGTGTCGCACGGTAATTGGGATCAATATTAAATTCGTTGTCCATCATAAGCTAAAATTATCCTGCGTGAACCGGAACCAAAATGTTATCTAGTAGGCGAGTGGTTCCTGATCTGAAAGCCGCTACAATGACTAATTCCTGGGTTTTGGCACTCGGGGCTTCCATGTTATCAGAGTCGAGGATTTCCAGGTAATCCCATCTCTTATCATTTTTTAAAACATCACTTACAAACGTTTTGTAGTCTTGTTTGGTGCGGATGAGTTTTTCAATTTTCACTAGTGTCTGTGGAAGCGTTAAAGCTTCTGCACGCTCACTTTCTGAAAGGTATTGGTTGCGGCTTGAAAGAGCTAGACCCTCGGCGTTTCTTACGATCGGCATGATGTGGATCTTGATTTTGATATCCAGGTCTTTCACCATCTTTTTGATGATCAGGCATTGCTGAACATCTTTTTGCCCAAAGTACGCAATGTGTGCGCGAGTGATAGTAAACAGGCGGTAAACAACTGTTGTCACTCCATCAAAGTGAGTCGGTCTTACTGAACCTTCAAACTTCTGAGTCATAGGTCCCACAGAGATCGTTGTCGAGAACCCTTGCGGGTAAATTTCTTCATTTGATCCCGGAGCAAAAACGGCAATCTCTTTTTGAGCGCTGATTAATAAGGCCATGGCCGAAATTTTCGCCAGGTCTTCATCAAGTGTGCGCGGGTATTTATCAAAGTCTTCGTTGGGCCCAAATTGTTTGGGGTTTACGAAGATCGTGACAATCGTCACATCGTTTTCTTCCGTCGATTTTTCAATCAACGAAATATGTCCTTTGTGAAGATTTCCCATCGTTGGGACCAGACCGATTTTTTCGCTTTTAAGCGCATTTCTGTAATGGTCGAAATCTTTTTTCGTCGTGAATACTTTAATCATATTTAGTTAGGTGGAAAAAACTGGAGGATAATTTTATGGGCCAGTTCTTTTTTTGTTAAGATGCCTTCGTAAGTAAAACCTTTTGGCGAAAGCAGGCGGTATTCAGCGAAGTCAGCATTAAAGCCTGTGACTTCCTGGTTTTTAGTCAGGCCATTGTTCACTTTAGTTCCTACTAAAAGATCAACTGGCTTTGACTGCATTTTTTTATTTAACACAGAATCACTTGGGTCTGTTTCTGCGGCAAATCCTACAACTTTAAGTTTTGCACTTTTCTTTTCCAGCACTGTTTTTAAAACATCGGTCGCCGGTTTGATCTTTAGGCTATCGCCCATAGAGTCTTTTTTGATTTTAGAATCAGAAACGTCAAACTCGATATCAGAAATCGCAGCTGAACTAATATAGAGATCAGCGTCGTTTAAGTGTGAATGAACCGCATCCTTCATCTCTTCAACCGTTTTAGCGCGAAGAAGTTTGAAGTTAGGGTGTTTTGAATAAAGATTTAATTTTGCCGTTGAGTGAGCGCCGGCAATCATCACTACTTTGTGTCCCATTGAAAGGGCCGCTTCTGCCAGGTAGTAACCAGTAATTCCCGAAGAAGAGTTTGTCAGGTAGCGGACAGGGTCAAGCGGAACAATCGTCGCCCCAGTTGTAACCAGAATTGTTTTTTGGTCAGCGCTCTGGATAGGTTTGATCATTGTCGGGATGATTTCGATAATCTCATCGACATTTGGAAGTTTTCCAAGGCCCACTTCTTCACAAGCTAAGATACCGGCGTCAGTAGGAGAGACAAAAAGATTGTTTAGAGTTTTAAGTTTCTTAATGTCTTCGATATTTTTTTCAGTGAAGGGGTGATGAAGCATATTAGTGTTCATCGCCGGGAAAATTAAAGTGTTCTTGTGTGGCTCAAGCGCAAGGAAAACAGATGACAATAAATCTGAAGCCTGACCTTGAGCTAAACGAGAAAGAGTGTTGGCCGATACTGGAGCAATCGCAAATACATCACACCAGCGTGCCAGGTCGATATGCAGAACGTTTTTGTGAACGAAGTCGTCTTGCGCTTTATACACGTCACTCACACCTAAGTAAGTGAAGACTTCTGGTACGACAAATTTCAAAGCACCTTCAGTTAAAATAACTTTAACTTCATGTCCTTTTTTGACCAGTCCGCGAGCAATGTCTAATGATTTGTAAGCTGAGATTGAACCGCTTACGCCTAACAATATTCTCATTGAAGGAATATTTCATAAAAGGCGCGTGTTTGCAATTTAAGGCATGACCATAGTCACGATTTTCTTAGTGTGCGGGATGTAACTAAAGACAAAAAGAGTAGAGAAAAAAATGAGGAAAGTTGCTTGCGTAACTACCAGAAACCAGCCCATCTTTCCTAAGCTCTTATCGACCTTTTTGTAGGTGTAATTGGACTTTAAAACCTGGTGTCTATACTCGACAGTGGACGAAGAAGAATATTGGCTGATTTTGTTCATGACCTCTTGGTCACGGAACTCCTGCCTTTTTTGTTGCAATTCTTGTTCGGTCATACCCCTAGCCTCGTAGAATATTGTACGGAACTTATCGGATATTATAGGGGAAAGCTTAAATGGCCGCTTGGGCTTGCTTAACTGGTTGAAATCTCTTGATGTAGGTGCAGCGCTGGCATAGGTCTTCGACCAGTTTTTTTGCCTCGAAGCCTTTCTTCATAGCGCGGGCCCTCTGGCCTTGCAGGATTTCAGAGAGAGACATTTCAGGCATTCTTCCCAGGTCGATGCGTGCTTCTTTGTCGAGGCAGCAAGGAACCACTGTCCCATCGGCATGGATTCCAATATGAGAAGAGAGTCCGTGGCAAAATCCAGTTTCAGATTGTTTAGGCATCAGTGGGCTTGGCCACTCGAAACGCGAGTCAAAATGCAGGTAGACGCGCTTATAAATGCGTTTACTTTTAATATTTCCAACGTCGATGTCTTCTTTGATTTCAGTCTCAAAAAAGTTACCGATGGTTTTTAAAATATCAGAGTTTGAGTCATTCTGAGTTGTGGTCTCAAAGATATTCCACAGGCGGTAATTGATATAAAGCTCAGGGCGAATTTCCTGCGACTCCTTCGAGAAATTGAGAATATCCTGAAGGTAAGGATTGATGTCTTTATTTTTAAAATTGTCTTTAAAAGCATGAATTGAAAAATTGATCTGGTGAAAAGCAGGAGAAGTTGAAAGCAGCTGCTTATAGCGATTTAGTAAAATCCCATTGGTCGTGAGATTGATACGCACACCAGCTTCCTCGCAGTATTTAATAATGGTTTCAAATTCCGGGTGGGCCAGGGGCTCTCCCATCAGGTGTAAACAAACTTGCTCGGTGTGGGGGGCGACGTTATTGATAATACTTTTGAACATATCAGCGGGCATGATCTTCTTGTCGCGTTCAACCACAGGGCAAAATGAGCACTGAAGGTTGCAAATATTACTGATTTCAATATAAACGCGTTTGAATTTGTTCATTAACGTGCTATTTAGCACACATTATGTCTCAAGACCAATCACCACCTAATTTTTACTATTTCCTATGTAACCCGGGCTCAGAGAAGTTCCTGAAGGAAGAGATCCGCCTGATTTATCCAGAGCTTGCTTTTGCATACTCCACGGAGGGGTTCCTGACGTTTAAAGAAACGAGGAGATTAGGGAAGACGTTGAGACCTGTTTTCTGTCGTCACTTCGGTAAATTTATCAGAAGAGGATCGTACGAAGAAATCCGTTCTAAGTGGCAAGGTAAGGCCCTGTACTACTCTCTTAGCGGAGAAATTTTTGAAACTTACGAATACCAAAGTGGTGACTGGGTAAAAGAAATTATTAAAGTTTCTGATAACCAATACTACTTCGGTGAATTTAAATCAGGCATTTTCAATTCTCCAACTCCTGGAGGATTTAGCACTGCCGTTCTTCCAGAAGAAGCTCCATCGCGCGCGTATTTAAAAGTGATTGATGGAATGAAATACATGGGAGTGAATCTTCCTGCAGGTGATACTGCTTTAGAAATTGGTTCAAGCCCAGGGGGAGCGACGTATGCGCTTTTGAAGCAAGGATTAAAAGTTGAAGGTGTTGATCCAGGAGAGATGGCGCCAGTGTGTATGGAGAATCCAAACTTCATTCACCATAAAGTTTCGATTCAGGATTTCCACGTCTCTTCGCTAAAAGATCACGTCCAGTGGTTGTACGTCGATATGAACCTGGCACCGGAAGGGTCACTGCGCGAAATTGAAAAAGTTGTCGATGCCATCAGACCTTCACTAAAAGGTGCTTTCATTACGCTTAAGATGACTAAGTTTGAATTGGTGTCTCGAGTGCCGATGTACTTAAACATCATGGGGAAAATGGGGCTTAAAGTTGTGATGGCAACTCAGTTGCCATCACACAAACAAGAGTTCTTGGTTTACGCTGAGTAATTAGAGAACTTTCTCAATATTCTTTGTCACACTCTCATCAAGTGGGTCAATTTTTGAACTAAAGCGTCCAACAACATGACCTTCTTTGTTGATGATGAACTTCACAAAGTTCCAGCCAATATCTCCTTCGTAGCCTTTTTGAGTTGTCAGCCATTTGTAGAGCGGAGTGATGCCATCGCCTTTGACCACTTGTTTTTCAACGATAGGGAAAGTCGCGCCGTATTTTAAGCGACAGAATTTTGCGATCTCTTCGTTAGACTCTGGAGACTGTCCAAGGAAATCATTGCTGGGAAAACCCACAACCACAAAGTTTTTGCCTTTGTATTTCTGATAAAGTTTTTCGATGTCATCAAGCTGGCCGGTAAAACCACAGCGTGTAGCAATGTTGACGATCATCACTGTTTTTCCTTTGAACTCGCTGAATTTGACTTCTTTTTTATTTGTATCGACGTACTTAAAGTCATAGAAATTTTCTGCTCTAACGTTTGTAGCAAAAAGAGTTGATGAAATAAAAGCAAAGCACAATAAAAGTTTCGACATGAAAACCTCGTTTTATGTTAATTGGAATGATTATAGCTCTGTTTTTCATGTTGGGAAGGTTGTCTGAGCAATGTTTATCCCTTATGATGAGCGTGTCTATTTACTTGGGGCAGTATGTTTCCTTTTGATGCAGAGATTATGCCATTCGTGATCCAGTATGCACATTCACCTGTGCTGGTGTATTCGATTGTCTCTGCCATGATGTTCCTTTCAAGTTTTGGATTGCCGATCCCTGAAGAGGTGACGATCGTCGCATTAGGGCTTATCGTTCACATGGGCCGACATCCTGATCAATACCCTCCGCCTGAAGGCGTGAGCATTTCTCCACTTAATATTTACACCGCCATGGCCGTTTGTTTTTTCGCCATCATGATAAGTGACTTCATCGTCTATTCGTTGGGAAAAAAATTTGGAACCAGCCCGTGGCTGCATAAGTTTTTTAGAAAGTACCTAGGAGAGAACTCACTGGAGAAATCGAGAACGATGATTCACAAGCACCGCTTTTTAGTTCCAGCAATTTTTCGTTTCACTCCTGGTGTGCGTTTTCCAGGACACCTTTCATGCGGAATGATGGGGATCTCCCCGTGGACATTCTTAGCGGCCGACGGTTTAGCTGCTCTTATTTCCGTACCAACTCAGGTCTATCTATTTGCTCACTACGGAGAAGTGATTCTCTCAACTATTAAGCAAGTAAAACACTATGCCCTTATTATTGCGTTGGTTGCCGCTGGTCTTTATATAGCGGTTAAAGTGAAGAAGAGAATTTTCGGGAAAAAAGAACCAAGCGCGACCTAACCCCACTCAAAAATTTAATTATTTAGGTTTCCATCTCGATAAGTAGCCTCAAGAGGTTGCTTATGAAAATTAGAAATGCCACGGCCCTAGTATTACTCCTGTCATTCGTTGGTTGTCAGACGCCAATGACTCGTATGCCGAGTTCTGTGACTGACTCTAAAGATTGGGAAGAGCTGCGTTCGCTGAAGCAACGTAAAGTTGAATTGGGAGCGATGAGTGTTCACTTCCAGAAAAAGAAAAACGAAGAACAACTATTAAAGATTCAAGACGAGCAGAAAAATCTTGATAAGAAGATCAAAGATATTGAGTCTCGAATTTCTGTCCTGGATGTGGGTGGGAGCACTATCACTAATAATCCAACTGAGTGGCGTGAAGAAAAAGAGCGTATTGAATTAGGAAAGCTTGAACTTTATTCACCTGAAAAAAATGTTCAGTTATCGATCTCTACCTATGAGGCCCGCCAGACGGAAGTACGCTTAACGCATAACTTTTTCACAGCAATGGGCTATCGACATGAGGCCGGATCAAATGAACAAAAACCGACAATGGATTTCGCAGTAAAATGTGATGCTCCGTTTGTTATGAAGTACGGTTTTACAAATAAAAAGGCAAAAGCAGGACAGGTTGTAAAATTCTCACTAGGGGATAAGAAGATCTCTAATGACTGGAGAGATTTTAGTTTTCATCCTGATTTAAAGTCTTGTGATTTCTCTTTTACAAGTTCACTGGAAAATAAGCCTAAGACATACTCTTTTAAAGTTGTTAACGAAAGCAGCAAACTAAAAGGTTTAGAATCACTTCTTTCAACGACAGAAGTGTGCTCGCTGAAGAAAGATACAGGTCGCTTTTTTGAGACGACAGATTTCTCAAATATGACATGTCCTATGAAGTACGACTCAATCAACATTCTTCCTGAGCCGGAAGACAGCTTACACGCTCGCGTGATTGGTCTTTTAGGACACGATCTACCAAAGGATTTCATTAAAAAAGGAAATCCTTACGCGGAACTTGATTTCTCTAAAGCTCCAAAGTTTGATTCAATCCTTGTTTCATACCTGGTTTTTAGAGCAGACTTTTACGGAACTCTTTTAGCAAGACTTCTTGCTTACCATGCAGATCAGGGAGCGCTCGTTCGCATCGTGGTTTCTGACGTTATCACGTTAGATAAAGACGTGGCGATGTATGAAAAACTCATGGCAGAGCACCCAAACATGAAAGTGGTCAGATACCAGTTTGATAACTCTCAAAAAGGTGGAGCGTGGATTTCTGAATTCCACCGTACAAACCACGTAAAAATGTTTGCTGCTTATTCAAAGGAAACTCCTGAAAACTCTTTTGTTATCGTGGGTGGACGTAACGTTCACGACGGTTTCGTTTTTAAGACACCGGTAGATGTTTCAAAATTCCCGGAAATCGTAAACTATGTTTCTGGTGATGAGTCATGGGCATACTGGAGAGATTTTGAAATGGTCATTAAGGGACAAAACTTTGTTGAAAGCGTTGTTCGTCACTACATGAACTTTTACCATATCAACAAAGACAACCTGGTAATGAAGCTCTCTAGTGTAGCTGTTCAGAAAGAAGCAGCTGCTGAATCAGAAGAAGAAAGCCTAAGACATTATATCTCGATTCCATTTAAGGACGAACCAAACCTGAACCTGTTCTATGCACGCATGGTAGATTCAGCTAAAAAGAAAATCCTTATTAGTTCGCCGTACTTTAGACCGGTAAAAGAAATCCATGATGCTCTTCAAAGAGCAGTTGATAGAGGTGTAGATATTACAATTATCACTCGCCTTGACCTGGAAGGAGACACTGCGGATTTCATCCTTGGTGCTGTAAACAAGGACGGGGTTAACAAGTTCTTAAAGAAAGTAAAAGTATTCGAGTACACTGAACCAAAAGTTATTCTTCACTCAAAACTTCTAATGGTTGATGATGAAGTGTCTTTTATCAGCTCGGTTAACTTAAACAAGAGAAGTTTCTACCACGATCTGGAAAACGGTGTAGTGGTAAACGACAGAAAATTCACAACAGAGATGGGACAACTATACAAAGAGTATATGAAAATCTCTCGCCAGCTGACAGAGGAACAAAAGATTGTCTTCTGGAAGAAATGGATCATCACTATTTTTGATAAAGTTTTATAACGATTCGAAGCTTAATTGCTTACTTAACTTAAGGCCATGAGTATCAACCTCATGGCCTTCTAGTTTTAAGAGGAAGATTTTCATTTCCATACCTCCGGCAAAACCAGTGAGCTTTCCGCTCGAACCAATCACGCGATGACAAGGAATGATAACCGGAATGGGGTTCTTCCCATTGGCGCCACCGACAGCTCTTTGAGCGTTGGGAGCTTTTAGGTACTGGGCCTGCTTTCCATAACTCCACACTTGCCCATAAGGGATTTCACAAAGTGCATTCCAGGCGCGGTTTTGGAATTCAGTTCCTTCAGGACTAAGAGGAAGATCAAACGTCTTCCTCTTGCCGGCGAAGTATTCATTTAGTTGTTTGATTGTTTTTTGGATAACTTTATTGTCTTCATTTTTTACCGCTCCAACCATTTTAGGTTTCTCTTCATCTTTTACATAAAGAGCACAGAGCGCGTCCTCACTGGCCACCAGGGTGATTTTTCCAATAGGCGAGGGCATTGTATTGTAATGAAGTTTTTCCATTTTATCCTTTGACGATGATCGCAATAGCAAAGATCACATAAAAAACCGCTGCTAGTGCGTGAACCCATTTCATCGGGATCTTTTTGGTCATCTTATCACCGAAAAAAACGGCCAGTCCAGAAGTTACCATCATCCCTAAAGTGGATCCGACGGTCACTAATCCGAGGTCGTTATATTTTGCTGCAAGGGCCACTGTCGCCAGCTGAGTTTTATCTCCCATTTCAGCAAGAAAGAAGGTTACAACTGTTGTAAGGAAAGCTCCCCATTTTCTTTTTTCATTCAGACCTTCATCTTTATCTGGAATCATTACCCAAATAGCAAAGGCGATAAACGTAAGAGCGAGAATCCACTTTAAGTAAACGTAAGGGATAAGGTCTGAGACAAATCGACCGGCCCATGCGGCCAAGAGGTGATTGAGAATTGTCGCGATGAAAATACCAAAGAAGATAGTCCATGGTTTTCTAAAACGGCTGGCAAGAACGAATGCGAGAAGTTGAGTCTTATCGCCCATTTCAGTTAAGGCAACGAAGATGAAAGAGTTAAAGATAATGTCCATGAAAAGATCCTCAGCTATTTGTAGTCGTGAGGCCTATGAAGCTTGTTGATTGGAGCTTATATAAGACGACACGACGAAGTTAAATTCGTACATGTCAGTCTCGTTAAAAAAGCCTGGCGGCTTCCCTTATCGACCGGGGGTTGTACCCAGTATGTCGATCGATAATCCTGATTTTATCAATCAGAAAAACTACTCCCTAACGAGCTTGAGAATAACGTGGAGTGTGATAACAGTCAATTCAAAATAACAAATTAAGGTAGGAATGACTTATACTTTGGCTTAAGTAGTCACGAATGATGTAGCTGATTTTTATTTAAAACAATAGACGCTTGCTTAGTAATGAGTTACCAATTTGTGCAGGATTTTTTCATCTTAAGGAGGAACATGATGTTAAAAAAATTAACCGCACTACTATTGGCCGTGGCCTTTATTCAAAGTGCAGAAGCTTACGATTTATCTAAAAAATTTGGTCTAGGTATTAGTGGAGGGTATTCGATTCCAGTTTTTGGAAACCCGTTTAACTCAACAGCTGATGCTGACTTTGGTTATGGCGTTCATGGACGCTACCACTTCAATGAGTCGTGGAATCTAGAACTTGCTGTCACTCGTTCTGAATTTGAAGATACAAAAATCCGTCTTGATAACATCAATGCATTAGGAGTCTGGAGACTTTCAGGGGCTAGTGATTTTACTCCAATCGTTGGAGCTGGTCTTGGCGTGACAAGACTTAAAAACTTCACTCCAAAAAGTGCAAAGTTAAGCGGTCTTTTCCGTCTTGGAGTTGAGTACGGTGTTACTCAGTGGTTCTCTCTAGGTGTCTTAGCAGACTATCAATACGTTTCAAAACTTATGGGTGATATGCCAACAACCAGAGCACACATCGTGACTCCACAATTGGCACTGACTTGGTACTTTGGTGGTGACAGTGCAAAAGCTTACAAAGAAGAAGCACCGGCAAAACAGGAAATGAAAAAAGAAGAACCAGTTAAATCTGGCTTCGTTGATGAAAGTAACCTTGACTCTGATGATGATGGTGTAAAAGATCCGGAAGATAAATGTCCTGGTACACCTGCGGGTTCAAAAGTTAATGCTATCGGATGTGCAGTAAGCGAAAAAGCAACGATGACAATCAACGTGGAATTCGACAGCGGGAAATCGATGATTTCTTCTCAGTACGATTCGCACTTAGATGAAGTAGCAGAGTTCCTAAAAAAATACTCTGAAGTAAACGTTCAGATCGAAGGATACACAGACAATACAGGCTCTAAAGCTAAGAACGTAGCGCTTTCAGCTGCAAGAGCGAAGTCGGTTATGAATGCTCTAATTAAGCGTGGAATTGATAAAAAGCGTTTAACGGCAAAAGGATTTGGACCAGAAAATCCAATTGCTGACAATAGCACACCAGAAGGAAGACAAACAAACAGAAGAGTTGTGGCGGTTCTATCGTCTAAATAACTCAAAAGATGAAAGAAGAAGGGCCCAGAATTGGGCCCTTTTTTATTTTAGCTGATTTTTTTAAATTCTTCGTTCAGGTTTTCTCTCAACTGGTTGGTGGCCAGGTCGACAAGAAGTTCAAATAAAACATCAATTTTAACGTTAAGTTCACTGGCAATTTCTGGAAGTTTTTTCATTGGAGGGCTCGAGACACCTCTTTCCCAGTCTGAAACAAACTGCGGGCTAGCGTAGCCAAGTTTTGCAGCGAAGTCTGCTTGTGAATAACCCTTCTTAAGGCGCTTATCCTTTAGGAAAGTTCCAAGGTTTTCCCTGATTCTCTTTGGGTCGCGTTTTGTTTTTGTCGTTCTAACTTTTTTGGCCATAATCATTCCTCGATTTAAGTGAAAGTTTTCTTTTAATTTTATTTCTGAACCAGTTTTGCATGGCTGATGCAGATTGCTCCAACCATCTTTCCTTGATTCGTCAGGGGCGAAAGGTATTTTAAAAGAATACTGTGTCTTAAATTCTCTTCGCTACCGATTTCGTCAAACACGTGCTCAGGAACATTCCAGGGCATAGTTTTATTTAATCTTTTAGTTAATAATTTAAAGGCCATCTTCATCATTTTTAAAGTGGGAAGAAAATCCCTCTTATAAAGCTTGTACCATGTCCCGCAAAGCAGCTCGTCGATGGTAAATGAAGTAAAGTTAAAAAATTCCAGGTTTCTGTAAATCTGGATGTGGTCATCCAGGTAAACTTCAACAACGTCCCCTTGGGCAATTTTATCGAAGATGTCATTTTCTGGAACCGCTTTAATTTTTTTTAGAATTCTCCACAACATCTGAGCAGAGTTGCGAGGGTCATCTCCCTGGGCCACACATTCTTTTAGCAGTTCAATGTTGGCATCAAGGTAGGCAATAGCGCGGGTTTTTTGCTCAATCTTGCAGCTCTCAAATTTAAGTACGCCTGAGTCGCGGTAAGGTTTCGCTTTAAACCCAAAACTTTTCACTAATTCGCAGTACTCTTCAGCAAGTTTTTTAAACTCACTTACAACACAACGAGACCGATCAATATCTTGAATAAGAATTTTGGCGTTCATAAGAAGGAATCCTACCAACTCTAACGCAGTTAGGGAAAATAATTATTGGTCATTTTACAGCGAAAACTCTAAAATAAGTTTGAATTTCCCGTCTTTTTGAGAAAAAAATGATCACTATTGTCATTGTTTGTGCCTGTCTTTTACTAAACGCTATTTTATCCTGTGCAGAGATGGCCTTCGTCACCATTGACGATAAGGTTTTAAGAAAGCGCGTGCTTTCTGGAGACAAAACAGCCGCGTGGATCGAAGAGATGGCGAAATCGCCTGAAAGAATCCTTTCAGTTGTTCAAATTGGTATTACTTTAGTTGGGGCCATTTCCGGAGCGGTTTCCGGTGCCGGCGCCGAAGAGTCGCTTTCTCCTTTCTTCATGCGGACTTTTGCACTAAGCGAACATTTTGCTGAAACACTTTCAATTGTTGTGATCGTTGCACCTCTTACAATTCTTTCAGTTGTTATCGGAGAGTTGGTTCCAAAATCTCTGGCAATTAAATTTTCAATGCCCATTATTCTTGCGCTGGCACCAGCTTTAAGAGTTGCAGAAAAAATCCTGGGACCTTTGGTTAGTCCAATGGAGAAGGCGACCGATTTCATCTTACGTTTGATCATGAAATCAAAACCAAGCACACAAGAAGAGGCCGCAAACGATGAGATTTCATTAAAAGGACTTAGAAAAGAATATCAGGAATATTTCCACAACCTGCTAGACCTGGATGCTAAACAGGTTGAGAGTGTTATGGTTCCTTGGGAAAAAGTAGATAAGATCAGCTCAGTGGCCACACCTGAAGAAGTGTCGTTGCTGATTTTAGGCACGAGAAGAACCAGAATTCCTGTCGTTGATGCCAACGAAGTTTATGGTTATCTTCATTCAAAAGAATTTGTTAACCTTTCACAAAGTGGAGTGGGAGACAACTGGCTAAGCTTCGTCAGACCGATTCAGTCACTTTCACCGGATACAAAAGTTCTTCATGCCCTAAGAACGATGCAAAAGAAGAAGGCCCACTTCATGATTGTTGGAAGCTTGGAAGCTCCATTGGGAATCATCACTCTGGAAGACATTCTTGAAGACGTCTTCGGGGACTTCATCGACGAAGATGAAGATGGCAAGGTCAAGCTCTTTTTAAGAAGAAGCAACCTGCTTAAAAAATTCTAATTATTTTCTAAAGCTTTAGCGTATACAATTTCATTGTTGGCGTTTAAACAAACGCTCTCAAGTAAACTGATCTTGCGATTAACTTGATTAATCAATGCTGTAAATTGAGAGTTATCAGCAGTGATAATTGATTTTGTTTCAGCGATGTTGCGGTTTAATCCCAGCACAACGTTCATCACCACATCAACCTGAGCTTCACGATTATCGAAATCAATCGCCAGGTTTTCGAAGGTAATCCCGTAAACTTCTTTATTTAAGAAAACTGTTTCGTTCTTTTGGATTTGTTTTTTTGAGTCAGTGTGAATCACGCGATAAAGTGTGCATCCTCTTTTTGAGTCATGGCCTTTGACAACTGAAGCAAAAGTGCTAGTTGTCGTTAGAGCTAAAAGTCCCATCACTAGAAGTGTCTTCTTCATACCGTTCTCACAAGTTTAAATGTTATGTCCTTGAGGATAGCAGAAGCAGGCGCAAGGAAGGAGGGTGCCTGTAAAAAGTCCTATAGGTGTCGAAACTTTGGACGCCTTTTCATGGGTTTTAACCCAAAGGCCGCGACGTAAGAGTAGAAAATATAAAGGAGAGAGACGGCACCTATAAAGGAGGCGATAAGTCCTTCTACGTCTCCGTATTCGTAAAGCCCGAAGCGCGAACCAAGCCAGCCAAAGAAAACCGATCCGATAAGACCAACGGTCATGGTGGTAAAAACACTTCCGTGAGGGATTTTAGGCATGCAGAATTTTATCACTGCACCAGACATAAAACCTATCATTATAGTCCAAAACACAATTCTCAAGATCATAGAACCTCCATGGACTAAGGTTCATTGTGGGCCTTTTGTGGATGATTTTAAAGACGATAAAAGCTAAGCATGGCCTAGCTTTTATCGAATGATTTTTTATTCAACTGGAACTAATAACTCAGTGATCAGCTCATGTTCTGGTGTAACATTCGGGTCGTTCAAGTAATTTTCGATACAAGCACCATCGCGAAGTTTGATTCTCTTTTCAATTAAAATGCGAAAAATTTTTTCAAACGCTGGCCACACTCCTGGATAAGGTCCAGTCAGGATAAAACGAGCGTACTTTCCTTCAGTAATCTTTGTGTATTCCATTCCTTTTGGCACCGTTTTAGGTTTTGCGACAAGGGCAACTCCCGCACTGTAAAACATAGAAGACTCATCCTGGGTTTTCATATCCATGATACTCGTCCCAAGGAATTCTTTGATGTCTGTTTTCTGCACGCTTTCGATAAGCGGGAACATGGCATACCAGGCCGGCATGGCCACTTCAGCAAAGATCCCTGCTTTTTTCACATGCAAGAAGTGAGTCGCTTCTCTGGTGATGATTTCTGGTTTTTCAGTAAGGTTTAAATTCATAAGCATCTCCTCGTTTGTTTGACTGATGCTTAGAGAATAGATCAACTTGTTTTGCTCTTCTTTTCCTTGGTTGCGAAAATCACTTGGACTCAAATTAAACTGCTGCTTAAAAGCTTTATTAAAGGCCGAAGGTGTTTCATAGCCAATACTCAAAGCAATTTCAGTCACCGGGCATTCATTGTCTTCCTGGAGCATGCGAAGGGCATTGCTCATACGGATACGACGAAGATAAGAAAAAGTTGTTTCCCCGGTATAGGACATAAAGATTCTACCAAAGTGAAAGGCGGAAGAGCCTGCTTCCTGAGCAATTTTCTTGAGTGTTAACTCCTCAGTGAAATGGGACCTGATAAAACGCTGGGCGCGGCCTACTTGAGAGCGATGAAAATTCTTCAAGACAACCGGTGATTTCTTTTTCATAAAAACCTCGTCTTATAAATTTGCCTTATTTTAATGCTCTTGGCCTGTCCAAAATAGCTAATTTTCACTAAACTTTACTGATGAAAAGTTTTAAAGAATTCTGGCCCTTCTATTTAAGTGAACATTCAAATGCCACAAACCGCAGGCTGCATTTTTGTGGAACGTTACTTGTTCATCTTTTACTTATCTGGATAATTGTTTCCGGGCAGTGGAAATATATCTGGATTGTCCCATTATGCGGTTATGCATTTGCTTGGATCGGGCATTTTGTAGTGGAGAAAAACCGGCCGGCGACTTTTAAGCATCCTGTTTGGAGTTTGATTGGCGATTTCAAAATGTTCTATTTGATGTTGTTTAGAAAGTTATAAGGCCGCAAGTAGACTGCGGCCTTTTTGTTTTATCAGATTAAAGACAGCTATAATCTTCAGTATCATTAACAGTCACTAGACCGTCATGGCTTTCTTCGAATACAGCGTATTCGATATCAAGAACCTGTTGGTTTTGGAGAATGACTTGAATACCGGCCATTGGGTTTACTGATCCAACTGCCCATGTTGCAGAAAATGTTTCTTCTGCTGTCTGGTTTGCAGTGTAAAGAGAAGCGCCAGCGACTCTTGATTCTTCAGTTAAAACAATTTGCAGGCGGTTGTTTGGTTGAGTAATAGACGTACAGTTGATTTTTTCACCGGCAAAAGAAGCAGTGGCCGATAACACAGTCACAAGAGCGGATACAACGAAAAATAGTTTCATAAAAATCTCCCTGTAGTTTGTTTGCCGCTTAATAACAAACTAGAAGGGGGATAGCAACGAAGATCGCTTCTGCTAACATAATCCTGACAATTATTTTTTAGCAAGGGCATGGGCCAGCTTTCCAATCTTTTCTAAAGCTGCCTCAATATTACTGTTCCAAAGGGTTCCAGTGTTGATTCTGATGCAGTTTTCATACTTGCCGGTCACTGAGAAAAGAGGTCCTGGAATCAGGCTTATTTTATGTTTTAACGCCTTCTCATGAAGCTCCAGAGCATTAATGCCTTTAGGGAACTCAACCCAGATTAAACAGCCGCCACTTGGCGTGGTGATTTTTGTCCCTTCCGGAAAACATTCAATAATTTTATGGGAGAAGAGGTGCATATTTTGCGAAAGCGTCTGGCGAAGCTTTCTTAAGTGCCTATCGTAGTTGTTATTTTTTAAATGATCAGCAAGCGCGATCTGGGCCGCTGAGTTGGGCGAGACCGTATTGGAGAATTTCATAATCTCAATCTTATCAAAAAATTTCGCTGGAGGGATAACCCAACCAATGCGGTATCCAGGGGCAAGCGTTTTAGAAAAAGAAGAGCAGTACATGACGATGTCTTTTTTATCAAAGGATTTTAAGGCCAAAGGCCTGTTGCCTTCAAATTGAAGCTCACCATAAATATCATCTTCAACAATGTGCACATTGTACTTTGAACAAAGTGAAACCATCTTTTGTTTGCTTTCATCACTCATCAAACTTCCTAGCGGATTTGAAAAAGAAGGAGTGACTAAAACAGCTTTCACATCAAATTTAGAAATCTTTTCTTCTAAGGCGTCAAGATCCATTCCCGATTGAGAAGACGTGGCAATCTCTAAAGCTTTTAAACCAAGATTCTCCAGTGCATTGATGTGCCCGTGATAAGTAGGGCTCTCAACAGCGACAATGTCTCCTGGTTTTGTGACGGCCTTGAGGGCGAGATTGATGGCTTCCATACAACCGGTTGTCACGTTGATTGATTCAGGGCTTATGTCACAGCCCATTTCAATACTTCGTTTGGCCAGTTCCTGACGAAGCTGCCAGTTGCCGGCGCCGATTTCGTAGTTGATACAATCAGCAGCGCGCTCGCGGGAAATTTTAATAAGTGAGCGCTGTAAACTTTCTGTCGGAAGTAAATCCTGGTGCATAACTGCTGCGCCTAAAGGAGCGAGCGACTTATCACCACAAGCATGGATCACGTCGAGAAAAGTGTTATTGGTTTGAACAAAACGAGGAGCAGAAGCAGGCTTAGTGACAATACCAGCTTCTTGCAAGAGTGGACGAATCTTTACGTAGTAACCAGACTGCGGTCTTGCTTCGATAAATCCCAGCCTCTCGAGGAGTTGATAGGATTGAATAACAGTCGAGACACTCACATCGAGTTTCGTCGAAAGTTGTCTCATCGATGGAATTTTAGAGCCTGGAAGATAGGTTCCTTCATTGATCCAGGACTTAATCCTCTCAGCAATTTGGATATACAAATGATTTTTATCGGATGATGTGTCTAGTGTTTCCATATACTGATTTTCCCATGAGTGACTAAAAAATCTACATACAGTTCGAGCGCAAAGCGACCATAACAGTTTTTCACCATTATAACTGTTATGGTTACAAATCTCAAATTCTGAATCTGTATTGGTTTGCAAAAAAGGACGATAATGTGTTTGGAGGCACTTATGGACAACCAAATTCATTTATCGGATATCAAAAAGGTTACGTTGGAAAAAAATCAAGTCTTTAGTCTGAAGCGCTCCAAAGAAGTTCATGTTATCAGTGGAGAGTTGTGGCTGACACATGAAGGGGATGCTCAGGATTATTTTTATCAGGCGGGAGATAAGTTTGTTCTTCCCGATGGAAAACATAGTGTAATGCAGGCCTTGGGCAAAGCGAGTTTCTGGTTTTAAAAACCGTTGTCCCATTCATTTTCTGGCATCCAGGTGATGACATCTGGATCGGTGGAATTGATTTTTCCCTCTTTGATTTTTTTCATGACAGTAGGGTAGAGTTCACCCGATCCTAATCCTATATTTGTCCCAATGCGGTTATTGTGAATATCCATTTGATCAAAATGTGATGTGGGGTCAGTTTCACAAAAACGCGTCACCAGCTCGACAACCTTTGGTGAAAGGTAGCGAGCTGTGAGCGCTGTTGAATATGTGTGCCTGAATGCATCTTGCGGTCCACCTCTTCTTCCTGGAAGCCCCGTCGACATGGCAAACCTATAAAGGATGAAGACGACGATCACAGGAGAGAGAAAACCGAGAATAACTAAAGCGATAAGAGATTTCTTTAACATCTATTCATTAAATCGTTTTATTCTTATGAATGTAAAGAAGTCCTCTGCCTTTTAATTTCTTAATAACGCCTTCAATCTTATTTGGAGCAACTGCAGGGCATCCCTGGCTTAACCCAAGTCTTCCTTTTTGATCTGCAAACCATTGAGTCGCATAATCTGCTCCATGCAACACGATATTTCTTGCACGTGCGTTGCTATTTGTTTCAGATAATCCATCCAGTCTTAGAGAGACACCGTGCTTACCAACGTAAGAATTGTTATCTGTCAGGTAAAAACCTAATGAACTCATCTCACTGTTGATCGTATTTGAAAATTGGCCAGCGAAGCCTAACTCAGTTTCAGATTTTTTTCCGTGAGTCACCAGCATCGATTCAACCGCACCTGTTTTTAGGTTGAGAATAAAAAATCTTTTTAATGTTGATTGCATCGTGAAGTCGATGATTCCTACGTAGCTTGTGTTGTCGATAACATCTTGATTGTCGCGATAGAAGTTAAGCGCTTCTCTTAAAGCACGATAGGGAACGGCCTCTGCACAAAAACCAGGCTTGCAGTAGTTTGTCCCGTTAAATGACAACCAAACTTCGCGAGAATTTTTTGGATTAAGTGATTCACTTGCATAAGAGCCGGACACGAAGATAGCGAGAAATAAAACGATTAATTGTTTCATAAAGATCCCCCCAAGATTCTAGGAAGGTATATAAGAAATGGCCTTGCTGTGAAAGGTCATTGTAATTTCTTTATCGTATTCTAAGTATTTAATTTTAAATGAATGTTTAATAATTAATTCATTTGTTTGCTTGACCAAACAAAAAGTAGGGCATACAAAACATCTACCTGAAAATATCTATTATGGAGGACTTAATGAAAAAGGTTATTCTTGCGAGCATGCTTGCTCTATCACTTACTTCGGCTTTCGCTAACGAGGGAGATCTAACTCTTCCAGGTGAGCGTTGGGCCGCTAAATTCACAGCATTCGTATGTGCTGATGGAAACACACAAACTGCTGGTGTTCCAGCTGACTTCGCTGAAAGAAATGTTGTATTCGGAAAAGCTACAACAGACATGAGCCTTGATAACCTTCTTGTAAGAGCTACATTTGTTGAAAACGGTGTAACTTGTAACTATAGCGCACTTTTATTTGCTGACAACGCAGCTTGGACTGTAAAGCTAGTTGATTCAAAAGCATACTCTGCTAACAATGAATCTTCATGTTTAGAAGGAAAGAAGTTCCTTGATTCAGCTCTAGCTGATAACAAGTACAAATACCTTCACGGCCGTGCAGCGATCTACGTTCCAGCAACAGATGCTGACGTTCAATGTTCAGCTGAAGAATCAACTGTTGGTCTTCACTTCCAGGTTACTGGAAAAATCCAATAATTTTATGTTAAGAAGGGCCGGTTTTTTAACCGGCCTTTTTTATGAATTCGATCCGGCCTTTCTTTCAAAATAATTCAAATCAACAAACATCGCTGAAGCTAAAATCAATTCTCTCTCCGTTGTTGTCAGTCTCTTATCTTTAAACTCAATCGTAAAATTATCTTTGTCTGTGAAGATTTCTGAAAAAGTTCCTGACCACTTTTTGAGAATGAGTGCGACTTCCTCACCATTTTTATAAATAGGGAACGTCCACGGCTTCCAAAATGAAGCTGCCATTTTCATAATCACATTTCCATGGGCATCTTCCAGGTCAAAACGTTTGGTGACAACTCCAAATCTTTGCTCAAGCGCTCCAATTCTTTGCCCTGTCGCTTTAGTGATTTCTAATCTTTGAAAAAGAAAGCGGAAAGGGTGGAGTGCTTTGTAGGCGAGGTTGCGGTTGGTATCAAAAATATTAATGGTGAAAGTTCTCCAGTGCCCAAGAAAGGCCCTTCCAAAAAAAGCGCCAATTCCTTTTCCTTCTTCGGCCACAAATCCCAAAGGTGAGCCTTCCATCGCGAGAATCTCATATTTATTTCTGGTCTCAACTCCAAAGAGCTCGGCGATTTCTCTTCTCTGGCGAAGAAAAATTCTGTCATGGTTTAGGTCTACAGGCATATAAGTCCCTTTTTAAAGTTGTATTTGGAACATTGTACCAGTGGGATAAAATAGAGGAAACGTCAGATCTTTTTCCGAGTAAAAAGATCAACTTGCCGGAGGATTCTCTCTTGAAGAAGCGCGCGCTCAATTTCGATCATCACTTTCACGAACAGGCCCCAAAACACATTCAGAACTTTAAGAAATCAAAGATTGAAGTTTATAATCACAAGACCAGTTTATGGAATGCCTTTCACGACTCTGGGCTCTCGGATATTTTAGAGCAGGACTGCTCAATTTATCCACGTGTTCTTCCTGGATCCTATCTCCCAGTTATTAATAAAACGGCAAAAGATATTACGGAACTGATTTTAAAATTGATCACACTTCCAGAAAGCGAAGTGAATGCTATTTTTCCTCATGGCCCGGTCCGCGATTTTCTTTTGAAAGAATTAAAAGTCATTAAGCATAGACCTGATCGTTTAGTGGGAAGCTTGCGTTTTGATATGGCCATCGTTGGAAAACCAGAGGTGAATAATCCTCCTAAGCTTTTAGAGATCAACGAGATTGGTTTTGATGGTTTGGCGAGAATGCCTTTTATTCACGACACACTTTATTCTCTGATGCCAGAGCTACGTAAGAAATATTTTTCTTTAGACACTTCAAGTGCAGAAATTAAAAACATGAAGAGGCTAGGGAACTCTCTAGCTCGATTCCAGACAGATTGTTACAACTGGGATGAAGAGCTGCTTTTAAGAAGAGCAAAAGAAAAAAAATATGATCTACGACTGGTGACACCAGCTTCGTATGGACTCGATGTCGATGTAAATGATTATCCATTTTTAACTGAAGAAAAAATCCAAATCAAAGACAGAAAAATCAAAGTTGGAAACAACTGGTATCCGGAAAGTTACATGGTGAGTTTTGCTTTAACCATTCAAGACTATATCGATTCAAAAAACCTTTATTCAAAACTAGTGCGTGAGCAAGTTCCTCACTATGGACCATTTGTGACGGGCCTTTTTGCTTCTAAGAGTATCCTGGCGATCTTGGCCGATCCACATATCAGAAGAAAGTATCTTGGTTCATCAAGTCGCTTACAGAATTCGATTCTCCCAGCTCATATGCTCGCCGAGGGAAAAGAAGGAGCGCTGATTAACCCTTCTGACTACGTTATTAAATACGTGGATGGTTTTGGTGGCGAGCACGTTTTCATGGATGATGAGATGGTGAAGACCATTAAAAAAATTCCGGCCAAAAAGATGAATGAGTGGGTGATCCAAAAAAGAGTGAATCTCAATACGATTGATATCGATGGATTTTTAACTAAGCCTAGAAAGGCGATCTCTGATTTGGGAGTCTTTGTTCAGTATGATTGGAGCAATGGTAAGTTCAATCATTTTGAAGTGGGAGGATTTTTATCGCGTGCCACGAATACGAGTTTGAAAGTGAATATCAGCTCGGGAGGGTCGCAGGTTGGGGTTATGTTTACGAAAAAAAGCTAAATCATTTTTTTGCTATCCTCTCTTTTTCATATTCTTTCAACGCATCAATCTCCTGAGCGTAATAACTGTCGACCCAGCTATCATAGTTTTTATCAGTCTCAGGTAATTTTTCTTTTTCAAGACGTGCGATACGTTCTTTGAATGTACCTACGGCTTCTCCAGATGAAAATGCTTTAAAAAAGGCTTGGGCCCTAAGTGTTCCCGGTCCAATTGGTTCCTTTGCTAAGACTGATAAGTCCATATTTGAAAGGCCGATCCATAATTGGTCATAATAAATTTTTTTCGAAGCACTACGATTTAATTCAAATAGCGGAATGTCTTTAATCGCAGCATAGTCGAATTTATTTTCATAAAACTTCTTAACTGCTAGTATTTTTTGAAGAATTGCCGGGTAAGTTTTTAACTCCGAAGGATTGATGTTAAGCTGCGCTCTTACTTCTTCTGGAAGATTCATAAACATTACTGATGGATTTAGTTTTGAATAGACCCCACTAAAAGACTGAAGTATGTAGAGTTGGTTTTGTATTTTATCTGCTTCTGTGAAGTCTGAAGTTAATGTCATTCCGCAAGCTGACCATGATTTTATCTTATCAACTAAATCTCTTGGTAGATTGGTAATTTCGCAAGGAGATGTTTCTGAGACAGCACATTTTAAAAAACTATTGATCTTATTTTTGTAATCTTGATCACATCCATAGATTTCACTAAAAGGTTTAGCAGGATTGATTGATGATAAGTAAATGGGATTGGCAGAGTCACAGTTTAAAACCAGGCTCGCAGCAGTGTTGTGAGTTTTATCATTGGAAAAGAGGGCACGAAATTTTTTTAGTGCATCGGCCATAGTAGAAGAGGCAATAATCTTTTGTTCTTCGGCCATAACATTCTTAATAAATGCATGCCCCAGACCATTATCCCTTAAATACCCAATGCCCTCATAACCAGCTATGAATTGAGCTTTAGGGAGTGCGTTTCTCCAAAGAGCGGCGAGTGTGTGAGTTGTTGCTGAATTACAGCCTAAAAGATAAAGAGATCTAATATCATCTCTTCCTGAAAAATTTTTTAAAGAACTTAAAAACTCACGACCAGTGATTTGTCCAAATTCTCCTGTGAAGTTTCCACCTCCATCATGACCAGAAATCATGACAGAACTAATGTTTTCTTTTATCGTCGCCATGTCTTCTTGGAGTTTTGCAGCGTCGTAATTTTTTACACTGGGAATTTTAGATATTCTAATTTCCATTTCACTTACTTCAGTGGCTGCTTTTTGGCACGCTGGTGATTCTTGATTCCTGCAGGCCATTTCGTATCTCGCATAAATGCGACTATATTCTTGGTCTAATTTACTTTTGACAGGATTTTTATAAGAGTCACGATCCAGTGGTAAAACAATTAGTTTTTCCCCTCGAAGTGCCGCTGCTTTTCTGGCAACCTCAATTTCTTGCTCAACATTGTTTAAGTCAATAAAGAGAACATCTGCCATGACGTTTGTAGATAGTATGAACAAGGTCAAAATTAATTTCTTCATTACTTAAAGCTCTCGACGATCATTTTTCTAGCTAAGACAACTTTATCTTTTGGTAGGTGGGAGTATTTTAAGTAGAGCCCTTCTTCCTGCATGAATAAACAATCGTAAACAAAGTGCATGTGTTCGCCTTCCGGGATTGAAATTATTGAGGCTATTTTTTTAGTGGCATTAAAGGCCTTTCGGTGAAATTCTTTTTGGTTGGCATCGTCTTCTACAACATCGCTTGCAAGCGGGCTTGATCTTAAGGCCCTGTCAGCTTCTTCGTTGAGGGGGAGTATCTGGCTTGGTTCTTTGATAATTGTGCTTTTATTTTTGGCCCAAGCTGAGAAAGATAAAAACAATGTAAGAGTGATAATGAGAAAGTGCATGGAAAACTCCCTGTCATTAAATTTTATTGAAAGGAGGTGTTAAAAACAATGAGGCAAAGATTGAAACGGATTGATTGTTTTTAGTAGTGTGACATTGTCACATGGTTGGAAATAAGGGCATAAAAAAGCCCCGCTAGAAGCGAGGCTATTTTAGTTTTTTGTATGTCCTTAAAATGGCGGGAGCGAAGGGACTCGAACCCTCGGCCTTCTGCGTGACAGGCAGACGTTATAACCAACTTAACTACGCCCCCAGCAATCTTAAAGAAGCTAAAATATAAGGAATCGAAGGTTTTTCGTCAAGATAAAACTTTGAGGATTTCTTAAAAAAATTGCGTTTCGCAATGCTTAAAGATTGTCCCCCCAATGGAAAAGTCCTAGACTATTAGTACAAAAATAACAGCTTAGTTGCTTTAGGAGTTCTGTGAATATTTTTATTACTGGTGGAACAACTGGAATTGGTTTGGCCTTGGCGAAACTCTACCTTGAAGAAGGTCATCGCGTAGGGGTCTGTGCCCGCAACCTAAGCAAGTTCCCGGCAGAAATCCGCAATAAGTACAAACAACTCGTCTGTTATGAGGTGGATGTCACCAATAGAGAAGAGCTTTATAAAGCGATTCACGATTTTGCTCCAGTCGAACTGGATATGGTTTTTGCCAATGCTGGGAGATCTGTAGGGGCGAAATCTAAAACGCCACAATTCTCAGTGGCCAACGAAATTATCGATATCAACGTTAAAGGCGTTCTTAACACGTTTGATATCGCGCTTGAGATTATGATGCCAAGAAAGAAGGGGCATTTGATTGCAACTGCTTCAGTTGCAGGATTTATGGGGCTTCCTGGTGCCGGCGCTTACAGTGCTTCAAAAGCAGCGGTTCTAAAACTTTGTGAATCGTACGCACTGGATTTAAAACCTAGAGGGATTAACGTAACGGCGATTGCTCCGGGGTTTGTTGATACTCCGTTAACGAAACAGAACAATCATAAGATGCCTTTTTTGATGAGTGCGGATAAAGCTGCAAGGTTAATTAAGCGTGCGATTGAGAAGAAAAAAGTGCTGTATATTTTCCCGTTTAGAATGAAAGTTGTGGTTTCTATCTTGGATAAAATGCCAAGAAGTTTATATCGTTTAATTATGAACTTGAAGATGTTTAATTATAGTGAGGAGTAAAGCGAAAAAATGCGTAGCATTTTTACTGCTTTTGAAGATAAAAATAGATAAGCGAGTTTTTTAAGAGTTCGCTTTACCGTCGGAGAGCCTTAATGAAAGTACTAGCAATCGTTTTCGTGATGACAATCTCAACATCAACATTCGCTCAAACAAAAGCAAAAAGCGCGATCCTTCCACCAAGTGTTCAGGCAGCTGACGCTAAAAAACAACCAAAAAAATTAGAGACAGCAAAGTCTGCTGAAGCTCCATGTGATACAAAAGAAGACGTGCTTAAAAAACTTGAAGAAAAGAAGAAAGAATCGGCAATGGCCGGAAAAGGCTTAAGCCTTCAAGGAGCGACTGATTCAGGGTGTACTCTTAAGTAAGAATCTTAGTGACGAAGACTGTGTTGTCTAAAACTTCCCAGTGAACATCGACATTAAAAAGCCTTGAGCCGTATGTTTTGTAACCGTCCTCGTGAAAGCGAGGGCGGGGATCAAGAGAGAGAATGTCCACGATTTTATCTTTTAATTCAAAGTCACATTCGCATTTAAACACCACTTCAAGCCTCTTAACTTCCATCTCATCCGTCCACCCAGACACTGCCTCAGGCTTCGACTCAATCTCTTTTAAATAAGGCTTCAAATCATAAACCGGCGTCTGATCTAAAAAATCTCCACCCGAAACAACAATCTTCGTTCCTTCAATCTTCTCAATCTTAACCAGCGACAACCCAACATTGTTCGGCCTAAAAGGAGAGCGCGTGGCAAAGACACCTTGTTTGGTATTCCCGCCTAATCTGGGAGGACGAACAGTTAAAGAGCTCTTATCCGTTGGCGCCACTTCATGAAACTCAAAGATCACCCACAGGTGAGAAAAAGCTTCGAGCCCCATCAGCGCTTCTGTGCGATTAAATGGTGGAAGTAGCTCAATGGTCGATTCAATCGACGTTAATCCCGGCTGACGGGGAATAGAAAATTTCTCTTTATAGGGAGAGTGAATGCGGGCAATCTTTTTCAAGACTACTCGTCCAATTGATCGTCTGGGTGAGCGTTCACGAACTGCGAGAACTCTTCATTGTAAGAGATCTTTGTCGTATCAGTGATGCGATCGATGTAAAGCTTTCCAAAAAGGTGATCCAGTTCATGTTGGAAAACAGTCGCTAAGAAATCTTCAGCGATAATTTGTTTTGGTTCACCGTGCTCATTAACGTAGTCAATTTGAACTTTTTTAGGTCTTTCGACAAAACCGCGCAGTCCTGGAACAGATAAACATCCTTCCCAGAAACCTTGGTGTTCAGTTGTCAGGTCTTTGATTACAGGATTAATAATGACCATAAGAGGAGTTCCTTCCAGATCGCCGTAGCGTGAGTTGTTTTCTGGAAGTTCGATGAGTGTGACTTGTTTAGAAACGTCGATCTGGGGAGCAGCGATACCAATACCACCTTCGTGCTTCATGGTTTCGTACATATCAATCAGGAGTTGTTTGAACTCTGGAGTTTTAAGCTCGCTTACAGGCACTAGTTCAGCGATTTTTCTCAATGTCGGATGACCCATGCGGATGACTTTGCGGATTGCCATAAATTACTCCTCGTTTCCTATTAAATTCTTAGCATAATTTGTGGAATAGAGTAAGCTTATGGCATGAAAAAGGTGTTATTTGTCTGTCTTGGCAACATCTGTCGCTCTCCAGCGGCGGAAGGGGCCATGGTGCATTTAATTAAACAAAAGGGACTGGAAGCGGGCTTTCTGATTGATTCAGCGGGAACGAGTGGTTTTCATGAAGGGGATGACCCAGACCATCGCATGATTGCTCAGGCGAAACTAAGAAACATACTTCTTCCTTCGAAATCAAGACCGCTGTTGAAATCTGACTTTGAAAAATTTGATCTCATCGTCTGCATGGATAAAAGCAATTTCTCTAACGCCAAAAGAATCGCTGAAGATGAAAAACATGCGGCTAAGCTGCGCATGATGACTGATTACTTTCAGAATGAAGATTTAAAAAAGCGCTTTCATGAGATCCCAGATCCGTATTACGGTTCCAAAAAGGACTTTGACCTGGTGTTGGATTTAGTGCTCGATGCTTGCGAAGGCCTGTTAAAGAAAATTCATGAATAAAGAAAAAAACTATATTACGCCAAAGGGCTTTAAAAGGCTTCAGGACGAACTTCATCAGCTCGCCAGAGTCGAGCGACCTGAAGTGACTAAAACTGTCGCTTGGGCAGCTTCAAACGGCGATAGATCGGAGAATGCGGACTACATCTACGGTAAAAAACGTATGCGTGAAATTGATAAGCGCGTTCGCTTTTTAAGCTCGCGCATTGAGCTGGCCGTGGTGGTTGATCCGGTAAGCGTCAAAAGTGAGAAAGTCCAGTTTGGTGCAACGGTTACCATCGCAGATGAAGAGGATGGGGAAGAGAAGACGGTTTCCATCGTCGGTGTCGATGAGATTAATACGGAAAAAAACCAGATTAGTTGGCGCTCCCCCCTTGGAAGTTCTTTGATTGGCAAAGAAGTTGGTGATACAATTTTGCTCAAAGTTCCCGCAGGAACGAAGTCTTACGAAATCATCGAAATTGAGTACGTGAGCATCGAGTAAAGTTTATGAACATAAATTGCGAAATTTCTTTGGGTGAATTGGTTGATAAGATTTCTATCTTAAAAATTAAGCTGGAAAAAATCACTGACACTGAAAAGCTAAAACACGTCCAAAGGGAAGAGGAAACTCTCTCAAAGACTTTGGCTTCATTGAAACTCGACAACATTGATTATCACTTAAACCAGATGATCGATGTGAACCAGAAGCTCTGGAAGATTGAGGACGACATCCGCGACTTGGAAAGGGATAAGGATTTTGGAGAGGCCTTTATTGAGCTTGCCCGTGCCGTCTACATCACCAATGATGAGCGCTTTAGAAGAAAAAACACTATCAACACAACCTATAAATCAGGCCTCGTAGAGGTCAAGTCTTACAAAGACTACTAAGGAATCAAGGCAGCAAATCATGGCGATCAAAAGAACCAACACTAGAGATGAACAGAGAACGACTAAGAAAGTAGCAGCGAAAAAGACGCCTAAGCTTTCACGCGACGAAAAGTACCGCCTGTACCTGGCTTCGGTTCAAAACCCACAAGCTGACATCGACTTCATCAACAAAGAGTACAAGGCCCTTTATGGACGCGCACCTCTTACGCTTCGTGAAGACTTCTGTGGAACTGGTATGCTTGCCTGCGAATGGGTAGAGCAAGGTGATAAGCATAAAGCTTATGGAATTGATCTTGATATGGAGCCGATCTCTTACGGTTTTGTGAACCACTTCAGCGAGCTTGATGAAGACGAACAAAAACGTATGAAATATATCAACGCCAACGTTCTTCAGACTTTTGATTTCAAAACTGACGTTGTTGTTGCTTTTAACTTTTCGTACTACTTATTTAAAAAGAGAAAAGATCTTCTGGCGTACTTCTCGTCAGTCAGAAAACATATGAAAAAAGACTCGATTTTCATGATCGATATGTTCGGCGGAACTGAAAGCCGTCAGGAGCTTGAAGAGTCGGTAAAACACAAAAACCACACATACTACTGGGACTGTAGTAGCTACAACCCATTAACGGCAGAGTGTATGTATTACATTCACTTTAAAACTGCTGATGGTGTAAAACACGAGAAAGTTTTCCAATACGACTGGAGAATGTGGGACGCTCGCGAGTTAATGGATATCCTGGAAGACGCAGGGTTCTCTAAAACTCATATTTACTGGGAAGGCGTGGATAAAGATGGAACTGGAAACGGTGTCTTTAAGAAATCCCTGAAAGCAGAAAACTGCGAGTCTTGGGTTACCTACATTTGCGCTCAACCTTAAACAATTTTAAAACGCCATCTACGTCGTTGCTTTCGTTACTCGATCGTGCGACGTACTGGTGTACGTCTCCTCACCCGCGCCTCGGCGCCTAGTATCTGGCATTTTCAAATCGTTTAGAAAAAAATGAATTAGGCTTCTAATGCCTTGAACTCAAACTGCGAATAGCGCTTTTTGAGTTCAGGCAACCATTCGTGTTCAGTCTTATCAAAAATCAGAATTGTTTTGCGTGCAGGATTCCCACCTTGAAGAAGGGCAATCTGCTCATCGATATCACCAGAAATTTGTGACTTGGTTAAATCCTTTGTCCTTAAGTGGGCCAGGAAAACCTTATCGCTAAAATTCTGCGTGAAAAAAATATGGGCGTGTTTATCCGAGCCGACTCCCTGCCCGTAAAGATACTGGGAAATCAGCCCGTCAAAAAGATAATTGAAATCGTCAAAAGCAATCAGGTCGCGTGAAAGCTCATCGCGGGTTATCCAGAAAATCCCAAGCACCTCAGGGGTGAATTGATCGAGAATGGATAAGGCCGGTCTTGCGCTTTTGTACATGATTAGCGGTGGTCCTTAGCGATCTTATCTAAAACACTGTTAATGAAGCCGTGAGAGTCATTAGGGCAGTATTTTTTAGCGATGTTGACGTACTCGTTGATGAAAACACCAGCAGGCGTGTCTTTGTCGCTTAGGATTTCGTATGAACCTAAAAGAAGAACAGCAAGATTCATGCGGTCAACTTTTTGAAGGTTATTGTTCGTTAAGTATTTTTCGATCAGTTTAGAGTTTGTTGGCTCTTGTCTTAGAGATCCTAAGATAAGTTCCTTCGCAAACATCTTTGTGTGGATGTCGATTTTGTTATCCGGGTGTTCTGAATCTTCTTCGTGGTAAGAGTCGTCGAAAAGATTGAGAGCATCGTTAAGCGCTTTGCTGTCATTGATGATTTCGCTTTTTTCAGTCGAGAAGTCATTAAGCAGGTGCTTGTAGATAAATTTAAAGGCGTACTCGCGGCCGATAGTTCTTTTTGTCGTATTAGTGTTGGATGTCACGTTTGTCACCTTTATCGCTGATAGATTTAACTGAGTGTAGTTTGTTTTTTAGACCGTAGACGAATTCTTCGATATCTTTGAAGTCCCAGTAGAAAGAGGCGTAACGAACGTAGGCAACACGATCAAGTTCCTTTAGACGGTCCATGATGATTTCACCTAAATCGCGGGCGCGCACTTCTGTTCTTGAGATTTCTAAGAGAGATCTCTCTACGCTGTTTAAGAGTTGGTTGATCTGGTCAGTTGAGACGTTTCTCTTCTGACAGGCCTTATTTAACCCTTTCATGATTTTTTCACGGTTGTAAGCTTCACGACGACCGTCTTTCTTTACGATAAGAGGCATTTGAATCTGAATGTTCTCATACGTTGTAAAACGAGTCTCACACGCATCGCACTTACGGCGACGGCGGACAGAGTTTTCTTCCACCAGCATTCTGGAGTCGATTACTCTCGTGTCTTGGGCGTTACAACTTGGACAATGCATACTTACTTATATACCGGGTATGATTTACAAAGGTCTAAGACCTGAGTTCTGATTTTCTTTAACACTTCTTCATTGCTAGCGTTTCTTAGTGCTTCGTTAATCCATGAAGCGAGTGTTTCCATGTGAGATTCAGTTAATCCGCGAGTTGTAATCGCTGGAGTTCCTAAACGCACACCAGAAGTCACAAACGGAGAGCGCTTATCTTGAGGCACCATGTTTTTGTTACATGTGATACCTGCAAGCTCAAGAGCGTGCTCAGCTTCTTTACCAGAAAGCCCAACCGAGTCTGTTTTTACCAGAACAAGGTGGTTGTCTGTTCCACCAGAAACAAGTGCGATGCCTTTGTTTGTTAAAGCAGCTGCAAGCGCTTTAGCGTTGGCGATCACTTGTTTTTGATAAACAACGTAGTCTGGCTGAAGAGCTTCGTGGAAAGCAACGGCTTTAGCGGCAATCACGTGCTCAAGCGGTCCCCCCTGAATACCAGGGAAGATGTTTGAGTTAAGCTTTTTAAAAAGTTCTTCGTTGTTTGTTAAAATAATCCCTCCGCGTGGTCCGCGAAGAGTTTTGTGAGTTGTTGATGTTGTCACGTCAGCATGAGGAACAGGAGAGTTGTGTAAACCTGCTGCGACTAATCCTGCGATGTGGGCCATATCAACCATCAGTTTTGCACCAACTTCATCAGCGATTTCTTTAAACGTTTTGAAGTCGATTTCGCGAGGGTAGGCCGAAGCTCCCGCGACGATAAGTTTTGGTTGTTCTTTTTTAGCTTGCTCGCGAACGATGTTGAAATCAATTCTTTCTGTTTCGTAGTTGAGTCCGTAGGCCACAAAGTTAAAAAGTTTTCCTGAGAAGTTAACAGGGGACCCGTGAGTTAAGTGCCCACCTTCAGCAAGGTTCATCCCCAGGACTTTATCGCCCGGGTTGATTGTTGCGAAGTAAGCTCCCATGTTTGCCTGAGAACCCGAGTGCGGTTGAACGTTAGCAAACTTTGATCCGAAGATCTTGTTTACTCTTTCAATCGCTAAGATTTCAGACTGGTCAACAAACTCGCATCCACCGTAGTAGCGCTTGTTTGGAAGGCCTTCAGCGTATTTGTTAGTCAGGATTGATCCCTGAGCTTCCATAACCGCTTGTGAAGTGTAGTTCTCAGAAGCGATCAGCTCCAGACCATCTTCCTGGCGAACGCGCTCTTTTTCGATGATCGCGTAGATTTCCGGGTCCATAGTTTTTACTGAAGTCGCATTTTTATTAAACATAATTAAACCTGCTTATTATACTTTTTTGAGAAGTAGTGAAGAGTTTGTTCCACCGAAACCAAACGAGTTGTTTAGAGCGTACTTAATGTCTTTCTTCACAGCTTTGTTGGCCGTGATGTTCAGGTCACATTCCGGATCAAGGTTTTGTACGTTGATCGTTGGAGGAATCATTCCTGTGTGAAGTGCCATCGCACAGAAGATTGTTTCAATCCCACCAGCAGCTCCAAGCAAGTGACCAGTCATCGACTTAGTCGAAGATACGTTCAGGTTGTAAGCGTGATCGCCGAATGTTCTCTTGATCGCTCTTAGTTCACCGATGTCTCCAAGCGGAGTTGATGTCCCGTGAGCGTTTACGTAACCAATTTCTTTTAAATCAACGCCAGCGTCTTCAATCGCCATCTTCATTGATCTGTAAGCACCGTCACCTTCTGGGTGTGGAGCTGTAATGTGGTGGGCATCCGAAGTTGCACCATGGCCCACGATTTCAGCGTAAATCTTTGCTCCACGAGCAACCGCTTTGTCGTAGTTTTCTAAAATTAAAATACCAGCACCTTCACCAAGAACGAATCCATCGCGGTCAGCATCGTATGGACGAGAAGCTGTGGCCGGGTCATCGTTTCTTTTTGAAAGCGCTTTCATGTTACCGAAACCGGCAATTGAAAGATTACAGATAACTGATTCAGCTCCACCTGAAACCATCATGTCTTGTCTTCCAAACATGATTTCGTAACAAGCAGATGTCAGTGCGTGAGCAGCTGAAGCACAAGCTGAAGCGATAGCGAAGTTTAATCCACCAAGGTTGTAGCGAATCGTTACAAGTCCAGATGGCATGTTCGGGATGATCGCTGGAATGAAGAAAGGAGAAACACGTCTTGGCCCTTTTTCAAAAAGAGTCTTCGCTGTGTTTTCGATTTCCGGGAATCCACCGATACCAACACCCAGGATACAACCCATTCTGTCCATGTCGTATGGACGGTTTTCAAGAAGGCCAGCATCCGCTAGAGCTTCGTGAGTCGAGTGCATAGCAAAGTGAATGAAGCGGTCGTATTTAGCTGCTTCTTTTGCGTCTAATATGTCGCTTGCTAGTTCGAAGTTTTTTACTTCACCTGCAAATTTTGTCGTAAGTAATTCTGTGTTCATTTGTTCGATCAAAGACACACCTGATTTTCCTTCAAGTGCATTTGCCCAAACGTCTTTTAGATTGTGACCAAGTCCATTGATCATTCCCATACCGGTGATGGCTACTCTGTTGAGTTTTTTACCTTCGGTCATATGGCCTCCGTAAACATTTTAATTCGAAAAATTATCCCGTAAAAACTACAAAGGCCTCTTTCGAGGCCTTAAATCAAGAAAGCGATTAAGCTTGTTTCTTTTCTAGGTAAGCAACGATATCTTTTACCGTTTTTAGTCCTTCAGCATCTTCCTCAGGAATTTCTACACCAAATTCGTCTTCCATTTTCATCATTAGTTCTACGATATCTAGTGAGTCTAGGTTTAGATCGTCAACGAAACTTGTTTCAAGATTGATTTTAGCGATATCAATTTTTGTAGCGTCGCTGATTAGTTTAATAACCTTGTCTTTCATTCAATAACTCCTGAAATTAATCTTCTAAAAAAATAAGTATTAGTATTTGTATTAGATATATAATCCACCGTCAATTTTAATCGTTTCTCCAGTGATATATGACGATGCACTGCTTAGTAAAAAACAAACTAAGTTCGCTACTTCATCTGCCTCTCCCATACGTTTTAATGGGATAGAGTTTAAATAAGCGTCCTTTACTTTCTCGTCTAGAGCGTGAGTCATATCTGTTGTAATAAATCCTGGACAGATTGCGTTACAACGAACATTTCTCGAAGCAAGCTCCTTTGCATAAGACTTTGTAAATCCGATCAATCCTGCCTTTGAAGCAGAGTAGGCGATCTGGCTTGCGTTCCCCATTAAACCTACGATTGAGCTGATGTTTACCACTGAAACATTCTCTGCTTTTAAGAAGCTTCTTGAAAGGATCTGAGTCAGCATAATAGCTGATGTTAAGTTGGTGTTGATTGTTTGAACCACGTCTTCTTCTTTCATACGAAGAACGATTTGATCTTTAGAAATACCAGCGTTGTTTACCAGACCTGTAATTGGGCCGTTAGTTTCAACAAATTTTTCTACGGCTTCTTTCATTTGAGCAGTATTAGTTACGTCAAAAAGAAGAGCTGTAACATTTGAAGCGCCTTTTGCTTGAAGTTCTTCTTTTAATTTCATAGCAGCGGCTTCATCACCTCTGTAGTTGAAAACAACATGAGCGCCTTGAGTTGCAAGAGCTTCGGCCATTTTTCTTCCAAGTCCACGAGATGCACCAGTGATAAGAACTGTTTTACCTTTTAAATCATTGTAAGTTGCGATCATTTTAATAGCTCCTCAATTTCAGTAAGTGCTTCGTCTCTATCCAGAGGGATCACTTTAATGTCTTTGTTAATCTTACGAACTAGACCCATGAGAACTTTTCCTGGACCAACTTCAATACAAAGTGTGTCTGACGGAAGTTTTTCAATTGATTGCGTCCATAACACCGGACCATAGGCCTGGTGGTATAGGTTGTTGATGATGGTTTCAGGATTTGTTCCAGCAGCGTATTCCGTTGCATCGATGTTGGCGATGTATGGAATCTTGTTTTCGTGCCATTTAAATTTTTCGAAGGCCGCTTTTAACTGATCAGCAGCTGGTTTCATAAGAGAAGAGTGAAATGGTGCCGATACGTTTAGCTCCATTGCTCTGTGAGCTTCTTTGAAATTTTCAGCAAGCCAGGCCACAGCGCGCGCACAAGCTTCACTTTCTCCCGAGATAACAATCTGAGAAGGGTCGTTGAAGTTTGCTGGCATAACTTCAGAACCTGGTTTTGAAGCCGCCTTACAAGCTTCTTCAACAACATTTGCGGGAACTTTTAGAATCGCAAACATTTTTCCTTTCCCGACAGGTACCGCTTCCTGCATGTATTTCCCGCGAAGGTGAACAGCATGAATGGCATCGTAAGGAGAAAGAACGCCTGCAACAACAAGAGCAGCGTACTCGCCCACAGAGTGGCCAAGAACGCGGTCTACTTTTACGTCGTATTTTTTTAGAAGTGTGTCCAGTTGGTTATAAAGCGCAACTGAGTGTTTTAGAATTGCTGGTTGAGTGTTGTGAGTCAGTTTCAGTTCTTCTTCTGGCCCTTCGTGCATAAGTTTTTTAAGGTCGTACCCTAAAATCTCATTTCCTTTCTCAAAAAGTGCCTGGTCCAGGTTTTTTCCCATTCCAACGTATTGCGAACCTTGTCCTGGAAAAAGTAGTGTGACTGATTTAATCCCCATTCATTAGCCTTTGTTTTAGTATCTTAATAATGTCGCGCCGGCAGTTAATCCTGCTCCAAAGGCGTCGAATAAAACAATGTCTCCGCGCTTAATGCGTCCATCAGCGATCGCTTCGTGGAAAGCGATAGGCACAGTTGCAGCAGAAGTGTTTCCGTATTTATCGATGTTAACGATCATCTTTTCCATGCTCACATCAAGAAGGTTAGCAGTGGTTTCGATGATTCTGATATTGGCCTGGTGAGGGACAACCCAGTTGACTTGCTCTTTTGTCATGCCGGCCATTTCAAGAACTGATCGAGCGTTTTCAGCAAGAGTTCTTGTCGCGACTTTAAACATTTCTTTCCCTTTCATCTGCATGAAGTGAGATCCTTCGGCAATATGTTCAGCAGTAATAGGTGCAACTGCTCCTCCGATTGGCTGATCGAAGAATTCTCCACCAGTCCCATCAGAGTTCAGGATGCTTGCTAAAACTTTTGATTCAGAACCTTCTTCAGCGCGACCAACGATTGCTACGCCACATCCATCCCCGAAAAGGATGCATGAGTTTCTGTCTTTCCAGTTTACTTCGCGAGAAAGCATTTCCGATCCAACAACCAGAACATTTTTTGCCAGTCCTGTTTTGATGAATGAGTTGGCCATGTTTACACCGTAAACAAATCCCGAGCAGGCAACCGAGATGTCGAGACAAGTACAGTTGTTTGTGATTCCCAGTTTTACTTGAAGAATACAGGCCGAGTTTGGAAGTTTTACGTCAGGAGTAACTGAAGCGAAGATAATGAAGTCGATGTCGTTAGGTTGTAATCCGGCCGCTTTAAGTGCGTCTTGAGTTGCATTGTAGGCCATGTCTGTTGGCCACTCGCCACCTTCGGTTGAACAGATTCTTCTTTCTCTGATTCCGGTTCTTGTGTAGATCCACTCATCACTCGTTTCAACGATTGATTCAAGGTCTTTGTTTGTTAGGATTTTTTTGGGAGCGTACATCCCAGTGCCTAGAATTTTTGCTTCATAGGATTTCATTTTGGACGTCCATGTTTTTTGATTGCCCTAAAAAAAAGGCCCTTATATTCGGGTGAATGATAAGGGCTTTTATATTTTAAGACAAAATTTGCTTAATGATTATTGAGCAGCTTCTTCAGTTTCGTTAGCTTTTACAGAAACGACAACTTTACCTTTGTAGAATCCACAAGCTCCACAAACAGTGTGTGGCATAACGTGTGAACCACAGTTAGAACAAGCCATTGGGTGTTTTCTATATAGTTTATGGTGTTGACCAGCTCTTCTTAAACCTTTTCTTGAAACTGAATTTTTCTTCTTAGGAACTGCCATTTTATACTCCGCGACAAATTTGTAACTTCAACTTAAATTAAATATGAGGGTAAATCAATACGACAAAAAGACTCGTTCGGCAAGTTTTTTTGACGTAACCATGCCTTTTAGGCCTCTTCTTCTGTTCTCTCGCTTCTTGGGAAGGCCGGAACTTCTAAGAAGATCTGCTCATGGATGAATTCCATGATGTCGGCCAACCCTTTGCGGTAAAAATACAGCTCCATTTCCTCGCCATCAGCAAAAACAGTGGTACTTTCAGCATATTCCGGCTGTTTTTCCTGTGAATCGTGAAGGAAGGCTGCGTTAACTTTGTGGTCCATATGCTGTGGCAGTGGCACTAAAGTAAGGCCACAAGGTAGATGATATTTTGCATCAATTTCGGCCCTAACCACTAAATGATCCCCGATAAGAGGATTCTTTTTTCGAGAAATTTTTAATTTTAAATGCAGTGAGCCGGCCGGGTAAACGTCTTCTTTATCTAGTTGTTCATGAAGTTCATCCAGGATTCCCTGCAGCCAAGGAGTCTTTTCGTTAGAAAGTTCGTACTCTTCGATGATGTCGTGGCTGTACTTGTTAATAGGGACTTGAGCGTCGATCTGCGTGTTAATTTTTGTTGTCATATTCATGGCTCCCATTTAACTCAGATGATTTTAAAAGTACAATGGGTTTAGAGGTTCGAGTGAATATTTTAGTTTGTGGATTTATGGGATGCGGGAAAACGACTTTTGTCGAAGCTTTTCAGCGCAATCATTTGGGCTATGAGGCCCTCGATCTCGACACGGCGGTGGCCCTTTCTGTCGGTCTTCTTCCCAGTGAATTAGGGGAGTGGATCAATAAACACGGACTGGAAGTTTTTCGTCATAAAGAAAGTTTACTCCTGAGTGAAATGCTAAGCACGGCTTCGCCTAAGATTATTGCTTTGGGAGGCGGAACAATTGAAGCTCCAGGCTTTTGGGATCTTGCAAAAAAACATAAACTTGTTTTCCTCGATGTCCCTTTTGAGACTTGCTTTGAGCGCATTAAAAACGATTCTAATAGACCCCAAACAAAACTCGGTGAAGTTGGGCTTCGCTCTCTCTACCAAAAACGTCTTCCTCTCTATCAAAAAGCTGACCTTCACCTCTCGCAAGAGGGCATAAAAAAGATTGTTTCCCTCTCTTCTCTAGTGCATAATTTAGAAGGATAAAAAATAAAACTGACAAGAGGTTAGGTGTACTATGCTAGCGGAAGGAAAAGTCTCAGTAGCGCTTCTTCTATCTGATTTAAACGAAGTAAAGGAAATTTCTTCAGTTTTTAAAAAACTGGGAGTGATCCCGCATTTCTACGAAGACTTAAAAACTTTCTGGAGTGGAACTCTGGAGCGTTTACCGGCCCTTTGTATTGTCGATGTAAAAAAAATGAGTGAAGGGGAACTTGTCCTTCGCGATCATCCGGCGGTCATCGCCGAAGAAATGCCATTATTATTTTACTACACAGATAAGACTGAACCTCTTTTGGTGTCGACTCATAACTTTTTTCACCTGGGAACACTCAAGCAGTCGGCCAACTATGAAGGCCCGCTTAAAGCGATTCTTAAAAGACTGAATAAAGTAGCTTCTTTAGAGCAACACTACCATATGCTGAAGATGACGACAGTTGCCCAAAAAGAACAGATCGAGCGCCTGGAGCTGGCCCTGCGTGAAGAAGAGCGCGCGGATAATTATCAGTCGATGGTCAAGAGTGTTTGCCTGGAGTTTGAAAAGCTTCGTTTGGAAACAGACTTTTTTAAATCGCTGGAAAAAGTTTTCCACGGTGTCGATGAAATCGAAGAGTTTGCTTTCCTTGAACTTTCTTTCAATGGACAAAAACTTATTTCACCGATTTCTCATCTGCAAAAATTCAGAAATATTCCTTCGTTGTGGTTAGGCCAAGCCTGCACACACGGGATTGAGCTTTTTGCCCAGAATATGGCCACTCAGGTTGCCGTAGATATTATGGGTGGTGATTTGGTTTCTCTATTGATCAAAGGATCAGAGAGTAAGCCGGATAAAATGATTTTTATTAAATCAAAAAACGAAACGTTCTTTAATAATTTTGACTGGCACATGCTGGAAGCCTACTTAAACGGCTTCTATGCAAGCTTTAAAAATAAACTGACAGCGCCGATTGAAACGAACAGGAAATTCTCTTCGAGCTTTGAGGCCCTAAGCTATCTGGATCAATTCCTTTTTGGTCAGACAGCTAATGAAGCTCAACAGAATAAATTAACTCAAGATATGCGTCTGGTTGATTTAGATCTTTCAAGTCTGATGCAAGTGGTGATGAGAAAGGGGACTAACCGCTTTTTCTGGAACCGTTTTATGAGTGAGTTTATCAATAAGCTGGAAATCCAAACGCGCACTGATTTTAGATTTTTTGAATTCGGTGTCGGCAATATCGGCTTTGTTGTTAAAGCAAATGACCTGGATGTTTTCTTTGACCAGTTAAAAGAATTCTCAGGACGTTTCCAGTACTGGAAATATTTTGAAGACTCCGAAGGAGTTCTGGCCCAATTGATCCAGCCGAAAGTGACGATGTCTCCAATGTCAGCGCATGCTTATTTAACCAAGATTCTGGAAATTGAAAGCGAACTTAAAGGGGCCATCACTAAGCCTGCAAAAGAGGCGAAGAAGGCCTGGTCGTTCGTTGAACCAAAAACCAGTTTAGATATGTAGGAAAAACTTAATGAAGTTTAGAAGCCGTTTAGTGGTTAACCTGGATCACTTTGCTTACAATATAAATCAAATCAGAAAAATTTCACCAAAGGCCCAGATCCTTTGTATGATTAAGGCAGATGGATACGGACACGGAATGATCCCGATGGCCCGTTACGCGATCACTGAAATGGGGATTCGCGAATTTGGTTGTGCGACTATCGGTGAAGCACTGAAGTTGCGCGAAGAACTCAACGAACTTGAATTTGATATTTACGTTTTCTCAGATATCCAGTTAGAGCTTTTAGAAAATGCTGACATTTATTTAAAGCGCAGAATTATTCCGGTAATCTCAAACGTCAGTGAGCTGGATTATATTTTACACACACCGGAGTTCAGGCATTTTCCTATTTGCTTGAAGTTCAACACAGGGATGAACCGCTTAGGTCTTGACCCGAACGACACTCCGCTTATCGTCAACAAACTAAAACAACACGGAAGAAATTCTGTCCACCATTTGATTAGCCATTACGCCAACGCCAGCTCAGATATGAACGCTCACGAAGTGAACGTTCTGCAAAGAACTCGCTTTGGGGAAATCAAAAAGTTCTTCCGCGATTCGGGGATTACTCTGGAGCGTACCTCTCAGTCAAACTCGGGGACGATCGAACAAAAAGTTGGTCTTCCGGAAAACAGCGACGACACTCATGTGAGACCGGGACTGATGCTTTATGGGCCGAGCTCACTGAACTCAGGGGTACCAGGTAACTTTGAAGGGAAGCTGGTTTCAAAATTAGAAACTTACATCTTAAGAACTTTTGAAGTTAAAAAAGGCGATGTGGTTGGATACAACTCAACTCCATGTCCGGAAGATGGCTTGATTGCCATCCTAGCGATTGGATACGGAGACGGATTCTTCAATCGTTATTCTGGAGCGCACCTATACCACAAAGGTTTTGAAGGTGTGATCATCGGAAGAGTGAGCATGGACATGACTCACGTCTTCTTTCCAAAGGAAGCCTCGGATCACATCCGTGCCCACGAGATTTTTACAATCTGGGGGGCAAAAGATGGGGATCTTCAGAGCTTTTGTTCGGAGACAAAAATCATCCCGTATGAAGTTTTCTGTGCGCTTCTTCCTCGCGTTCCAAGAGTTTATCGTTTAAACTAATTGGGTGATAACGAAATTACAAAATTATTTAAAAGATCAAATTGAGGATTTTGGACGCTCCATTTTAGATATGGTCGACGGCCTTGGTATGATCACGCTTTTTGGCGCGCGCTTTTTTTATTGGATGGTCAGACGTCCATTTCGTTTTCATCTTTTGATGGAACAACTTTATTTCATCGGAAACAAAAGTATCCTGATTATTCTCCTGACGGGGATTTTTACCGGGATGGTTTTTTGTACTCAAACTTATTTTGGATTCAAACTCATCAACGTTGATTCACTTGTTGGATCAATTGTTGCGATCTCTCTGGCAAAAGAACTTGCCCCTGTTTTAACCGGATTGATTGTTGCGGGAAGGGCAGGCTCCGCGATGGCCGCGCAGATTGGATCAATGAAAGTAACTGAACAAATTGATGCCCTGGAAGTTATGGGTATCAATTCAATTCAATACCTGGCCGTTCCAAGAATCATTGCCTCAACATTAGCGGTTCCGATGCTTTCAGTGCTTTTTCTTTTTATCGGGAACCTCGGCGCGTATTTAGTCGGAACGACAACTCTTTCAATTGATGAAGCGATGTTTTACTCGAAACTTTCTGAGTTTATGATGATTGAAGATGTTGCCCAGGGAGTGATTAAAGCTTTCGTTTTCGGTTTCGTTATTTCTGTCATTGGAACTTATTTTGGTTTCCAGGTAGAAAAAGGAGCCGTGGGAGTAGGGCGCGGAACAAACCTGGCCGTAATCTGGGGAATGGTTTCAGTTCTTATTCTGGATTACTTCTTAACAACCTTTCTGGTTAAGATTTTGTAGGGGGATGGATGCTGACATTTGAAAATCCTGCCATCTCCATAAAAAACGTCACCAAAATTTTTGGTGAACAAATAGTCTTAGACAGCCTTAACTTTGATATTGAAAGAAATAAGATTACGACGATCCTGGGATTTTCCGGGGCGGGGAAATCAACTTTACTTAAACACATCCTGGGAATTGTGAAGCCGACATCAGGTACGGTGGAAGTCCTTGGGCAGGACCTTGCTCATTTGGGAAAGGTTGAATTAAGAGAGTTTAGAAGAAACTACGGGATGCTTTTTCAATATGCAGCTTTGTTTGACTCTTTTACAGCAGAAGAGAATGTCGCTTTTCCGCTAAAAGAATTTACTAATAAAACCCCTCAAGAAATTCACGAGCAGGTTAAAGACCTTCTGATCTCAGTAGGGATCAAAGAAGAGTCTTTTAGTCGACTACCGTCAGAGCTTTCCGGAGGGATGAGAAAGAGAGTAGGACTGGCGCGCGCGCTGGCCTTAAGCCCGGCCATCATGCTTTATGATGAACCCACAACCGGACTTGATCCAATTACAACTAAAATGGTTAACAATCTAATCGTAGATACAGCAAAAAATCACAAAGACAGAGAGATGACATCAGTTATTATTTCCCACGACGTAAAAGCGACGTTAGAAATTTCCGACTATGTGGCCTTTTTGGACCGTGGTAAGATTATTGAGTATTTACCGGTAGATGAGTTTAAAAATTCTAAGAAAGAATTAGTTCAGGAATTTTTAAGACTCTAAACAAAAGGTGTGAAATAAGAGATGAATGAATTTAAAGTAGGGCTTTTGGCCATCGCCACATTGGCCGCTATCGTTTTTATGTCGTTCAAGATTACATCCAATCAATCGGGGTTTGGTCAGTACCAAACTTATAGAACGATTGTTAAAGATGCTTCCGGCATTTTCCCAAAAACTCCAATCAAAATTGCCGGTATCGCTGCCGGACGTATTTCTTCTATTGAGCTTCAAGGTAACACTGCTTTAATTACGTTTGAGATCCTTAAACAAATTCAAGTGACAAAAAACTCGAAGTTAAGAATTAAGTCTGTTGGTTTCTTAGGTGATAAATACATCGAAATTTATGTCGGTGATTCTCCTGAGTTTTTAGCGAAAAATGATTTCATCGATTCTGAAGAAGCAGCAGGGATTGAAACCCTGGTTAAAGATGCTTCTGAAGTTTTAGCTGACGTTAAAGCGATCACAAAAAGTTTAAAAGACAGTATCGCACCGGAAGGACAGCCTTCTCCAATGAAAAAGATCCTGGTTGATATCGGGGCCCTGGTTGAAAACACCCGCGCGGCAACTGAATCACTTAAGAGAGTCATGACTGGAAACGAAGAAAAGCTAAATGCCTTGGTTGAAAACCTGGAGAGTTTTTCTTATGAGCTTGCTTACCAGGTTGATAAAGGCAATCCTGACAGTGCCATGGCCGACATCAAAGAAATCCTGGCAAACTCAAAAAAGATTACTGCTGATTTAAACTCATTAGTTGCTGACGTTAAACGCGGAAAGGGAACTGTGGGGAAACTTCTGGTTGAAGATGAAATCGCTGATCAGGTTAAAGATACACTTTCAAGCGTGCAAAAAATTGTTGGAAAAGCTGACGCTATCAGAACCGAGCTTTCGGTATTTACCGGAGCTAACACTGAAGGTGGCGGGGAGAGTGAAGTCGCACTTAGAATTTATCCATCACCGGAGAGATTCTATCACTTGGGGTTAACGACTTCAGAAATCGGGCCAGACAGAGAAACAATTACAGAGACGACAACAAATGGATCAACTGTAGTGTCTAATAAAAAAGAGCGCGACAGAGATACATTTAGATTCAACGTTCAAATCGGCCGCCGTGTTCAGGACTTCGCTTTCCGCGGAGGTTTAATTGAATCAACGGGAGGTCTGGGGTTAGATTATTACCTGCAGAACCTGGGGACGAAATTCTCGCTTGAAGCCTTCGATTACAAAAAAGATAAAGGAGCTAACCTGCGTTTCATCACTGAACTTCAGATTTGGAACGTCTTATATGGACGAGCTTCAGCTAACGATATTGGCAGAAAAGAGCGTAGTGCTACGATTCAGGCCGGGCTTCGCTTTAACGATGAAGACTTAAAAGGCTTAATGGGATTCTTCTTCTAATTTATGGAAAGAAACTGGTTAATCAGAACATCACAGAATCAAATCTTAGGCCCGGTGGCCAAGCAAAAACTATTGGAGTTTATCCAGAAGGGTGCGCTTGGATTAACGGATGAAGTGGCCAGCGGAAATGGTTATTGGTTCTCATTAAAAGAAAAAGACCTGGTTGAAAAATATATTTATGGGGATATTCCTCAAGGTTACAACCCGATCTCAGAGTCAAAAAGTGTTCTTTCAAGAAGAGAGCATCCAGAAAGAACGACTTCAATTAATACTGCTCCAGTTAATCAGACTCAACATACTCAGGTTATTAAAGTCTCAGATATTCTAGGGACACCGGAAAATTCGAGTAAACCAGCGGCTTCGGCAGCGGCAGGCATCGCTCCCAATGCATCGGATTTAGAATTTCCTGACATGACTGTTGTGACTAAAATTCCAACGCCATCTCCAGTTCCGACACTTAACTTAAATGAAGAAAGTGATCAAAAGATACCGGATGCTTCTGACCTGGAATTCCCAGACGTCGCAGCGATTACTTCAAGTGTAAATGCCAATTTCAAGATCGAAGCACCTGCGATGGCCAGCGCTCCTCAATCACAAGCACAGCCAACAGCTCAAGGTCCAAAAATAGATTTCAAAACTGCTGAACCTAAATTTAACAAAGAGCCAGTAAGTTCAGATGAAGCTCATTTTCCAAGTGATGATGACTTAGCTTTCCCTGATATGGGCATTCCTGCAACTGCGGCTTCCGTCGTTATTGACGATAAGACATCGACTAAAGTTGAAAAAGGGAAGGTTGATCTCTCTCACCAGTACACGAGAACAGTGGCCTTGGACAATGAACAAGTTTCAGTGGCACTTCCTGAAGTTTCAGATCAGCCTAAAGAAAAGAAGTCGGCCGCAAAATCAATGAGAGAGCTCGAAGGTGTGTCTGATGACATCGCTTTTTCTCTGACTCTTGATGTGCCGAAAGCCCCGGCCCCTGAAGCTGATCACCACCATCACGAAGTTAAGAATGTTGTAGCTAAAAAAGAAAAATTACAGATAGAAGACCGCAAGCTTCTTCACGATCGCAAGCCTAAGGCCAGTGCCAAGGCAGCTCAAAGGGATCCAAATAGAGAAGTGGCCCACAGAGACAGAGATACTCATTCGGAGCCTTTAAAAAAGCGCAACGACAATTATATCTTTTTCATTCTGATCATTCTGGTTTTAATCATTGTGGCCGTTTTCTTCTACTTTAAAGAGATCCTAAACAAACCTCTACCGGTGTAGTTTATGAAATTAACTTCAGAAAGCGTTTTCATTTATCCAACGGATACTGTGTGGGGTATTGGTGCCTCAATTCATTCAGAGGCAGCTCATAAGCGCATTGCCGCTATCAAGAGAACTTCTGATGATAAACCCTTATCCATCATGTTCACTGACGTGAATACACTTTATAAGAGTTTCAATCTTCCGGATTTCATGAGTGTGTCGTGGCTTCGAAATTATTTCAAGCTGGAGTCAACATTAGGTCTTCCGAGAAAAATTTCTAAAATTTCCATTCCTTCATGGGTGACAGGAAAGAGTGAGTTTGTCTCTGTCCGCTGCCTGGATGATGCTGCTTTAAAAGACATTTCTAACGCCCTTAAAGCGCCATTTTTTACGACGAGCTTAAACCTCACAGGTGAGCCTCCTATCATTAATTTTTCTGATGCTGAAGCTTTTCAAAAAGATCATGCGCCCGATGCAGAACTTTTTGGCGATAGCTCTCACAATCTTTCAGGAAGATCATCGACGATTGTCTTTTATAAAGGGGACTCGTTTGAAGTGATTCGCGAAGGAATCAAAATTGAAGAAATTAAAAAGCACTTGAAATTAACCGGGCTTAAAATTTCCTGATTGGATATAAAGCGAGATCATTTTTTCTCTGATCTCCTGGTCTTCAATATCTTTAAATAATTCTTCTGCATCTCTTTTTAATTTCTTAAATTCCGGAGAGTGCGGGTGAAGCCTGTTTTCATTTTTCTTTTGTTTTTCAGGCGTGGCAATGAACTGTGTGTACTGTCGGTCAAAGTGCGTACTATCGACAATGAACTTAATGTTGTTGATAGATTTTTCCAACGACGGGAACTTGGCAAAAATCTTTTTCTTTAACGGCAGCTCCATAAAACTCAATTCATTGGCAAAGGCCGAATGATTAGACAAAACGATGAGTGTGCCATTTTGATTTTTTAGCGGGATCGTATGTTCAGAAAGTTTGTCGCCGGCGATTTCTTTCCAGGCCTTAATCAGGCTGATGAAATCGAAACTATCAGCAATTTGCGCGTGTTTGCTTTGCTCCTGTTTTTGACGGGGAGCCGAGCCTTCGAAATCGATAAATTGTGAGAGTTTTTTTAGCATAAAAAAGGTTCTAGCATTATAGCTTTTAGAGTACACTAACGCCATGAAAGTGCGATTTTTTTCTATTCTGGCAATGCTTTTGGCCCTCACATCTTGTGCCGGTTATCACTTCAATACTAATAACAACCCCTTAATTGGTTACGATATTCGTTCTGTTGCAGTGCCTATGTTTGTGAATCGCTCAGTCATTCCCGAACTCGCTGCACCAATGACCAAAGAAATCATCTTCACCCTAAATGATTATTCTGGACTCCGTGTCTTTAGTGGAGAGAACGAAGCGGCCGACGCTGTATTAATTGGTATCATTGAATCGCGCGATCATTACAACGATGCTGTTAAAACGACTCAGACACTCTTTACTGACGATACGATTAAGTCTTCTGTTGGTGACCGAAGCCCGTTTTATTACCCAGTTCAAACGACCTATAGATTTTCATTGAAGGTGTATTTAATTAAACGCCCTTCAAAAGAAGAAATTCAGCTTTTAACAACAGACATGGGTCAGTTCATGAAAGCGAACCCAAAAGTTGTTTTAATGGACACTATTGACCTCTCAGGGTCATTCTCGCGCGCGGTTGGTGAAACGACGACGGCCAATGCTGTAGGAAAGACAAACTTTGTAAAAAACAAAGGTGTTTTTGAAAAGAGTCTTCAAGACACGGCCATCAGTGCAGCTAAAACTTTCAGACAGGTCGTTCTCAATGCTTTCTAAGTTATTGCCTTGGGATTTTCTGCCAAAACACCCGATGACTATCGACCCGAAAAGGCCGGGGCTCTATGCCTTTTTAGTCTCAGACCCTTATCTTGAACGCGTTCTTTTAGACCGCCTCCCTAAAAAAGATATCCCTTTCTCTCTGTATTCTGGAGTAGAAGTGACTCGCGATTTTATCGAAGAGCATTTTGTAAACCTTTCTTTCTTTTCCTCAACTGATCATATTCAAGTGATCAATGGAGAAAATATCCAGGCCGCGAACCTCGCTCTTTTAACGGAGTCAGGAATCGACTGGAGCGAGCGTTTTATGGTGATCTTTTTCACTAAGAGTGGAAAGACCTTTACTGACTTCGCTAAAAAAGCAGACGTTTTGGCCTTTGAAATTGAAGAGCCACGTTTTTGGGAAGGTGTGAAGATTTGGCAGTTTTGCCAGAAGGCTCGCGAAGTGAATCTTCCTCAGGATGTGAGCCGTTTTGTGCTCGATCATTTAGAGCACAACTTCGAATCTTTCTTCTGGGTCATCGATACAATCAAACTCAATTTCCCTGAAGGAAAAATCAATCTTGAAGAATTAAAAACACTGGTGGAAAAAGAGCGCTGGGATTTTTTTGAGCTCATTGATCTCTTCAACGACAATCCAAAAAAGTTTTTCAATGAAGTGCTGAAAAAAGGTGATGAAGACTATGAATGGCTTCGTTCGCTGTTTGCTTTCATGCAAGGGCATCTGGCAAAAGTACTGTTTCCGGATGAGTTACGTGGAAAGGCGAAGCTCTCTAAATATGACCAAAGTATTTTGGTCGTAAGTGAAAAGTGGAAAAGAAAGGACGTCGAAAAATACCTGCAATTTTTCTCGGAATTAGAAATCCTAGCAAAATCAAGCGATCAGCTCTTGATCAATAAACTCCGGTTAGAAATTATCTAGACGAGTCACCTTGACGTTCAAAAAAGTGATACCATCTTAGTATCATGAAAAATTTTGAATTTAAAAAACTCGCTCATGAAGACCTCCCATTACTACACTCGTGGATGAAGAAGCCGCACCTAAAGGAATTCTGGCCAGAGCAGACGCTTCACGACTACGAATCATTTAAGGAAAAATACAAAAGCGCTATCGAGTCTGAGGAAGTGACTCCTTATTTGGTTATGCTTCAGGGAAAGCCGATTGGTTATATCCAGTCTTATAAAGTTGACGGCAAGACCTTTGGGATTGATCAGTTTATTGCGGTTCCGGAATTTATCAATAAAGGATTGGGAAGCATGTTCGTGAAGGAATTCTCGGACGAGTTACTCATTAATCAAAAAGCGACTCGCGTGATCACGGATCCATCTGTGCTAAACCTGCGCGCACAAAAAGCATACGAAAAGGCCGGCTTTAAAAAGCTGGAAGTCGTTCAAGGTGCGGATGGGGAAGTGTTAATGATGGAGAAAAAACGAAGAGAGAGAAAAACTCAGTCGAAGAAAATAAAAAAAGCCTCATAGAACTATGAGGCTTTTTTATATCTTAAAATCTTTACAGATTATTTAAGGTTATTGATTTGAGAAGCTAGACGAGAAGTCTTTCTTGCTGCTGTGTTAGCTTTGATAACGCCAGTCTTAGCAAGTTTTCTTAGTTCAGCTTGAGCAGTTTTAAGAACAGCAGCTGCAGCTTTTTTGTCGCCAGCAGTGATTGCATCTCTAACTTTTTTTACCGCAGTCTTAGTTTTAGACTCGTTAACTTTGTTAGCAAGGTTCTTTTTGATATCTTGTTTTGCTCTTTTTTCTGATGATTTGTGGTTTGCCACAATTAACTCCTACCGTTAGATATTTTCAACTTTAACTTTTTGCACTCAGCAATTAATGAGACTCATTTTTTATTCTAATTGTAAAAACTTGGCAAGGTTTTATTTGTGAAACCATGGCCTGGTTTGTATCATTAGGGCGTTTTTACCATTAAGAGTGAGGTATATATGCAAAATGTTCAATCCATTGGGATTGTTGGCGCGGGGCAAATGGGCCGTGGAATCGCGCAAGTAGCTGCAATGAGTGGCTACACTGTTCAAATTTACGATGTTTCTCCTGAAGGACTTAAAAAGGGAGTGGATTTTATCGAAGCTCAACTAAAGAAGGGCGTAGAGAAAGCAAAGTGGGATTCGGCCTTCGTAGAAAAGACAATGAAAGCAATTTCAACTGTTTCTGATATGTCTAAGCTTTCAAGCTGCGATCTTCTTATTGAAGCAGCCACTGAAAATAAAGCGATTAAATTCGATATCTTTAAAAAATTAGATGAAGTGGCAAAACCGGGAGCTATCCTGGCGACAAACACTTCTTCAATTTCAATCACTGAAATTGCGGCAGTGACTAAGCGTCCACAACTTGTAGCAGGTATGCACTTCATGAATCCGGTTCCGGTAATGAAGCTGGTTGAAGGAATCAGAGGTCTTGAGACTTCAGATGAAACATTCAACACAGTAGCAGCTGTTTCTGAAAAGATGGGGAAAGTCTTTGTTCGCGCAAACGACATCCCGGGATTTGCAGTTAACAGAATTCTTATGCCAATGATTAACGAAGCTGTGTACGCTCTGTACGAAGGTGTCGCGAGCGCTTCTGATATCGATCAGGCGATGAAACTTGGAACAAATCAACCAATGGGACCGCTTGAGCTTGCTGACTTCATCGGACTTGATACATGCCTGGCGATCATGAACGTTCTTCATGATGGATTAGGAGACACTAAATACAGACCGTGCCCGCTATTAAAGAAATACGTACTAGCTGGTCGCATGGGGAAAAAATCAGGAAGAGGATTCTATGAATACAAATAAATCATACACGACACTAAAATTTGAACTTCAGGAAAAATTCGGGGTGATCACAATCAACCGCCCGACAAAACTAAACGCACTTAACACTGAAGTGCTAAGTGAACTAAAAGAACTTCTTACTGATCTTAAGTCAGATGATAAGTTTGAGATGCTTGGACTGATCCTTACAGGTGAAGGTGAAAAAGCTTTTATCGCTGGTGCTGACATCGCAGAGATGGCAGACATGACTCCAAGTGATGCTTACACTCTGGGACAACTTGGTCAGCAGGTTACAGTTCTCTTTGAAACAATCCAGGTTCCAGTGATTGCTTGTGTAAACGGGTTTGCTCTAGGTGGTGGATGTGAAATGGCGATGAGCTGTGATTTTATCTACGCGACAGAAAACGCAGTTTTCGGTCAACCGGAAGTTAAGCTTGGTCTGATCCCAGGTTTTGGTGGAACTCAAAGGCTAGCAAAACTAGTTGGTAGAAATAACGCAAAAGAACTTATCTTCTCTGGAAGAAACGTAAAAGCGGATGAAGCTCTAAGAATGGGGCTAGTTGTTAGAACTTTCGCTACAAAAGACGCGATGATGGCCGAAGCAATGAAGACTTTAAAGTCGATTGCAGCGAATTCTCCATTTGCTGTAGGAATTGCGAAAAAAGTTATGAATGAAGGTATTGACTTAACTATCGCGGAAGGTTTACAGCTAGAAAAGAGACAGTTTTCAGGCATTTTCTCGTCAGAAGATATGCATGAAGGAACCAAGGCATTCGTGGAAAAACGCGCACCTAACTTTAAAGGAAAATAAAATTTATGAGTATGTACAACCCGCAATACACAGAAATCAGGGATTTAGTTTCAAAATTCACTGACACAGAGGTTGCACCTCTGGCGGCTAAGATTGACCATGATGGGGTAATTCCACAGGATCTTATCAATAAGCTTTATGAAAATGGCTTCATGGGTTCTTATATTCCTGAAGAGTTTGGTGGAGCTGGGATGGATTACACATCTTACGCAATCATTGTTGAAGAAATTTCTCGTGGATGTGCGTCAACCGGAGTTCTTATTTCTGCCCACACATCTCTTTGTATGTGGCCGATCCTAAGCTTTGGGACAACTGAGCAAAAACAAAAATTCCTTCCAGGCCTGGCCTCTGGTGGAGTGATCGGATGTTTCTGTCTATCTGAGCCCAATGCTGGTTCAGATCCTGGAACTCTGGCAACTTTTGCTGAAGACAAAGGGGACTACTACGAACTTTCTGGGACAAAAAACTTTATCACTAACGGTAAAGACGCAGGAATTGCGATTGTTCTGGCAAAAACGACAAAAACTAATGACCACAAAGGGATCACGGCTTTTATCGTAGATACAAAAACGGAAGGATTCCAGGTTCAAAAACTGGAAGACAAATTAGGGATTAAAGGATCGACGACGGCTCAAATCTGGCTTAACAAGGTGAAGGTTCCAAAAGCGAACATTCTTGGTGAAGTTGGAAAAGGATTTAAAGTCGCTCTTTCAACTCTTGATGGTGGACGCATTGGAATTGCAGCTCAGGCCTTAGGGATCGCTGAAGCGGCTTTCAGATACGCGAAGAAATATTCGAAAGAAAGAGTGCAATTTGGAAAACCGATTTCTGAACTTCAGGCCATCCAGTTTAAGCTGGCGGACATGTCGACAGAAATTGCGGCTTCAAGACTTTTAATCATGCACGCGAGTTATTTAAAAGATAATGGTCTTCCTTATTCAAAGGAAGCAGCTCAGGCAAAACTGTTTGCTTCAGAGGCATGTATGAGAATTACAACTCAGGCCATTCAGGTCCTGGGCGGAAATGGTTACACGAAAGAGTACCCGTGTGAGCGCCACTTCAGAGACGCGAAGATCACTGAGATTTATGAAGGAACTTCTGAAATCCAGCGCATCGTTATTGCGGCCAATGAATTAAAAGGCGTTTAAGTTTTTATAAATTGAGACAGGTATTAATTGATAAAAAAAATATTGGAGAATCTAGGTATGAAGAAGCCCGCAAAACCGGCAGCTAAAAAAGCAGCAGCAAAGCCTGCGCCTAAAAAAGCCGCACCTCCGGCAAAAAAGCCAGCTGCTAAAGCAGCTCCAGCTAAAAAAGCTGCGGTAAAACCAGCTCCTGCGAAAAAAGCACCAGCTAAAGTGGTTGCAAAACCAGCAGCAAAAGCGGCTCCAGCTAAAAAAGCAGCAGTAAAGCCGGCTCCAGCGAAAAAAGCAGTAGCAAAAAAGCCGGAAGTAAAAGGTAAATCTCAGCAAGGTCTTCAAAAAAAGATCCAGGATAAAATTGCAGCAAGCAAAAAAGCTTCTCAAGATAAAGCAGCTAAAAAAGCTAAAGAAGTAGATGCTAAAAAATTAGCTGAAGAAAAAAAGAAAGCGGCCAAAGCTCTGGAAGCTCAAAAGAAAGCTGACAAGCAAAACAAAGAAAAAGAGAAAGAAAAAGCAAAGGCAGCAAAATTAGCTGAGAAAGAAGCGGCGAAAGCGGCTAAAGCAGCAGCAAAAGAAGCGGCCAAAGCACCAAAAAAACTTTCTAAGAAAGAAGAAAAAGAACTTCTAAAAGCGAAAGGCAAAAAAGGTGCAGTTGAAGAAGAGGAACTGGACGAAGACGGGCTACCGATCAAGAGACGTGTAGAAGAAGATGATGAAGAAGATGATTTCGAAAGCGACACTCCAAAAAGAGTAAAGATGACTTTCGATGAAGACATCGAAGAAGAAATCATCCCTGTCAGGAAAAAGAAAAGTTCAGCAATTGATGAAGATATTAAAGAAAACCTGGCTGAAGAAATTCTTGCCCTTTCTGAAGACTTTTCAATTGAAGATGTTTTCTCTTCTATCAGAAGCATGGAACTCTTCAAAGTTGAGACAGACGAGTGCGTAGTCCGCGGTTGTGATAACCCTTCTACAACTTCTGGGTACTGCCGTTACCACTACATCAAACTTTGGAAAGACGTTAAGAAAAAACAACTTATCCTTTCTGAAGGGAGACTGGCAAAAATTATTGAAGAGCTTGTTCGCAAGTACCCAATGAAATACATCGAAACAATCATTCAGGATTTAGCTGATGATAAGGCGTTCAACCACGTTCTTAAGGATCTGGACATTGAGACAGATGCAGAAGAGATTGATGGATTTGATGATGACGAGTTATTAGACGACGATCAAGATATCGCGTTTGAAACTAAAGTTGTTAAGCCTTCTTTTGATGATTAGTAGTTAAAGAGAAATCTTATAAATAAAAAAGGCTCCCGATGGGGGCCTTTTTTATTTGAGGGCTATTCGCCTAGTAGCATATCAGCTTGCATTGTCAGTCCTACGTTTTCGCGTGTGACTCTGTAGAAGAATTTTTCGTTTCCAAACTCAGCTTCATCCCAGTCTAGAATATATTCATCCCAGATTTCATCTTCAGTGTCTTCGTGAGCAAAAAACTGATCGAAGAAGACACCTGCACCATCAAACATTCTATCCATGACTTTATCAGTGTCTGTTTTTTCATTCAGGTCACTTGAAAGAAAGAGTGTCACTGGCGTTTTGAATTTATCCAGGCCGACGTATGAAATCACTAGTAGTGCTTCATTCGGGTAAGAAAAACCGAATACCTCAAACGTTTTTTCGTCTTTTAAGCATTTGTCGCCGTAAATGTTAAGTAGGATTTGTTTTAATCCATCGGCCCATTCTTTAGGGAAAAGAACCGCTTTAATATCGTGGTCAAGGCGTGAAAACATGAGTCATCTCCAAGTGGAATTGAGAGACTGATTTAACAATAAAAGGGCCTCTTTGCAATGTTAATTCATGGTGTTTGAGAGGAGCTTTTCGATATCCTCGCGTTTTAACGTTATTAAAACGTCGCGGTCGCTGACGGCGCTGATGTTGGTTGGAGTCACACCGAGTTTACCATAGAGTCTGCGGTGGATCTTAGAAGTGTAAATATACACTGTTTTTATCTCCGGGTCCTGAAGCACCAGACCTGCGGCCTGATTGATAAGAGATTTGGAGAGTTTTTCTGCGTCTGCATCTTTGGAAACGGTCAGGCGTACGATCTCCGCCGATTTCTCACCGGGTTTTCTTTCGAGTTTTTTACCGATGGCCTTTTCTAGAGGGAGTAGGTCATCGCTTTTTCCAGAAATAACGACACCAACACCACCTTTAAAATTTTGTGCGTCTTTGACTGAACCTGGAGTGTTGACGATCAGTTTTGTTCTTGGAGCAAAGTCCTGGCTTGATTTGATGAAGCCTTTGATTTCATCAGGAGTCAGGTTTAAGCGTTCAGAATAAATATCACCTACGAATTTCCAGTAATCATCGGGAAGGGATTTCATGTGCTGATCGCTTACGCGCTCAATTTTAGAGAGATCCATGTAAGTGAATGTTCCCTGATCTTTAGTGGTGAATTCCTTGGCCCATTGGTTTTTTGCCAGCGGAGTGCTTTTTAAATTCGCTCCGATTTGTGAAGAAGAAGTTGTAATACTTGTGAGTTGCGGAGTGAATTTTGCTTTGTAAAATTTAAGCACTGGCCCCGGAATTTCTGGAGCCATGGCCATGGCCCATCCCATAGAGGCGATAAACATTGAGTCCTGGTATTCTGTTTTACAATCAGAGAGCGCCTGGAACTTACTTGTGTCGGCAGAGACAAAATATTTCTGCTCTAGATTTTTACAAGTCTCACCCAGCTTCATGACCTCTGCGGTTTGAAGCGCATTGGTTGAAAGACCAACAGCTGCTCGTGAGAGCCATGCGGCCTGTTCGATTTCTTTAGCGGTCAATCCCCAGCGAAGAAGTTTTGCTCCAAGGGCACCTTCTAATCCAAAGACGCCGGCGCGTCCCCATGGCCCTAATAAAAAAGGAGCAATGAAAAGAGATGTTTCAACTCCGGCCTTCACCATGGCATCGCGTTTTCTTTCCTTTTCTCTTTTTTGAGAAAGAGAGCAAAGCATGCCTTGTTTATCAGCAGGAGGAGGAATCATTTCAAAACGATCCAATAAATCATCGACAATCTGCGGGTGATTTGATGTTAAGTTCTACAGGTATTTTTTAGCGTAGGCCCCATTATTTTTATGAGTGAGTGGAGCATTGCGATCATTTAAGTAACGATCGTAGCTGTAAACTTTATCTAAAAGAGTTTGGGCCGTTTCACGGCTGGCATTTTTCACCAGGTTTTTAATCTCATCCGCAGGCACAGGGATGTCATCATTCTTAAAATCCTGAACTCTTTTTTTAATGTACTCTTCGATTCCCGCATGACTCAGGATTGGTCTTTTTGCTAGAAGAAGCGCTTTTGATCTTTGAACAAGTGCCAATTGATCTTCAAGTTCCATTCTGCGAACCGGACCACAGCCACCATTGCTGGTATAACAGTATTGCAGGCGCGCTTGAACAGCGCGGATATTGATTGAGATTTGATAAAGAGTTTGAAAATCGTCGTCTGTTCCTTCCCATTCTTTTTTGATTTGTGGTTCGAGCTTTTTGTTGTTCATCTCGCGGCCATCTAAATAGCGGAACATATCTGCATAGAGATCTTTTTTCTGGCGGTAAATTTCCTGGTGAGTTTTGATTTCACCTTCAATCCACAAATAAGTATCAACCGAAGAAAGGGTCGAAGGAATCACTTCGCCACTTTTTAACAGGGTGTTGTTACAGGGTGCATTTCCCAGAGCGTTTTCCTGGCAAAGGGGGCTGGTCCACGCGTTATTTGAGTAAACTAGAGTGATAAGGGAAAATATTAGGATTTTAGCTGTCTTCATTGGGAAACTTATCGGAATTTGACGGATTTTGTTGAGGGAAAAGCTCCCTTTAGGTAGGCAAAATAGGGGGGTTATGCTTTAATGAGTGCACATTTTTACTTAAATAAAAGGAGACTAATATGAGCGTTTATATTCTTTCAGGTGCCCGCACTCCAAATGGTAGTTTTATGGGATCTCTTAGTGGGGTTTCTGCTCCAAAGCTAGGGGCCGTAGCCATTGAAGCTGCTCTTAAAAAAGCGGAAGTTGATGCTTCGAAAGTAGATGAAGTGTTCATGGGGAACGTTGTGAGTGCCGGTGTTGGACAAGCTCCAGCTCGTCAGGCAGCTATCTTCGCAGGCCTTCCAGAATCAGTTCCATGTACGACAATTAACAAAGTTTGTGGTTCAGGACTAAAGACTATTATCACTGGTGCTCAGACAATTATGGCAGGAGACAACAAACTTGTTGTTGCTGGTGGAATGGAAAATATGTCAATGGCACCGCACCTTCTGATGAATTCAAGAAATGGATTTAAGTTTGGTGATGCTAATATGAAAGACGCGATGGCATGGGATGGTCTAACAGACGCTTACGCTAACGTTCCAATGGGTGTTTGCGCTGAAGAAGCGGCAAAAAAATACACTAACCGCGAAGAGCAAGACGCTTATTCAATTGAGTCTTTCAAGCGCGCTCAAGCAGCAATCAAAGACGGAATCTTCAACTCTGAAATTGCAGCAGTGACAATCAAAGGACCAAAAGGGGACACGGTTGTAACAACTGACGAAGGTCCGGGAAAAGCAAACTTTGAAAAAATGCCATCGCTAAAACCTGCCTTCGATAAGAACGGAACGATTACAGCGGCAAACGCTTCGACAATCAATGACGGAGCAGCTGCGATTGTTTTAGGTGGTGAGGAATACAAATCACAAGCAAAGTTCAAGATTGTTTCATATGCTAGCCACGCTCAAAGCCCGACATGGTTTACAACTGCTCCAGTTGAAGCTGTTCATAAGGCCCTAAGCAAAGCTGGGCTTAAACTTGATCAAATTGATCTATTTGAAGTGAATGAAGCTTTTGCAGTGGTTGCACTAGCGGCCATGAAAGAGTTAAAATTAGACCATAGTAAAGTTAACATTTACGGTGGTGGAGTGAGCTTAGGGCACCCTATCGGATGTAGCGGAACCAGAATCGTAGTGACATTGATGACAGCAATGGAAAACAAAAAAGCGAAATATGGTATGGCCGCAATCTGTATTGGTGGTGGAGAGGCACTTGCTCTAGTACTTGAAAGAATCTAGTACTTCATTCATTTTTAAGGATTGTCATGACGACAGGAACAGCGGCGGCGCAGAAGAAATCAGGAATTAAAACTCTGGCCCCAGGGCAGATTCTCTTTAACGAAGGCGACGCCGCTGATTCCATGTACATCATTCAAAGAGGACAGCTACGATTGTTTCGTCCGAAAGGAAAAGGCTTCGTAGAAATTGCTGTTCTTCGCTCGGGAGAGATGTTGGGTGAAATGGCCTACTTCGATCCTGAATCTAAAACCAGAAGTGTTTCTGCCTCAGCAATCACTTCAGTTGAAATCATCGAAATTTCTTTTAATGCTCTTGAAAAAACCATGGCGGGTCTAAACCCATGGTTTAAGACTTTGATCAATACACTGGCAGAGCGCCTGAGAAAGACTAATGAGAGAGTCAGAGCGCTGGAGAATAACTCGGTTGGCTTTTCTTCTGACTACAGGTTCTTTCAGTCTGCAGACATCGTTAAGATGCTCTCTGTGATGTTTTTAACCTTCAGAAGTTTAGGTGAAAACAGAGACGGAAAGTGGTCTTTAAATTACAACAAACTTAAAACGTACGCGCTGGAAATCTTCAACATCAATGAAGCCAAAATGGAAGAGTTTATTCAGCTTTTAACAGATGAGAAACTTATTGAAGTGACAGTTGATGAGATGGATTCATCAAAGGTTTTCAGTACCCGCGAACCCGACACATTCAGAATTTTCCAGGTTTTCTTTAATACACAAAGATCTCTTCGCGATGAGAAGAAACTCATCATCACTCCTAAGTGCGAAAAATTTTTAATTAAAGTCATGGAGGAGTGTGATTCGCTTCCGGTTGTCGATGGAAAAGTAGATATTGAAATCTCAAAAATCGCAGCGCACTTTAAACAATACAATATGGGAATCACTCTGGATGATTTCGAAGGCGCTAAAAAGGCGAAGTTCTGCGGAGAGTACCGCATGGGCGAAAACGGCAGCATCAGCACTACTATCAATATTGATTACCTGAGAAAGATGTATCCGGTGATCAGGTTCATGAACGCCCTCAACCGTGTTAACGAGTCGAAGGCGAAGACGAATCCTTAGATTTAATTACTATTTTTTGAATTATACAGAACGTTGATCGTATTTGATGACGTGTTCTGAATTTTATAATTTCCATTCAGGCGGATAAAATATCCTGACGTTGTTCCGCTTGGCATGTTGGCCACTTTGTACCCTTGATCCAGGGCCGCAGTATACTGAAGTCCCATATAGTCCCATCCATTTGTGGCCGATTGAGGAACAAGCGAGCCATTGATGCGAACTTCGATTGTTGATGTATTAGGTTCACCGTATTGAAGGTAAACATAACCGTAAGTTGTTTTTTCAGCATTGAATGTAACAGTTAAACAGTTTGGATAAACGATTTTATCATTACCGTCTACACCATGAAGCTGGATCATTTTTCCAGTGAATGATTCACCTGGAGTAGGGTAGAAACGCGTGTTTCTTGTTGCTGATACGTTATCAAATGTATATCCATCGCTCGGATTTGATTCACCTGTTCTATTGGCCAGGATTTTACCATCTGAGCGCACAACTCTGATTGTCGACGGGTCAATAGAAGTTGAAGATCCAGTCACCGGCCAGTAGTCGTATTTATGTTTTAAGATACTTTCAGTGATTGAAGTCTGAAGACCGTCAAAGATATGATTAAATCCCACTGTACAAAGATCGTAGCTATCGAATGAAAGAGCATCCATTGGGTTTAAATGGTCGTTTGCTCTGTTCATACCATTTGTGTACTCAGCTTTATAAAGAGAATCTGCAACGTATTTATAACGTTGGTTAACAGCACCAACGCCATTAGTACATAATCCTTTTGTGCTGCTCTTGATTTGTGAGATGTTGATAAATCTCATCATAAGAGAATTTAAGCTGTTGCTGTTGGAATACCCAGTTCCTGAACAGTTTGCATAAGAGTTTCCACGCATACAAAGAAGCTTATTAATTTGAGCATCGACTTTTGCTTTCCATGTTGTCGTGCCACACTCACCGTATCCTGTTTCCAGTTCACAAGTGTCATCATCCTCGTTGGAAATCATAACGACGATAGTGTAGGCTTCATTTCTAAAAATTCCATTTCCACGGTTTGCTTCAATAACCTGAGTCGCGCGGTTGATACCCGGCTCTGCCGATTGATTGCTGGTTGTGAAATTTAAACTTTGAGCGGCAGTTGCTTTATCTTTTAAAATTCCCATCGCTGCACTGGTAAGCCCGATTGGGTTCTTCGCTACCAGTTGAGCTTCGTAAAGCGTATTAGCGTTTTGTGAAACCAGAGGAACTGAAAGAATATGGTAATCGAATCTTTCTGGAATACTGCTGATAAGAGAGTTCATAGAAGCTTTTGTACTGCTGTTAACTAAACTAAAACTAGAAGAGTTATCCCATAATAAGAGGATATCTACTTTAGGGCTGATGAGTGTTGATTGGGCACACAGTTTATTGGCCGTGCTATCCAAAGCACTTAAACTAGTGTTCTGTGATCCTTTGTTGACCGCAAATTCTTCCTTTGCACAAGCAGAGAAGAGGAGAATCATGGCCATCATCAGTAGTTTGTTTTTCATAAATTACCTTATCCGTACGAAAGTTCACACGTCTTCATAAGACTATTCTTTAGACTTATCGGATTCTTAGGATATTTCTTGAGATAGTTGATTAAAATCCTCTTAAAAGGGCAAAATGTTCAACCTTTTTTTGTAATTTCAAAAAGTTAAAATAGAAGGACAGACATGTATATAAAGATGAGGAGAACTATATGGTTAACTGGTATTACGTAGTGGGTAGCGAGCGCGTGGGCCCGGTCAGTGTAGAGGCACTCAAACAACTTTTTTTGAATAACGAAATCACAAATGAAACATACATCTGGAGAAAAGGTTTCCAAAATTGGGAGCGCTTAAAGGATGTAACTGAACTTTCTTTTGAATCAGAAGAACCGGCAGTTGAAATTGAAACTCCAATGCCAGCACCAACACCACTTCCGCAAAGAAGAGCTGAAGTAAAAAGAGAAGAGCCTGTCAGACAAGAAGGGCCATCTTCACCAGACGTCCAGTTTAATTTTGATTGGAGAAGCACGAAAGAAAACGATGAACTTTTCTTCGTGAGAATTGGTAAAGACAGAAAGGCAAGTGACTCAGATATCTTCGGGCCATACTCGATGACTGAATTAAAAGAGGCCCTGAAAGAAAAAAGAATTAACTTGCAGACTTTAGTTTTTGCACCAGGAATGAGTTCATGGGTAAAGATTGAGGAGACTCCGCTTAATGATAAACATCGTCCAGGATCAACATCAATTGCACTTAATGAACAGCCACTAATGCTGGTGTTTGATTATTCACCATTGCCATTGGTGACGATGGTAAAAAAAGCGGGAGTGAAAGATGGGGTGCTGCTTGGTGCAGGTCCATTTTTAGAATTCACTAATAAAACGGTGAAGGCCTCTCTTTATGTAGGAAGTGAAATTAAAGCTAGAGATGTGCAAGTGATTGTGCAAAACTACGATAAAAGAGATCAGTCGATCGAGTGTCTGTTTATGGACTTAAACCAGGACGCTAAACGAATCATGTTAAATCATGCAGTCTAGAAGAGAAGCTTCTCATTTAGAATGGAAAAATCTCAGTGAAGAGGTGAGAGTGACTCACTTTTCTTCCGAGCGCCACGGGATGTATCGTCCTGAGCAAATTTATTTAAAACACATTCAAGCAAGAAGGCCTGGCACAAATCCAGTGACCTTCTTTTTGTTTCATGACCTCTCAGCTTACCACGGGCGTTTTCTCAATTTCATCAATTGGTTTCGCGCTCAACATCCTAACGTGTCTTTTGTCCTGATGGATTTTTTAGGGCACGGACTCAGCTCCGGAACCCGTGGGCATATTGAGAAATTCGGTGACATCGCTTCAGATGTGGTGACCGCGCTGGAGTTGATTGAAAAAAAATCGGATGAAAAATGGGTGGCCTTAGGCCATGGCCTTGGGGCACTGGCGCTGCTGGAAGTTGCCAATCGTTTTGATGAATCCATTGAAGGGAAAATTGACAGATATGTCGTTTCAAATTTTGTTTTAAATTTTTCTTCGATGATGCTCGAAATTCAAAATAAACTTTTATCGTCAGCTCTTCCTCTGGAGAACCTGATGAAGACAGTGAGACCGATGGAGATTTACTTACCATCAATGGTGCTCACTCATCCAAAGGAGCAGACAGCTTACCTGGAAGATCCGCTGATGATAAGAAAACCTACATTCCAGACTTTCCAATGCATTGGGCACAAGGTGAAGAGTATTTACCAGGATGCCTATTTTCTTGATAAACCAACTCTACTTTTAAAGAGTGAGAGTCCCTATCTTTTTACGAGAGGGATGGAGTCGTTTTCCAAGGGTTTTAAAAAGGGATTTTTGACAGAAAAGAAGTATCCAAATTTAAAACATGACTTGTATAATGAAAGAGATAATTTAGAAGTTTATAACGATATTGCTCATTGGGTCCAATCATGAAAAAGTCTTACTCTCTCTTTGTTTTATTTGCCATGGTTTTAACGTTTAGTTCATGCGCGAATTTAAGTAAAAATACAGTGAAAGAGGGAAGTTTTGTCGTGAGAAACGGAACGGCCGGGGACAAGATCTGGAAAGAGAATTTAACTCTTACCAGAGTGTCTTGGTACCATGAACTGACGATGGAGTTCGACTTGATCATGGGAAGCATTTCTCCGCAGTCTGGTTTTAATTTCTGGTTTTCTGCAGGCGAGCTGGCCGAAATCGGAAAATGCCAGGATTTCAAAGTCGTCATGGCCTACTCACTTGATACTAAGATTCTTCCATACTCAATTTTAAACGAGCAACTGGACCTTGCAGGATACAAGAAAATCGACCTGCTTACATTTAAGAAACATTTCCTTCAACACCCGGACTCTGAAATGAATTCATTGCGTTTATATCAGGTATACGGGATTTGCCGTTCGGCCAACGAAACTAAACCACTGATTTTTAACTTCCCTGGCTTCACAGAAAAAGTAGTCAACTAAACAAAAAATTGGCTTAAGTTTTTCTTTAAATCTTCCGATATAAGATATCGGGAGCTTTAAAAAATGTCAGAATTAGCAAAACGCGATCGATTCGGACGCTATCTTATCCTAGACCACTTGGTGGATGGCGGTATGGCAAAGATTTGTCGTGCCCGCTTTTTAGGTGAGCAAGCGGACAAAGTTGTGGCCATTAAGATGGTTCAGCCGCAGTTTTCTAAAGACGAAGCTTTTAAAACCATGTTCATGGACGAGATCAAAGTTACTTTTGGTCTTCTTCACCCGAACGTTATTCAAACTTACGATTATGGTATGACCAAAGGGCAACTCTTCGTTGCGATGGAGTACTGTGATGGCCGTAACTTAAAAGAATACTTAGATAAATTAAAAGAACGCAAATTCGTTTTCCCGGTTGAGATTTCAACATATATTATCTCGCAAGCGTGTCAGGGGCTTTATTATGCCCACACATTCAGAGATAAGTTAACGGGGCAAGAAGCGAATATCATTCACCGTGATATCTCTCCACACAACATCATGCTTACATATGATGGTGCGGTTAAGATCATCGACTTCGGTATCGCTAAGTCACAAACAAACTCAGAGTCTACTCAAGCAGGGACGATCAAAGGTAAGCTTTCTTACCTGGCGCCTGAATACCTAGAAGGACTTGAGCTTGACCCTCGTTATGACCAGTTCGCTCTTGGTATTACACTTTGGGAAATGCTGTGCTCGAGAAAGCTGTTTAAAGAAAACAACGATCTTGCAGTTTTAAAGAAGATTCAGGAATGTAAAATTCCAGTGCCTTCTTCAATTAACCCGAACGTTCCAAAAGAACTGGATGAAATCGTACTTAAAGCATTAAGCAAGAACCGTTCTAAGCGCTATGAAAATCTTGACCAGATGAACCGTGCGCTCATGAAGTTCTTGTATGCGAAATACCCAGACTTCAACGCGACTGACTTATCTTATTTCGCTCAGGAACTCTTCAGAGAAGAAATTAAGAGAGACCGCGAGAAAATGTTTGAATTCGGTAAGATCGATATCAGACCTTATCTTGATGATCTAAGAAGAGAGCAAGAGCGTGGTGGATCAGCAGCTCCAGTTGTAGGAGTTAATGGCGGATCAGATTCTCCGGCAATCAAGAAAGAAGCAGTTCTGGACTTTGGTTTTGAAGACCAGGCTGCGATTAAGAAAAGAAATACGATCACTGTAAAGAAAACTTCAGTGACGCCAAAAGATAAGACCTTATCTGGTGACGACAATACAATGTCGAGAAGGATTGCCGATATTAATGACAAGACAATGACCAACCTGAAACAAGGGACGGGGACAAAGTCAAAGGTTGGCAAAGAAGGGACTAAGGTTCTTAAAGGCGAAAATAAAACAGATACAAGAAAGACTTCAACCAAAGCACAAAAGACCTCTCCAATTACTTATGCGGCCTTGATCGCATTCTTATTGGGTGGTGCTTATTACTACTACGTAAGTTTCTTTGCAGAACCTGAGCACGTGGCAGTTGCGGAGCCGGTTAAGACTCCAAAGGCCGATAAACCAGTTCGTCAACCGGCCAACGACATCACTCCAACTGCGCAGGCAGAAGGTATGGCGAAGATGACGTTAAGTCACTTTGACAAGCAGAAGATGCAGGTTTTTGTTGATGGACAGGCACAATCAGTAGATTTATTAAACTCTATTCAAGTGCCAGTTGGAAGACCATTTGTTCTTCGTGTACAGATTGATGGCAAAAAGCATTTTATTAAAGAATTAAATCTTGCCAACAATACTTCGGTGGAGGAAGAAATTCCGGAAATGCCAAGTATCCCTTATGGGTATGTTCATACATCAAAAGATTGCGCTGTTACCGGTGAAGTGCGCTTTGATATTTACGGTGAAAAACGTGTGAGTTCAGTTCCAATGAACGAAGACTTCGGTGTCGCTTTCCCGCTAAATCTTGATGAGTACGGAAAGGTAGCGCCTGCGACTTATGAACTATTCTTCAAGAAGACAGGTGAAGAGATTGAACGCAAGATTGAAATCACAATTAAGCGCGAAGACCAATCAATCGACCTGTGCGAGTACCTGTAAGACTATTCGTTAGACTCTTCTTTCTTAGTCTGTTTAAAGATATTATTCTTTCTCATACTTAAAAGTTTCATGATATCCGCTGCCGTCTCTTCAAGGGCCTTATCGGTCACATTGAAGACCGGCCAGCGCTTGTTTTCTTTAAAGATTCTATTGGCCCACTCAACCTCTTCTACAATCTTGTTGTGTTCGGCATAGTCACCTTGGTGCTTTTCAGCTCCCAGACGTTGCAGGCGATTTTTTCTGATTTCTCTTAGAGATTCAGGATCAATCGTTAGAGCAAAGATTTTTCTCTGGTCGACTTCAAAGAGTTCGGTAGGAAGAGGCTGGTCTTTGATCATAGGAATATTTACAACTTTGATTCCGTGTTGAGAAAGGTAAACGGAAAGTGGCGTTTTGGAAGTTCTTGAAACACCCACCAGAATAACGTCTGCAAGGTGAAGAGATGCAAGGTTTCTCCCGTCGTCGTGGTTAAGAGTAAACTCCATCGCTTCAACACGCTTGTAGTACTCGTCGTTAACCGCGTGAAGAAGTCCAGGTTCACTCATTGGTTCCTGGTTAAAGTAGTTAGAGAAAGCGGTTAGAGCAGGCCCAATTAAATCCAGAGTGCGCACGCGTGTTGTACGCGAAAGCTCGGCGATGTACTCGCGAAGTTTTCCAGAAACAATCGTGTGGATAATCAGGTCGTGGTGAACGGCCGCTTCGTTAAAGATAGCGTCGATTTGCTCAGTGGTACGTATGTTTTTATAACGGGTAAAAAAAACTTCACGCTCTTTAAACTGGGCCATAACAGCACGAGAGATCGCCGTTGCAGTTTCTCCTGTTCCATCAGAAATGATGATAATTTTCAGGCGCTTTGTTTCGAGGTTCATTTTTCTTCCTTTATAAATGTTGCCACTCTATCCATTATCTTACCCTGATCATGGAGAGGATTAAAACTTTCTTTTGGCGTTATCTTATTGAAAAAAGTTCTCTGGCTTTTGGCCAGCTGGCGAGTCGAGATAGAAATGCGTTCAATGCACTCTTTTTCGGTGGCAAAAAGACCTTGGCGCAATTCAATGGCCTCTTTGTAGCCAATAGAGGCCAGAGGTTTTTCTTCCAGGCTAAAGCCGGCACGTACCAGTCCTTCTATTTCGGCCATCAATCCTTGAGCAAACATTTCTTCTGTGCGTTTGGTGATCACTTGAAAGTGCTCGTCTTTTGGCAGGTCCAGGTAGATGTGCAGGATATTCCAGGGATGAGCGATCTTGGAAAAATCGTATGGATTTTGTTCATCGAGTTCTTTTTTTTGGTCAGAGATTTTTGTTCCCGTCGCTTCAAAATGCTCAACTGCTCTCATCAAACGATAGTGATCGTTGGAGTGCAGGTTCACCAGCGACTGCGGGTCGTGAACTTTAAGGTATTCAATAAAAGGTGCAATTCCTTCTGTTTTATACCATCCATCCAGCTTATCTTTTATTTCCTGAGAAGGAGTAGGAGACTCGTACATTCCTTTTAAAAGAGCGCGCAGGTAAAAAGCGCTTCCACCAACTAAAATGATGATTTTATCTTCTTTCATCAAATTTAAAATGAGCTTTTCCCCAATTCTAATAAACTGAGCGGCATTCATCGGGCTTTTGATGGATTCAATGTCGATCATATGATGCTCGATACCGGCCTGCTCTTCTTTAGTTGGTTTGGCCGTACCGATAGAAATCTCTTTATAAAAAAGCAGGGAATCAAAATTAACCACGGCCGCTTTTTTTCCAAGGTCGTTTTGGATTTTCTGAGCGATAGCTATACTTGTTTTGGTTTTCCCGGAAGCGGTTGGCCCTGAGACGATGATGAGTTTCTTCATGCTTTAAACAAGCTTTTTAAGCGCTCATGCGAGAGTTCTACAGAGAATTCAGCGCAAAGAGGAGTATTAAGATATTTTTCAATAAAATTATCAGGGACGGACATCAGAAGATCGTCGTTGATAAATTCGTGATAGAACTTTTTGAACGAATCCTTCTCATAGTTCTGAGTTTTAGGAAGCTCGTAATACTTAATCAGTCCTTCGGCCACAGAGTTTAAAAGCACTTGTGGAAGAAACTTGGGAATTGTTCTTAAGACAATATACTCTGCATTTAAGCGGTCGAATTCAAACCCTAAGGCCTTTAAGTCTTCAAAGTGTTTATCAACTTTTCCTTTGAGCATTTTGAAAGGTTCACTGATGAGAAGCGGGCCTGCCGATTCATCATTTAATGAGAACTGCTGAAGCTCTTGGCCGATCGCACACGAAAGAAGTTTTCTTATATCGACTAATATTGGTTTTCCCTGATCGGCGATTAAAAACTGGGTTAGCAGTCGTTGAAAGCGCGGAGCTGGGGTAAGCAGTGACTCGGCCTTAAAGAGGCTGTAATCAGCAGTGCTTTCTTCATTGGTGCCAGCAAAGTTCATCAAGTCAAAATTTCTATTTTCATCTTTAGAGAAAAAAGAAGGGATGCTCTCTGGAGAGTTTCCAGAAAGATCAAAGCCCAAAGAAGGCGCGGCTTCAATGGCCTGAGTTTTTATTCCGGCCTTTAATGAAGTCACTAAAAGAGAGTAGACGACGTCTGATCTTAAAAACTTAATCTGAGTTTTATTTGGGTGAACGTTGACGTCAATGTCTTCAGGCGGGGCCTGGATATCAATCACGTAGTGACCACTTTCTCCAAAACGCCAGAAAATATCCAGATTTCTCAGTACTGCCTGGTGCAGGGATTTATCCTGGAAGAAGCGTTTGTTTACAAAAAGATAATGGTGTCGGTACTGCGGAGTCGTATGTGTTTCTCTGGTGAAATACACCTGAACTTTATAACCTTCGTACTCCTGAGAGGCCGCGATGATATTTTTTGTTTCAGTTTTTCTCGAAAAAAAGACCTGAGCGATTCTTTCGATGTTGCTATCGACTTCAACCGCTTTAAAGATCTCTTTTTCTTTTTCATCCCACTTAATAGTGAAAGTCACTTGTGGGTGTGAGAGAACAAACGAGTAGATCATTTTTTTCAGCGCCGACTTTTCACTTACTTTTGATTTAATGAATTTCAGCCTGGCCGGCGTATTAAAGAAGAGGTCTTTAATATAAATGGAAGTCCCTTGAGTGCTAGCGCGTTGAGGGATAAGCAGCTCTGTGGCCCCGCCATTGATAATGATTTTTCCACCTTCAGCATTTAAGTCTTTGGGCTGAGTGGTACAAGTCAGGCGCGCTGAGGCCGCAACAGAGGCGAGGGCCTCTCCACGGAAACCAAAACTGTGAAGACGGTAAATGTCTTCAAAACTTTTAAGCTTCGAAGTGGCGTGGCGAAGAAAAGCAAACGGAAGGTTTTTAAAGTTCATCCCGTGACCGTTATCTTCAATCGATAAGAGGTCCATGCCATTTTCAATTAAGTGCAGATGGATTTCAGTTGAGCCGGCATCCAGAGAGTTTTCAATCAACTCTTTTAAAAGCGAAGCTGGGCGCTCGAGCACCTCACCGGCCTTAATCTGGTCGATAATATGTTCCGGTAGAATTTCAATGGTAGGATTAGAATCTATTGATGTCATTAGCCCCTATAGAATTGAACCTGATTCCTGCCCCCTTCCTTAGATTTGTAAACAGCTTCATCAGCTCTCTTAAAGAGATCTGTTCCAGTGTTTACGCCTTGGCGGTAATCTGCAACTCCAATAGATGCGGTTACGGGAAGTCGTTTCCCGTCGTAAATAAATTCTTTGTTTTCAATCAGCTTTCTCAATCTTTCTGCGATTTCAAAAGACTGCTTTAAGTTTGTTTTTGGTAAAAGAATAACGAACTCTTCTCCACCGTAGCGGGCGAAGACGTCTTGTTCTCTGATTCCGTTTGAACGGATCACTTGGGCCATTTCTTTTAGTACATAGTCTCCGGCATCGTGGCCGAAGTTGTCGTTAAGTTTTTTAAAGTGGTCAAGATCGAAAATAATTAGTGATAAAGGATCACCAGTCACTTTTGATTTGTTTACTTCAAGAGTGATTCTGTTGTTGAAGTAACCTTTGTTGTAACAACCAGTGTGCTTATCAGTGTTGGCTTCAAGGTTTAGTTTATCGTAAGTCAGTCTTTCAGGATCTCCTTTTGGAAGATACTTAAGAGCGATGCTTCCGATCTTAATGATGTCACCCTTTGCAAGAGTGGCATTGCCTTCAACTTTTTTATTGTTAAGGTATGTTCCGTTTTTTGATCCACTGTCTTCAAGGACGTGAGTGTCTCCTTGAGCGTGAAGTTTGAAGTGGTAGCGTGAAACACCGTTAAACTCTAAAGCGATAGAGTTGTCTGCGTTTCTGCCTACACCAGTTGTTGATTCAATAAGATCAAAAAGCGTTCCGTTTAAATCACCACCAACCACGAGCAAAGCGGCGGGCTTTTGTTGTGCTTCTTTTTCCGAAGCTTGTAAAGCGGCCCTAATGTCGGTTAAGACAATGGTTGTGTCATCAGTACTCATTGAACAGGATCCTTTTCTATTAGTGATTTCTTAGCTTTTAATTTTAACTAAGGGTCGAACTTTTTACAACTGGTTCAAAAATTCAAATGCGTAGATCTTCCCAGCTTCAACTCCTGGTTGATCAAAAGGATCAATCATTAGGTAATCTCCCATAAGTGCTGTTAAGCTCTCGAAGAAAAGAACCAGTTGAGCGAGGTGATACTCGTCATTTTTAGCAATCTTTACGTGTAGAACAGCTCTTTCCTGTTCGCGCAGGGCCTTAATTGTCCCTTCCATTTCAGCTTTGATCAAATCTGAAAGTTTAAAGCCTGACAGCTTTTGAAGGTTATTAGTTGAGAGCACTGAGTGAAGAGGGAAGTCATGAGCAAACTTTTCAACTTCAACAATGATGTAGGCCTTGTCATTTGGGCCTTCCATAAAAAGTTGAACTTGAGAGTGCTGGTCTGTTGCCCCGTAGGCAACAATCGGAGTGAATCCAACATTGATCACGTCACCGCGTTTGTTTTTCTTTTTTCCTAAACTCTCTGCCCACAATTGAGTGAACCAAAAAGAGAGGTTTCTTAATTTTGAAGAGTACGGCATGAAGACTGTTTGAGAGATCTCTTTTTTGATTTTTAACTCATAAAGAAATTCAGCGGCAGCAATCAACTCATTTTTCTTTCCATCAGTAGAAAGCAATTCGGCCTGAGCGTCTTTTGCTCCCTGAATAAGCTGATTGATATCCAGACCTGCAAATAAAGCAGGAAGGAAACCAACTGGAGTCAAAGCACTAAAGCGCCCACCGACATCACTTGGCACTTCAAGTGTTGTGATATCCCATTCGCGGGCAAGGGTTAGAAGTTCACTCTTAACTGGATCAGTCGCAAAGACAAAATAGTTTTTATATTCAGAAGGTCTGATTCCACGAGACTCAAACAATTGCGAGATAATCGCCATGGCGGCCATGGTTTCAGCAGTTCCACCTGATTTAGAAACAAAATAAAATAAGCAGTCTTTTAAATCAGCGCCGTGCAGAGGTTGTAGCTGTGAGTGGATTTCTTCCGGGTCAACGTTGTTGATGAAGATAAACTTCGTCTCACTTTTTCCCAGAGCACTCACCAGCATTTCCGGGCCAAGGCTTGAGCCACCAATTCCAATATGAACGAAAATTTTTCTATCTTTAAACTTGTGGAAGACGGCCTTTGAAGAAAGCTCCAGCTCCGAACGAGTGTAAGTGTAAAAGAACTGCGTGCGAGGGTTGTTGATGATGCTTTTAAAGATCTCAACTTTTTTCGCTGTCAGGTCTTCAGACAGGTAAGGGCGCTCAGGATGGAATTGAAATTTAACTGCCATATAATCCTTAGTGAGTTGTGTATTCTTTCTTTAATTGTCTTGCGATAACCACGCGCTGAACCTGGTTTGTTCCCTCAACAATCTGAAGAACTTTTGCATCTCTCATGAAACGCTCAACCGGGTACTCTCTTGTATAACCAACGCCACCTAAAATCTGAACAGCGTCAGTTGTGACTTTCATCGCCGTGTCTGTTGATTTTAGCTTGGCAAATGAGGCGATCTTTTGGTTTGGTCTTCCTTCGTCGTACAGTCTTGCAGCTTCCTGAACAAGAAGTCTTGAAGCTTCAGTTTCACAGGCCATATCGGCCATCATAAACTGCAGACCCTGGAAGTCGAAGATTGGCTGGTTGAATTGCTGGCGAGTCAGAGAGTATTTTACAGACTCATCAAGCGCTCTTTGAGCAAGACCAACACCGATTGATCCAATCGTGATTCTTCCTTTGTCTAAAGCGGCCATGGCCACTTTAAAACCTTCACCTTCTAAGAGAAGTCTGTTTTCTTCAGGGACAAAACAGTTTTCGAAAATCACTTCGCGGGTTGGACTTGTTCTCCATCCCATTTTCTTTTCTTTTTTACCGAACGACAGTCCCGGAGTTCCGTCTCTGACGATGAAAGCAGAAACACCTTTGCTGCCTTCGCCACCTGTTCTTGCCATCACGATGTATGTTTTCGCGATTCCACCTGACGTGATCCAAAGTTTTGTTCCGTTAAGAATATAACCGCCGTCGGCCTTTTTCGCTGTCGTTTTCAGTGAGCTTGCATCTGAGCCAGCGCCTGATTCACTTAAACAGAAAGCACCGATTTCCTGGCCAGCTGTTAAAGGAGGAAGGAAAGTGCTTTTTTGTTTTTCAGTACCAAAGTCGTTGATGATTGATTGAACCATCGTTGAAACCGAAACAGTAACAGCGTAGGGCACAGAGTACTTTGCGATTTCCTCTAGAGCGACTGCGCAGTCCTGGTAAGTTAAACCAGCGCCACCGTAAGCTTCAGGGATAGTCATTCCACAAAATCCAAGTTCACCTAAATCAGTGAAGATCGACATGCGGAATTCTTCTGTCTCATCATCGTGTTCCATGAAAGGCTCGATCTTTGCCAGACAGAATTTTTCTAATTGTGACTTAAGTTCTACTTGTAGTTCATTCATTATTTATCCAATTCCTTAAGCATATTTTTAGCGATGATCATAATCATAACTTCGTTTGTACCAGCGCCGATTTCGTTAAGCTTGTTGTCTCTCATCATGCGCTCAAGCGGGAACTCGCGAGAGTAGCCGTATCCACCGTGAAGTTGGATGGCGTCCAGAGCGATCTTCGTCGCCATCTTTGGCAGTTGAAGTTTCACCATTGCAGCGTTAACCGGCCCTCTTTCTCCAGCATCGTATTGCTTACAAACAGAGTAGAGGAAAGCTCTCATCATTTCTGTTTCAGCTTTCATTTCAGCGATCATTTTTTGGATCAGCTGGAAGTTTCCGATTTGTTTTCCGAATTGTTTTCTTTCCTGAGCGTACTTCACACATTGGTCAACACACGCCTGAGCGATACCAAGAGAGATACCAGCAATCGTGATTCTCTCGATGTCCAGGTTTTTCATCATGTGATAAATTGAGTCGCCTTCTTTTCCTACAAGCTGAGTTGCTGGAACTTTTGCTTTATCAAAAACCAGCTCTCCAGTTGGAGATGATCTCATACCCATTTTATGAATTGGTTTTCCAACGTGGAAACCTGGAGTTCCTTTTTCGATGATGAATGTTGAAAGATTTTTTCTGTCTTCACCTGTTCTTGTGTACACGTAAGCTACGTCAGCGTACTGAGCGTTTGTGATCCACATTTTTGTTCCGTTAATCACATAGTGATCTCCGTCTTTTTTTGCTTTTGTCTGAATACCAACAGCGTCTGAACCGAATTCTGGTTCACTCATACCCATACAACCGATGTGCTCACCAGTGATAAGTTTTGGAAGGTATTTTGCTTTTTGTTCTTCAGAAGCGTTGTTTTGAATGTTGTTTACGCAAAGGATAGTGTGCGCAAGGTATGACAGGGTAGAACCTGCACAGGCCTTACCAAATTCTTCCATGACGATTGTCGCTGCAGTGGCCCCAAGGCCGGCCCCACCGTATTTTGGATCAGCAGTAATTCCTAGAACTCCGAGCTCGCCCATTTTCTTGAATGCATTGATATTGAAAGATTCATCGTGATCGTGTTTCTCTGCAAATGGAGCAAGTTCTTTGCTCGCAAAATCTCTGCACACAGATTGAAGTTCTTTTTCTTCGCTGGTAAAAAACCACATTGCTTAACCGCCTTTTCAGTGAGTATAATTTTCTTAATAAAAATAGAGAGAATTTATAGCAAATTTCTCTTAACACTGTAAGACATGAGGTGTTAGTAGTGACTCTCACGACCCCTGTTCCGCGCGACCAAGACACTGTTTTTCCCGGAGAGAACTGGTTTTTCTACTGGAAAACGTCGGCGTCCCTATGGAAAACTAAACTTCAGGAGTTTCCTGGAACAAAAATTATTATTCCGCTTAACTGGTCTTTTCATTCGGAAACCGGAGATCAATTTGATTTCGGAGAACACAGACCAGAGACAAACTTAAAAAAATTAGTTGAGATCGCCCAGGAAGTGGGAAAAATGGTCGTTTTTTTTCTGCCAGTCACACCTGCGCCTTTTCTGCCTAACGGAGGTCTACCTCACTTACTAGCTAGGAGCATTGCGCTAAATGGCGAGCACATGGCCTACGGAGTGATTGACGCTGACGATCATTTAGTGAAAATTTATTCATTTTTTGATCCGAGAGTTTTTGAAGCTTTCGATAAATTTGTCAAAAAACTTGGCCAGTATTTTTCTCAGGCCACCATCAATGCTGACGTCTGGGGTATCCGTTCCGGGTATTTCAAAGAAGGGCAGTATAGAAGTTTTATTGAAGACTCTTCAAAAACTTTTGAACAAGCTTTCCACCGTTTTCTTCAGACAAAAAAATCGGCAGATGAAACGCTTTCTCCGATTGAAGAGCGTGCACTGTCATTTGAATTTAATAAAACGATTCAGAATTTGTACGAAACCAATGCCCGTGAATCCATCAAAAATAATTTTGAAGGAACTCTCGATGTGGCCTTTTTGGGAGCGGGCACTGATAACTTTTTAAAGCGTCTTTCGGGAACAATCTCTACGGTTGATTACTCGGGCGAGCTTTATGAGGCCCTGGCAAAAGATATTATCCCATCGTCAGTTTTGCTTCCACACCGTCTGAAAAAGGGGGTGTTAACCAGAGAGCTTAACGACCTGGTTGCCAACTCATACCTGCCGGCGAGATTGGCAAGTTCAGCTTACGATCACGACGACATTAACATGTTTCAGCCACTGTCGTTTTTTAAAGTTTATGAGAGAGTTGACGGAGTAAGTTCGCTCTTCCAAAACTGGAACGATTTGCACTTATGGCCTTACTTAAAAGGCTCGTTCGGTTGGAGTTATAAAGTCATTTCCAATGACACTTTAAAGCTGCACGAAAATAAAACTCCTTATCAGGAGCACATCCATCTCTTCCACGGCCACGATGTTGACCGCACGATTTTTAATTATATTTTAAAAACGTTCATGAACGGTGGGCGAGTGATTTTAAACCGCTCGGGTCTCTCGGATGAATTTGCAAAACGCTTTGAGACTTTCTTCTTAGAAAATAATTTAAATGTAGAAAAAGTCCACTTCCAGACTCAGATCCAGAACATTGCTCTGGGCGAAGGAAGATTGGTTCTCATTGAAGGTGAAGGCTTTAAAGAAATGGATAAAAATGATTATCTCAATTTCTGGAAGACTTTAGTGGAGACTTTTTCACTGGTGCACGTGCCGATTCAAAACGTGGATGGGATTGATTTTTACTGGAGAACGAGACCAAGTTCTGCCAATGAATTAAAGTTTGAAGAGGTGAGACGCCTTTCACTTTACAACCCGACTAGTTACCGCAAAAAAATTAAAATGAGCCTGACGAAAAATTTTGTCGTGTACAAAGTTATCGATGAAATCAACGTTATCGTTCAGACTTATCCAAACGAAATTGAAATTGAACTTTCTCCGGAAGGTTCAGTGATTGTAGATTTTGGAGTGTTCTCATGAGAGAAATTGAATATATCGTAGGGATCTACAACAACTTCAACCCTTACCCGGAAGAAGGACAGGAAGAACACTACTTCATGCTTTATCTTTTGGATGAGAAAGGTCTTCTGGAAAAAGAAGGGGCACAAAAACTTTTTAAGGAGCGTTTTTTAAGCGAACACCTAGAAGGTGTGAAGTGTCCACCGAATATGATCGGGCCTTTTCTAGCACTGGAAAACGTCAACCAATTTGCTTTTGCTTTATGTGAAGAGCTCAACGCTGCTCAGGTGAGTTTAATGTCGGTGAGTGAATATAATTCTCTTCTGGAGAATTCACAACTGGCCTCTGATTTTCATCGCGACCTTTTAGAGAAGGGGAATGTGATGGAGAACATCGAAAGAAAGAAAAAAGGATTTTTAAGCAGATTTTTTAGCTAATTTAGGCAAAAAAAAGCCCCTCATTGAGGGGCTTTTTTTATGGATTAAAGAGTTTGAATTTCTTCGTCGATATCCGGAGCAATTTCCTGCTCATGAGGAACCGATACATTGTTGATCAGGTCGATTTCAGCTTCTTGTGGAGCTGAGATTTTTTCAACTGCAGTCTTAACCAGCTCTCTTTTTGGAGCTGAAAGTGTTTGAACTGCTTCATCTGTTTGAGCTTCTTCAGAGAATTGAACTGTCGATTTTGGCAATTCAACTTCTGCTGCTTTTGCCGGAGCTTCAGCTGTTAATGTCTGGTCTACAATGATTTCTTCTTCTGCAATTTCCTGCTTTGGCTGAGCAGCTTTTGGTTGAACGAAGTTCGCCATTCCACCGTTTGTGTAATACAGAGTGAACCCTGCATAAATCACGTTAGGGTTTTTGATTAGAGGCTTGTTGTTTTCCCAAATCGATTTCCACTTCTTAGGAGTAGAGTAAACAGTGTTTGAGATTGTTCCTAGTGTTTCACCAGTTTTAATTAAGTAAGGAGATCCAGCTGGGTTCCAGACAAATGGAGCTTCTGGAGCGCGGTACTTAAGTTCAGTATTGGCACGAAGAGCAGTGTTGTTGCCAAGACCTGGGTTCATGTTTTTGATGTCTTTCCACTTCGAGATATCGCCATAAAGTTTGAAGGCGATTTGCATAAGCGTTTCACCTTTTTTCACTTTATAAGACTTCACTTGTCCCGCTTCACTGTAAGCTGGAACTTCTGGTTCTGATTTAATTTCAGGAAGAGCTTCTGAAACTTCAACATGTGTCTCTTGAGATTTATCAGGAGTTAGAGCAATCTGTGATTCTTTAACTGTTTCACCTGGTCTGTCAGCAGAGAATTCATCTTCAAGTGACTTTAGGTCAGGATCGTTAGCGGAAATGTTTGATGGGTTGTCTGTGTGAGACTCACTTGTTTCTTCCATCGTCTTGCTGAAGAGGTCATCAGTTGCATCAGCAGAAGAGGTTGTGGCCGGAGCAGAGTTTAACTCTTCACTGCTTGACGTTGAAGTGCCATCAGTTGGTTGTTCAGGAGTTTTGAATCTTTCGATCAACCCACACGAAGATAAAACCAACGACAGGAACAATATCTTAAACATCGTTTTATTTTTCAATGAAAACTCCCTTGGAATGCATGCCTATTTAAAACAATAATAACATGTTTATTTTAAGGGAATTAAGAATGTGAAGGCAGAGTGGGGAAAACTTTTCCCTAGTGTGCAAGACTTAAATCTTGAGTAAACTCCTCATCCTCGAAATCAAATTTCAGAGGGGAATACTCAACTTCTACCTGTAGCGGCTTATGATCCGAGCCTTTGAAGTCTCCGTCGACTTTTGCACGCGTGACTTTTAAATCTTTTGTATGAAGGAAGTGATCCAGGGGATACCCGTTAAAAGTCATTCGATTATCCGGAAGAAAGCGAGCTTCAACCAGGTTTAATTTCTGAGCGTATTCCTCCAGGATTGAGATGCGATCGCGGTTCCAGGTATTGAAGTCACCCGAAAAAACCAGGGGCGACGGGATGTCTTTAATGCGTTCGTAGATGCGGTTGAGTTCGTGACGGAAGCTTTTTGTCGAAACAAAATTGATTCCGTGAAGATTAACCACCGTAAGCTCTTTTGTTGAAAAGCGGATAGGATAGCTGGTGATCAAAGCGACTTTCGGAGAATTCACCACCGGCTCTAAAGTTTCAGTGCGGATAAATTCAGTATAGGCCGGTTTGACGGCGCTGATGTTTGCCACACCAGTTCTCACTTTTTCTTTGCCTGAGAAAAAACTAGTCGCAGTTGTGAAATAAAAATTTGGAAGGTAGCGGAAAACATCCATCATGTTGGGATCAAGAAAGACTTCCTGGTTCATGACGATATCGCGGTCGAAGGCCAGGGAAAGGTATTCAGTTTTGAAGCTATCTTCCGTTCCTTTGTGCAGGTTCCAGACGAGAAATTTAAATTTCCTGGGCGGCAGTTGGTTTTTGGTTACTTTCCCAAAAGTCCTGATAACTTCCTCGTCACCAGGGACGGGAAAAGCAACTTCAGGCCTGTTAACAAAGACGCTCTGGGCGAGAGAGCTTTGGGCATAGGAGCTGGAAGCTAATGAAATAAGGGCGTTAACTGCAAAAAGGCTAAGGATAAAATTTTTCATCTTAAAAGCGTAAACCAGCTGTTTTGGTTTGTAAAAATTACTTTTTGAAGGCCATCCCCTGTGAAGTTTGTTATAACGCCCACACTTATGAGCATTAATTTAAAACTAGAAAAACCTTCTTTATACGCCCTGACACTCGTGGAGCTTCGCGATTACCTAGCTGAAAAGGGACTGGCGAAATTCGCGGCCGATCAAATTTACCAATGGATGTACAAATTCCATGAGCGCGACCTTTCGAAGTGGTCGAACATTTCTAAAAAAATTCGTGAGGATTTTGAAAATAATTTTGATTTAACTCTGCCAACAGTTGTTTGGAACGGGCTTTCAAAAGACGGGACGAGAAAGTTCCTGGTGAAAATGCGCGATGGTCAGACTGTTGAAGCAGTCGCTATTCCGGCAAAAGACCGACTGACTCTTTGTATCTCTTCTCAGGTTGGGTGTGCGATTGGATGTACGTTCTGCCACACGGGAACAATGGGGTTAAAGAGAAACCTTTTAGCTGACGAAATCGTCGGTCAATTCTTGGCAATCACTGACTGGTTAAAGGCCAATGTCAGTACTGAAGAAAAACTCACAAACATCGTTTTCATGGGGCAAGGGGAACCACTTCATAACTATGATAACGTCAGAAGTGCGACGATCATTTTCATGGAAGACAAAGGCCTTGGTCTGTCTCAAAGAAAGATCACACTTTCGACTTCAGGACTTGTTCCGCAAATTGAAAAAATGTGGGATTTCCCACCGGTGAATATCGCTATTTCTCTGCATGCCGCTCATAACGATATCCGCTCTGAACTAATGCCAATCAACAAGGCCTTCGATCTTCAAAGACTTTTTGAAGCTATTAGAAAAGTACCGCTTAAAGCTTACCGTCGCATCACGTATGAATACATCCTGATTGCTGATCTTAACGATCGCCAGGAAGATATCGATGGGCTTTGTGACCTGCTAGAGAAGAGTAAATCAAAGATCAACATCATTCCATACAATGACTTTCCGGACTCGAAATTCAAACGTCCGAGCAACTCAAAGATCATCTGGTTTCAGGAAGAGCTTTTAAAACGTGGTTTTGTTTGTACGACAAGAACCACAAAAGGCCAGGATATCCTGGCCGCTTGTGGACAATTAAAAAGCGAATACGAAAAACTGAATCTTTGGGACACGAATAAATCAAAGGCCTTCGAGATGCAGTTTTCTAAGTAAACTCAAAAAGCTTAGTGTCTGCTTTCTGATTCCATACGATACAACCAAGGTTTTGGTGCTTCGGCCGGTTCTTCTTTAACTTCAGGCTTAACGTCGTAAACCTTTTTCTTCTTTTCTTTGGCGATTACCGAAGAAGGCTCTCTGTCAGAAACCTCCTCTTCAGATGCGATCTGACGGTCTGTAACGGCGCCCGTTTCCACCTTGTAGTGATCACCAAATTCAGCCGTCTTCATCTCTTTAGAAGGGGCAGCGTGCTTTTTGAAACTAACCTCAGGGTTTTTATATTCAGTGGCCACTGCCATTGAACAAATTGCCAGAGTCAGAAGAGATAGTGAGATCATTTTTGTCTTCATACATTCACTCCTTACCGACCATATCGGATCAAAATGCTCATCGGTTTAATTATTGTAGAACTTGAGGGAAAAAGTCGGGCTTTCTCGAAGTTTGTTTACGTTCGCCTATGTTTTTGAGACTATAGAAGGGATTTATTTTAGTTTTGATCAAAAAATGGAGTTTTTGTGACCTCATCTAAAAATACCAAGGCCTTATTTGGCATTTTCGCCATGGTTTTCGTTTTCTTCGTCATCTTAATCGCTTTTGCTTTTATCACTATGAATGCTTTTAATGAGACCTCGCTGGTTCAGAAAAAGTCTAATAGCGCTCACATCGGTGTTATCACTGTTGATGGGGTGATCATGGATTCAAAAGACACAATCGAACTTCTGCAAATTGCTGAAGAAGACAAACAACTTCAGGCCATCATTTTAAGAATTGATTCTCCGGGCGGTGCTGTTGGACCGACTCAGGAAATTTATGAAGAGATTCAACGTATCGACAAAAAGAAACCAATCTATGCTTCTTTCGGTGGTATCGCGGCCAGTGGTGGATACTATCTTGGTTCAGCAACAAGAAAGATCTGGGCAAGCCCGGGAACTCTGACTGGTTCTATTGGGGTGATCATGGAGTTTATGGATCTTTCAAAGCTTTATGAGTTTGCAAAAGTAAGCCCACAAACAGTAAAGGCTGGACGTTATAAAGATGCGGGAAATCCTGCACGCGCACTAACTCAGGAAGAATCAGATATGATGAACAAACTGATTGCCGGAGTTCACAAGCAATTTATCAACGACATCTTAAAGCGCAGAGCTGACAAGATTAAAGGCGACATTACTGAACACGCTCAAGGACAGATCTTCTCGGGTGAAGAAGCTAAGAACATCGGTCTGGTTGATGAGATGGGAAGTTTGTGGACAGCCGGAAGAGCAATTCACACTGAAATGAAAATGAAAGATGAGTTCGCTTTAAAATTTATTGAAAAGAAAAAGAAAGTAGGACTGTTTGATTTGATGGGATCTTTAGAAGAAAGCATCAGCAGACTAAACCTGAGTTCTATTGCAACGATGGATCAGTCTCCACGTTTAATGTTTAAATAGGTTATAAAGAAATAATGGAAGCAATTCTCCCTTGGATACAAGAACATTTACTGGCCGTGGTGGCGATTTTAATCACCATCGTACTGGTTTATCATTACCTGATTGAAAAAGAGACAGGTGCAAAACTTTCTAAGCGTTATAGAAACTCAATCTTTGAAGCTCAATCAAAGATTTTCCTGAATGCAACTCAATACCTGATCTCAGGAAACAAAGACCTGGCGATCAAGGAATTTTTAAGTGCAGTGGATATTAACCGTGAAACCATCGAGACTTATTTCGCGCTCGGAGGACTTTTTAGAAGTAACGGCGAAATTGAAAAAGCAATCAGCATTCACCGCTCGCTTATTGCCCGCGAAAACATTTCAGAATCTCATCGTCTGCGCGCACTTAAAGAGCTGGCACTGGATTTTGATAAAGGTGGATTCATTGATAAAGCGATTGAAACTTACCGCGATGTTTTAAAAATCAACCGCGACCAGTTTGAAGTGATCCAGGCCCTGTGCCGTATCTATGAAGATATCGAGGATTGGGACCAGGCGTACAACTACCGCATTATGCTTTCTAAAGTAGGGCACAACAACCAGGCCGAAACGATTTCACACATTCTTGTTCAAAAAGCGAAACAGTATTTTGAAAAAGGTGATTTCAAGAAATGTGAAGAAGACCTGGAAGATGCTTTTAGATTTGCCCCAAGTGTGTCGGCAAAAATCCTGCGTCTAAAATTATTTTTAGTAAGTGGAGATTTAGAGCAGGCAAAATACTTGTTACTTGAGATTTTAAAAGAGCATCCAATGTATGCGTCTTTTGTTTTCGTTTCAATCGGCGAAGACTTTAAGACAAGTAATGAAGCCCTGAAAAAAGATTATCAGGCCCGCCTGGAAGTTTTAAGAAAGTACTTCCTGGATTTAGATGATAAAGACCTGACGACATCAGCGTCTGTGGTTTTATCTAAAGTTCGTTTATTAAAAGAAGCGGGCATGATCAATGAAGCCTTTGAACTTTTAAAGGGCTGGATGGACACTAACAAAAACTCATCAGAAGTGATGAAGGTAGAATACATTAAACTTTTAATTGAGCTGCAAAAGAAAGATGAAGCTCTTACTCAGACCAGAGGACTACTGGACAATCTTCACCAGACATTGGCAAAACACTACTGCCGTCAGTGTGGATACAATTCAGACAGCCTTTTCTGGAGATGCCCTCAGTGTCACGAGTGGGAGACGATCCAATTTAGATGGAAGGTATAATGTCTAAAACTATTTTAAGCATGATGCTTATTTTAAGTTTTAATCTCGGCGCTCAGACAACGGCACCGTTGACTAAAACATTAGTGGGAGTGAAGTACTTCAATCAGATGATGGGGAACGTACATCAGAATGCATCCCGCTATTCACAGGTTTTAACCACAATCAGCTGTAATCATCCGGTAAAAGTGATGAAAGAAACATCTAAGGATGGAAAAGAGTTTCTTTTATATGGAGAGAACAACTGGTATTCAGTGGTCGTAGGCCCCTATGAAGGCTTTATCATGGCCGATTACTTAAGCGATAAAAAGAATGTTTGTTTTGAAGAAGAGTACTCAAAGTTTTTTGACGGACTCAATCTCGATATCAATGACCTTTATTACTGGGCGAGACTGTATGATCAGTACGTTCAGGGGAAATCAAAGGTGCGCTAATGAAATCATTAATCCTCCTTTCTCTACTCATGTCTTTATCTGCCAATGCGGCCGAAGGGCATGGCGAAGCTAAAAAAGAAGAAGCTGCTCCTGCTGCTAAAGAAGGGGAAGGCAAAGAGCTTTTGGATTTTAACTCAATTAAAGACTTGATTAAAAAAGATGGACTGGAAGATGAGTTAAAAAAGAAACAGGAAGAAAAACGCGTTTTCTTAGATAAGAAAAAACGCGACGATATGAAACGCTACAACGTTCCCGGGCAGGAAGAATTCTGGAATATGTTTTCTGAGTTATGGCTGGTAAAAAATGCGACGTTTTTAAAATGGGATTTCCACAAGCCGGAATACGACCTGGAAAAGTCATTTATTGAACTTTTAGAAAAGCAGGGAATCTATGAAAAGAAAATTAAAATTCTTCTTTTAGACACAACTGAAGTCATCCATGCGGCCCTGCCGACCAATGACAAAGAATACATCTTCTTATTGTCTCAGCCTTTTATCAGGACAATGGATCTATCTAAGGTTGAGATCTCTTTGATTCTCTTTGAAGACTTTTTAAGGGCCAGAAGCGGCTATTTTAAAAACTATGTGCTCTCAAAAGACCTGGAGTCTTACTTAGGCTCTAATTTCAATGGGAAGCCATTTAATAAAAAACTTATTGATGACCATCTAAAAAAATACAACACACTTCTTCTGGAAAAGGGCTTTAGCTTCCAGGAGCAGTTTGAGGTGACAACAGAGATGGATGCTCTTTTAAAAAGTGACTTGAAAATCTGGAACACTTACCTGACTTTATTAGAGAAGATCGATGCACTGACAAAGTCGAACACTCTTTATAAAAAATACGCTCAGATTTACCCTTCGCCCGAGCTTCAGCTCAACTGGCTAAGGCCTAAACCAAGTCGTTTTTAATGAAAGAGACACTGTCCCACTATTATGAAGAGACTCTGGCCTTTTTCCGCTCTCCTTTAGGGCGCCAGATGCTCATTTATTTTTTCTTCTATGCCTTTTTGTGGGGTTTTCATCTTATTTTGATTTCTCTGGTGTCTTATTTCCATCTTCTTTTAAATCACAACATCAGGACGATTGGCGACTGGATTGGAGACAGGGGATGGACTCTTATCATCATCTCCAAGTTGGTAGTGTTTTATCTCACGATGCTTTTTGTTAATTTAAAGACTAAAAAGATCTTTTCGCTTAAGAGTTACTTCCGCAATAGTATTCAGACTCCGAGACTGGAAGTGTTTGTGGCGATTTTATTTCTTATCATTGGTTTGATGGGAATCGCCGAGATGAGGTTTAATAAAACGATGATTGTTGAGATTGATCGTTTGATCTTATCCATTGCCGGGACATTCATTTTTTTTTCGGTCGATTATGTTCTCCTGGTTATTCTCGATGTTTTTTATCCAATCAGAGATGACAAAACACGTTTAAAGAGAATTTTTTTATTCCCGTTTTTATTTTACTTTTTTACGGCAGCAACTTTTGTTTACGAGCAAACGATAACGTTCAAACTTTATCCGCTTTTTTTCCTTCTCCTTTATAGTGGAGAGTGGAGACGAAAAAACTGGACGCTTCCGGCGTTGTTTCTTTCAGTGTTCATCATTCCGGCCTTTTCTCTTATGAGTCTTGATCCGGTGTGGGGAGAGATTTACTCGCCATTTGCGCCAACAAGAAAAATTGGATGGGCTTCATTTCTTATTCTGGTGGCCTTCGCTGTCGGATATCTGCAATACACTCTGAAGAAGAAACCAGAGTATATCTATCGGGATTAGACGATTTAACTTAATAATTTAAGAAAAATTGTCTATGATATTAAGGCATAAAAAATTCTTTATTTCATCAGGAGTCAAAGACTGTGGAAGGCGCAAAATTAGATATTCTCAACATTATCTGGCATTCAGGAATTATTGTTAAAATCGTACTGGGACTTTTAGTTGCCGCTTCGGTTTATTCTTGGGCCATCATCTTAAAGAAGAAAAAACTTTTCTCTGAAGTTGAAGAAAACAATAAACGTTTTTATGAAATTTACCAAAACTCAGAAAACTTAAAAGACATCATGATTAAGTCAGAGATGCTTCCGTTTTCACCATACAAAGCTCTTTATACAAACGGTTATAAAGAATTAGTGAAAATGAAAGAGGCTTACTCTGGTCAACACCAAAGCGGTTTAGCTTTTCACTTCCAGAATTTTGGAATGGGTGTTTTAGAGCGCGGTCTTAAAAAAGGTGCAAACGAAACTAACGACGAACTAAGTAAACTTCTGCCAACACTTGCTTCAATTGGTTCAGTAACTCCATTCGTAGGATTATTCGGAACTGTTTGGGGGATCATCGACGCTTTCGCCGGTCTTGCTGGTGGTGGTGGATCAATCGATGCTGTTGCTCCCGGTATTGCTGAAGCCCTGGTTGCGACAGCAGTAGGTCTGGCAGCAGCGATTCCTGCCGTTTGGTTTTACAACCACTTTAACAGCATCAACGAAAAAGTGAATTCTGAAATGGAGAGCTTTGGACAAGATTTCATTAACGTTGTTGAGCGTTCAGTAATCGAATAGTACGGAGTTTAAAATGGGATTTAGCACAGGTAAAAAAAAGGGAGCCATTTCCGACATCAACGTCACACCACTAGTAGACGTAATGCTGGTTCTTTTAGTTATCTTCATGGTAACGGCCCCTTTAATGTTAAACGGAATTAAGCTCGACTTGCCAAAAACAAAAGAAGTAAACCCGGTCAACCTCAACGCTACTCAGGTGATTGTTTCAATCAGTAAGTCTGAAGAGTTTTTCCTGGGGAAAGATAAAATGCTTTTAGGGGAATTGGTTCCTGAAATTCAAAAGCAGTTTAAGGCCAATAATACAGACACGGTTTTCCTTCGCGCAGACTTCGGTCTCGCTTATGGAAAAGTGGCAAGACTGATGTCGCACTTAAAGCGCGGTGGAATCCAGAAGATTGCACTGGTTACTGTTACAGAAGATAAAAAATAAAGACAAGAAGCAATAAAGAATGAGAGTCTTTCAAACTCCAAAATTTAATCACCCTGGGTTTAACTTCTTTTTAAGGCGTTCGACCTATATCCACGCAGCACTTGTGGCCTCTACTTTAATTGGTGGAAAGGTCGCGTTTGATCTTAATCGCGCAGAAAGAGAAAAAAACCTGGAGTTGATCCAGGCCTCAGTTCGAGTCGATATGGTGGCGATGCCAACTCATACTTTGAATGAACTTAAAAATCTTTCAAGTGGTGTAGAGGAAGCTAAACGTGAAGAAAAAGCTCCAGAGATTGAAAAGCCGGTAGAAAAAGTTGAAGCTAAACCGGAACCGAAAGAAGAACCAAAAGAAGAACCAAAAGTCGCAGAAGAAAAACCGGATGCTGGTCCGACTTTTGAAGAAGCAAAGGCCGCTCAGAAAAGAAAAGATTTCTTGAGTAAACTTAAGACGATTGGAAACAAAAAAGTTGATTCTGAAGGAACTCAGAAAGCTGAAAAAGGGGCTTACGGCAGTAAAGAGACAGCACTAAAAGACCTGGTTCTTTCTGGAAATAAATTATCTAAAGGAACGGCGATGTATGGAGAAGGTGGAGCTGCTGAAATGACAGCTTTCCAGGCCTATGCTTCAAGACTTCCGGATTTAGTTCGCCCTCACTGGAAACTTCCAAGTTTCTTGATGGATAAAAACTACAAGGCCCGCATTCGCGTATGGCTTAATATGAGTGGTGAAGTCACAAGAGCTGTTGTGTACCAGTCAAGTGGGGACAATGAGTTTGATCAAAGAGCAGTCGAAGCTGTGAAAACAGCGTCTCCTTTTCCGGCACTTAAAGAAGAGTTCGGAAGAAGGGCCATGAATGGTGATATATTGTTAGGTTTCCCTTTATAAGAGGTTTTATGAAAAGTTTATTAGTCGCTATGATGATTTTCCTTTCAGTGGGTGCATTTGCTCAGGATGATAACCTGACAATCGTCGCTGTTGGTGAAGCTACATTAGAAAAAGATAAAATGGTCATTCAAGATCCATATATGTCAGGAAATTTAACAGCGGCTCAAAAAACGGCAGCTTCAGAGCTCGTAAAGCTGATGAGAAACGATTTTTCTTTTTACCAAAAGAAATTCTTCTTGGTAGAAGCAGCTCCTAATAATACATCTGTTCGCCAGCCGACAAACTATGAGTACTGGCAGTCTAAAGGTGTGCGCTTTTTAGGAACGGCATCGGTTGATAAGGCCGGCGAGGGCATGAAGGTAACGGTTGTTTTCGAAGATATTAAAAACAGAAAGCAAATTTATAACAAAACAGAAATGGTAACGATCGCGACTCTTCGTAAAGAAGGGCACGAGATGGCCAACGGTGTTTATAAACAAATCATCGGAAAGGATTCAATCTTTACTTCTAAGATCGTCTTTGTTTCAGATAGAAACACAAGAGGAAAGAAAACGGTGAAAGAAGTCTATATGATGGACTTCGATGGAAAAAATGTCACTCAGATCACAAACCATGGCGGGATCGTTATTTCTCCTTCTATGTCTCAAGATGGCCGCTACCTGATATACTCGCTGATTTCCAACTCAGCTAAGAAAAGAAACAACGACCTTTATCTAATGGACATGAGAACTCGCGAAACTAAAATCATCTCTAATAGAGATGGGGTGAACTCGGGAGCTATCTTCTTAACAGGTGGAAAGAGTATTGCGCTTACTCTGACAGTTTCAGGAAACGCTGAAATTTATGAGATGAACCTGGCGACTCAAGAGTTAAGAAAAATCACTAGTCACTTTGCTTCGGACGTTGACCCTTCTATTACATACGATGGTTCATTAATGACGTTCTTATCTGATAGACCTGGAAAGGCCATGATCTACACGATGGACCCGCGCGGGACCGAATCTAATGTAAAGAGGATCAGCTTCGTCGGTCAGTTCAATGCAACTCCACGCTTTTCACCGGACGGGAAAGAGATCGTTTTCTCTTCTTGGCTGGATAACTCTTTTGACCTTTTCAGAATCTCATCTGATGGCCAGGGTCTGGCCCGCCTGACGAAGGATTTTGGTTCTAATGAAGACCCGAGCTATTCGAATGATGGGGAGTTTATCGCCTTTACTAGCCAGCGTGTTATCTCACGAGTGAAGGCCGACCAAAATATCTACATTATGGACCGTGATGGGGGGATTTTAGGGGCCATTACCGCTGGATTCGGGAATTGTATAAGTCCTAGATGGTATAAGTTCTAGAAATCACGTAAATGTGGAAAAAATTTTAGACAACCGAGCATTTTAGTCTTGTAAAATATTCAGACGCACTGTATTATTTACTGAGTAACGCAACGCAGTTTTTAATACTAAATTGTCCAGGAGTTCTACAATGACTAGTTCAATGATTAACAACAAGACAAGCCTAGAAAACCTAACTTCATCTCTTCTTTTAAGCCTAGATGAAGCACACTTTTTTACATCTCTAAACGCTTTCTTCAAAGGTCATATGAACGCTCATAAAGTTCAGGTCTACAAAATCCTGGAAAACGGTTCAGCAATCCTTATGTCAGAAGACGCACACGCAGTAACAAACGGCCTGGTTCTAGATAAAGGTGTTGGTGCTGCTGGGTATATCGCTCGTACAAAAAGAGGATACTTTTCAAATACAGTAGAAAGAGACCCGGTTTTCACAAGAGAAGCTGCTCTAGGTGTAAAAGCTGAGCTTTGTCTTCCAATCTCTGCTGACGGTGTTGTTATTGGTTCAATCCACTGTCAAATGTTGGATAACTCTCGTGAGTTCTCACGTGAAGATATGACTTTTGGTATGTCGATCCTTGCAGACATCAAGAGCCCAATCCAAAACATGAAAATGTACCTTGCTGCTAAAAACCTTAACGAAGCTCTACTTCGTACAATTGAACTTAAAGAAAAAGAACTTCAAGAGTCACGCTCTGGAGTGAAGATTCAAGATTCTTTCAAAATCTTAGAAAAAGAAATCATCGGTAGATCACAGGCAATGAAAGACCTTCTTGCTCTGGTAGATAGAATTGCTGATAAAGAAATCTCTGCTTTCATCATGGGTGAAGCGGCGACTGGTAAAGAAATGATCGCACGTCGTATTCACTGCAGATCACACCGTCGTGACAGAGCTTTCGTAACTGTAGACTGTTCAACAATGAACGAAGCTCAGCTTGACCGTGAAATGTTTGGTCTTGAAAACCACATGGGAATGCTTGAAGTTTCAAATTACGGAACTCTTTTCATCAACTCAATTGAAAAGATGACTCCTGCTATCCAAAATAAACTTGTTCAGTTCATTAACAATAAAATGGGAATTAAAGCTGACAATGGTTTCTTTAAGTCTGACGTAAGATTAATCTCTGCTTCAACTAAAGACCTTATGGAACTAGTGCGCGAAGGAAAATTCAGAGAAGACCTATACTTCGCACTAAGTACAGTTGTTCTTAAAGCTCCAGCTCTAAGAGAAAGAAAAGAAGATATTGAACTAATGGCGAACTTCTTCCTTAACCAAAATAAAGCGAAAGAAGCTCATAAGTCTTTCTCTCCATCTGCGATCAAAGCTCTAACAGAGTTCAACTGGTCAGGAAACGTGAGAGAGCTACAAAACGTAGTAGAGCGCGCTTACATCCTTGCAGAAGGATCAATCATTGAAAAACTACACCTGGACGAGCACATCCAGTCTGCTTCTGAAGCAAAAATCGTAGCAGCAGCTCCAGTAGCAGCTAAGCCGGTTGAGTTCCAACACGTAACACTAGAAGAACTAGAGAAAAACCACATCATGGGAACTCTTGAAAACCTAGGTGGAAACAAGACAAAAACGGCTAAAGTTCTTGGAATTACAGTTAAGACTCTATACAACAAACTTCACTCTTACGGAGTTGAGTTCGATAAGGAAGCTTAATTTGTTGTAATTGTTAGGTGAAATACAGTAATATTAGAAAGTTGGAGGATACACCATGTCACTAGAAACAAATACAGAAGCAGTCGTAGAGAGCCCGAAGACTCCGAGGAACTTTAGAACTGCAATCGATATTGAAAACTTCTACCGCTTCGTAAATGATAACGATCTTAGAAGAGAAGCAAAGATCATGCTTGAGCTTATTCAGCAAAAAGTAATGATCACGGTTAAGAAGAAAAAGAAAGAAACTAAAAATCTTAAGAAGAACCTACATTAATTAATTAAACGAAGGCCCGCTCATAGATGAGTGGGCCTTTTTGTCTAAAAAGAAGTGTGAACATGGATGTCGCAAACTCAGAAGGCCTAAAGGCTTCACAACCTAACCAAAAAAATCACGTCATTTACGATCCAATCTACGGCTTCATCAAGCTTAACCCGATTGAATTTGAAATCATCTCCAGCCCGTTTTATCAACGTTTAAGATGGATTAAGCAGCTGGGATTTTCTTGTTACGTTTTCCCGGGAGCTGAGCATTCGCGCTTTCACCATTCAATTGGTGTAATGTTTAACGCTCATAAAATCCTGGAGTCGTGCGGACGCGCCGTTAGTGAAAAAGAACTGATGGATGCAAGCTGTTTAACCCCTGAGTGCGTGTATCACAAGAGCTTGCGTCTTGCGGCCTTAATGCACGATTTGGGAACGTTTATGTTCTCGCACACGACAGAGATGGCCTACATTGAGTACGGCGAGACGACAAAAGCGAAAGGTGGAAAAGGTCTTCCTGATGACCATGAAAACCTAGGTGCTTTTATCATTAAAAACACAGATTACCCGGGTGGGATTACTTATATTCTAAAAAAATACGGCATCAACCCGCAGAGGATTTCTGATTTAGTTAAGGGAGTAGACGAGTCTATTCTTGCAAACCAAATCCTGCACTCTGAAGTTGACTGTGACCGCATGGACTACCTCTTAAGAGACGCTCACTACACAGGTCTTTCATACGGTTCATACGACCGCGATTATCTTCTATATCACTTTCAGGTTAAGCGCGTAGACAACCACGACATCTTAACGATTCGTCACAATGCCCTTCACTGTGTGGAAGACTTTTTGACTAGCCGTTTTTCCTGGTACTCACAAGTTATCCGCTCTCCTCGTGGAGCGAAGTTTGACTCGATTGCTGAGAGAGTTTGTTATTATCTTTTAGAAAAAGGCTTCATTTACAAATATAGCGAACTGCTGGAGATGATCGAAAAAGACCCGATGAAGTTTTACGGCTTCAACGACAATTACTTCATGACTTTAGTTCACAAGCACTACAACAATGGTGACCTGGATAAAAATCCAAAGATTAAAGACATGGCCCGCGTGATTCTTTTGGCCAGTGGTGGAAAAGCGATTCGTTGCGAGGAGTTTAAGTCGAGACTTCTGTCTCAGGACGACCCGCAGGCGCTTGAGCGCTACTACAAGCGCGCCCATGCGAAGTTTTTAGAGATTGAAGAGTTCCTAAAGAAAAAAGGTGGACCCTCTGACTGGGTCATTTCCGATATCCCGAAAAAGTCGATTATGTTCGTCAAATCCCCTAAAAACGTGGCCCGCGGCTCAACGACCGGCAAGCACAACATCCTGCTGGACCGCGATCCAGTGAAGATGGCCATGGAAAACGGGGAGATCAAGCTTCTGGCCGACGTCGAGAATTCGCTGATTTCCAGACTTTTTAACAGTAACAACTTCATCCCGAACGTTTATTGTTCGACTTCTGCCTATGAACTTCTCCTAGCAGAGGGTGTTATTGACGGGTCTTTTAGTTAATCCTATAAAAAGTACCTGAGGAAAATTGATGGATATTCAATTTTCTATCTAAAAATCCAAATGTAGGCTAAAATTTAGCTAGGAAATCTAGTATGGATTTCCTGCAGGAATCAGGACGATTTCTGTGATGGACTTAGGAGTGATGGTCAGTATGCAAAATTTTTCTCAAACAGCGAACCACAGAACTATGAAAGCTCCACAACAACAAGGCCAGAAAGGTCCCATTTTTTATTGTGAAGACGTCTCGGTTCAATTCGACGAAATTATGGCCCTTAAAAATGTTCAATTAACAATTGAGCGTGGAGAAATTATTTTTCTTACGGGTGCTAGTGGTGCAGGGAAAACAACTCTTCTAAAAGTTCTCTCAGGATTACAAGACCCGACTTCAGGGCGTGTGATCAGACCAGAAAAAGGTTCAGGTAAAAAAAGTCTATTCATCTCCAACGTCTTTCAAGATTTACGTTTAATGGGGAAATACACTTGTGAAGAGAACTTAATGTTCTCATATGATTCTTCAATCTATGCCAACAAGGCAGAGTTCGTTCAAGACCTGAATGAACTTGCCCGCATCCTGGGAATCAAAGACAGACTTCATTTAAAAATTAACGACGCCAATGGGGGCCTTAAGCAAAAGGTCGCTATTATCAGAGCGCTTCTGACTCGCCCGGATGTTTTAATTGCAGACGAGCCGACATCATCACTTGATATCGACAACACCAGAAGGCTTTTTGATGTGCTTAACCTGTACAATGTTAAGCGCGGATTAACTGTCGTGTGGGCCACTCACAATAAGGATCTCATTAAGAGTTTCACCGGCCGAATTATTCATTTAGACAATGGACGTTTAGTGTATTCGGGGAATGCATGTTTTATCTAATTCAGTTTTTTAAAATTTTATTTAAGTCTCCAGTAAGAGGCTTCTTTCTGTTTTTCTTTTCTATTCTTTTTGTTTTCTCAATCGGACAAAAAAACTACTTAGAAGAGCAATTCACCAGAATGATTCCTGAAAATAAAGCGGGGGATTATTTCTATGCGCTGATTGCTTCAAGTGAATCTTACCAGTCAGTGGCCCGCCAGATGAGCGCACTCCCTGGAGTTTTTAAAGTTGAGATTCTTTCAGAAGCGCAGATCAAAGAAGAAGTTAAAAATATCTTAGGTTCACTTCAGGTGGACATGACTGATTCCAACCTGGATTTAAACTATGCCGGGTTAAAAGTTATTTATACAAAAGACCTTAAACCAAGAGCAAAGGATTTAGTCCGCGATTACCTTTCTCACTTAGTAGGGGAAGGCAACATCACTCTTGGAGCGATCAAATCAAATGACCAGATTGCAGATAAGCGTGCTCAATTTATCGGCGTGATTAAAACATGGGGATACTCGCTGTATCTTTTCATTGTTTTCATCTTCTGGACGATCTCTCTTCTTTCTGTAAGAGCGAAGATCGCCGAAGCTTCATATCTGCTTGAAAGTTACCAAAGAAAGAAGAAAGTAGGACTAAAGATGGCCTTAAATGGACTGACATTAATCTTCATTCTTTCTGTCGCTTTCACTTTTATTTTAGGAATGCCTCAATTAATCAACCTTCTGGTGGCCCTTGCTGTCTTTATTGTAGGGATCTTTCTTCACGCCAAAAGATACCAGTGGGAGAGCCGCTCGTGATGATGGCCAGGTCTCTTCTTATTATTCCATTGATCGTTTTGACTGGAGCTGTGTCAGCTCAGTCTGCTGTCGGCGTGCCGCAGGCCAAGGAAGAGAGTGCTGATAAACTTAACGTCTTTGAGATGAAGCGCAAGCTTCAGGATCAAAATAAAAACATCCAGACTTTAGCTAAAGAAGTGGCCAATGTTGAAGTGACATTGGGACTTAACAATAAAAAGTATCTTAAGCTTGCTGAAGAAAGAGCACGCATTGAAGAAAGCCTGGCCTCTGCCAGAAGAAATGCCGATTTCGACAGCGAGACGCTAAAAAAGAACTACTCACAGACTAAAAATCTTCTGATGGGTGTGCTTTTAAATAAACTAGAAAATACTGAAAACTCTTCTGATATGCTTGCTAGAAAAGTTATGATCGAAAAGCTGCAGAAGAGACTTGCTGATCTCGATGGAATGATGAAGACCAACAAGGCCCTTCAGACTGACGTCGATGGACTATACGCTAAGCTTCAAGAGTCGATGGATACGGAAAAAGAACTCCTGGCCGTGATGGGAGAGCTTGAAGAAAGACGCCGCGAACTTAGAAACTCGCTGGATCAGCAGACAAAAAATAATGCTGATATGAAGGCCCGTTTTGACGAAGAAAAAAACAAGCTGGCCATCAACCAGAAGTCTAAAAGGATCGTCGAAGAGCGCGAGCGCCTGGCCCCAATGCAAATAACCGAAGAAATCAAGATTCCTTCTCAGCCTTTGTCAGGTGGAGAGTTTTATCCACCAATCTATTCTTACCAGGCAATGGAATACCAGAAAAAAGGTGTGACGTTTAATTTCCACGGGAAAAATGAAGTGCGCGCTACTAAGGCCGGTAAGATCGTTTATACCGGGACGCTGGCAAACTACGGGAATGTCCTGATGATTGACCATGGGAACGATACCCGCACTGTTCTTTTAGGACAGTTTGATTACTCAGTTAAAAACGGCGACAGCGTCAAGGATGCGCAGGTCGTAGGTTTCACCAATCCAAGATCAGGCAATGGTCTGGGAGAGGGAAGAATTTATTTCGAAGTTAGAAAAAATAATTTAGCTCAAAATACATATTTGCTGTTAGATAAGAAATCGCTCGCGAAAAATTCATCTCACTAGGCAAATAACCATGGAAGGAGTCGTTATGAAGAGAGCTGTGACCAGTCTCTTGGTCGGTCTGTCGTTAATGTCTAGTGCTGCTTTTGCAGCTCCAGCAGAAGATCTTGCAAAAAAATCACGTTATGAAAAATTAGAACTCTTCAACAAGGTTCTCTACCTTATTGAGTCGCAGTATTACCGCGAAGTCAGCACCGATAAGCTTATTGAAGGGGCCATCAACGGGATGATGAATACCCTTGATCCTCACTCTGCTTATCTCGATAGCGAAGTCTTCTCAAAAATGCAGGAAGAGACATCGGGAGAGTTTGGTGGACTTGGAATTGAAGTCACTCAAAAAGATGGTGTTTTGGTTATTATTACTCCGATTGAAGATTCACCAGCATTTAAGGCGGGAATCAAAGCGGGAGATAAAATCGTAGAAATCAATCACGAGTCGATGGTAGGAGCAAGTCTTCAGCAGGCCATCGATAAACTACGTGGAAAAATGAAATCAAAAATCGTCCTGGGAATTGTCAGAGATGGCGTGGACGGAGTGAAAAATTTTGAACTCACTCGCGAGATTGTTTACCTAAGGCCGGTTAAGTATGAATTGCTACAAAATGCTTATGCTTACGTTCGCCTGACTCAGTTTCAGAAAAAATCAGCTGAGTATATTGTTGATGCTCTAAAGAAAATGAGAGAGCAGCTAAAGAAAGAACCTTTAAAGGGTGTAATCCTTGACCTGCGCTCAAACCCAGGTGGATTACTGGATGAGGCAGTCGATGTGTCTTCAATCTTCTTAAAAGATGGAATCGTTGTTTCAACAGAAGGTCGCGATCCAAAAAATAAAGAAATCCGTTACGTGAAAAAGAGTGGATATAAAGAGCTTGAAGTGCCACTTGTGGTGCTGATTAACGGCTCTTCAGCTTCAGCTTCTGAAATCGTTTCGGGTGCCCTACAAGATGCTAAACGCGCCATCATCATGGGGACTCAGTCTTTTGGTAAAGGTTCAGTTCAGTCTGTGGCAAAAATCGATGATGCAAGCGGTGTGAAACTGACAATCGCCCAGTACATGACTCCTTCTGGAAGAAAGATCCAGGCCGTAGGAATCAATCCTGATGTCACAATCGGTGAAGCTGAAGGCGAGTGGTATGATGAAAACAGAAAAGAGTCGAGTTTCATCAGAGAAAAAGATTTAAAGAATCACTTAACAGCGACGATTGAAACAGCAGAAGAAAAAAAGATCCGCGAAGAGCAGGAGCTTAAAGAAAGAATCGAGCGCACGGAAAGATTTAAAGCGATGAGAGAAAAGAAAAAGCAGGCGAAAAAACCTGAAGCAAAAGAGCCGGTCGTTGCTGGAGATGATGAAGAGGATTCTAAGCGCGTGGCCCCAGGTGAAGACTACCAAGTCAACCAGGCCATCAATTATTTAAAAAATATCGGCCTGATCAAGACCCTAAAATTCTAAAAAACTTATAAGACCCGCTTCGGCGGGTCTTTTTTTTGCCCAAATAACTCCTAGCAACAGGCCTTTAAACTTTTCACGCTCCATCGTTTTAGTAATACTAGTAGGCAATGAGTCTAGAAGTTAAAAAAGTCTCCGAAATCGTCGGGGAAATCAAAAATTTACTCGAACATGAATTCTCTAACGTTTCCATCGAAGGAGAGATCACCAATTTATCATTGTCCTCATCTGGGCACTGGTACTTCACGCTCTCAGATAAAGACTCAGCTATTAGTGCTGCCCTTTTTAAAATGGATGCCCTAAGAAACCCTCTAATGAAAACCATCAAAGATGGATCGAAGGTTGTGGTTGTCGGTGATATCAACGTTTATCCAAAAAGAGGAACGTTTCAAATCATCGTAAAAAGAATTGTTCCGGTGGGAACAGGGGATTTAAAAGAGCAGTTTGAAAAATTAAAAAGAAAACTCGCCAGCGAAGGCCTTTTTGATATGGATCAAAAAAAGCCGATCCCGCAAATGCCTAAACGCGTGGCCATCATTACCGCTCAAAGAGGAGCGGCCCTGCAGGACTTCATTAATATTTACCGCCGCCGTTCTATCTGGATGGATCTCTTAGTGATTCCGACATTAGTTCAGGGGGACGATGCTCCAAGGGCGATCCGTGCTTCTCTTCACAATGTGATTAAGTATTCAATGGAAGCTGAGCCAGCTAAAAAAATCGACTTGATCGTCCTTGCCCGCGGGGGAGGAAGTTTAGAAGATTTATGGGCCTTCAACGATGAAGGATTAGCCTACGATATTTTTAATTGCCCGATCCCTATTATCAGTGCCGTCGGACACGAAGTCGATTTTTCTATCTCTGATTTTGTCGCCGATCTTCGCTGTGAAACGCCGTCAGCGGCAGCGGAAGTCATCACTCATCACCAGACGATGATTAAAGACAAAATGACCAATCTTCGCTCGCGCTTAAAGAATGTGATGGATTATAAGATGAGCCGTCTGGAAAACAGGCTTAAGCATGCTCATCCGCATGCTATTTTAAATATTCTTCTTTCGAGGCTGGCCTCTTTTCAAAAGCGCCTTTCAAGATGTGCTATTCATCAGCGTTTACATGAACTCACGAACATTCATGAGTTCTATTTAAGCCTGGATGAAAACTTAGAGAGGATGAAGCAGATTCTAAAAGAACGTTTTAAGGACTATCACCACCGCCTGGATAAATCCCGCGATGTCTTAAAAGTCTTAAACCCTAAAAACGTTTTAGAGCGTGGTTATGGTTACCTGGAAACAGAGGCGGGGAAAGTGGTAGCTTCTACGAGTGATTTTGATAAAGCTCCAAAAGGAGTGTCATTTAACCTTCACTTCCACGACGGTTCGAGAAAAGTAAAATCCAATGAAGGCTAAAGGGAAAACCAAAATCCAATTCGTTGTCGATCCAAACTTGATCTCAAAAGATCAATCAGAGTTTCTTGTTCGCGTTTTGCAAGAAGAGAAAATCAAGTACGCCACCAATATTCAAGATTTAGATGACTTTACTCCCGGGCTTTTTTTTGTAGAGAAAAAGAACCTGAGAAAAGTAAGTCGTTTTAAAAATAAGATGATTGTTCTGCCGGCCCAGGACCAAAGCGATGGGCTGTCAGTAAGTAAGATCAATTTCAATTCTTATGAAGAGATCTCGCATTTCATTGATAAATTCTTCCTGGCCGAGCGTCACCTGCAGATTCAGGAGAGAATCAAAGAAAGCGAGAGGCTTTACGATGTTATTAAAACTTACCTGGATGAAATTAATATCGAGGCCAATGGAGCGGAGTCAAAAAAGATTTTTGAATCCATCCTCGATTTAGAGATGCTACTTTTACAAGAAGAGTCTCTTCTTAGTTGGAACACGCATTTTAAAAGTTTTTTAAAAAAGAGCAATGAGCTTCAAGCTCTTGCCCTGGTCACAAGCAGTGGGCTTTCTCAGGAAGAACTGCAGGTTGATGAGAACTCTCTTATTTTTAAGCTTCCAAGTGAAGATTATTATCTTTTTATGCGTTTCAAGCATTTCGATGTGAAAAAAGATGCTGAGTTTGTCGAGCTTCTACTTTCAACTTGTATGCGCACACTTCAGATCCTCGATCAAAAGCTAGTTAAAAGTGATGGCGAAATTGATTTTTGGAAAAAGATCTTCTCAAAAATCCCTTACCCTATGGCCGTTATTTCAAGCCTTGGGGATCTTCTTATTTACAACGAATCTTTTGCCAAGATTGGAATTCTTCCAAAAGAATGCCTGCGTTTTAAAGATTCAGAAAGTGCGGAAATCTTCCAGAACTTCTATAAAATCAGACGCATTGATTTTCCTATTAATTTAATTCAAGTTTCGTATTTTGTTTTTTATACAACTGATAAAAACCAAATCCAAAAAAGCGGAGAGAAGCCGGCCAAAAAAGCCTCTTCAGTGGATGAATTAGGGATTATCTCGAGTTCTATTGCCCACGAATTAAATAACCCACTGGCGGGGATTTTAGCGGCCCTGTCGCTTCTTTCTCTGGAAGACGACTGGTCACCGGATGCTCTGTCTGATTTAGAAGACATGAAGAGTGGGGCCAAGAGATGTAAAGAGCTGGTAGAAATCTTTCTGGGTTTTTCTAAGTTTTCTCCAAGTACCCACACCCAGGTTTCTATTAAAGGCTCTCTTGATCAGGCCATCAATCTTCTGCGATTTAGAATGATTGAATCTAACCTGCGCTTAGATATGAAATACTCACCGACACTGGAGCATTTCTCTCATCAGATCAATGCCTCGATTATGTCGATGATTTTTTATCTAATCTGCAGTGAACTTATGACTGCTTTTGCCCACCACCGCCTGGTCACTCAGGTTCAGCATGGGGCATTGTCGGGAGAGGTGTTGGAGTTTTCTAATCAAATCGTTTTAAAACTGGATGAAGACTTCGAGTACGAAGATAAAATCGTTCAGTCAAAACTGATTCAACACTTACTGGTTTTTGAAAAACTAGAGGTTAATTTCCTAAAACAGGAAATCCGCCTTATCTATCGCTCTTAGGCACTAAAGATACTTATGAGGGAAATCGTAGTCGTTCGGGTTTTCACTCATAAACTTTTCAATCGGGTCTTTTAGGTCCTGATTGGTGATTTTGGCATTCTGGCGCTGAATAAGAAGCGTGTCGCGGCTTCCTTTTAAGTAGGCGATCAAAAAGTTATTAATCATCGGGTTCAAGTGATCTTTTTTCATTTTCCCCTGGGCCATTCTCGCACTCTTAGAGTTGATGTATTGAACCAGTTTATTTTGGTGAGTCGGGTAACGGAAGACCAGCTCCAGCTTCTGGTGAAGGGCTCGAAGCGGGTAGATTACGTACTGTTCAGGGATCAGGTGATTAACCACGATAAAGTCCGCTGGCATTTCCTGGGGGTGCTGAAGATCGACAGTCTTTGAGTCAATACCGTTAAATTCGCACAGCTTCTTAATCGTTTCAATTTCCAGCTCATCACTGATTTTAGAGAAGTAAGACGACATTTCCAGAAGACCCTGGAAATAAGGGCCAGTGAGTTTAAGAGTCAGCATCTCGTAAGGAATCTTTTTAACTTTCTCAATGATGTATGCTTTTTCATCAGCTCTTCCATGGGAAGGCATAGAAAAAAGCACCACTCCTTCCTGACCTTTTAAAGTCACCAGAAAGGGAGTTGTCAGAGAGTTGATTTGTTCAAGAATTCCTTCAAGAGGAACATCTTTTTTATAGTTGATACGATCCAGCTCAAACTTATTTTTCGGGTAATAAAGGCTGTTAACCTTAGCGATCTTCTTGTGAATAAAGATTGAAAGGTATTTCAGCAGAAGTTCTGCCGAGGCCATTGTATCGTCCAGGGCGCGGTGGGCCTTCTGATGCTTGAGATCGAAAATCTTACTCATGTAATTTAAGTTCGAGCTCAAGATGTTAGGGATCATGTATTTCGTCATGAGGTTAGTGCAAATCGACTTATTTTGCAGCTCCGGCTTCCCTAAGCGCTTTAGGACAGAGTTAAAGAAAGGCACGTCAAATGACGTGTTGTGGGCCACGAGAATTGAATCTCCCATGAACTCCAGGATTTCATCAATAACTGTTTCAATCACCGGAGCATCGGCAACATCGGTGTCTTTGATTGTGGTTAGTTTTTGGATGAATTCAGGAATGTGAACTTCTGGATTAATCAGAAAGCTCTTTTGATCAACGATCTGCAGGTTCTTAATACGTACCATACCGATTTCAATGATCTTATCGTGCTGATGATTCCCACCGGTTGTTTCCAGGTCGAATACACAGAATGTTAATGAATGAAGTAAATCGTACGAGGGCGTTTTTGAGAAATTCGTTGTCATTGTCTATCCTTAGTCGAACATTCGTCCGATTAGTTGAGAGACAATCATATAAAAAAAAGGCCCCTTCGTAAAGGGGCCTCAAGTTTGCCGATATCAATTTTGCAATTAATTATCTGTTTAAGTTAGAGATGTTCATCCATGGAGGAGTTTCTTCATCTTCAAAACCACTTACTTCAAGGATCGCTTTAGGGTGGTGGTAACCAGAAAGGACTCCGGCGTCAATGTAGAATACACCGTCAGACATATCCTGTGATTTTACACCGTAAACGTTTCCTTTTCTTCCCACTGAGCGTTTGATTTTTCCCATTTTTTCCCCTGGAGTGTACTCGATAACTGTTGGTTGGTTATCAATATCGTACGTTCCAACTTCAAGGATTTGGTTAAGTGGACTCTTTGGATCAAGAATTAAATCTCCACCAGCGCGTTTTGCTGCCCAGAATGTATCAACTTCATTTCCACTAACTTTTAGTGATTGAAGAACTTCTGCGCGGTCAGCTTTTTCGCCGGCCTTTTTTGTCATGATGTACTGCCATTGTTTTCCATCTTCTCTGTAGTCAGAAAGTGATTGGTCAAGAAGCGCTTCTTTAGCGTAGATCTTGATCATTGGAGCACCAGTGTCGATAATTTGTCTGATGAAAGCAACAGCTTCGTTATTGTTTCTTGTACAACCAGAGCTTCTTGGGTCAGAAACAATGTTTGTGATAAGTTTTTTTGTTTTCTTGATGTACTTATCTTTGTCTTCACCCCATCCAACTGTACCGTGTGTCCATTGTCCGTATGGGTTTGGAGCTACGAAACCAGCGTACCATCCAAAAGCTCCTCTCATTGAACCATGTTTTTTACCGTTAGCGTCTGCTGGCATATACTTACTCTTAAACCAGTCAGTCCAGTCGTTTTCACCGATTTTTGGAAGGTCTGGGTATCCGTCTTTGTACCAAGCAGGGTAGTGTCCTTCAGCATCTTGGTAGAATTTAGCCCATCCAGTTAGACGGTATGATCCAAGAACTGAACGTCCTTTTCCTTTTTCAGCGGCCGGGTGGTCACGGTCTTCACCAACAACAACTTCAGTTTCCATAATCATTTTGTGTGGACAAGAATTGTCTGCACATTGTCTTTCATAGATACGAAGAGTTTCTGTCGCTACGTTTAGAACAGTGAAGTACTTTCCAGTGAACTCTTTGTAGTCGATGACTTTTTCAGAAAGGTACTCGCGCACAACATAGTATTTTTCTGAAGGAAGCATTTTGTTTACAGTTTTGATGATTTCGATCTGAACGTATTTGCCATTGATAAGTTCAGGGCTAACCAGACGTACTCTTTCGTTTAGTGAAAGAACGCCCATTGTTTTACCAGCGTCTTCTGGAGTTGAACGAACTCTTAGTCCGTTTAGAGCAATGTAATAAATATTGCTTGAAGTAGTAACCGCAGGTGTTGTCACTTCTGCGTTGTCTAGAGCAGCGTCTTGTGAGTGAGCTACTGGTGAAATGGCCAATGCTGAAAGCAGCATCATAGGCGCAATGTGTTTTCTCATGTGTGTTCCCCCGTTAAAATGGATTGAGAATGAGTCCTAAATAGTGGCGATCTTTTAGCTCCCTAAAAATTGAAAAACCAGCAAAAAACCCTCTGTATGAAAAATCTTCATGCCGTAAAAAAAATACAGCCCCCCTTGTAAAAGGCCTTTTCGGACGAGTAAAAATCTACAAAATTTATGGGGGGCAATCTATGACAACAAAATTATTGGGGACTATCGCAGCACTTTCACTCGTAACTACATCAGCTTTCGCTGGAGAGCCGGCACGTAACAAGGCTCTAGACAAAATGATGTACACAATCAACCCGGAAATCGCTCTCGCGGGTCCAGTTTTCCGCGACCAAGGGGACGCAGCTTCTAAGAATAAGTACGGATCTGACCTGGTTCGTTTAATTCTTAAAGAAGCCGACAGACAAGGACAAAAGTACCTTGAGGCCGGAGACACTCAGGCCTATTACGCTATTCTTACTATGGCGCTTACAGTTCCTATGCAAGAAGGTCTTTACATCCAGTACAGAGGCGTAGAAGGTTCAGACGTTTGTAGAACTGAAGTCAACAACGGTGACCTGGTTAAAAAAGCAGGAGAAACAAACTACAGCCTGTTTAACCAATACTTCAAGACTGCAGAAAAACCATTTCTTCCAAACTGCGAAAACATCAAGACAGATAAACTTACACAAATCATCCGCGGTGGAGATGGTACAGATCTATCTCTAATGCAAGTTTCTATCAGATGGCACTTTGATGATTTCTTGGCCAATAAGAAATACGAAAGTGTTCAATCAACTCTTGAGTACGGAATCGGTCACTTGATGAAAGGTTTTAACCCGGTTTACAGAAACGTAACAGAGTACAAGTGTATTGCTGAATCAGGTCTGTTTAAAAAGAAAAAAGTCAGCTACATCAACCTAATCAGAGGTGTGTGGGCAGGACAATATAACTCAGGATCAATTTCTAAAACTTGTCGCTTTGATGATTCATCATCACCATACAAGCACCACGACAAAGGATTCGAGAAAAACCTGAACAAGATTTTAGACTTCAAAGGAACTCTATCAGTAGATATGGTTGCTGACTTTAAACTTGAGCAAGAAGTTGCTGACGCTGTAATGGAAGTAACAAGCAACCTAAAAGCTGCTACTAACAACAGAACTGCACTGGATAAAATTTTAAAGTAATTAAAAGTATCAGATGAAAAAAATAATTGCCCTTATTTTAGTTGTCATGGGATTAATAGGAGTGTGGTGGAAACTTTCCACCACCACTCCTGTCCCTTCTGAGACAGCTGAAGTCAAAACAGACAAAACGCCGGAAGAAATTTTAGAAGGCGATTTTGCAAAAATCACAAAAAATTTAAAACCAGAAAACATCAAAGGCGACGAGTGGAAGCAGATTACGAATTACGCTGCGAAACCTGAGACACTGGTAAGCCGCGAGAATGCCCAGGGCTTCTTTAAAACCGCTCAAAACAATATCCCTGATATGTATGCTTGCTTGAAAAAAGACTTCTGTGGAATGACGACAAGAGGTGAGGACGATGCGTACTTTGATGACCAGAGAACGCCGGCGCACATTCTTATCAACAGAAACTTAAAAATTATGAAAGAGAGTCTCAGAAAAGATGAATCTCTTAAGTCTCAGGTGAACTGGGAAATGTTGCATGAATTAGCTGCTTCTGATGCAGAAATGCTTCAGGTTGAAGCGCTGGACATTTTACGTGAATTTGACAGCGAAAGTATAAAGACAGATGAGCTGATTAAATTGACCGCGGATTATACAGGAACAGCGAAAGCAGACGCTCTTCTTCGTATCGCAAAAGGAAAAAATCCTTCTGATAAAGGTCTGGTCGCTCAGGAAATTGAAGAAGTCTTTGCTATGTCTGATGCCAATACGGTGATCAGCGTTTTAGAAAATGTAAAAAAAATGGCCTTAGGTAGCAACGACACTGACCGTGTCTTTAGAAACCTTTGCCGCTTTAAAAATAATCCCGATGAAGCTCATAACTGGAGAATGATCAAGTATGAGGCGGGGAAAGTGAACCCTGATTTTGAAAAACTTTGCAACTAACAAACACGGATAAAAAATGAAAACATTAGCACTTTCAGCACTATTACTTTTATCGTCTCTTGGCCACGCTCAGGTGATTACAGATAAACAATTCCCGGAAGAAGGAAAAGATTATAGACCTGGAAGAGATACTGGTTTTGACCAATATAAAACGCGTTCACTTTTTGGAACAAAAAAAGTGGTTTTAACTTTTGATGATGGACCAGATCCAGTTCAAACTCCACGTCTTCTGGAAATCCTAAAGAAGTACAATGTGAAAGCGACATTTTTTATGCTTTCAGAGAAATTCAACGATAAAACTCTTCCACTTATTAAGCGTGTAGCAAGTGAAGGCCATATCATCGCCAGCCACCACCACGATCATGAGAACAACAATTCAAAGTCAGAAGTGGATTACAGAGAAGGATTAAAAAAATCGATTTTAAACGTCGCTCAGGTGCTTGAGAGCGTCGATGCTCCCAACAGAGAGATCTACTACCGTTTTCCATACGGAGCGTATGGAGCAGGTTCTCTTTCATACCACCATATGAACGTGATGAAAGAAGTTTCTCAGGAACTTTTTGGCGATAACTGTATCAACTTTGCTTTCTGGGACATTGACTCTCTGGATTGGTTAAAACCAATGGATCAGGGCGATGTTATTTCAAATATCCTTGCTAACATTGAAGGCGGAACAGCTTACAACATGGTGAAGGGAAGATGGTCGGGGAAACCTAAAAAAGAGAAGTATACCATCAGAAACCCAATGGGCGGAGGCGTGGTTTTAATGCACGATATCCATTCTCGTTCGGTAGACACCGTAGAAGTTCTTTTAAAGACTTTCAGAGACAAAGGTATTGAAGTTGTACCTCTAAACGAAGTCACTGAATACTCATACCAAGGGCGTGAGTGCCGCCTGCTGAAGAAATAATTTCGAGGCTGTTTTTTATTTAGATCTTATTGTAGAATTGGGGCATCACTCTTTTTGGGGGCCCCAATGTTCATGGATAAAAAATTTCTTAAAATGCGCGACGGAGCAGAACTCTACACACAGGTGAAAGAGTCAGGAAGCCCGGTCTGGATTATTGCTACTCATGGAGTCCAGGAGCACCTTGAGCGCCACAAATACTTAGTGGACCTCTTCGGCCACGATTTCAACATCTTTCAATACGATTTAAGAGGCCACGGCAGAAGCACGGGGAAAAAAGCTTATATCGAAGATTTTAGCCTTTATATGGAAGACCTTTTAGAGATTACGAGATTTTTAAAAGAAAAATACCGCATGAACCGCTACGTGCTTTTTGGACACTCAATGGGTGCTCTCATCACGTGTTCATTCATTCAAAATTATGTGGATGAAAATATTTATCCAGAGCGCTTAATCGTCAATGCTCCACCATGTGGTGCTGACGGTTTCTTGGGAACACTGGTAAAAGTTCTGCCGATGGGATTTTTTAATTCAGCAAGCAGCCTTCCTTATTCTGTAGGGCTTGGTGGACTTGTCGATTTAAAATACCTTTCTCACGACCCTCGTGTAAAAGATGACTATATCAAAGATCCATTAAATTCACTGAAGCTTGAATCAAAACTTATGTTTGAAATTATGAAGACGGTTAAGAGCACTTTCTCAAGACCTCTGAGATCAACTTGCCCAAGTTATGTTTCAGTTGGGGGAGCAGACCACGTAGTGGGAAGCCGCGATTTGATCGAATACTTTACGACGGTGGATAAATCATTCCAGCTTAAAGTTTTTGATGGTGCTTACCATGAGATACATAATGAGATCGAAAAATACAGAAAACCATACTTCGATCATTTAAAAACGGTTTTTAACGAAGTGCTTTTTAGCAAGACGGCTTAATATGGATATTTATTTCGCGAAAGTTTTAGCGTGGCTTGAAACTCTTAAATCAAAACAACCAGCAGTGTGCGACTGGATTGGGATTTATTATAAAGAAAGTTACCTGCATAAACTGAACTCAACAGACTTAGTTTTAGGGCCATTTATTGGTGAACATACCGATCACGTCCGCATTCCTATTGACCGCGGTTTTTGTGGAATGGCACTAAGAGAAGAGCGCACAGTGAATGTGGCCGATGTGACTAAGGATTCTACTCATATTGCGTGTAGTTTAAAGACTCGCTCGGAGCTTGTGGTTCCGATTGCCGATAAGGCCGGACACTTTGTGGCCGAGCTGGATATCGATTGCAATAGACTGGCAGCTTTTACTCCTGAACTCGAAACTTTTTTTAAAGAAGCAGTGAAGAGCTTTCCTCTTTTGGAAGAGTTTGCGCCTTTTCCTGTGGAGTCATTTGAAACAGAACGTTTGATTTTAAGAAAAGTAAAACAAACAGACTTAAATGATATTTTTGAATACTGCCAGAACCCAAATGTGGCCCGTTATGTAACTTGGGAGCCACACCAGACTATTGCTGACACTCAAAAGTTTATTGATTATGCCCAAAGCTCTTACGCTAAAGGAGCACCCGAACCAATGGTATTGGTTTTAAAGGATGATCCCAAAGGGAAAGTTATTGGAAGTGTTGGGCTTATCCCGGCAAGTCCTAAGAACCGTATCTTTGAACTGGCCTATGCTTTAAGTGAAGAGCATTGGGGAAAGGGACTAGTGGCTGAAGGATCAAAAGCGATCATCAACTATGCTTTTAATCATTTTGCAATTGAAAGACTTCAGTGTCGTTGTGATGTTTTAAATCCGCAGAGTTCACGAGTGATGGAAAAGTTAGGGATGCACTACGAGGGGACCTTAAAAGCTTCGATGTACTTAAAAGGTAAACCCCGCGATATGCATATGTATTCTTTAGTTCGCTCGGACTTCCGTCCTTACGCCTTGTAATTTCTCTAAGAAACTCACTCTCTCCAGTGCGGGAGGGTGAGAATAATAAAATTTACTAAAAACCGGATCAGGTGTCAGTGAGCTGGCGTTGTCTTTATACATCTTTACTAAGGCAGAAATAAGTTTTCCCGCTTGAGCATTTTCCGAGGCAAATTGATCGGCTTCGTATTCGTACTTTCTTGAAGTGTAAGATGAAAGTGGAGTCAGAAGGAAAGTGTAAGTCCCGGCCACCATTGAAAATAACGTTAAGGCCATATAGTCTGTGATGGTCTGAACACCGTGGCCGTTAAAGAAGGCCGTGTTGTTTTTTAAGTAACCTAAAACTGCCAGACCAATAAAGCTAAAAAGAAATCCCTTAATCATTCCTTTTATCACGTGTTTCTTTTTCATATGACCAAGTTCGTGAGCAAGAACTGCTTCAACTTCTTCAGCATCAAGGCTTTTTAAGAGAGTGTCAAAAAACACGATGCGCTTGTTTTTCCCAAAACCTGTGAAGTATGCGTTTCCGTGGCCGCTTCTTTTTGAAGCATCCATCACAAAGAGGCCTGAGCTTTTAAACCCACAACGGGCAAGAAGATTGAGAATCTTATTTTTGACTTCGCCTTCTTCAAGTGGAGTGAACTTGTTGAAGATCGGAGCGATAAAAGTCGGGAAAATGAAAATAAGTAATAGTTGAACAGCACTTAAAAATAAGAAAGTGTAAACCCACCACAGGTTCCCCATCTTGGCCATTAACCATAAAATAGCGTAGGCGATTGGCCCACCAAGAATCACAGTTAACAGCGCTCCTTTAAGCATATCGCCTAAGAATGTTTTCCATGTGGTTTTATTAAAGCCGTACTTTTCTTCGATAACGAAGGTAAAATAAAGTGTCTTGGGAAGAGAAACAATACTGCTAAAAATTCCCAGGAAAGCAAAAAAGATAAGCCCGGTCACAATCGGTGTTGTTGAAAAGCCCATGGCAAAATGGTTAATGAGTTCTAATCCACCCATGAGAGTCAGTCCTAAAAAAACCACTAGGTCCACCAGGTGAAAAACTTGTGAGGCCTTGATTTTTTCTACCGAATAACTCGCAGCTTTTTGGTGATCGGCGAGTGTGATTTGATCTTTGAATTTTTCCGGTACTTCATTTTTGTGTTTAATAATGTGATCCATATTGCGCTTGTCTAATAGGCTTTCAATCAAGCTTTTAACAAACAGGGCCACTAAAAAAATTTTGGTAAAAAAACTAGCTTCCATAATGTATTTCCTCTCTTAACTATTATAGTATGAAGCCTATGAAAGTTCAGCAAATCTTCTTTAAGAATACCCTACGAAACTTCTGCTATATAATCACTTTTTCTGATGGGGCCATTTATTGCATTGATCCGTTTAATGCCTCGGAAGTAAAGGTTTTTTTAGGTGAAGATAAGAAACTCGCTGGGATTATCAATACCCATGATCATTGCGATCATTACTCAGGCAACGAGGAGCTTTTAAAAGCTTACCCATGTCCTGTTTATGCCCATGAGAAGGCCAATATCCCGGGAAAAACAAAGAGCCTTCGCGATGGAGATGTGGTTTATAGAAATGGGGACTGGTCACTAGAAGCTGTTTTTACACCGGGGCACACGATGTCTCATATTTGCTTAATGCTCAAAGAAAAAGGTGCACCACATGCACTATTTACTGGAGACTGTTTTTTCAATGCGGGAGTTGGCAACTGTCACAACGGCGGGAACCCGGAAGTATTGTATGAAACAATTAGCGGAATTTTTTCTCAATACCCAGATGAACTGATTATTTATCCCGGGCATGAGTATTTAAAAAGAAACCTGGAATTTACTCTTAATATTGAGGCCAGCAATAAAAGCGCGAAGGCCTATCTGAGTAAATTAGAAGGCATTAATCTCAATGAAGTCTTTTTCATCAACGATATGAAAAAAGAGCGTGAAATAAATACTTTTCTTCGCCTGAGAGAAGCAGAGATTCAGAAGCATTTGCAGCTTCAGGGTGAGAGTGATAAAACTATTTTCATTAAACTTCGTGAATTAAGAAACAAGTGGTAGGAGATTTCATGGCCTTTCCTAAAGTCGGTACAAAAGCACCTTTATTCTCTCTTTTAAATCAAGATGGAGAAGAAGTTGATCTAAAAAAAATCAAAGATAAAACGATCGTGCTTTATTTTTACCCGAAAGCGATGACTCCTGGATGCACGACTCAGGCCTGCGGTATCCGCGATTCTAAAAAAGAATTGGCGAAAGCTAACACTGTTGTTTTTGGAATTAGCCCAGATGAGCCGGCAAAACTTAAAAAATTCATTGGAAAAGAAAAACTTAATTTCGAACTTCTCTCTGACCCAGATCATGCGATTGCTGAAAAATACGGAGTCTGGGGCCTTAAAAAATTCATGGGACGCGAGTACATGGGGATTCTTCGTACAACATTTATTATTGGGAGCGATGGGAAACTCAAGCACATAATGGATGACGTCAAAACGAAAACCCATCATGACGACGTGCTTTCTCTAGTCACTGAACTCTAAGTCTGTTAGATTTTAGGCTCATTCACCTAAGAAGGAGCTTACTTCATGAAAATGATTCTATCATTGCTACTTGCGATTATGGCAGTCAATGCACAGGCAAAGTCTGTGGAGATTATGTCATACAACGTAGAAAACCTTTTTGATGCCACTCACGACGAAGGCAAAATTGACTGGAGCTTTTTACCAAAAGATGCTCCGGGAAAAAAAGAGGCCTGCGCCAAAGAAAAAAGTAAATACAGAAGACAAGAGTGTTACGACGCTGACTGGACTGATGAAAAAGTTGAAATCAAACTTTCTCAGATCGTCGACGTTGTGACTAAAGAAAGAGCAGGCACTCCTGACTTTCTTGGTTTAGTTGAAGTGGAAAACCCAAATGTGGTTGGACGTTTAGCTAAGAAGCTTGGTTACGAAAATATGGAGATGACAGACAGCCCGGATAACCGCGGTGTAGACGTTGCTCTTTTATATAAAACATCGCCGGACATTAAAAAAATCTCTCGCGCTGAACACCACGTTCCAGTTGATTACCCATCAAGAAATATTCTTGAAGTAGAATTCACTGTTGGTGGAGAGCCCTTAACGATTTTTGTTAACCACTGGCCTTCACTGGCAAACCCAGATTCATGGCGTGTAAAAGCAGCAGAAGTGCTGGCAACGAGAGTGAAAGAAATCCTGGCAAAAAATCCTAATATGGGAATTATTGCAATGGGGGACTTCAACACGATTGATGAAAACAACCCGCACCCATTTAAAACAGTTCTTTATAAGGACAACCTGTTTTCTGACCTGGCCGATACATTCAAAGCTGATAAGTCTATCAGCGACGATGTAAAAAAGAAGCTTCCGGAAGGAACTTACTATTACCCGCCAAAAAATCAGTGGAATATGCTGGATCACATTTTCTTCACCAGCGCTCTTAAGGATGGTAAAAATCTTGAGATCGACGTAGCAAGCTTTGAAATTTATCTTCCAAAGTTCGCACTTAAAGAAGTGAGAAAAGGTCTGGGAAGTGAAGACGAAAAAGACGTTAAGACTTTCATGGTGCCGAATCGTTTCGATACAAGTGCCAAGACAAAAGAGAAGATGGGATTCTCGGATCACTTTGCAGTCGTGGTAAAACTTAATTTCCCGGAGCCTGCGCCGGTGAAGAAAGAAGAAAAGAAAGTAGAGAAGAAAGCTGATAAAAAGAAAGCAAAGAAAAAGTAGATAGTAAAAGGCCCTCGTAGTGAGGGCCTTTTTATTTTATAGATTTTTTCCAATTCCAAGTTTTGCTGAGTTTTCATAATCGGGAAGAACCTTTGGTAGAAGCTCCCTTAAGTGATCCCTGCGGTTAGTGCTGTTGGGGTGAGTTGATAAAAATTCAGGTGGAGCCTTCCCTGCGCTTGCTTGAGAGAAGCGATCCCAAAAATTAACCGACTCGCGAGGGTCGTATCCTGCTTTTGACATAAGCACTAATCCAATCTCGTCAGCTTCCGTTTCATGCTTTCTTGAGAAAGGAAGAATAATTCCATAAGTCGCTCCAGCGCCAAGAGCGGCCATGACCACAGTCTTTTTTGTGTTGTCCATTTTTGAAAGACCAACAACGGCCAAGCCTGCAAGAGCAGCGTTAGTTGCCATTTGCTGGCTCATGCGCTGGCCACCGTGGCGTGCGATTGCGTGTCCAATTTCATGGCCCATAACTGTTGCCAGTCCAGCTTCGTTTTTAGCGTACTTAAAGATACCAGTGTAAACTGCAACTTTTCCGCCTGGAAGACAGAAAGCATTGGGCTCATCACTTTGTAGAGTTCTAAATTCCCATTTAAAGTCTGGTTGATTAGCGACAGCGGCGATGCGTTTTCCAATTTCTTCAACCATCCTTGCTTCAGGTGTTCCTTTGACTTCTTTTTCTTTTGAAAGAATTTCTTTGTAAGCGTCTTCACCTTGCTGGTTTTCTGTTTCTGATGACGTTAATAAAAAAGCTTTATTTCCCGTCACCGGAGTTGTCGAACAAGAAGCACTAATAAGGAGTAGGGCAATTAAAAAAATATTTTTCATACTTAACCTTTTTTATCTGCAATAGTTTCATCAAGTAATATATCGATTTTAAATTTTTTAGAACACTCTTTTAGAATCTGTTCCATTTCACCTTTTAAGTTTAGATCGCCACGGAGTTCGATGTCTCTATACTGAGCGTGATGGGGGTGCTCAATGGTTGAGTAAAAGCAGATGCCATCGTTGGCCTCGAGCTGGAAATAAAAAAAAGCTGAATCTTCTTTATTAAGTCTGATGATGTAGTGAAAAAGTTGACTGGATTGATTTGACATAGAACCCTTAAAACACGTTTGACATGTATCTGATCTGATTTAGAATAAAAGTTAAGTTATCGCATTCACATTTACAAGTCATGGAGGACAAAAAGTGAAGAGGATTTATGCCAGTAAGGCCATAAACAGCGGTTTGCTATTATGTAGCACCCTGTTTCTCACCTCATGTTCATCGCTTTGGTTGCATCGCGATCAAACAGTGGACTCTGCTTTAAATGATGGAGTGCAATCGCAGTCGTCGACAGTTCCAAAAGAGCAATATGACGAGCTTGCTAGAAAGTACAACGATCTTTTAAATCAATCCAAGAATTTAAAATCACAAGAAGTTGCAGCTGCTCAGCCAGCAGCAAACCCTAATGAACAGAAGAAGCCTGAAATTGCGGAGAGCACGGTGCTTGATCCTTCTGAGTTAGTCAATAAGATTGATCACGCGATTCCAGATGCACCTAATCTTGATGGTGTAGATGCGCTCGCGGCAGTTAAAGAAGAAAAAGGTCCGGCCCTTCCAACAAGTATGGGAGTTAAGACTGTTAACAATACTGATGAAATTGATGACCAGATCTCAAGACTTCGCGAAGTGCAGGAGTTAGTTAAGGTTAATAAGTTTGAACAGGCGCTTATCATCTTAAAGGAGCTTGAAGCTTCAAAAGAAAAGCAAATCGTTGTCCGCGCAAAAATGATGTTGGGCGATCTGCTTTTTGCTCAAGGTGAATTCGACCTGGCCTCACAAGTGTATGAAGAAATCATTGGAAAATATGCATTCTCAGGATTTGTTATCAAGGCCCTGGGCAAACTGGTTGTGTGTAGTGAAAAACTAAAGCAACCTGAAAAACAAGCGAAGTACTATTCGCTGTTACACGATTTCTTTGAAGCAACTTAAAAGTTAAGGATAGGCTAGGATGGCAGTATCTAAGAACAAGTATTTATTTTTGGTTTTATTGGCGAGTCTTGCTAGTGGGAAAGTTCACGCGCAGGAGCCGACAAATGCTGACCTGGAAGAAGTAAATGTTTTTGAATCACTGAATCCATCTGGCGATTCCGCTCCGGCACCAAGCTCTGATGTACAGATGTCGACTCTCGAAGAACAAGATGACCTTCAATCTCTGAAAGAAGATGTGGGGGAAATTGTTTTTGATAAAGAGCCAGCTAAAAACCCAACAGTCATGGAAGGCAAAGCTCCTGTTGAGCCAGCCGATCAAAAAGGCCCTTTAAACGTAGTGAGTCCTAAGGGGCAGAATGTTTCTAGTGCGGCCGATGATAAAGCGGAAATTATCGCCGACGAAGGCGTTAATTTTGATGTCGGAAGTGAAGAGAAGAAGCTTTTAGAGCTCTCTAAATACGTTCAGCACAAAATCACGGGAAAAGAGTGGGATGACCTGGCGATTAAGTCAAAATTAGAGAAATACGAAGTTCAAAAAGGTGATTACCTTTGGAAGATTTCGAAGTCGCTATTTGGTTCAGGTTTTTATTATTCAAAAATCTGGTCGCTAAATCCGCAGATTACTAACCCTCATGAGATTGAGCCGGGAACCATTCTGGCCTTTGATACAGGGGATGCCGACACTTTCCCACAAGTTCAAGTGGGTGAGTTTAGCGATGATGAAATTGAAAGAGCAAAAGGTGGTGGAGCTTACACAAGTTCTGATGATAAGAACCGTCCTTCTTGGATTCAGGAAAGAAAGAAGCTTCTGGATCAAGGTGTGTATTTCCAGTTTGCTTCAGAAGAGACGTATGAAGATTTAGAGCGCTTGGAAAAACAACAGCGCAATACTGAATACGAAAAATACGATCCACCAATGTCAGATATCGTTATTGCAGAGCCGTCTGAAGTTTACGACAGCACGGGCTTTGATAAGAGCAATAAAATTGTTTTCAATTACAAAGAAGGTTTCTTCTTAAATACTTTTGTTACAACCAACGTTGTTCAGGATTTAGGGGAGATTAAAGCGTCACCGAAAGAGTCTGTTTTTATTAATAAACTTGAAACTCTTTACGTTAATTTCGACAAATCAACGAAGGTAAAACCAGGGGATATGTTCTCTGTTTACACTTCGGGTGGAGAAGTGAAGCATCCGGTGTCTGATCGTTCAGGATTTTTATACACGACAACGGCCCAGATTAAGGCCATCAGAAAAATTGATGACGTTTGGGAATGTCAGGTTGTCGAGCAGTCGGGACTTGTTCAAAGAAAAGACCGCATCACTGTGTATACTCCAAAAATTGGAAAGCTTGCCAAGACGTTTAGTAGAAGAAATGTTGAAGCAGCGATTATTGGAAGCTATCGCGATTCTATCTCGGGGCTCTCTTACGGAGATGTCGTTTATCTTGACCGTGGGCGCGCTGATGGTGTGGAGTTAGGAAACGTTTTTGATATTTATTCTTTTGTTGATCGTGGGACTCAGAGAAAAATCACTCCAAGTCCGACGTATAAAATTGGTGAATTGACAGTTATTAACATTACTGACAATTTTGCTACGGCCTTAATTACTGGTTCAATGAATGAAATTGCTGTGGGAAGTATTGCAATTACAAGAACTCAGGAAGAGCAGGCGAGAAGCATTCGCTTAAAAGGCAAAGACAAGCTTATCGATGTCAAGAAAATGGAAGGCAAAGCGCTTGATGAGTTAGACGTAGAGCTAAATCTTGATGACGTAAGCCAAGATATTTTAAATAAAGCTGATAAAATTCAATTAACCGAAGACGAGCTAGAAGAGCTAGAGCGTCAGGAGCGCGACAAGTCAGTAATCAAAGACTCTGAGCGCGATGTTAAAGAGTTAGATCGTCTCGAGTCGGAAATTAGAGATGCTGAGGGCTCTCTCAATGAATCGAAAGTGGATGAAGACAAGTTCTTAGAGCAGCAGAGTCTTGAAGATTTAGAGAAGAAATCTAAACAACAAGATCCTAATGCGTTTGAGTCACTAAACGAAATTGAGAAGGACATCGGAAGAAAATATCTCGATGAAGACATCAATAACAAAGAGAATCCATACGGTCTAACAGAGTTTGACCTTGAAGAAGTGGATGAGTTGTTGAATACTGATCTCAAAAAGTAGTTACCAAAAAATTAATTAAGACACTAAGGTAAAAAACATGTGTGCAAAAGCAGTTGCTAAAAAAGCGGCGAAAAAAGTCGTCGTGAAAAAGACACCAGCAAAAGCAGCAAAAGCTGTCGTGGCCAAAAAAGCTCCGAAAGTTGCTGGAAGCAAAGCAGATAAAGACGATAATGAAAAAGTGTACGGAGATTATGACCTGGTGGTCGTTGAGTCTCCGTCAAAAGCAAAAACCATTAAAAAATATTTAGGAAAGGGATTTCAGGTTGTAGCGTCTAACGGACACATCAAGGACCTTCCAAAATCAAAGTTAGGCGTTGATGTTAAAGACGACTTCGCACTAGACCTTGTTCCGATTACCGGAAAAAAAGATAAGATCGAAAGAATTCAGGAACTCGCAAAACACGCCAACCAAATCTACCTCGCACCCGATATGGACCGCGAAGGAGAGGCGATCGCTTTCCATCTTGCTGAAGAAATCGGAAAAAAGAAAAGCATCCACAGAGTTGTTTTTAATGCCGTAACAAAAACTGCCGTTAAAAATGCTATTGATAATCCAACTGAACTTAATCAGCCAATGTATGACTCGCAAAAGACAAGACGTGTTCTTGACCGCCTTGTGGGTTATAAAATTTCGCCGATCCTTTGGGATAAAGTTCAAAGAGGGATTTCAGCGGGACGTGTTCAGTCGGTAGCTTTAAGAGTTATTGTTGAGCGCGAAGACCAGATCAAAAAATTCGTTTCAGAAAAGTGGTTTTCAATTCAAGGTGAACTTGAAAAGAAAGGCATTAACTTTGAAGTGCGCTATTACGGTGAAGAGCAAGGGAAGAAAACTGAACTTGATGGAAACGCCGGAGAAAAACTTGCAAAGAGTGTTCTAGCAGACATCAAAGGCAAGCCACTAAAAGCAATCGAAGTTAAGAAAAAAGAAAGAAGACAAAATCCAACAGCGCCATTCACAACATCTAAGCTTCAACAGGAAGCAGCTAACAAGCTTGGTTTCACAGCGAAGAGAACGATGATGGTTGCCCAGATGCTTTATGAAGGGGTTCAACTAAGAGACCACGGTCTGCAAGGTTTGATCACTTATATGAGAACGGACTCGGTGAGAACAGAGCCGGAAGCGATGAAGTCAGTTCGCGACTACATCAAAAAGAAATACGGAAAAGATTTTTTATCAGCAGAAGAAATTGTCTATAAGAAAAAAGGAACAAGTAAGGTACAAGATGCCCACGAGGCCATCCGTCCAACTAACCTTGAGTTCACACCGGATGAAGTGCGTGGGGATTTAGATCCTGACCAACAAAAACTTTATGAACTAATCTGGAACAAGTTTATCTCTTCTCAAATGTCTCAAGCTGTAATCGATCAAACAACTGTGACGTTTGAAGCAGGTGGACACTTCTTTAAATCAAATGGTTCAATTGTAAAATTTCCTGGCTTTAGAACTGTTTATCTTGATTCTCTTGCGGAAAAACAAAGCAGAAAGAATGAAGATGAGTCTGAAGAGAGTGAAGAACCAAAAACAGGACTTCTACCGGACATTTCGGAAGGAGAGTCATTTGCTCAGAAAAAAGCAATTGATATGGAAGAGCACTGGACTTCACCTCCTCCAAGATTTAATGAAGCCTCTCTGGTTAAAGCTCTTGAAGAAGACGGAATCGGACGCCCGTCTACATACGCGGCGATCATTTCCAACATTCAAGACAGAAACTACGTAGAAAAAATTGAAAACCGCTTCGTTCCAACAGAACTTGGAAACGTCGTTTGTAAAATGTTAGTGGAGAGTTTCCCTGACGTTATGGATATTGAATTCACAGCTAAAGTTGAAGAGCTTCTGGATAAAATCGAAGAAGGCGATGTCAGCTGGAAAAAAGTTTTACGTGAATTCTGGAAAGGGTTTGAGTTGACGCTTGAAAAAGCTAAAGACGAAATGAAAAACCTGAAGAAGCAGTCAATCCCAACTGGGGTTCATTGCCGTAAATGTGCCGATGGTGAATACCAGATTAAATGGGGGAAAAACGGGCAGTTCCTTGCTTGTTCAAACTACCCAGACTGTAACTCGACTGAAGATTTTAAAAAGTCATTAGACGGCGTTATTACAATTATTGAAAAAGAATTTGCTAAAGACCCATGCCCAACTTGTGGCAAGCGCTTAGCGATTAAAAAAGGGAAATACGGAAAGTTCCTGGCGTGCGAGGATTATCCTCAGTGTGCGACGACTTTACCATTTACCCTGGATGTCCAATGTCCGCTTTGCAAGGTTGGAAAATTCGCAGAGAAGAAGAGCCGTTACGGAAAACTATTCTACGGATGTTCAAATTACCCAGAGTGTTCAAATGCTATGTGGACCAAGCCATACGCTTTTGACTGTTCGGCTTGTGGGCACCCAGTGATGGGAGAGAAGTTCACGAAGAAAAACGGCAAGCAGTTAGAATGTCCTAAGTGTCGCCACCGCGTCGATATCGCGGACACTCCATTTCATGTGGACGAAGAGTCTGGTGAAATTATGGAAGAAGCAGCAGAATAAAAATAAAAAGGGCCTCTTATCGAGGCCCTTTTTTTATCTGCTTGCCGGAGTTAGGGCTCCAGGCCCGCTTTAGAATTTATATACGAGTGTTCCCATTGTTCTCTTTTCAATTCCTTTCGTCTCAAAAGCATCACCATTCATTGAACCAGTTCTGATGTTGTATTCATGAGAGAGTTGGAGTTTTAAGTTCTTTGTTAAACTAAAGCTTACATACACGCGGTTGATATGCATTGTATCTGAGAACGTGTTACCACTTGTTGCTTCAACTCTGTTTCTCTCGTTGATACTTGTTGCGCTAGAGTGTTGTCCCCAGTATCCCACTTCCCATCTTCCTTTTGAAATTGAGATCGCGGCGATTGCAGAAGCACCAGCTCCCCAGTAGTATCCTTTTCTCTTCATAACACTTGATTCATTATCAATACCGCCATTGGCCGTTCTGTATTTTTCCAGAGAGTATGCTTTTACCATCGCGAAGTCACCGTAGATACCGAAGTCCGCTCTGATGTTAAAGCCGTTGTAGTTAATGTTAGCGTGAGCTGTTGCTCCTAAAATGTTAACTGTACCGTAGAAATCTTCTTTATCTGAAAGCTCTGCGCCTCCGCGGTCATGCCAAGTAGACCCTGAACCGATACCGACAATCAGGTCATATCCACGCAATTGTCCTTTTTCATCTTTTGTCATGTTCTTTTGGTGGTAGGCCGCCATTACAACTTGTGCGACAACTCGAAGATCTGTCAGACCTTGGTTACCGTTTAGTTCTACGATCATTTTAGACATTGCTGTATCGTAAACAAGTTGTCCGCCTTTACCTTCTTTGTTGTAGTCTTCCATCTTTACAACTGTTGCGTTCATACCAATAACGTAGTCGCTGTTTTTTGATGGTTCGTAAGCTTTTTGTCCTTTTTCAAGACCAACGTAAACTGAGATGTCTGACCAACGAGGCTTTTTACAGTCTGGTTGGGCCGCGTATTTGTCGCCTTTATAAGCTTTGTCCAGAGCATGGTTTAAGGCCATGTTCGGGTTGAGTGTATAACCAAGAGCTTTTGCTCCAAGTGAGTTTTTAGAAACAAGAGCACATGAGATCTGGTAAGTTGCTTCACCGATAACATAACCACCAATCGGAGTTAAGATCTGGTCGTTGATCGACATAACTTCATGGTACTCAAGAGTTTCCCACGCCGTTGAAGAAGCAAATCCGATAAGTGCTGATTCAAGAGAGTTAAATCCGTTTGTACGCGCTGTCTGGTAGTACATAACTCCGGCGTAAGTGTGTCCGTAGTTTGAGAATTTATCGTTGTCATCAAAAAGGATAGCGTCACCTGTAACGTATTTCCCTTTTAGACCTGATGAAAGAGAGTAGTCGAAGTCAACCTGATTGAAGACGAGGTTCTTATAATAGATCCCCATGGCCGCTGAAAGCTGAATACCAATTTCAATACCAGTTCTTAAGTAATTTTTCTTTCTTGGAGATTCATTTTCATAAAGTGTAATTGCTTTATTGATAGAGATTGGCTCCATCGTGATGTTATCTAAGAATACGCCTTTTTTCTCATCGTATGAAATCTGGTTAGATTCAAATGCACCGTTAGCAAGAACTCCGGCCTTGTAGGCAAGTTCGTTGTCAGCATATAAGAAGATGTTACCCAGGACTTTAGCAAAAGCATCTTCTTTAGAAGCTTTTGATGTTGGGCTGTCTTTGAATTCCCAACCAACTGCTTTAAAGTCAGAGTCATGAACGCGCGACCAGTTTGTGATATCCATCGACAGAGATGAGTCTCTATTTTTTGTTATACGTAAGTGGTAGTCGTATGATTTGGAAAATTTTTGAAGATCTGAGTCCATAAAATTATCAGTATCGAACTCACGGCATGTGACGTTTGTTCCATTTTCTGTAATTTGGTTGGCAATAGTGTAAACCTGAAGACATGTACTTCTTTTCCATTCTTTGCTTTTATTGTCTTTTATATCTCCAACAGAAACTAAGACTTTCTTTTGAGGGATGAATCCCGCAGAAGCTCCAAAAGAAACTGTAAGAAGTAAAAGAGCAAATAATGAGTAAGTCTTCATAAAAAGATCTCCCACAGAAATGACATTAATTACAAAGCATAGAGAGCAAGAAGAGTGCCGAGGGATTTGACTTAAAATTCCATGGGATAGATGGGAGAGGGTGTCTAAGGTTTAGACAGGTGCAGATTTCTTAACAGGTTACAAATAAGAAGGCCCCATCCATTGGATGAGGCCTATGTTTTACAGGGGGTTCTAGGGAGTTATTTCTGTTTCATGACTTCGGCCATACATGCCTTGGCCCTCTCGATTTGGTCGCTGATTTTCGCACATTTTAGCGTCGAAGCTTTTTGTTTTGGAACGTAGTTTACGTTCACCATAAGTGTTCCAGTTAGTGGGTCAATTCCAGGTGAAACTGAGAATCCACCATTTTCTTTACTTTTGTCTTGTTTCATAAAACTTAAAAATAATCTGGTGACAAATGTCCCCATGATCGCACCAGTGATAACATCAGATGCCCAATGGTTTTCACCATAAACTCGGGCGTAGGCTGTAAGTGAAGCCAGACCGTAAGCTACATAGGGAACAACAGGGTAGTCATCTTTATACATTTCAGAAACAATTGTTGCGATCGTAAAAGCTTGAGTCGTATGTCCTGAGAAGAAAGACTTACTTTTTTCCTGGAAGAATTCATACGGGTTTTCACTCTGAGCTGGTCTCATTCTTCCGAATAAGTTTTTTGCTCCTTCGGTAACGAGTTGTCCGGCAATGGTTGCACCTACAGTGAAAAGTGCTACTTGCTTCAGTTTATTGTCTTTATAAACTACCCCAAGGAAATACGATCCAGCGACAAGAGGAATAGTGGCTTCTCTTCCTAGGAAATTTCCTACGGTGGTAATTGGGTCAGACATGACTGTTTTATGTTCAATGGCGAAATCTGTAATAGCTCTATCATTGGCAAAGGCCACAACTCCCAAGCTGGTTGCCGCGGCCAGGGCCACGAGCTCCTGGTTTTTCATATCCAGAGGGATGTAAAGAGGTTGGGCCTGTTTATCCGCTTTAATAAAGCGACTTAATTCCTGTGTTGGCGTTGTTTTCCCCATGATAGAGGCGATTTGTAGCTCTTGCTCTGCTGTGCAACCCTGGATTGTGTTTTGGCATGATAGAATGGATTCGACTTCATGTTTCCATCGAGAATCGTACATATCAGCAGCATAAACGTTCAGGTTGAAAGTGATGGCACTTAAAAGCAGAAGAGCAGTTTTCATAAACTTCCTTTAGTGATGCATTTCTATTTCTTTGCTAAGAAAAGCAAGATGAATACCAAAACTAAAGATTGAATTTGTCGCTAGTTAAGAAAAAGTGTCTGTCTTTCTTTTTTTAAACTGCCTAAATTGTCGACGATTTGCTAACATATCAAGCATGATTCAAGTCTTATATGAGGATTCTGACTTTCTAATCGTCAATAAACCTTCAGGTTTAATCGTTCACGCGACGGTGGATAAGTCGCGCGAAAACCTCTACGACATTCTAAAAAAAGATCATCCGGAGCTGGCGATTCTTCACCGCTTGGACAAAGACACATCCGGGGCCATGCTCTTTTCTAAAAATCCAGAAATCAATAAAGACATCCAGGCCATCTTTGATGAAAGGACGATTGAAAAAAACTATATCGCTTTAGTTCACGGTGAATGGGAAGGTGAGAAGGGGATGATGGAAGACTTTCTTAAAAAAGAGAAGGTGAAGAATAAAGAAAAGATGGTGAAGGTTTTAAAAGGTGGACAGAAGGCCATTACATATTTTGAAAAGAAAGATTATAAAAATGGTGTCTCGCTCATGAGCTTTACACTGGAGACAGGACGTATGCACCAGATCCGAGTCCAGTCTGCACTTCGCAATCACCCTTTACTCGGTGATGCTTTTTACGGCAAACCAGATAAGGCAGAGCGCTTGTTTTTGCACTCTCATCACTTGGAGTTTCAATTCCAAGGGCGACTGATTTCAGTCACCGCTCCATTGCCAGAAGAATTTAAACGATATTTTTAGCTAGAGAGTAGATTCCAGCTGGAAGAATTCTCGGGTCATTTGAGTGGCGAACACCTAGCTCTCCAACCACGATTTCCTTTTTTGACTTGTGATCGTTCATGATGTTTCTTAAAGCTTCCGACTGCACACCGTGAGTGTGAGAAGAAAGAAAGAAGAAACTCTTTTCGCGGTTTAAGATATTGTAACAATCCGTGACCATCTCATGAATCATCTGTTCAAATTCCCAGACTTCTTTATTGGCCCCGTGACCCCAGCTCGGTGGATCGGCCAGGATTGCATCGTATTTGAAACCTTTTCTTAGAGAATGTTTAATAAATCCTCTCACGTCTTCTTGAACGAATTTAATTTTTTTTGTGTCTAACTTAGAAAGCTCAGCGTTTTCTCTTCCCCAAGTTAAAACACCTTTACTTGAATCTACATGAAAAACTTCTGCCCCTGTTGAAAGAACAGCAAGGCTGGCGCATCCAGTGTATCCAAACAAGTTTAAAAACTTAATTGGACGTCCCAGTTCTTTTTGAAGCGCTTCTGTTTCACGAACAAGTGTGTTCCAAACAGCTTGCTGTTCAAAGAAAACTCCGCAATGGCCAAAAGAAGTGAACTTTAATTTGAATTTTAGTTTTTCCCATTCAAGCACTAAGTCTTGTGGCTCTTTATTTTTGTGTTGCCAAGTTCCGCCACCATCAGACTTTCTAATACAAACTGACGTTGCTTTTTTCCATTCGCCTTCAGATAAGCGCGGGGCCCAGATGGCCTGAGGAGAGGGGCGTTCAACAGTGACCCCTGCGATGATTTCGAGTTTTTTACCAAAACCAGAATCGAGCAGAGTGTAGCCTGGGATATTTTCAGAAACTAAATTTGTCATGGGAGGTTTATAGCGATAGAGGTCAAAACTCGCAAGCTTTTGTGTAAAAAGGAGGCATTTTTAGGGGTTTAGAGGGCAATTTTGAGGGCAAAAGTTGTTAAATCGTGCTTTCATTTTTATACTAAGGCTTCCAGATCAGCGCACCTTTAGCTCAGCTGGATAGAGTAGCTGGCTTCGAACCAGTTGGTCGGGGGTTCGAATCCCTCAGGGTGCGCCATTCTTTACGATTGTAAACAATTTCAAAAAATAGTTAAAAAATTCAGGATTGATATCTGAATATAAAAAAAGAATTGCTTCAGCATTTGAGCCAATACCCATTGGTATTCCTGACATTCCAATTCTGAAAGACTCGACCAATAACAACATAAACCAGCACTAATAAAAAACCCCTCGTGATAAGAGGGGTTCAAAGCATTGAAAGTTCCCGCAGGTCTAGCAAACCTGAACTTGGGAGGTATTTCATTCTAGCACATTTATAAATTTGATCAAAGCTGAGAGCTCCTTTGGCCAATGAAGGCTACCTTAGGAGGGAGAAGAAATTCTCCCTCTTCTTATATTTGTGTTAGAAAATTACTTCGCGTCGATATAATCTTTTTCAAGGATTGAGAAGAGTAAAGAATCACGCCATTGTCCACGGACATATAGCTCTTCACGCAAATAACCTTCCTGCTTAAATCCTACTTTTTCGAGTAAGTGTTTCGAGCCTAGGTTATGTGGAAAACAGGTCGCAGATATTCTATGAAATTTAAGTGTTTCAAATCCAAATTTAACCAAGGCCGCAGCAAGCTCAGTACCGTAGCCTTTGCGCCAAAATTGTTTGTTGAGAATGTAGCCTAATCCACCGTGCTGATGGATATCACTTCTGATCCACACGCTAGAGCTACCGATAACAGTTCCAGAAGATTTAAGGGTGACTGCAAAGTTAAATACTGTGGGATTTTTACCTTCTAAGGGAGCAGTAGTTTCAGCAAGAAACTTTTCTGTTTGTTCCCGTGTGTTCGGTCCCCAGTCCATATATTCAACATTCGAAAGGTCGGAGCAGAAGACATGTAAGTCATCAATGTCGGACATTTGAAAAGGTCTTAAAATTAGATTTGCTGTCTGGATTTCCATAGTAAAATTTTAACAAATGCTACTTCTTGGTGTAAAGAGACTTCGTCGAGTCGACCTTGAAACTTCAATAAAATGGGAAAGTGAAAATAAAAAAGACCATCGGTTAGGATGGTCTTTTTTATCTTTCGATGCTGTATTTTACTCACATTCTCCATCGCTATCACCACTGCCAATCTCAACGATTTCACAATTCTCTTTTTTGATTGTGATATAAAAGAAATCAGAAGGGCCACAATCGTCGTAGTGAGCGGTTTCTTTTTCTGGGTTATTTTTCCAATCAAGTTTAAGGTCAATAAGAATGTCTTTCGCGTTTGATTGAACTGAGCCTTCTCCAATTTCAGATAATACTTTTTGAGCACAGGCCTTTGGCATCTTTGCTGAAAAGGCAAAACTAGAAAGTGAAAAAGACATCATTAGGACTGCAAGAGCAAGTTTCATAGTGACCTCCATATAAATTGTTGGGGCAGAGATAACAGGATTATGACGAGGGGTGCAAGTTAAGTTGTTATTATCTTTTCACCAATGGTGAAAAAGCGACCTAAGTCATGGTTTCTTTTTGGCAATTATGGTTTTTTAAAGTAAAGAGGAGCCTATGTTATTTGACACTCAAAAAATGAATAAAGTCCCATTCGAAGACATGAACGAAGTTCACGCAGAAGAGCTTGAACTGGCGAACTCGATTTACGAATACCTCACATCAACCAAAGATTACGACCACTCTCGCATCGAGAAAATGCTGGAAGAGTTTGCTTTTCACTTGAGAGATCATTTTCTTTTTGAAGAAGATATGATGGCGGAAACAAATTGTCCGATTTTAGGATGTCACTCTAATGAGCACAAGCGCGTCCAGAAAATCATGTATCAACTCTTTCAAGAGTACGCATTAACTAAAGACGTGAGTCTGTTGAAATTTTATTTTGAATTCGAATTCAAGTCTTGGATTGAAAATCATATCCTGACGATGGATATGGTGACAGGGGCCTATTTAAAAGATCCTGAAGCTTTTATGAAGCAGGCTGCGGCAACTCAGGGATAAAGTTTTCCACAAAGATCCATACATTCTTCGTCATTAGTCGCTTCTTTCTTTTTAGCAAAAGTAATCCCGGCCACGTTCGCACGGATGTCGGCCGTTTCAGGATTTCCCATTCCCATCATATCTAGCAATTCTTTGAGAAGACCGGCACTGTAAGCATCCAGTGTTCCGCATCGAAGTGTTAGCATACAAGAGACTGAACAGTGCTTGAACTTGTCGCGTGCATTAGGTGCGTTGACCTTGGCAACAAGAGGCTTCACGTAAAAAGCCGAGCAGACAAAGTTTTCCTCTTCATTGGCAAATGAAGCAGATGAATTCAAGAGAAGTAAAAGAGAAATTAATTTTAGCATGCACTAATGGTAGACCGTCTTTTATAGTTGAGCAATTCAGATTTGCTGACATTCATCATCATAAAAATTATTTTGTGAAAATTATTCTTCTTGTTATACTTATCACGAAAGGAGAGAGCTTGAAGAGCAAGATAACTATCTTCGTTATTCTTTGCGCAGTGATTGGTCTCTCTTTAGGATTAGGGTCTTTTACCTTCATCTATGGGAAAGGTTATTCGTATTTACAGGATGACCCAAAGGCCTGCGTTAACTGCCATATCATGAAAGACCAATACGACAGTTGGTCTAAATCGTCGCACAAAAGTGTAGCGACTTGTAATTCATGTCATGCTCCACAAGAGTTTTATCTTAAATATCTCAATAAAGCGGAAAATGGTTTTAACCACGGATGGAAATTCACCACCGGAAAATACCGCGATCCCATCAGAATCAGAGAACACAATTTTGATATTGCCATGAAGTCATGTCTGCACTGTCATGGAGATTTAATGAATTCGGCCCAGCACGAGAAACCTTTACTTGAAGGACGTTCGTGTGTGCAATGCCATAGGGATGTTGGTCACAGTCATTAAGAGGGGAAAATGAATAAAAAACAATTGGCCTTAATCGTTGTTGTCTTTACCATTGTGGGAGCGGGAATTGGTTTTCTTGCGACTGACATTGCGGTGAAAAAGAGTGAACAGAAAAATCCTTTCTTTCGCGTGGTCGAAATCTCGCCGCTAGAAGATGACCCTGCAGTTTGGGGAAAGAATTTTCCTCTGCAATATGACACCTATTTAAGAACTGTCGATCAAGTGCGCACCAAGCACGGTGGTTCAGAATCAATTCCTCGCATGCCTTCGAGTGCAGACCCTCGCGATCACGTGGCCCAGGACAAATTAAAAGAAGACCCACGCTTAAAAATGATGTGGCTTGGTTATGCTTTTAGTAAAGACTTCCGCGAAGAAAGAGGTCACGCTTACATGCTTGAAGACCAACTCTTCACTGGACGCCAGCAAGTTCCACAACCTGGTGCTTGTTTAAACTGTCACGCTTCAACTTACCCGATGATGTATAAACTTGGTGATGGAGATATTCAAAAAGGCTTCGAGATCATGAATAAGATGCCTTACCATGAGGCGGCTAAAGGGGTGAAGCACCCGGTGAGTTGTATTGATTGTCACGATTCGCAAAGCATGCAATTGAGAGTCACTCGTCCGGCCTTTATGGAAGGGATTGCAAAATACAAAGCAACTCTTGGTGTTCAAAAGTATGAAGTTAATAAAATGGCCACACGTCAGGAGATGCGTACATTTGTGTGCGCTCAATGCCACGTTGAATACTATTTTAAAGGAACTGAAAAGCGCTTAACTTTTCCTTGGGATAAAGGGATTAAAGGGGATGAGATCTTAAAAGAGTACCAGGAGAATGGACACAAAGACTGGATTCACGTAGAGACAAAAGCTCCAGTGCTAAAGGCCCAGCACCCTGAGTTTGAAATGTTTAGTCAGGGAGTCCATGCGAAGTCAGGTGTCTCGTGTGTGGACTGCCACATGCCTTATCAGCGCGTAGGTGCGATGAAAATTACAGATCACCAGGCAAGAAGCCCGCTTCTTAACATTAATAAGTCATGCCAGACATGCCACCATTCACCAGAGTCAGAGCTACTTAGTAAAGTTGAATTGATTCAATCAAGACACCTGGAAATGCGCAATAGAGCTCTGGATGCTCTCATGGCGTTCATCACTGATTTAAAAAATGCCCAGGCCAAAAACTTTGATCCGGCAAAAGTTAAAAAAGCACAGAACCTACAGAGAGAAGCTCAGTTCTTAATCGATTTCGTGGAAGCAGAAAACTCTGCAGGATTCCACGCTCCTCAGGAAGCGGCCCGCTTGATGGTGCAGGCCCTGGATAAGATCAGAGAAGGGCAATTGATATTAAAATAAAACAAAGGCCGCTTAATGCGGCCTTTTTTATTTGAGCTTTTTTAATCTCTCAATAAGTGACTTATTAGCCGTTTCATAATTTGGAAGATCTGAGCCCTTTGCTAAAAGAATTCTCACTTCCTCAACGATGGCATCACCAATCTTTTTTAACATGACTTTCTTTTCGTCTAAATTCTTAGGCCACAGGTTTTTTCCGATATATGTTCTAGTGTACGCGAAATAACCATGCTCTTCAGTCATAAACACTTTATGGCGGTCAGTGAACTCCGTATTAAAATCTCGGGTCTGAACCATTCTAAAGGCCCTGTCATTCATCTCATCATAATAAAGGGCCGTGAAGATGGCACTCTTGTCATCAAACTGGTAATTGGCCACAACGTCAGCATAGAGTTCAGAGTAGGCCGTTGTCACACGGGCAAAACGAATAAAGTTTTTATTGTTAAGAAGTTCTTTGTTTTTGGCTTCAAGCTTTTGTTGAATATCTTTTGAGTCCGGATTTTTGACCGCTGCAATTTTAAGTGCAGAAATATCCTGGCTGAAAGTGATGTAGCCAGCATATTGAGGAAATTGTTTTAAAAGAGCATTCTCTAATTTTTTTTCAAGAAGTGCATGACCATATTCATGGGCGACTGTCGCCAGGTTGGCCACAACTGTCGTGGGGTATTCTTGTCCAAATTCGCTGGTAAAAATCAAGCGCTCTGGAACCTGGATAATTGTTCCACCATCAAAACTGGCGTTATCAAAAACATGCTGGACAAAAAGATTCACTGGAACTTTTTCTTCACTGAATCTTTGGACACCAATAATCATGTCTTCAACATTGGTGACATACCCACAGTCCATCTGGCCGGAGCTGGAAATGCCATAGGCCTCAATGACCGGACTTTTCTCTTTGAGAGGGCAGTCATAGGCATTGGCTAAGTTGGTAAGAAGGCCACCTAAAAGCAGGGCAAGTGTTGGGATTGTTTTCATGCGGTTATTGTAGGATGAATCGAGGGGGGCAGGGTGTTTTATGTAAAAAATACTGTATCCCTTGAGAGCGGCCTTGACTCAGGCATAATCGAGTTAAATAAATAATGGAGCCCTTATGAAAGAGTTTATGACGTTTGTCCTGCTTTTAATGTCTGTGTCTGCTTTTGCTGAGACTCGAATTATAGGTAAAGATGCTGAGAATCTGTTTAATAGTCTTGAAGGTCAATACGAATACACTTCAGGGGCCAAAGTAAGCGGTCTTTCAATTGAAACAATCATCAGACATGACAATGAGATTAGCTGCCAGAAAGAGACTGTAGAGTATTCAGGAGCACTGGCCACAGTTAGCTACGAATGTATTGTGAAAGAATAAAAGAATGTAGAAATCGAGCATTACCACCATTTTTCGAAGTGGATGTGATCTGCTGAGACGCCTGCTTCTTTAAGTTCGGTCACCATCGAATCAATCATCGGACGGGGGCCACAGATAAAAAAATGTGATCCTAAATCCGTTCCATATTTTTTTAGCATCGCCAGATTCATGCGAGTGGTTTCACCTTGCCATGACGGCGAATGCCCTTTGGTTGCGGTAAACACACTGTAGGGAGCTAGTTCCTCGCGAAAGAGGATGTCTTCCTCGTAGGACACAGAATAGAAGAGTTTTAGTGATGTTTTCGTTTTATCCACACTTCTAAACATCGAAAGAAGAGGAGTCACCCCAATACCTCCGGCGATAAAAACTAAAGGTGAGTTCATGTACTCTTCCTTTAAAAAGAATTTTCCCTGGCCTTCAGTAATCATGACTTCTTGTCCTGCTTCAATCTGATGAAGGAACTGAGTCACTGGATGTGTATTGGATTCGCGCACAGCAAGGGTTATATGGCCTTTTTCCTGGATAGCAGAGGTGATGGTATAGCCACCAATATTTTTGCCCTCAATTGGGGCATAAAGATCTATCCATTGGCCTGGTTTAAAATGGTATGAACGAGAACCATACTCGAGTTTAAAGGCCTTGATTCTGGCCGTGACTTGTGTGACTTCGGTGATGATTGCTTTAAAAATGTCAGGTTGATTACTCATGCAACCAACCTAACATAGAATTACTGAATTTGAATATTAGAAATGCTTCCGCCTTTTCCAGAGAAAGCCTCATCACTGATGACTTTGAATTTCAAGTCAATATTCTTACCGGCAAAGGCCCCAAGGCTAATTCGGAAGCTCTCATTTTGCGGTTGAGAAACCGGCTCCATTAATTGAGTCTCCACGCCATTGACGATGGCCACGATTTCAAAGAAGTCATAATCAGGCTCTGTATCCATGATTAGGTCAAATGAAAGAATGGTTTCAGTTTGAGGAAGCTCAATTGAGAGCGTCGCCTCTGTAGATGTCTCCGGGCAATATCCTTCAAGTAAAAGAGCATTTGCAGATTTTTGCCATCCGCAATCTGCATTCTTGGGATAAGTTGTGGTGATAACATCACCAATAACATTGAGGTCTTGAAGTTTTTTAAATTCAGGCAGAGTCTCAAGAAGAAGTGAGGTTCTTAAAACCGGCAAACGCGTAGATGAATCGCGGTCAAAGCCGTAAATTTCAACTGACTCTGTTCCATACGGAGTGTTTTTAGAGTTAAGCGTGATAGCAATCTTATCCTCTTCATCTTTTTCAAAACGCTGAACGAATTTTTTATTCTTGAATACTGAAATGTAATCAATATTTCCAACTGATGCGATCAGGTTAACCAGGTTATCACCGTGAACTTGAAATGATTTTTGTTCAAACTCCACAAAAGTGTCTGAAGATTTCTTTAGCGTAGGGTCTTTTAAAAAATCGTTGTAGATCTTGGCAACAACTGTAGAGTTTTGAGTTAAAAGATCATCAGTTTCTTCGTCAAGAATAACATCTGTCGCAACACCACGGTCTTCAATTAAAGAGTTATCCGCCAGGCGATGAGCATGTCTGGCCGTTACACGCATTGAAATATTTTGTGGTGGAACTGGCATATCAATTGATTCGAAGGCCGGTTTCATATAGCCGGTTGCCCAGACGTTGGCCCCTCCACCAAAAGTAGAGTGGTCAGTACCATAGATTTTAACGCGAGCGTAGTCTTTCATAACAGCAGAGAAAAGGTCACATGATGAAAAGCACTCGCTGTTTGTTAAGAGAACAACTTTACCAAAGTAGCTCTGAGAAACGCGAGAAAGGTCCGTCAGAGTTGTCAGGTTTCCTGGTCCAACTAATGTGTTGTTGTTTCCTTGAGGGATCATCAACTTCAGCCATGATGGATCGTCTTTAAACATAAAACTCATAAAATCATTTGCTCTTACATAAAAAGGAATGCTCTTAACTGGCATTGCTCCAAAAAGGGCGGCCATCTTTTCTGCAAATGAAATTTGCCCACCATAGTTTCCGCGCAGGTCGATAACCAAAGCACTCGTGTCTGCCAGATTTTGAGTCAGGACTTTTTTAACCTCTGCCACTGCCGCATTTGTTCCTTCTGGTGCATCAAAGCTATCCAGTTTTAAATAACCAAAATTCTGTCCCTGGTAAGGAATCACTTTCCAGAAAAGGTTAGGGTGCTTTGTCGTATGGGGTGCACTTAAGTCGACTAAGGACGTTTCTGAGTTGAGGAATTTTTTCTTCACTAGTGGAAGCTTGTTTTTAAAGAAGGTGATAAATTTATTTTTCCAATTAAGGAAGAACTTTTTACGTTCTTTTAATTTTACTTCTCTTAAGTTCTCATCAGTCTTGCCAGATTGAACTTTTTCTTCGGTTTTTTCTTTTAAACAATCAGGATTAAAACGCGCAATCCATGGAGCAACAATAGAGTACTCTTCTCCGTTGGGCCTTTTGAAGGAAGCGGTAATTTCATTATCTTTTTGCAGGATTGATCCATAGTGGCTGCGGAAATAAAGATCAAAAACACCCTGAACGATAACCGCATCAGGTGTTGAGGCCCCAACGGCTGCCGAGCGGGATTTTATATAACTTAGTGGGGATGTATTTTGGTAGCTTACGAGTTCATCTCCCGGTGTGAGTTTTTGAAGATCGGGAGAAAGATTTTTAAGGTTGAGGTTAACAGAAGTCACGATGATTTTATTGGCCTTCATTTTTTGAAGAGAAAAACCAGTCAATGAGCTATAACAGGCATAAGGCTTAGGCAGATTGTAGTTTACATGGAAGTCGCGAACACTGGTATAAATCGCCAGCATCCTTTGGTGAAATTCAACTTCATCCATTTCGTGGTAGCGGTCTTCAATGATTTTTAAATCCGCCAGAGGATTGGTCGGATAGATCGACATTTTATGTTCAAGGTTTACATAGACTTTTGAAAAAAGAGTTCTTGTATAAGAGATGATAAGCTCTTTATCTTCATCAGATAATGGTTTGAAGGTCATTTGACTGCGGACATCTTTGAGTGGCTTGAACTGATTTTCTTCAGCAGCAAAAGCACCAGTAGAAAAAACCAAAAGAAGACAAAGTAATGACTTCATTAAACATCCTTTATTAAGAATAGATGTGATTAAAAGAGCAAAGCTTATGCCGAGAAAAGGCTTCTGAATTCAAGACGCTGGAGGTGAAGTAAAGGAAAAGAATTGGTCAGTGTTTAAACTTTAGACAGTTTTAAAAGGGTGATTTCGGAAGCAATTCCAAAGCGGTGAGCTGGGCCCCAATATCCGGTTCCCGGGTTGACATAGAGCCAGAGTTTGCCGTGGCGGTTGAGCCCCTTGTAGTAGCGGTGGGCGATAGGTATGAGCAGGCTAAAAGGAAAGAATTGTCCAGCGTGGGTGTGTCCGGAAAACTGCAAGTGAAAGCCATATTTTTCGGCGTTCACATAGGGATCAGGTCTATGTGCAAGTAGAATATTAAAATCAGTTTTTTCCTGAGTTTCACGGGCCTTTATTAAATCTGGGCGGTGTTCCTCTGAAAAAGATCTTCCAACTGGATCGGAAATACCGGCCACTAAAAGTTTTGCAGAACCAATGTTGAGAATGCGGTTGGAGTTGATTAAGAGTTCAAAACCCAGCTTTTTTAATTCAGGCAATAAACTTTCGACACCCCAGTAATACTCGTGATTGCCGGTGACGTAGAAAGTTCCAAAACGAGATTGCAATTCTCCCAGTGGGCGTAAGTGTTTTTTGATTGGTTCAGTGTGAGCGTCAGCAAGATCACCAGTAATAACAACTAAGTCAGCATGAGTAGCGTTGGTTTTTTTCACAACTTTATTGACGTAGCGGCTTTGAATTGTAGGTCCAATATGCAGATCACTGATTTGGGCGATCTTTAAGTTTTCTAGCTCAGGTGGAAGATCTTTAATTGGCAAATCGACTTCAACAACTTTTGGACCGCGAAGCACTTCAACAAATCCCAGGAATGTCACGAGAGCAGAAAGGGCGAGAATGATAGTATAACCGCGAGGACCAATAAAAAATTCGCCATCTTTAAACATCGAAAAAACAAAATGAACAATATCGATGGGGATAGAGATCATAATAAATGTTCCCCACCATCCCATAAAGAGTGAGCCAACCCACGTTAATACCATAAACCATTTGGCCTCAAAGGCATCAGGTTTGTTGCGCGAAATAAACATGGAAGAAATCATGAGTGCAAAAAAAACGGAGGTTCCAGCAAACATGATATAGGGATGCGCTGGAGCGATCTGTAATCCTTTAAAACAGGTGTAGGCAAACAATGAAGAGAGGACAAATAAAAATGGAATCACATCTTTCTCACTGCCTCTCATCATACGGAAACGTCTTCTGTATGCAAATGTAAAATTGTGAATAACTCTATGCTTACTTCAATGTGACTTCCATTTTTGCCCCTTCCTGTTTGGAATAATGTCCATTCTGATAACGAGCACCGCGTTTTATGCTCCTCGAATTTGGCATGCAAACTGCTTTTAAGAGTGAGCATATGTTTCTTTAAAAAATCTAAGAACATTTCTACACGTCGTAGAACTTAAAACATGGAGGACTATTATGAACCGTAGACACCAAGGACAACAACCCACTAGGAACGCCAGTACGTCATCACTTAACAGACAAAGAGGAAACCAATTCAATTCAACTTCATCATATGGACAAAATTATGATCAAGACCAAGAGTACGAAACAAATGGACAATACCGCAATAAAAACAGAGCAAACTACTCAGGCACAACTGGTTCGTGGGGAGACGATGCTTATGAGGCCGGAAGGGCACCAAGCTTCAGAGACACAGATTATGACCTGGATGGAGCTACTTACAATCGTCCAGACAGACACCAAAGAGGAATGAGTTCTACTTATGATTCACATGAGACAAATGACCGCAACAGAAGTCCATCAAGATTTTCATCACTAGACGATGATAGATCATCTTACGGAAGATCGTTAGAGCGCGATAGCGCTGATAGAGGTCAGGATAGAGAAAGATCGTGGGACAGACCTTTTGATAGAAACACCGATCGTTTTAATGCATTAGAAAGATCACGTTCGTCCTCAGAAAGATTTGGTTATCCATCAAGCATGGATTCATGGGCCCATCATGGAGCTAGTGAATACGACCGCTACCAATACAACTCAGGTGTGGGCCGTCAGTTGCAACCTGGGTGGGTGGGGTCTGAGCACGAGCATGATTACGATTCACAAGGTGGTATGAGACATTCAAGCTTTACAGGAAAAGGGCCAAAAGGTTACAAACGCTCTGACGATCGCATCAAAGAAGAAGTTTGTGAAACTCTGGCAAGAAACCCAAGAATTGATGCAAGCGATATTGAAGTGAAAGTCGAAGAGGCCTGCGTGACACTTTCAGGTACTGTTGAAAGTAAAGAAATTAAACGTGCCGCTGAAATGGCCATTGAAAACCTTTCAGGCGTAGATGATGTAAAAAATGAAATCAGAGTTAAAAGAGCAGACGACTCAATGTTTGCTTCTTCGGCCGGTGGAAAAAATGCAACATCATCAAGCACTAAATCATCAACTTCACAGTCAAAAGGCCCTGGTCATCTTTAGTCTGCGATAGACATTTTAAATAAGGTCCCGGATTCGTCCGGGGCTTTTTTATTAAGATTTTATCAGGAACGAGTTGACTGAATCTTAACGAGACAAGACAGAGTTTTTCTCGCAATCTTTAGTCAATGAAGATGACAGATTTGCACATTCATTCGACATACAGTGATGGGAAGCTAACCATCCCTGAAATTGTCGACTTGTATGGCAAACGTAAGTTCAAGATCATTGCGATCACGGACCATCTTTGTGAAGAGGAATCTTTTTTAGGGAAAGCATCTAATTTCCTGGATAAAACCCTGACAAAAGAAACCTTTAACTCATACTTAAAAGAAATCGAACTTGAAGCTAAGAGGGCGATGGAGATGTATGGGATGCTGGTGATACCAGGTGTAGAGTTCACTAAAAACTCACTGTTCTTTAAGCGCTCGGCCCATGTTCTTGCTTTAGGTATTAAAGAGTATGTGCCGGCCGACAGAACGATTATTGAACTATTGGATGAAATCAAAAAACAAGGTGCTGTCTCTATTGCTGCCCATCCCGTGTCTACAAGGGTGGTAGAACATCAGACTTTCCATCTTTGGGATAACCGCGAAAATTTGCGCGATAAATTCGACGCCTGGGAAGTGGCAAGTGGTGCACATTTTTTTGATGAAGTGTTTGAAAGTGGTCTTCCCATGATTGCCAGTTCAGATTTTCATCATCCTAAGCAAATCAATTCGTGGAAGACCATGATTGATTGTGAACTTAATTTTGAATCAATGGCGAAGGCCATCAGAGAGCAAAGAATTGAATTTATAAACTACTCCGAGTTCAATTCGAAATCCGTCAGGCTCCAGCAAGGTTTTGTGTTCGAAGGTGTACACATTTAAACCTTGCTGGAGTTTTTTCTTAAACTGCTTTTACAAATTGCACGTCAATCGAAATACTCACATCGTCTCCGACGAGTAATCCGCCAGCTTCTAAGGCCGCATTCCAGGTCAAACCGAAGTCTTTGCGTTTAATCTTAGCGGTTGCGCTCGCGCCAACTTTAGCATTTCCCCATGGGTCTTTTAATTCTTCTGTCGGGCCATCGACTTCCAGAGTGACAGTATTTGTTACACCGTGGATAGTCAGGTCTCCGATGATTTTTAAATCCCCACCTGATTTTTCAAAGCGAGTCGATTTAAAAGTAATCGTTGGGTATTTTTCCACATCAAAAAAGTCTGCACTTTTTAAGTGAGCATCTCTTTGTGCTTCGCGAGTATTAATGCTTGCAGCTTCAATGATTACGTCGACAGACGAGTTGCCCAAATTAGCTGCGTCGTATTGAAACTTGCCGCTCATTTTTTCAAATCCACCGTGAACTTTAGCGATCATCATATGCTTAATAGAAAAGTTAGCTGAAGAGTGAGAAGGGTCGATGTTGTAAGTATTCATATAGTCTCCTTTTTGTATGTGAGGTTTGTTTCTCTCTTGTGTCTACTTTATCGGAGATTGAGATATTTTATTAGATAGGAATAACTGGAATTATAATTCAGCCTAATGTATAATCTTTTTCATGGATTTCAATGAAGTAGCGATATTTATCAGCGTAGTACAAGAGGGAAGCTTTAGTCAGGCGGCTAAAAAGCTGGGCATGCCCAACTCAACGGTAAGTGCAAAAGTCTCTAATCTTGAAAAGAGATTGGGAGTAACACTGATTCAAAGAACGACCAGAAAGTTAAATATCACTCCGGCAGGGCAGGCCTATTTCAAAAGATGTATTCAAGGACTAGAAGAAATCAAGGCCGCTGAATCAGAAATCGCTGCTGTCCAAGGTGAGCCTCAAGGACTCTTGCGCATTACTGCACCTAATGAATTGGGAAGCAGTATCCTTCCTGGCATTGTTTCTCAATACATTAAAAAATACCCTAAGGCGCGCATTGAAGTTCTCTTAACTGATAGAAGAGTAGACTTGCTTAGCGAAAATGTTGATCTTGCGATTCGCGCAGGAGAGCTTAAAGATTCCAGTTTGATTGCCAAAAGAATTGGGACTCTTTACTTTGCTCCGTTTGCGTCACCAAAATACTTAAAGACAAAAGGAACGCCGACTCATCCACGTGAGCTTCGCAATCATAGCTGTCTTCAGTTCACACCTGTTGGTGTGGATGAATGGAAGATGGCAAGTGCTAAAGGTTCTCTAAATGTTCCTATACCAGGCCGCATCCTTATTAACGATATGTTTGCTTTAAAAAAAATGGCCTTGATGGATGATGGTATTGTTTTTCTTCCTACCTATTATTGTTATCAAGAGGTAAAGTCCAATAAGCTTATAAGGATTTTACCAGAGTGGAGATCACACTTAACTCCGATTCACTTTGTTTATCCAGCACAGAGATTCGTGACGCCAAAACTTAGTGCCTTCATTACTCTTGCAACAGACATCATCAAACGTAGTTTTGAAGATTACGAGATTTAAAAAAATTCTGTTCAAATACTGTCAGCTTCTTTAGACTTTTATTAGTTCTTTCTCTTTTCCTTATTAATTCACAAGGAGTGTAACCGATGAAGCGTAATGTTATTTTAGTGGGGCTACTTTGCTTAGCTACCATGTTTGGTTGTAACAAAAAATCAGACGAGATTAAAATTGGTGTTTATGGACCATTCTCAGGTGGATCTGCACCGATGGGTGTTTCAATGAGAAACGGTGTAAAGATCGCGATTGAAGAGATCAACGCTGCTGGCGGTGTTCTTGGTAAAAAAATCGTTATGATCGACCGTGATGATGAAGCAAAAAACGAGCGTGGTGGACAAATCATGCAAGAGCTTCTTGATAAAGAAAATGTTGTCGCAGTTCTTGGACCTGCTAACACAGGTGTAGCGAATGCTTCAACTCAGTACACACAACAAAAGAAAATCCCTCAAATTATCAACCTTGCTGCTGGAGCAAAGGTAAATGAATTCTTCGCTACAAATCCTGAAAACTATATTTTCAGACTTGCAGCTGGTGACGATGTTCAGTCAAAAGTTATTGTTAACCAGGCACTAAAAAGAGGAGCTAAAAAACCAGCTCTACTTTGTGATGACACTAACTACGGACAAAATGGACGTGAAAAAATGGAAGCGGCCCTTGCTGCTGCTGGTGTAAAGCCAGTTTACGTTGGTAAATTCAAAATTAAAGACACTGACATGACAGCTCAACTTCAAGAAGCAAAAGCTGCTGGTGCAGACGTTATCCTTGCTTACGGAATCGGGCCTGAGTTAGCAGCTGTTTCTAACTCAATGGATAGAATTTCATGGAAAGTTCCAATGATCGGATCATGGACTCTTTCTATGTCAAACTACACAACAAATGCTGGTAAAAACGGAAACGGAACAATGATGCCACAAACATTCATTGAATCTAGTGCGACTTCACCAAAGCAACAAACTTTCCTTAAGACTTATGCAGATAAGTTTAAAGAATCTCCAATCTCTTCAGCAGTTTCAGCTGCTCAAGGATACGATTCAGTTTACCTTCTAAAACTTGCAATCGAGCAAGCTGGAACCACTGAAGGACCAAAAATCAGAGAAGCTCTTGAAAACCTAAATGCTACTTATGAAGGACTAACTGGAACATACACAAAGCCGTATTCATCAACAGATCACGAAGCGGTAAAAGAAGCTAATGTTCTTCTTGGTATGGTTCAAGACGGAAAAATCATTTCATCGGAAAAATAAAAAATGACTGAAGTTCTACAACTTTTAATTTCAGGTTCAATTCAGGGCATGATCTATGCCCTGATTGCATTTGGATACAACCTGACGTTCTCTACTTCAAAAACCATTAACTTCTCTCTCGGGCAAATTGTCATGCTCGGAGGTGTTGTGGGCTACATCCTTTATGTGAACATGCAAAGCGGCCAGCACTCTGGTATCCCTTTCATCGTTCCACTTATTGCCGTTTTACTGATGGGAATGCTCTCGGGTGCACTAGTGCACAAGAGTGCCGTTGAACCTTCTTTAAAATTTAAGTCAGAATACACCTGGATTCTTGCGACCCTCGCGATGGGGATCATTATGAAAAACGGTGTAGAGCAGCTTTGGTCGACAGGGGATTATAAAATGCTCTCTCCATTAGGAGATGACATTTTAAGATTTGGTGGAATCGGGGTTTACGCTCAGGAGATTTTAATTGTTATTGTCTCTCTGGGAATTGTTTGTGGAGTGGAAATCTTTAAACGCAGAACAATTTACGGTAAAGCGATCCAGGCAGTGAGTGAAGATAAAGCGACAGCAAGCTTAATGGGAATTCCTGAGAAGTTTGTGATCACTGTCTCTTTCATGATGTCTGCCTGTATTGCTGCCATCGCCGGTCTTTTAGTTGCTCCACTCACTTTCGTTTCCGCTTCAATGGGAACGGTTTTAGGGATTAAAGCTTATTCAGTTTCCATCATTGGTGGTCTTGAATCAGGTTTTGGTCCGTTAGTCGGAGGATTGATTCTTGGAATTTCTGAAGCCTTCACGGCGAGATACATCTCGACAGGATATAAAGAGATGCCAGGATTTATTTTCTTAATCATTGTTATTTTATTTAAACCAAACGGATTGTTTGGGAAAAAGATCATCAAGAAGGTGTAGTCGAAATGGAAAAAGCACAACTGACAGGTTCGCAGAGAACCATTAAACTCCTTCAGCTTCTTTTGATTCTTGTTCCTTTCACATTGCCGTTGTGGGTTCAAAACGAATACTACGTTCACAGTATCTTAGGACGAATCTTTATTTACACTATTCTCGTTGTATCTCTTGACCTGGTTGTCGGATACATCGGAGACATTTCTATCGGTCACGCAGGCCTTTTTGCAGTTGGTGCTTACACGATGGGTGTTCTTAACTCAACAGCGGCGGCCAACATGGGCTCAACGATGACTCTCTTTTTAGAGTGGCCATTTTTCCCCGCGCTTATAGCTTCTGTGATTGTCACCGGATTCTTCGGTTTCCTTCTTGGTTTCCCGTCGCTTAGAACTTCGGGTCCATACCTGGCCGTAACAACTATTGCTTACGGGCTTATCATTTACACTTTCATTAACGAGCAAGAAACTTTAACCAATGGAACTAAAGGGATTCAAATGGCCCCTTTAAAGTTTTTTGGCACATCTTTTAACGACAACAAATTTATATGGTTGGTTTATCCGTTTCTTCTTCTCGTTATGTACTTTAAGAGCAACCTTTCAAAAAGTTTTTGGGGGAGAGCATTTGAGGCGATTAAGTTCAGCCCGATTGCCGCTGAAAGCTCTGGGATTTCAAAAGTACGTTATAAACTTACGGCCTTTATTATGTCGGCCTGTATCGCTGGTCTTGCCGGCGCACTTTTTTCTCACTTGGATAGCTACATTGCTCCCAACACATTCAGCATGGACTTCTCAGTTCTTGCTCTAATGGCCCTTATCTTCGGTGGAGTTCGCTCAACTTTTGGTAACGTGATTGGGATGGCCCTGGTTGTAATTCTTCCAGACCTATTCACATGGTTTAAAGACTACCGTCTGATGGTGTTTGGCCTTTTACTTCTTTTAACTCTTTTCTTCCTGCCAAATGGTCTTGCGGGATTAATGAAGAAATTCTTCCCGAACCTTTTTGCTAAAAGGCTTCCGGTTTTCACGGCAAGTGATAAATCGAAAATCGAATTCCAGATTGAAAAGTGTGAAGATGATCACACTCCTTTATCGCTAGATAAAGTAGAGATGCGCTTTGGTGGTCTGGTGGCGGTTAACCAACTTGATCTAAAAGTAAAACCAGGATCAATCCACGGACTAATGGGTCCAAATGGTTCTGGAAAGTCGACAACTGTTAACGTTATAACTGGTCTCTATAACCAGACAACTGGTGACGTCAATGCTTTTGGTAAATCAATCGGTAAACTAAAGCCCCATGAAAGAGCAGAGATGGGAATCGCCAGAACATTCCAAAACCTTCAGCTCTTTGGTGACCTGACTGTTTTAGAAAACGTTCAAGTTGGTTTACATAAACATTATAAGTCTTCTTTCTTTGCCGTTCTTCTTGGACTTCCTTCAGTCGCCCGCGAAGAAGAGCAAAAACAAATTGAAGCTTACCGCCTGCTTGAATTTGTAGGCCTTGATAACCTTGCCAATGAACAAGCGAAAAACTTAGCTTATGGTCAGTCAAGACGTCTGGAAATTGCCCGTGCAATGGCCCTAAGACCAAAACTGATTCTTCTTGATGAGCCAGCAGCTGGACTAACGACTCTGGAAATCAACGAGTTCAATGAAATTATTTTAAAGATTAAAGCTGCGGGAATCGCTGTTCTTCTGATTGAGCATCATATGGATATGATGATGAAAATCTCGGATGAAATTACAGTACTAGATTTCGGAAAGAAAATTGCTGAAGGGAAACCTTTAGACGTTCAAAAAGATCCAAACGTTGTTAAAGCGTACTTAGGGTCTGAAGGGGCAAGCCATGCTTAAGGTAGATAATGTTGGTGTAAGTTACGGTGGGATAAAAGCTGTTAGAGGTGTGTCCATCGAATTAAAACCAGGAGAGCTGGTGTCTCTGATTGGTTCAAACGGTTCAGGGAAAACGTCGCTTCTTAGAGCTATTTCAGGTCTGGTTGATATCGACCAGGGAAGTATTTCAATCGACGGAAAGGACCTTTCGGGAATCAGTGCTCATGACCGCGTGAAAATGGGGCTCGCTCATTGCCCAGAGGCCAGAAAGATTTTCGGGCAACAAAGTGTAATGGATAACCTTCTTCTGGGGGCCTTCCTGCGCTTTAAAAAAGAGAAGAAGAGCGAAATCAATCAAACGATTGAAGAGGTTTTTAATATCTTCCCAAAACTAAGAGACCGCCAGAATCAACAGGCGGGAACAATGTCAGGTGGAGAGCAGCAGATGCTGGCAATCGGAAGAGCTTTGATGTTAAAACCAAAGATTCTTATTTTAGATGAGCCATCAATGGGGCTTGCTCCGGTTATTATTGATGAAGTTTTCAACGTTGTTGGAAGAATCAAAGAAACGAGAACGACATCTATTCTTTTAGTTGAACAGCTTGCTTACCGCGCACTTCAGCTTGCTGACCGCGCCTACGTTTTAGAGCAGGGTGTAGTTCGTATTGAAGGAACTGGAAAAGAGCTTCAAGATAGTCCGGAAGTTAAGAGTGCTTACTTAGGTGGGCACTAAGATTCTTCGTTCTGGATTTTGACATCGAGAGAATTTTTAACAAAGTCATCAATCAATTTTTTTTCTTTTTCATTTTTGTTGCGCTCGGATTTCAGCAGAAGTCCGCGTGCTTTTTCTGCTTCTTCTTTGCTGATCGGAGTGTATTGACGGCCTTTAGTCCAACCGTAGCCCCATGAATAAGAGGCATCTCCAGGGCGTCCGCCAAAACGCACTCCAATGTACATTAAAAAAGCACTCAATGATGAGCCAGACATTTTCACACATTCTTTTAGTTTTTGGTCAGAATTTTCTCTCTCATCGTCTGTGCCACCAATCCAATAATGAAGGTCATGAGTAAAGCAACAGCCCGCCCATTGGTCCGGATTTTCTTTTTTGCCATCAGGCCATTCAGAACAGTAATCCGTTGTAAAAGGAACCAGAACTGGACTTTCACTTAAATGTTCATTTTGACGAATTGGGTTCGGGCTTAAAAGGGCGCATGATGAAAGAGAAAAAAGCAAAAGCAGAGTGAAGGATTGTTTCAGCATAATTTAAATATCAACGGCATTGATGATCTTAATTTTGTTGGCCGTATTCTTTCCTTCTTTTAACATTCTTTCGCTCAGGGCTTCAATAGTGGTAGCGAAGCTTTTTTCAATTCTTTCCGGAAGTATACTTGAGAGAACTTGGGTTAGTTTGATTGTCGCCTTCTCCAGAGGACGGTGAGCTTTTCTCTCACCTATCAAAAGACCTGGTCTCAGTAGGATCAAACGGTTTAAAGAAAGTTTTAAAAGGGCTTCTTCAGCTTCACCTTTAACTTTATTGTAGAAGATAGAAGAGTGAGGATTAGCACCTGCTGCAGAAATCACCACCAGTGATTGAGACTTATGATACTCAGCAAGCCTTCCAAAATTAACAACGGCATCAAAGTCTACTTTTCTAAAATTCTCTTGTGTGCCGGCGATTTTAATCGTGGTCCCCAAACAGCAAAAATATAGTTCACCTTTGAGTTCATCTTTGCGATTCATCAGATCGGCAAAGTCTGAGACGAGAATATTTTTTAATTTAGTGTGAGTGAAATCGAGAGGTCTTCTAGTGACAGCAATCACTTTTGTTATGGCCTGGTCTTTAAGAAGTTTGGATAAAAGCAGGGCCCCTGTGAGCCCTGTTGATCCTGCAATAACGGCAATCAAATTATTGTGCTTTCGCGATAGCTGTACCGTAGTAAGAAACAACTACTGAACAGAATTTTCCGTCAGCTCCGGCCCATGTATTGTAAGTTGCCGGACGTTTGCTTGTTTCATCGACAGTGATTTGAACGAATGTTGGAGTTGTTGTAGCGTTTGAAACAACACCACAAAGCTCAGCCACTTTACGTTCTTGATTGATATAAACATATGAAGTGATTTTTACAGATGGCGCTTCAGCAAAAGCGTTGAAGCTGATAAGAGCAAGAGAAAGAAGCATAAGTTTACGCATGAAAAACCTCCGAGTTGTTTTTTCTTTTTCTTAAAAAAGACCTCTCATAGGATAGCGCAGTTGAAGCATTAGGTGAGGGGAGATTTCAATCTTTTCCTTACAAAAAAGGCCCTCTTGCGAAGGCCTTTCTTACTTCCATGATGATGGATATTTATAACCTTTAAATTTGTTCTTGGCATAAGTTTGAAATTCTTTTGAATTCAATGCTTCTTTAACAGCTTTAGCAAAGTCACTGTTAAGATCCTTAGTTCTCACGACGGCCCAGTTTACATAAGCGTCACTTTTTTCGGCCATTAGTTTTGAAGTTAGCGACATACCTGAGCTAACTACATAGTTACCATTGATGATCGCGAAGTCTACATCTTGAGTGGCCCTTGGAATTTGGGCCGCTTCAAGTTGAACAATCTTGATGTTCTTTGGATTTTTTACAATGTCTTTCGGTGCAATTTTAAACGGGTCGAATTTCGCTGGAAGTTCAATCCATTTTAAATCAGCTAAGATTAAAAGAGCGCGTGCCAGGTTTGTCGGGTCATTTGGCATAGCGACTGTGCTGCCATTTTTTACTTCAGAGAGCTGCTTTAATTTTCCAGGGTAAATTCCCAGAGGTGCCGTTGGAACTTGAGCAACGGGAGTCAGCTCCAGGCCCTTCTCTTTTGCAAATTGATCAAGATATGGTTTGTGCTGAAAAATATTTAAGTCGAGTGACCCTTCGGCCAAAGCGATGTTGGGTTGAACATAGTCAGTAAACTCCACAACGCGGATTTTAAATCCTTTCTTTTCCAAAAGAGGTTTTAAGCTCTCTCTGGATAATTCAGCAAAGTCACCAACTGTGGCACCAATAACTTTTTCAGTGGCGCTCATTGCAGGTGTGACACTTAATAAACTCATTAAAGACAAAAGTAACAATTTCTTCATCACTAACTCCTAACGTTTATCTAATTTTCGTGAAATATAGTTTCCGATCATTTGAATAATTTGAACAAAAAGAACCAGTCCCAAAACAGTAACAATCATAATGTCTGTCTGAAAGCGGTAGTATCCGTAACGAATCGCCAGGTCTCCAACACCACCGCCTCCGATAATTCCGGCAGCAGCAGAGTATGAAAGGTAGCTGATCGTTAAAGTAGTGAACCCTAAAATAAGTGGAGATCTTGCTTCTCTTAAAAGCACACTAAACACGATTTTAGGGAGAGTGGCCCCCATTGATTGGGCAGCTTCAATCGTCCCACGAGGAACTTCCAGCAGGGCAAGTTCGACTAATCTGGCAAAATAAGCGATACCAGCGATTGAAAGAGGAACAGTGGCTGCAATTGGACCGATTGTCGTTCCAACCACTACGCGGGCCAGAGGACCTGCGGCGATCATTAAGATAACAAAAGGAAATGAGCGGACAATGTTAACTAATCCACCAACGATAAAATGAAGAGTGTTATTTTTTAGCAGGCGCTCTTGTTTCCATAGGTATAAGTAAATCCCGATTACACCACCAAAGAGGGTAGAAGTCGTGAGACCGAGAACCAACATATAAAAAGTTTCCAGAACGGCTTTTTGCAATTCAGGCAAAAGTGAGATGATATTTTCCATTAGAAATCCCTTACTAGTGCTTTACCGTATTCAGTCTCCGGAGAGATTAAACCATTTTTAACTTCTAACGTTTCCTGAATCTTTCCATCTTTAAAAAGCGAAACGCGATGACAAAGCCTTTTAACAACGGTCATCTCGTGAGTTGCAATAACGATGGTAAGATTTAATTTTTTATTTAAGTCGATTAAACAATCCAGGATTTCCCCTTTCGTTAAAGGGTCAAGAGCACTGGTTGGTTCGTCGGCAAGAAGAACTTTTGGGTGATTGGCAATGCTTCTGGCGATGGCCACTCTTTGTTTTTGTCCGCCTGATAAAAGGGCGGGGTAGGCGTCCTTTTTCTCTCTGAGACCTACAAGATCAAGACATTCTAAAACGCGTTTTTCAATATCACTTTTTTTCCAGCCGGCAATTTCCAGAGGAAGAGCGACGTTGTCGGCGACAGTTCTATTGGCAAGTAAGTTGAAGTGTTGAAAAATCATTCCTACTTTTTGTCTGACCAAGCGAAGTTCGCCAGCATTCTTTTTTACCAGGTCAACACCTTCCAGGAAGATGTGTCCGCTGGTAGGGACTTCAAGCAGGTTGAGGGTTCTAAGCGCTGTTGATTTTCCCGCTCCTGATAAACCGATAAGACCGTAGACTTCACCGCTTTTGACATTGAAGCTGATATTATCCAGAGCTTTAGTTGCTCCGTGTTTTGCACTGTAAGTTTTAGAAACTGAATCAACAACAATCATAATTATTCTTTTAAAAGATTTTTATGTAGGCCTTTTACAATTAATTGAGCTGAAGAAAGGTTCGTTGCTAGCGGAACATCGTGAACTTCACAAATTCTTAGAAGTGAAGAGATATCCGGTTCATGTGGGTGCATTCCTAGTGGATCGCGCATAAAAATCACAGCATGGCATTTTCCAGTTGCCACTAAAGCAGTGATTTGAGCATCACCACCTAATGGTCCAGATAAGTAACGTTTTACTTTAAGACCAGTCTGCATCACCATCTTTCCAGTTGTAGAAGTAGCGACGAGATTAAATGTTTTTAGGAATTCAATGTTATCTTTTACAAAGCCGATCATGTCAGCTTTTTTTCCATCGTGAGCAATAAGGGCGAGAGTTTTTTTCTTAGGGGATGCCATAGAGACCTGCTTCTAGAGTTGTTAGAAGCAGTATAACGCCTGAAGAGGCTTTCTGACAATTAAATGAGACCCACTTCTTTAAGAATTGTGTAGGCCTTATCACTCTTGGCATCGTCTACATTTTTCGGGTAGTTCTGTAGCCAAATGTCTACTAAAGCTTTCTTGCTGTCGGTAAACATCTGTTGGAAAGTATACTTTTCAGCTGTATTGGCAGGCTTCTTTTTTGACTGGGCCACAATGCTCTTTAAGATCGCTTTATTACTCTCTAACACGCTTAAAGCTTTGGCCGGATCATTGTCATAGTAAAGAGCGATATTAGCTTCAGCTAATACCCGGGCCTTACTTGCTTGGGCACTGATGTGGGCCGAGTCTTTATATTGCAGGGCCATATCAAGGTTAGTTTGCTCATCTTTAGAAAGTTTTGGGAACTTTGATTTTAGGATTTTTGCCATCTCTGTTCCAACAGGGGCCATGATCCCTGCATTAGCACGGGCAAAGAGAATGATCCCGCTTTGGCTTTTTGGATTCTCTTTAATGTAATTAACAACGGCCTTAAGTGACTGGTTGCTGTTGTAAGTGACTTCACCCCAGACAACAGCATCTTTTACATAGCTTTCTGCACCGGCCTTATTGGACTCATATTGACCAGAGCAAATTTTGCAAGCGGCAGTGACGGCTTCTTTAGAATCATCTTTGGTTGGAAGGCAACATGTCTCACATGAGTATGGGTATTCGATTCCTTCGCCGTGGCGGATTCCTAAGTTGTGAAGCTGTTCATGAAAGATTGTTTTTGTAAGTTCGGCCACTTCTTCCTCTGTCCCTTTTCCTGGTTTTTTCGGATAAGCAGGCGAGAGTGAAATAAAGGGGTGGTTTGCTTTCGGATTAGTGATTTTATCTTCTTTAGAAGTAGAAGCATGCCCCGCCGTTCCTTTCCAGTCGTATCCAGCTTCATTACAGACGATACTGACGTGGTCTTTTTCAATTAATCTTTTTAGTCCCATAAGATTGTTGAGAGCACCATTGGGGGCCTTAGGATTGGCCTTGGTATTTTTTTGGGCAAGATCGCTTAAACAACTAAGGCCTTGCCCCATGGATTGAGACATAATAGACGAAAAGGTTTTTACTCCCCAACTGCTAAAGCAGGATTGGTGGATTTTGTAACCAAAATCTGTCTTAATAAAACCATTGTTAAGTTTCCCCATCGCCTTGGTGATATCTGCTTCAAGCACCGTTGCAGCGTTGAGAAAAGGGGAGATGGTAGGATCACAAGCTTCGCCTTTTTTTTGTCCAATAGCTTCATGATCGGTAATTGTTTTATCGTATTTGCCATCACCATCGGTATCAATCTCAGTGGTGGTGATAAAGAGTTTTAACTTTTCATTGCGGTAAACTTTTAGTTTTCGATCTTTTCTCGTGATGGTCTCTACCGGTTCAGTGTCACTGACATAGGCTTTAATCTCGCGAGTTTCATCCATCACTCCGTCGAAGTCGAGGTCCTGCTCTTTTTTTACCAGCTCACCACTTTCATAGGTTTCAATCAGGTCGATTTTTTTATCATCGTTGTAGTCATAAGAGACAACCTTGGTTTTTCCCGTGACTTTTTCAGAGACAGGGTTTGAACCTGCAAAGGCAGATTGGGAGAAAAAGTTGATAAAAATGATTGAGTATGTAATTAGGGTTTTCATCTTTTATAGTATCGGAGCGTCAATCTCTTTTATTAAGAGTTGTCACGTTTTTGAAAGCCTTGGCGTATAATCTTTTTGGTAATCAATACAACAGGAGTAAACATGAAAACTTTGATTTTAGCTCTTTCACTTTTAAGCACGAGTGCCTTTGCCAAGGAATACAAGATGCTGGTGACTGAAAAAGGGTATGAGCCAAGCTCTCTAAAAGTAAAAGCGGGTGAGCCGGTGACATTAAAGATCACTAGAAAGACCAATGCCACTTGTGCCAGAGAAATCACAGTTCCTTCTCAGAAGTTAAAAGTGGATCTTCCATTAGATAAAGAAGTGACAGTTAAAGTAGCAGCACTTCAAAAAGGCGAGATTAAATTTGGTTGTGCAATGGATATGATGATTGGCGGAGTCATGATCGCAGAATAAGGCAGAGAGTTTCCTCTCTGCCCCTTTCTTTATTAAGCAGCTTTATTCTTAGATCCGTAAACTTCTTCTTCAAGCATTAGGATAATGTCAGACAAGTTGTCAGCTTCTTTAAATAGAAGCTCTGACTGGTTGGCAGTTTGATGAACTGTCTTCGTATTGTCCTGAGTAGTGATATCCAGCATGTTCATAGCATCTGAAATATTTTTTACACCTTTAGACTGCTCTTCAGCAGCAACAGTCACATCACCCATCAGATGTTTTACTGATGAAACGTTGTGAACGATCTGATCCAGGATCTCTTCGCATCTTTCTGCTACTTTTGTCCCGTGGTCTACTTTGGCCTTTCCTTCATGCACTAGAGTCTCTACGCGCTTCTTTGTTTCAGCGATGATTCCAGATACGCTGGAAATAGACTTCTCTAAAAGTTCATTGATCTCTTTAGAAGAGTTACCACTCATTGCGGCCAGGTTACCAACTTCTTCCGCAACAACGGCAAAGCCTTTCCCCATATCTCCGGCACGGGCCGCTTCAACAGAAGCGTTGAAAGACAGAAGTTTTGTCTGGAAAACGATATCGTTGATAACTTTTGTCTTTTCAGAAATATCCTGGATAACGCGGATAATTCCTTCGATTTCTTTATTACTGTTTTCGATTTGAAGAACGATGTCATGATTACTTTTTCTGATATCATCCATTGACTGGCGCATTTGTTCTACTGTGCGCTTTCCTTCAGTGGCGATTTCAAAACTGTTATTAGCCTGCTCAGAAGAGTTTTTAGCGTTGTCCACACTTTTAACAACCATGGCACTAATCTCTTCAAGAGTTGTCGCTGTTTCCTGAATAGCTGAAGCCTGCTCCTGAGTGGCGCTTGAAACCTGGAAAGAAGCATCTTTTACAGTGTTACTTCCATTTCTTGTGACATCTGCAGACTCTTTTAAGCGATCGGCAAGGACAATGATTTTTCCGGTGATTTTTCCAATCAAGAAGTAACCGATAAGTAGAGCTGAAAAGGCCAGAGTTAAACCGATAGCAGACAGAATTCCTACTTGTTTATAGATTGGACCAACGATGGCCGTTTTAGGAATGGTCACTTCAATAAACCATGATTCGTTATTCATGTCGATTTCGGTCAAAATACTCATGTTGTGTTCATCAAGAATGATGTGTTTGTTTTTATCCTGAAGGCGTGATGCCGTATATGGGACATAATTATCAATCTTCTCAGTGAAGATATTTTTTAGCAGTCTGCTTTCATCTCCAGTAAATCCAATGATTGATCCGGCCTTATCGTAGATGATGATGCGCGATCCTTTCGGAAGGTTTTTTGTATCAGTTAAAGTCTGGAAGAAAGTCAGGTCAACATCTGAACCAACTTCTCCGTAGAATTTGCCACCGCTAATAACGGGAGAGGCAAGAGTAATAAGTAGAACCGTTTTGCCATTAACCGGGTAAGCGTAAGGGGCAATAATAACATCTTTCTGCATTTTTTTAGGCAATTGATAGTAGTCACCTGGCCCTTCTTTATCGTAGTCAACCAGTGCTTCCAGTAAAATTTCATTAGAAGATTTTCTCGTCATGTAAGGAACGAATCTTCCTGAAGCATCGTAAGGGACTTTGCCTGCGTACTCAGCGTCTTTCCCATCAAAAGCATTTGGTTCCCAACCAGTGTTGAATCCAAAAATTGTAGGATTTGCCAGGAATTGAGCTTTCATCATTTCTATGACTTCTTCTCGTGTCACTTTTAGAGGGTGATTTTTATCTTTTGTCTGCGCAAGGTTTCTGGCAAATGAACGAGTCACTTCGAAGGCCTGTGAAATTTTGAATTCAATTTCAGATGCAACATCTTCAGCGTACTTCTTTGATTCAAGTTCAGCTTTTTCGAAAAGTTCATTTTGAAGAGAGTAAGCACTGTAAGCAGTAAGAGCGATAGAGACTACAAAGATACTGGCAGCGGCCCAGGCCAATAATCTAAAATTGAGCGATTTTTTCATGTACCATCCTTAGAGAGAGAATCGTTAGATGGTGTCTGTTCGTAATATTAAGAGAATTAATTTATAAGTAAAAAGTAAATTACTGAAAATCTTAAAGCTGGCCTTTGAAGTGACTTGAATTGCGAAGGTATCTAAAGATTTCGAATTGTTTTTGTCGGATAATTTGAGGACTTTTCTTCCTTATTTGTCCTGAGTTAGAACTTTACTGGCATATGAAAAAATTGCCGAGCTTCATGTCTAATTTTCTAAAAGTTCTTTTTAGTTTTGGTGATTGAGTTTGAAATTGTCACAATTTTTTATATCAAAAATGATTCTTAAAGAAATTATTTGATGATCTTGAGTAGAAGATTAGTAAGAGGTTAAAAGAATTTTTACCTCTTAAATAATGAAAAAATTTTTTAGTCGGAATCCTTAATATCTTCTTAAAGTAAAATTTAATTTTCCTCAATTAGTCTTTACTTTTTATTCAGCATCGAATTTTTCCCATATGTTTTAAAATGTTACGAGATAAGACTTTTTTAGTTCATTAAAGAACTCAAAGCAATAAGTCATACGAGCATTTTTAAATTGATTAAGTTTATTACTGCTTATTCGATATGAAATTTGCGAAAAAATTAATTTGGGAAATTAATTGAAACACATATAGACCACATCTTCGGGAGACTACATGGAAGCAGTAAAGAAAAAAGACACATTTCAGAGTGAAGAAGAATCAATCCACATTTACAATGCTCTTAACAAAGCACAAGCGATTATTGAGTATGATCTTAATGGGGTCATCCTTAATGCCAACGATATTTTCTTGAAACCGTCAGGATACACACTCGAAGAGCTTAAAGGTAAACACCATCGCATTTTTTGTGAAGAAGGATACGCTGGAAGTTTAGCCTATAAGCAATTTTGGGATAAGTTAAGCCGTGGAGAATCAGAGAGCGGTGAATTCAGACGCTTTGGAAAAGGTGGAAAAGAAGCCTGGATTAGGGCGACTTATACTCCAGTTTTAGATGAAAAAGGGAAACCATATAAAGTTATGGTTTTTGGTATAGATGTGACTGTCGAAAAAATGCAAACATCTGATTACGAAGGCAAAACGAATGCTATTAACCGCGTTCAGGCAGTGATTGAATTTAATCTTGATGGGACTATCATTAAGGCCAACGAAAACTTTACGGGTGCAGTAGGCTATTCGCTTGATGAAATTAAAGGCAAGCACCATAGAATGTTTTGTGAACCAGAATATGCAGCGAGTGCAGAATATAAAGCATTCTGGGAAAAACTAGCGCGTGGTGAATACGATGTAGGTGAGTACAAGCGTTTTGGAAAAGGTGGAAAAGAAATCTGGATCAATGCATCTTACAACCCGATTTTCGATGCCAGCGGGCGCCCATATAAAGTAGTAAAGTTTGCGACAGATGTCACAGCTGCTAAATTAGCTAATGCTGACTTCGAAGGAAAGATTAAAGCAATCGGCAGGGCTCAGGCAGTGATTGAGTTCAATCTTGATGGAAGTGTTATTGTGGCCAACGAAAACTTCCTTAAGACTCTTGGTTATACGATGGATGAAATTAAAGGCAAGCATCACCGCATTTTCTGTGATCCTTCTTACACTGGAACAAGTCAATATGCTTTATTCTGGGACAAATTAGGTCGTGGGGAATTCGATTCTGGACGTTATAAACGCTTGGGAAAGAGTGGAAAGAATATTTGGATTCTTGCGACTTACAACCCAGTTTTCGATATGAACGGAAAACCTTATAAAGTTGTAAAATTTGCAACTGACATTACGGCCCAGGTGGAAAAGGAAGAGTCGATCCAAAGAATGTCAGAAGACTTTGCAAAAAGTGCATCTGAATTAAAAGACGTGACAGAAAAAGCTAATAATGTGGCGAGAGGAGCACAGGCGCTTGGGGCAACGACTGAAGAAATGAACGCCTCTGTAGAGGAGCTGACAGCTTCGATCAATTCGATCGCTCAAAACACAAAAAACGCAGATGGTGTCGCTAAGGCCACTTATGCAGAAGCTGAAGTTGGGACAAAGGCGATTGCTAAGGCCATTGAAGCAATGGACCTTATTAGTAAATCCTCAGAAGATATCAGTGAGATCGTTAAAGTTATCAGTGAAATCGCGTCGCAAACAAACTTACTTGCTTTTAACGCTGCCATTGAAGCGGCGAGGGCCGGGGAGCATGGGTTGGGATTCTCGGTTGTAGCTGATGAAGTGAGAAAGCTGGCGGAAAGGTCTTCGCAAGCGACAAAAGAGATTTCAAAGCTGATTAACGAGTCTTCTAAGAGAGTGTCTCAGGGAAGTGAGATTTCAAAACAAGCGGGACAGGCCTTTGAAAAAATCGTTGCTGGTGTTAATAAAACAACTCAGTCGATTTCTGAAATTTCAAGTGCAACAGAAGAGCAGTTATTAACCGCGAGAGAAGTAAGCTCAGCGATCCAGCAGGTTGCTGACGAGACTGAAAAGTCGGCGATTGCCTCTGAGTCTATTGCAACCGCGACAAAGATGCTTTCTGTCGGAATTGATGATCTTAACCAAACAATCGAAAGTTTAACGAAGTAAAATTATGTCAGAAGCTTTAAATCTACTTGAAGATATGGGCCCGGTCACAATTGGCCGGGTTATTAAAAAAGTTTATATGCTCACGGGCATTTCGATGAATGAGCAGAAAAAGACAATGCTGCAAAGTCGTATGCGCAGACGTATGCGTGAACTCAATATTGGCTCTTATGATGCTTATATGGACTATCTGGATAAAACTCCAGCTGAGACCCAGAATTTCATTAATATCATGACAACTAATGAAACTTTTTTCTTCAGGACACCAAGAGTTTGGGAGCACTTTCAAAAAGAGTTTCTTCCTGAGTGGTTTAAAAATAATCCCAATGGCGTTTTAAAAATCTGGTCTGCTGCATCTTCTTCAGGTGAAGAAGCTTACAGCATTGCGATTTCCTGCAACGAGTTCAAGCTTAAAAACCCTTCTTTTGATTTCAAAATTATGGGAAGTGATATCTCCAGCGATATGCTTCAAGAAGCGACTGCTGGTACCTATGCCGAGAAGTCGATTGAATTCATGAGAAGAAGTCAGCCTGAGTTGTTTGAAAAATACTTCATAAAAAAAGAGGATAAACTTTTTGATGTATCGGGTGAGATTAAAAAAAGAGTGCAATTCCAGCCGCACAATCTTTTCACCGTAAAAAAAGAGATGTTTGACATTATTTTTTTAAGAAATGTTTTGATTTATTTCACTGGGGAAGACCAGGAAAAAGTCTTAAAAAATGTGGCGAAGAGTTTAAAGGAAGAAGGAACTCTCATGATTGGAGAGTCGGAGTCGCTTAACAGGCTTGATACTCCATACGAGTTTAAATCTGCATGCGTATATAAACTGCCCAAAAAGGCATAAGGCAAAATGAACGAGATTCATGTCAAAATTGCTGAAGTAAAGACGGGAAGGAGTGGAGACACTCTTCGGGCAATACTCGGCTCATGCGTGGGGATCGCTTTTGTCTGGAAAGAAAAAGATATTTGTGGATTGGCCCACTGTTTTTTACCAGAGACAGAAACGGAAGCTCACTTGCCCGGGGGCAAGTATGTCAATCAGGCCATTTTATCTTTGATGAAAGTGATGGGAATCAAAAAAGAAAACATTAAAGAAATCGATGTCTATATTGCCGGCGGTGGCAATATGATGAATAAGTTGTTTAAGTCAAACCGTTCTCAAGTAGGACAGTTTAATGCTGAAGCGGCCTATAAGTACCTCGCATGTCACGGCTTTAAAATTAAAGGCGAGATGATGGGGTCTAATACTGGCAGTCGAATAACTGTCAATTGCACCTCCGGGGAAGTGGAATTCTCTGTATTGGAAGAAATAAATTATCATGAATTAAAATCAAGCTGACGGGACAGTTATGAAACAATCATCTACAAATATTTATACATCTTTTCATCTCGATAAAACGGAGATGGCCATTGATGTAAAATCCGTTCAGGAAGTTGTGAATTTTCCGGAAAGAATTATACCGATGCCGCTCGCGCCGGATTTTCTTTTAGGTGTTTTTAATCTTCGTGGGATGATCATTCCCATCGTTAATCTTAAAGCACTTTTAAAATACCCGGACGTGGAAGTTAATAGTTCTCAAAAAGTGGCCATCGTTGAAATTGAAAGTGCAAAAGTCGGATTGGTTTTTGATTCAACCAGCGAAATCCTGCGCGTTCCTGAAGAGCATATAAGTTATTTTGGGTATGTTTCTGAAAAATCTCACAAAATCATTCGAGGAGGAATCAAGCTTGATAATGGTGATAGAATCCTGCAAATCATCGATACGGAAGCTTTGATTACAATTGAAAATATACCTCAAATCCTTCAACAGCAAAAAATTACCCAGAAACAAAAAGAAGATATTCGCATTGATCAAAGACACAAATGTATTTCTTTTTGTGTTCAGGAAATTAAGATGGCCATTGAAATTTCTAAAATTCACGAGATTGTGAAAGTGCCAGAGATCAGGCCATCGAGTATTCAAAGTGACATTTTCCTGGGGATCATCAATCTTCGTGGACGCACGATTCCCGTAGTGAGTTTTGCCAAGATCTTAAAGATTAAAGTTAATGAAAACGATACCAGTGATATAGAAGATCAAAGAATTATTATTCTGAAGATGGAAAAAGAGCTCATTGGGTTAGCTGTCGATTCAGTTGAATGCATCAATAGTTATTATGAAAAAGAAGTCATGGCCGTACCGGTTCTTAACAAAGACAGGACGACGATGTTTCAAGGATGTATAACTTTTCAGGATATCGGCGAAGTGTTCCTGCTTTCACACCAGGACATTCTGAGTAATCACGAAGTCATGGAAGTGACTGAAGGGCATAGCAAAATGTATCAGAATGAAGCTCTACAGAATACTCTTAAAAACAGAAACCGCCAATCATATATCTCTTTCAGACTTGATCATTTATTTGGAATTTCCATTAAAGACATCAAAGAAATTATTAATTATTCGGACGATATTCTCAATGCACCGGGCATGCCTCACTATGTGAAGGGGATGCTGAATTTAAGGTCAAGCCTGGTGACAATTATCGACACTCGCATGCTTTATCAAATGCCGCAAAATCATGAAGTGAATTCTGAGACAAAGGTGCTTATTTTTGAAAAAAATAATGAAAGATTTGGCCTGGTTGTCGATGCGCTTGAAAGCATTCTGGCGATTGATGAAGACAAAAAATTTAAAGTGCCTTCGCTATTAACTCAGAAAATCCAGAGCCAATTCCAGGACGATATTAAAGAAATAGTCTCGGTTCCTATCGGAGAGAAAGAAGGGGCCTTGATCATTCTGAATGTAGACTCAATCACCGAGCGGATCAAAACCTCAAAGGCCGCTTAAAAAATCAATGACTTACCTGACTGTCTGACTCCTTGTCAGGTGGTATGTAATCTTTTCAAGGGCCGCCATCTTACGATGGTTTCGCCTTATAATCAGCCCATACACCACACTTACAGGCGAAGTCTTATGAAAGATTTATTATTAGTTTTAGTTCTAAGTTTAATCGTTGGAGCGGCCACATCGCTAAAGACAGATTCAAATCTGGTTCAGACAAAAAAGCTCAATACATCTAAGTTGTATACGACAGCGAACTAAGTGTAGATCCAGTAGTAAATCAAATAGAAGAACACCACGTTCGAAAAAATCAGTGAATCCATTCTATCTAAAATCCCGCCGTGTCCCGGAATTAAATTACTCATGTCTTTGATCTTCAAATCGCGCTTAATCGCCGAGATGTTGAGGTCGCCGAAAAATCCACAAAGAGAAATCAGGCCTGAAACTAAAAGCACTTGTTTGACGTTAAAAGGAAGAAGCCCTTTAAAGAGATAACCAAAACAAAGTGAACCAAAAATTCCTCCTAATAATCCGGCCCATGTTTTATTAGGAGAGATAAGAGGAGAGATCTTCCTTTTTCCAAAGAGCTTACCAAAAATAAACTGGCTGACATCGTTGAGCTGAGTGATAAGAATCAAAAAGAAAATAAGCCCTGGAGCTCCTTCACCCATTGTTTCAATATTTGGTAGCGACATCATGAAGGCCATGTGTGACAGTGAAAACACCGTGAGCATCAATGACCACTGAAGCTGGCTGAACGTTTTGATACTATCTTCACTCTGGTCTTCAAGAATTGAACGGAAGGGAAGAAGGAGAAGCATCCCCACTGGGATGAAGACCAAAAAAGGGATAAAGAGTTTGGCATACGCAAAATAATACTGAAGAGGAATGGCCAGGTAAGCGAGTAGGATCGTTCTTCTGTGTTTATGACTAAAGTTGAGTTTACTTGTCAGCTCTCTGAATGAAATAAAAGAAATAATCGCAAAAATAATGAAAGCTAGTTCTCTTGTCGTACCAATGGCAATGAGAACGATGGTGAAAATCACCCACCACGAGTTGACTCTCTCTTTAATGCTCTTTAGGAATTCCTTCTTCGCAAAAAAATCCCACCCATAAAATAGCAGAGTGAAAAAAACCAGTATCCCTAAAGTCATGAGGACGGCACGTTCAGTACCCGGGGTGAAAGAGAGAAAAGGAATCATCGAAACCTCATATTTTTAAAAGCTTTGCCGAGAAGTCTGCAAATAAATTATATCGGAGAGGGTGCATGAGTAAAAGGGTAGAAAAAATATCTAGTTTCAAAACGTTCGACAATGTAGATCTTGTTTACAGAGCATGGGAACCAGAAGTTAAAAAAGACGGCCCGAAAAAAGCTCTAATCGTGATCCACAGAGGGCATGAGCACTCTGGACGTTTAATTGATCTGATCGACGGTATTAATCAACCTGAATTTTATGCTTTTGGATACGACTCTCGCGGGCACGGAAAATCTCCGGGACCTCGCGGATACGCACCAAGCTTCGCTCACATCGTCAAAGACTTGGATACATTCGTTAATTTCATTTCAAAAGAATATGGAATCGAAATGCAAAATATTTTTGTGGTGGCAAACTCAGTTGGTGCTGTTGTTTGTAGTGCGTGGGTGCATGACTATGCTCCACAAATCCGCGGTATGGCCTTAGCCGCGCCTGCCTTTCAGGTGAAGCTGTACGTTCCAGCGGCCCTTCCAGGATGCCGTTTACTGGATGCAATTAAGCATCCGGCCTTTATTTCTAGTTATGTAAAATCAAAATTCTTAACACACGATCCGGAAGAGCAAAAGAAATACGACTCTGATCCACTGATTACTCCAGATATCGCAGTTAACATTCTTGTGGGCCTTTTTGATACAGGTTGCAGAGTGGTCAGCGATGCAGGAGCGATTCACACTCCGACAATTGTTTTTTCTGCCGGAAGTGACTGGGTTGTAAGCAATAAACCACAAAAACAATTCTTCGACGGCTTAAGCTCGAAGAAAAAAGAATACATCGTGCTTGATGGTTTCTATCACGGTGTTCTTTATGAAAAAGATAAAAAAGTTCCATTTGGACACATTCACCGTTTTATCAATGAGTGTTTTGCCGCTCCAGTTGAATCAGTAGACTTAGTAAGAGCTGATAAAGAAGGTTACACATTCAATGAATACGAGCAGCTAAAAAAAGGTGAAGTGAGTCTTTTTAACAAAATCAATTATATGATTCAGGTTGCTTCAATGAAGACCCTGGGATCACTGGCCGAAGGTATTCGCGTTGGTTACAAATACGGATTTGATTCAGGGATCTCTCTTGACCACGTTTATAAAAATAAGGCGAGAGGATGGCTGGGAATCGGGCAGATTATCGATTACTTCTACATCAATGCTGTAGGTTGGAAAGGGATCCGCGCTCGTCGTGTGCACATTCGTGAAGCTCTGGACTACGCTATCCAGGATTTAATTAAGCAAGGGCGCCCGGTGCGCATTATGGATATTGGTTCTGGTCCAGGTCGCTACCTTTTGGAGACGGCTAAAAAATATGAAAAGAATGATGTTAAAGTTCTTCTTCGCGACTACAGTGAAGCTAACGTAAACGAAGGAAAAGCAATCGCAAAAGAACTTGGAGTCACAAACTCTGAGCATATGCAGGCGGATGCTTTTGACCCGGAGACATACCAAAAACAATCATTCCGTCCAAACATCCTGATTGCTTCAGGATTGTTTGAACTTTTCCCAAGCAATGAAATGGTTAATAAGGCCATCGAAGGAGCGAGTGCGATTTTAGAGGATAAAGGTTATATCGTTTATACTGGTCAGCCTTGGCATCCGCAATTAGAGATGATCGCTCAAACTCTTCCAAACCGCGAAGGTGAAATGTGGGTTATGAGAAGAAGAACACAAAAAGAAATGGATCAGCTTTTTAAGCGCGTAGGGGCCAAGAAGATTGATATGAAGATCGACCAATGGGGAATCTTTACAGTAGCGACGGCGACTTATGACAAAAAATAAAGAACTCGAAACCTATTTCAGCTTAATGCTTGCGAGCGGCTCGACGGCCTTGTACAACTTCGTACAGGAGAATGAACTGTTTAAAGGCTACAAAGTAGGAGTAAGTTTTTCGGCAAAAGATTTTGCAGACAAGCACCAATACAAAATGATTCCAGCAGAAGTCCTTTTAAACTCGCTGGTGTCGCTGGGGCTTTTAGAAAAAAAGAATGACCAGTATGAGCTGGCATCGGTGATGGAGCTTTTATCTGGCAACTATAAAAATTTAAGTGCCGAGTACTGGGCCCATCTTCCAACGCTTTTAAAAACGGGGACTCCTTTTAAGAGAATGGATGCCGTTGCTGACAGTGAAAAAGAGTACCAGGTACAGGTCAAATCCCTTGAATGGATGATGACTCCTTGTGCGGAACTCATGGTGGAAATGCTGGCAAAAACCAGAGCAGACATTAAGACGAAAAAAGATTTAGAAGTCCTGGATGTCGGAGCTGGGTCTGGGGTGTGGGGATTTAATTTCCTTTACCAAAATAAAGACGCCAAAGCGACGCTGGCGGACTGGCCTGCCGTTTTAGTGGTGGCGAAAGCGACTGCTGAAAGAAAAGGGATTAAAGACCGCGTGACAACAATTGAAGGGAACTTTCATGAGAGTGTGTGGCCGGAAGATAAATTCCACTACGCGACTCTTGGAAACGTCACTCACATCTTAACAGCTGAAGCGAATAAAACTCTTTTTAAAAAGATTTATAAAGCGATGAAGCCCGGCGGTGAGCTGGTTATCCTGGACGCCTACGGTGAAGTGCCGGAAGGTGAACTCGCTCGCGCTCTTTATCAAATGGGTCTAACGATCAGAACGATTCAGGGGAGAGTGTTTCAACCAAATGAACTTAAACCATGGTTGGAAGAAGCTGGTTTTAAAACATTTGAGTTCCATTCATTGAATGTTGTTCCACGCTCAATGGGAATGCTGGTCGCTAAAAAATGAAAGAACAAAGTCAGACGATTCCTATTTTACTAATACTGGTTGCCGCTATCTTTGGAGCAGCGGCCCAGTATTTTTTTAAACAGGGCTCAATTCGTTTGATGGAAGTTTTTATCCTGAAAAACTACTACCTGATTGCTGGGCTTATTAGTTTTTGGATTGTCCTGGCCCTGATCCTGATGTCCTTTCGTTATGGCGGAAAAATGATGGTGGTATATCCCACCTATGGGACAACTTATATTTGGGGACTGCTTCTGGCCCATTACATCGACAAAGAAGCGGTAAACCCCGTTCAGATCGCTGGTATTTTCGTTATCATCTTAGGGATTGGTTTAGTTTCTTACCAAAGATAATTAGATCGATTTTCTCGTCCTGTTAACCAACGTTGCAACTAAGAGAAACATTACAATCGTCAGGATCGTCGAGTAGAGTCCCTCGTTCTGCATTCCTGAACCAACCATAATGGCCATCACACCAAAAATAAACGCGCGATCGCTTTTTCCAGAAGGGCCGGCATAACAGCGAGGTTTGCCATTTAATAAGGCGGCAAGACCGATGATTTCAGAAAGGGCCGAAAGTAAAATGATAAAATGAAGAAGAGGGGCATTGAAAAAAGGAAGTGCAGTAAAAGAGTAATAGAGCACACCATCAGAGAGCACATCGGTAGATTCGTTAAGAATCGCCCCGAGCTTTGATTGCATATTATGCTCTTTGGCGAGCATTCCATCGATGGCATTTAAGGCCATGCGAAGAAAGAAGAAAACCGGAAAAAGAAAGAACCATACTGGGCTTGCGAGGTGATAAACCAAGGCCCCTAAAAAAACCGAGAGAAGACAGGTGAGGATCGTGACTTGATTTGGAGTCACTCCCATGGCCGCAAGAAAAACCACAACCGGGCGAAGAAGATTTTGAAACTTTGGTTTTAAATCATATATTGTCATTAGACTTTCACATCCGGGCTTACCGTATTCGGTTTATCGCGGTTAATAGAAAAGAGGCTCATGGCCTGGACTTGTGTCCCTGGTGCGATGTTTGTTCCCGGTCCCATTTTTGTAAAGGCGCCAATAAAACTAAAACTTCCGATCTTGATTGTTTTTACATAGACAAAAAAACGTCCATTCTTCACGCGCAGAAAGTGAGACGACATGTAAGTGTTGTGTCCGAAAATAACAAAGTCGCCAACGTCCATCAAGCTTCTGTCATTGATGATTGTTCCTGGAGTCCAGAAAACATTCTTTCCAATCTTGCTTCCCCATGCGCGAAGCCAGGCACTGTACATCCCTGGAAGATAAAAGAGCAGTCTTTCTAGTTGAGGAAACACTAAGTAGATTTGCTGAACGCGAAGAGAGAATAACCATGGTGAAAACATATGCTCTTCCAGGCCGATATAAGATCCGCCTTCTTTCATCGGATAAATCCCCAGGACAACCCTTTGAATGAGAAGTGGAAGCAGGTAAGGAGTGAGCGCGAACTTAACGAAGTAGAAAAAGTCACCCGTTTGGACAAACTTCACGAAGAAGTAGACCATTAGGGAAAAGAAGATCAGTGGGAAAAAATGTTGAAGGCGCTTAAAGAGTAAATTTAAGATAAAATCTTTATTGATAATCATATTTTTAAGTATAAACGAGATTCAGGATTGTGTTTTATGGATAAAAAATTGCCTGATTTAAAAAACGAATCAAAGAAGGCCTTCACTCCTGCCCGCGACCCCTTTTTTGGTTTTATCACCGGGCATGCTCTGAGTTTGAGAAAGGGCAGGCTGGATTTTATGTACAAGAGCTTTCTTGACCATGGAGATTTTCTCATCATGTTCATTGGGAAAAAGAGAACTCTTTTGGTTAATGATCCAGCAGGACTCAAGTACGTTTTCTTTGAAAATGCCAAGAACTACCCTAAAAATACTCCTGGTTACCAGCGCGTGGCCGAAGTCCTGGGACAGGGAGTTTTCACCGATGTCGGAGAAGAATGGAGGCGAGGAAGGAGAGTTATACAGCCCATCTTTAACCCGAGTAAATTCGATCATTATTTTGGTTTGATTAACGAAGAATCTAATCAATTGGTCGAGAGTCTGGTAGGGGCAGTTGACGAAAAAGAAGTGAATTTTAGTTACTGGTCAACTCGTTACGCTCTTCATGTCATTGGCAGAAGCTTACTAAATGAAAGACTTGAAGAAAGTTTTAATATTATCAGCCAGAAGCTCTCCGAGCTGATTGATCTGACAGAAAAGAAAATGACGAGGATTTTTCCTTTTAAAACCCCTAAGGTAAAAAAAGAAGATGCAGAATTCACTCTGGCCTTAAAAATTTTGGATGAGGAAATAGAAAAAGTTATTGTCCGCGAAAAAGAAAAACCGCGCACAGGAGCACAGGGGAACTTTATCCACGCCCTTTTAGATTCATCAGAAAAATTCAGCGATAAAAAAATTCTCTCGCAAGTAAAGACTATGATTTTTGCCGGGCACGAGACATCGGCCAACGTCATGATGTGGGGATTTTATTTTTTAATGAAGTATCCTGAATGGCAGGACAAGATTTATGCTGAATTAAAAGAGCACGATTTTAAAATTGAAAGTGAAGAAGAAGTAAAAAACTATAAAAACGTAAACCTTTTTTTAAATGAAGTTCTGCGCATGCGCCCACCTGCCTGGTCATTTGGCCGCCTGGCCGTCAGCGAAGATCAGATTCATGGAGAGAAAGTCTTCCCAGGTGATCTTATTTCTATTTCACCGTATTTGATTCAGCATCATCCAGACTATTGGGAGAAACCAGAAGAGTTTAACCCTTACCGTTTTCAAGAGGAGCCAAAACCGCTGACCTTTATTCCTTACGGAGCAGGACAGAGAGTGTGCATGGGGGAGAGACTGGCCAATTTAGAAATGGCGACGATGTTTTTAAAAGTCCTGTCGAAATTTAAAATTGAGGCCCTTGAGCCTAATCTGCATATTGAAATGAATGCGCAGGTTTCATTGAGACCGCAAACAGCAGTGAAAGGAAGACTCATTAAGCGCTAAGTGTTTTCGGAGTTTTCTAAATCGAGAACGCTTTGGCGGACAATTGATGTGATTTGAGAGAGTGAGAGTTCAGCGACGTTAGGAATAAGAATGGGTTGCCCCACGATAACTTTAGAGTCGTGAGGAATAATCACGGAGTCACCTTTTGGCATGGCCTTCCCTAATCCTTGCATATAGATCGGTACAAAAGGAACATGCGGGTGTGTTTTTAAAATGTAGGCAATTCCATTTTTAAATTGCCCCATGATTTCAGGTTCTCCACGAGAGCCTTCCGGAAAAAGCAGAATCGACTTTTTTTGAGACAGAGCTAAATGAATCGCATCCATCGACTTTTCAAAATTTTTAAGCCCCTTGCGCTCAATAAGAATTGTATTGAAGAAAAATTCAAAGAAACCTCTGGCCCATGGGCTTTTGCCGAAATAGTCGTTGGCGGCAATCGGGTGAGAGTCCAGGTGATGTTTCATCGGAACCATAGATAAAAAGGCCGCGGTATCGAGGTGGCTGTTGTGATTGGCCACAAAAATACATTGTTCATAATGGGGAAATTTTTTTGAATGGGGGAATGAGATTCCAACAAATAAACGAAGAAAGTTTTTTAAAACAATCTTAAAAAGAAAAAAGTGAATGGTGTACTTCAAGTAACGCTTCATCATCGTTTTACAGTTTAGCACAATATTGGTATCAATCCTCCATGCCAAAAATAACTTATTCCATCATTCTGGCGGTGGGAGTTCATATTATCGTCCTGCTCTTATCGGGTTTATTCTTGAGTAAGGATTCCTGGCGCGAGCGCAACCTGATAGATATTCAATTTACTTCTTCAGGTGGTGGATCAAGGCTTTTTCCTGATCAACCTGTCGTGAAAAAAGCGACGGGCGTAAAAACAGAAAAGCCGATTGCTCTTGGGCAAGAGAGTGCTTCTGCGGCCGCTGCTTCAAGTGGTGGAGCTTCGGCCGTAACAAATGAAGCTCATGGAAGCGCCGAGGGCCCAGGATCAGGCGGAGGTTTTAATGAATCAGTCACTAGTTTCAGCGAGCCGGATTACCCACGATTGGCCGTGAAAAGAAGCCTTGAAGGTCAGGTTAAACTTCGAGTGAATGTTTCTTCAGAAGGCCTTCCCGAAAGCACCGCAATTCTTGAAAGTAGCGGCCACGACATCTTAGACCGCGCTGCTTTAGAGGCCACGAAAAAGTGGAGATTCCAGAAGAAGGGTTACCCTTACGCTGTAGAGAAGAATATTGTTTTTAAACTTCGCGGATAACGAAACTAGATTTCAGTCATTTATCAGTGTGAGACTTTGTGCGTCACCCTAGGCAGAATTAACTTCTTCTTACAGCTCTTTCTTAACAAAAGATTTATTAGACAAACAGCTCTTCAGCGGAGATATTGCACGCACCAAATTCTAGGGGAGGTACTCAATGTTTAAGTCGTTTTTCATTGCGAGCTTTTTATTACTAAGCACTGTTTCTTTCGCACAGGAAGTAGATCCAGCTCTTGTGATCTCTAGTGTAGAAGTTCACCAAGTTGAAACTCCAGATGACAAAGCAACTGTAGAGCTTCCTAAAGTTCCCACAAACCCAATTGATGAAGTGGCGATGTACCTTGATGGTCTAATTGCTATCGGAAAAAAAATCTGGCCGATCATCGAAGCGGGAAGACCGGTTATTACAACTAATGGTCTGATTCCTTCTTTAAGCGTTCTTCCACACATTGAAGGAAGTGCAGCTAAGACAGAACTTTATCAGATGGCCAACTGGTCAGCACCTAAAGCTGTCAGCTACCGTGTATCTTACAAAAACCTGTACGGAAGTGAAGTGATTGGCTTCACTTATACAGTTTTCTTCCAATACAACGGTTCGTATAAAGGAAACGGAAAATACATCACAAGTCTTAAGGTTCAAGCAAGCCAGGTCTATGCAGCTTGGGGATTTAACTTCGATGCCAATTCTGAGTTAGTAAACGTGGCAAACGTTGGTAGCGAAGAAAACCCAGTGGCCTCTGCGATTATTCAAATTTCATACAAGGCCAAAGGGCTTTTAAACGAAATGAGAAATTCAGAGAGCTTCTATGTTGATGGTGCAGGAACAATGCAATTACTAAACCCATAATTCCTTTATCAGGGATTTATAATAAGGCGAGACTTAGTCTCGCCTTTTTTTTTCAAAGAGATCGAGTTCTGATGAAAAATTTTGAAAACAAAAAAGTTCTTATCACAGGTGCAGCTTCCGGAATTGGAAAGCTTATGGCCGAAAAACTGGCCAAAAGAGGCGCTGTTGTTTTTGTCGTTGATATGAATCTTGAAGCCGCTCAAACTGTAGTGAGCTCGATTAAGTCAAGCGGCGGTAAGGCCCATGCCTTTTTTGCAGATGTCTCAAACCTTGAAAGCCTTAAGAAATTAAAAAGCGATATCTCTGCTTTAGGACTAGGGCTTGATGTCCTGGTTAACAATGCCGGAGTTGTCTTTGGTGGAGAGTTTGAAAAACTTCCCCTGGAAAAACACCTGACCACATACCGAGTGAATGTCGATGGTCTGGTGGCCATGACTTATTTGTTCTTTGATGACCTGAGAAAAAGCAAAGACGCCAATATCGTCAACCTGGCAAGTGCTTCAGGCCTCATCGGTCTTCCTTATGGAACGACTTATGCTTCTTCAAAGTGGGCGGTGATTGGTTTTTCTGAATCTCTTCGCCTGGAGCTTTTGGAGAGAGGAATTGAAAACGTCCACGTGACAACGGTGTGCCCTAGTTATATCAGCACGGGAATGTTTGCCGGAGTGAAAGCTCCTATGCTTCTTCCATGGCTTAAGCCGGAAGCGATCGTTGAAAAAATCATTCATGGAATTGAGAAAGACTGCGCCTTTATCAAGGAGCCTTTCGTGGTGAAGTGGGTGGACTTATTAAAGGGGATTTTACCTCTTAAAATTTTTACATTTGTTAATAAACTTCTGGGAGTCTCGACAAGTATGACTCACTGGAAAGGGAGAGCTTAATGAAACTGCAAGAGATTTTAAAAAATCTTTCGGACTTAAAAGCGGATTATATTTCGCTTCGTGAAGTTCACACTAAAAATTTATCAATGAGCGTGCGCAATGAAGTTTTTGAAGGACTAAGCACATCTGAAGACCATGGTCTCATGGTGGAAGTGATGATGAATGGCCAGTTTGCTTATGGGGCGACAAACTCATTTGAACTGGAAGACATTAGAGAATGCGCACTAAAAGCTAAAAACGCTGCTCTTGAAGCCAGCCGTTTTAGTCTTTCAAAGTTCACTCTCGATGAACGCCCAGCGACTGTTGGTGAATACAATAGCCCGGGTAAAAAAGGACTAGAGAGTTTTAATCCAAAAGAGGCCACAGAGCTTTTAATGGAAATCTCAAAGACGATGAAAGTGCATGATCACATCATCAATAGAAGCGCTTATATGCAAGTAAGCGATATGCAGACTCACTTTGTGGCAACTAACGGCGCAGACATTAAGCAAAACATCAACCGTTCAGCGGTGGCGATGAGTGCTGTGGCCTCAAGTGAATTAGGAAACCAAAGAAGAAGTTTTGGTGATGACCAAAGCACTCAGCTGGGAATGGAAAACTGGAACAAAGAAAGACTTCTCACTCATGCAAAGAGAATTGCAGACGAAGCTCTTGAGCTTCTCAATGCAGAAGAGTGTCCAACTGAGACGATGGACCTGCTTTTAGCTCCAGACCAATTATACCTTCAGATTCATGAAAGTATCGGTCACCCGTTAGAGCTTGACCGCATCCTGGGTGACGAAAGAAATTACGCTGGATGGAGTTTTGTAAAACCTGCTGACTTCGGAACATTAAAATACGGTTCACCTCTAATGAACGTTACATTTGATCCAACTGTTCACGGACAGTTTGCAAGTTATTTTGCTGACGATATTGGAAACAAAGCAACTCGCGAATTTTTGATTAAAGATGGAGTTCTTTTAAGAGGACTGGGAAGTTTAGAGTCTCAAAAGAGACTGAATCTTCCAGGTGTCGCCAGCCAGAGAGCGACTTCGTGGAATAGAGCGCCGATTGACCGCATGGCCAACGTAAACCTTGAGCCGGGAACATCGTCACTGGAAGAGATGATCAAGTCTGTGAAGCGTGGGATTTTCATGCAAACAAACAGATCGTGGTCAATTGATGACTACCGCAATAAATTCCAGTTTGGTTGTGAGTACGGCCGCCTGATTGAAGATGGAAAACTAACAAAACTAGTGAAGAATCCTAATTACCGCGGAATTACAGCTCCATTCTGGAACCAGCTAAAAATGGTAGGGGACAAATCAACGTTCGAAGTTGGTGGTCTTGGAAACTGTGGAAAGGGAGAACCAAATCAGGTGATCTTCGTAGGGCACGCAAGTCCAGTTTGTCTATTTACTAACATCGAAGTTTTTGGAGGAGGGAAATAATGAAAGCTCTTGAATCCTCATATTTAGAGATTTTTGCCAAACAAATTTTCAACGATCTAAAAAGCGATGAAGCATTAACATTAAACTTCACGGGAGAGGAAACACTTTTCTCAAGACTCTCAAAAGCCAAAGTGCGCCAGGTGACGAATCTTCAGCAGGCCTTTATTGATTTTGTTTTTGTTAAGGGAAACAAAGTCCTGACTTTCAATATGCCTTTTAGAGCAAACGAAAGTGATGTCACTTTAGCTCTTAAAAAATTAAACCAATCTCGCGAATGGATTGCGGCCCTGCCGGAAGACCCTTATCTTGTGCGTCCAAAATTTTACGGAGTGACTAAAGAAGAAAACTTAAATCAGCTTCCAAATAATGAAGAGATGATGGGGCAGGTTTTAGATATCGCCGGTAACGTAGACCTGGCGGGAGTTTTCTCAAGTGGAGACGTTGTTCGAGCCACTATTAACTCTGAAGGACAATTCCACTGGTTTAAAACAAGAAACTTCTACCTGGATTACTCGCTTTATAATGACAAACAAAAAGCGGTGAAGTCGCTTTATGCTGGTTCAGACTGGGATAATACTGAACTAAAACGTAATATTAAAGATGCTGAACATAAGCTCTCATTAATGAACCGCGATTCAAAGAAAGTCGCACGTGGTGATTACCGTGTTTACCTTGCTCCTTCAGCGGTCAACGAACTGCTTGGGACTCTTTCATGGGGAGGCGTTTCGATGTCTGCTCACCAGCAAGGGAATGGCTCTTTAAAAGACCTGTGGCAAGCAAAGAAAAAGATGTCTCCAAAGTTTACACTAAAAGAAGACTATTCACTTGGTCTTGCTCCACGTTTTAACGACGCTGGAGAGGTGAGCCCGGCAGAATTGATGCTTATTGAAAAAGGTGAGTTTAAAAATTTCCTGGTTTCAACGAGAACGGCGAATGAATACAAACTTGAATCAAACTTCGCTTCTGATTGGGAGTCGATGAGATCTCCGGTTATTTCAACAGGTGATTTATCACGTGATGATATCTATAAAGAGCTGGGCACAGGTCTCTACCTTTCTGACCTGCACTACCTAAACTGGTCTGACCGCGAGACAGCTCGTGTAACCGGAATGACAAGATACGCTTGTTTCTGGGTAGAAAATGGAGAGATCGCAAGTCCGATTGAAGATTTACGTTTTGATGAAAGTTATTACTCAATGTTTGGAGACGCTCTTGAGAGAATTACGAACTTCTCAGAGATCAGCCCTTCGACAGGTTCATACTTCCAGCGCGATGTTGGTGGAACAAGAACTCCGGGGCTTCTGCTTTCAAACTTTAAATTTACTTTATAAGGTATGAGTTTAAAAAAGTACGTCCTCGATTTCTACCTGAGTTTTTATGAGCTGATCGCTCATAAGAGAATTCAGAAAAAAGATATCTCTGAAAGATATATTCACGCACACCTGGTGTCGATGTTGACCACAGGTGTGCTTATGTGGTCGTACGCCTTTGTTGCCTGCTTTACTATTTCAAATCCTATCCCTGGGATTGTGGGAATTATCGCCAGCTCTATTCATCTTCTCTCTCCGTTTCTTTATTTAAGAAACAATAATTATATGTTTAACACCAACGTCATGATTGGCGCAGGAATCATCCACCAAATGACTTTTGCCTATTTCACCGGTGGTTTTGACAGCAATGTTTTAATCTGGTTGGGAATTCTGCCGATGCTTGCAGGAGTTATGGCCGGAAGAAAAGGAGCGACTCTTTGGGCAATTATCACGACATTGTCTATTTTTGTTTTTATGTTGCTAAAATTAAGCGGTTATAAATTTCCATTTATGATTTCAGAGATGGGACTCGTTGTTGCTCAGGCATTGATTCTTTTTGGATGGGTTTTTATCGCTTCAATCGTTATCTGGGTTCACATCTTTTTAGTTGAACAGAATGCCAGCATGCTGGAAGCAGCTAAACAGAGGACACAAAACCTGGTGAACGTATTAAGTCATGATATTTCAACTCCTCTTTCAGTTATTATCGTAAAGCTTAATCAATTAGTGAAATCTCCTTTAAATGAAGCTCAGTTGAGTGCGACCACTAAGGCCCTTAAAGCCTCAGAGAGAGTCCAGGAAATTACTGATTCGATTAAAGAGTTGCGTTTGACGGAAATGGGGAAAAAAGAAATCACTTACAGTGAAGTCATCATCCGCGAATTGATTTTAGAATTAAAAGACATGTTCTCAGAGAAACTTGAGCATAAAAATTTAAAATTCCATTGGTCGGCCGGAAGTGAAGTGTATTCATTCTCTTCGAGTAAAAGCCTTCTTTTACACCAGATCTTAGGTAATTTACTTTCCAATGCAGTGAAGTTCTCTGAGCGAGATAACGAAATTAGATTGCGTGTTTCTCGTGTAGAAAACTTTATTCAGTTTATTATCGAAGACAGTGGCCTGGGTATTCCTTCTGATATGCGTGAGACGGTGTTTGAGGCCAATCTTTCGCGTTCATCAATGGGAACAGATGGTGAAATTGGAACAGGTTTTGGTCTTCCGATTGTCAAAGGTTGTGTGGATAGGCTTGGAGGGAAAATTTCTTTTGAAAGCCGCACGGCCAGTGAAGGTCCATCTGGCACGCGCTTTAAACTTCTTTTTCCGATTTCTTAATTATTTTCCAAGAGCACTTGGAGCTGTTGTCTTCTTCATTAGTCCCACGAGTACAATCAGAGTCAGGATGTATGGCAGAGTTGCCAGAAGCTGAGAAGAGATGTGGATTTCAGGACGTCCACCGATGTAAACCACCAGGGCCTGAGAGAATCCAAAAAACAAACATGCAAATAAAGTTCCTACCGGATTCCATTTCCCGAAGATCATCGCCGCTAGAGCAATGAATCCTTGTCCGGAAATAAGTGTCGGGCGGAAGTTGGAAACGATAGCGATTGAAAGACTTCCTCCGCCGATTCCAGCAAGAAGTCCTGAAGCCAGAACTCCGATATAGCGGTAGTATGAAACCTTAATCCCGGCAGCACCAGCGGCCTTTGGGTGTTCACCAGCGCTAATAAGTCTTAGTCCCAATGTCGTTTTATTAAAGGTAAACCAGATAAGGGCCGTCGCTAAAAATGCCAGGTAAACAGTCGCGTATTGGCCAAAAAACACAGGGATCTTTTTTTCCAGATCAAGCGGCGGAGTCATGCTTGTTCCATCAAAGAAAATACGACAGAAGAACACAGCAAGCCCACTTCCTAAGAAGTTAATCGCCATTCCTGAGACAACTTGGTTGGCCTGGAAACGAATGGAAGCAACTGCATGGAGAATACTTAAAAGAAGTCCAGCAATTCCACCGGCAATAAGACCCAGCCAAGGGTTTCCTGTTGTGATCGCGACCCATGAAGCGGCAAAAGCTCCAAAGGTCATCATTCCCTCAAGACCGATGTTGATCACTCCTGATTTTTCAGAAAGCACACCACCTAAGGCCGTAAAAATGAGCGGAGTCGAATACATTAACGTTGTTGAAAAAAGAAAGAGAAGATCACTCATTAGTTTTTCCTCCACGCTTTAGTCACAAAGTTAAAGATGCTTGGAATCGCAATAAAAAAGATAATCGCACCAATCATGATGCCGATAACTTCTGAAGGAGCTTCAAGAGTTGATTGGATTTTTTGTCCTGAGTACTTTAAGGCCCCAAGGAAAAATCCAGAGAAAAGAACGCCCACCGGATGGTTTGATCCGATTAAGGCAACGGCAATTCCGTCAAAACCATATCCTTCATGAGCCGCAAGGACCGCAACGTTTTTTGAAACTCCCATCACGTGAGTGGCACCTGCAAGCCCTGAAAGAGCTCCGGCGATCATCATTGATTGAGTGACTTTTAATTTTGTACTGATACCTGCGTATTCGGCAGCGTTCGGGCTAAAACCCACGGCCTTAAGTTTATATCCAAAGGCAGTTTTATTCAGGATGACCCAAACTAAGACCACACAAATAAGCGCGATGAAAATACCGGCATTAACAGGTGGTCTCATGAAAGAATGCCAGAACTCGTGGTTAGCTAGCCATTCCATTCCTGCGTCACTCATTTTCCATTTATCTAAGATCCCGATGCTACTTGAGTCTTTAATGAACTCTGTCGTTTCAGTATCCGGACGTCTGAAGCCTGGAATGAAGACAGCGTAGTTTGAAAGATAAAGAGCGATCCAGTTAAGCATGATCGTTGAAAGAACTTCATGCACACCAAAGCGCGCTTTTAAAAATCCACTAAGGCCTCCGTAAAGTGAAGCGATCATTGTTGCGAGCATCATCACCAGGGGAACTTGGATCCATGGTGAAAAATCAAAGTGATAACCAAAATAAGTCGCCGACAATGCACCAATAACAAATTGCCCTTCAGCTCCAATATTGAATAGTCCTGTTCTAAAAGCAAAGGCCACAGAAAGACCAGTCAGGATCAGGGGAGTTGAACGGATAATGATGTATGAAATGTAGTTTGGTTGTGAGAAAGCGCCCTCCCACATAACCTGATAAGCTTCAAGAGGCGAGATGCCCGATAGTTTTAAGACAAGGCCACCAACTAAAAGACCTAAGACAACAGAAAGGATGCTGATGATAAAGTTTTTCATACAGGTTTTCCTCCTGCCATATAGAGTCCGATGTCTTCTTTTAAGTGTGGATTGTTCTTAAGTTTCTCGCCAGAAACTTCTGCCCATAGTTTTCCTTTGTGGATAACCCCGATGCGATCAGAAAGGTTGATGATTTCATCAAGCTCATAAGAAATCAGAAGAACAGCTTTTCCTGCGTCTCTTAGTTTAATCAACTCCAGATGGACGTATTCAATCGCTCCAACGTCCAGACCTCTTGTTGGCTGAAAAGCAATCAGGACATCCGGATTGTGGACGATTTCACGGGCCAGGATGATCTTTTGCTGGTTTCCACCTGAAAGGTTAACTGCTTTTGCTTCACAGTCCGCTGGCCTGATATCGAAGCGGGCAATCAGTTCATTAGAAAAACGAGTGAGTTCACTGCCAACAATAAAACCCCAGTTTGAAAATGGTTTTTCATCAATACGTTGAAGCACACAGTTTTCTTTCACTTTGAAATCCATAACCAGACCCACGCGCTGGCGGTCTTCTGGAATAGTTCCAAGTTTTTTATGATAGATTTTTTTAGGACTAAGCCCGGTGATGTCTTCACCGTTGATCATGACTTTTCCGCTTTGGATTTTGCGAAGTCCGGTTAAAGCTTCAACCAGTTCACTTTGTCCGTTGCCGTCGATTCCGGCAAGACCGGTAATCTCTCCACGGCGAAGTTTAAAACTAAAGTTTGAAACCACCGGGAAGTTTTTCGTGTTGACCACGTTTAGGTTTTCAATTGAGAAGACGATGTCATCTGTTGGGATTGCATCAGTCTTAGGGACTTTTAAGTCGACTTTTCTTCCAACCATTTTAGAAGCGAGTTCTTCTTCGCTGGTCACTTTTACATTTACAGTTTCAATGTAAGCACCTTTTCTGATAATCGTGCAGCGGTCGGCGATTTCTTTAATCTCATGAAGCTTGTGAGTGATAATAATGATCGTCTTTCCCTGGGCCTTAAGATTTTTAATGATACGGTAAAAATCTTTAATCTCCTGAGGAGTTAAAACGGCCGTTGGTTCATCCAGGATGATGATCTCTGCGTTTCTATAAAGCGTCTTGATAATCTCAACTCTTTGTTGAGTTCCCACACTGACGTTTTCAATTTTTTGGTCGAGGTCTAAATCGAAGCTGTAGGTCTTGATGATCTCTTCGATTTTTTTGCGGGCCGTTTTGTAATCAATCATGCCCAGGAAGTTTCTTGGTTCAATCCCCAGAATAATGTTTTGAAGAATGGTAAAAGGACGCACTAACCTGAAGTGCTGATGAACCATTCCGATTCCCAGAGAGATGGCGTGAGCAGGGGATTCGATCTTAATCTTTTGCCCGCGCACGAACATTTCGCCTTCACCCGGATCAGGTTGGTGTTCGCCGTAGATGGTTTTCATCAACGTTGATTTACCGGCACCATTTTCGCCGAGAATTGCGTGTACCTCGCCGGTTTCCACCGAGAGGTACATGTTGTGATAGGAGATACAGTCCCCGAAACTTTTTGTGAGGTTCTTAAGCTCTAGTGCCAGCATTATTTAACAGTCTTGGCAAAGCTTACGAAATTTTTCTCAGTCGATGGAACTTTGATTTTTCCGTCGATGATTTGTTTTTTGATTTTAGCTACTTCTTCCAGAAGAACAGCTGGAACCATCTTCGAAGTTGTTGGAGCGATATCAACAGCACCGTCTTTTAGACCGTACTCGATAGTTGTTCCACCTTTGAATGTCCCTTTGTTTAAATCGGCCACAACGTTGAAGATGGCCGAATCAACTCTCTTCATGCTTGAAGTGATAACGTTCTTTGGAGCAAGGTAGTTTTGGTCGCGGTCAACACCAACTGCCATTTTGTTTTTTTCTTTAACGGCTTCAATAACCCCGTCACCAACTGCACCAGCAGCGTGGAAGACAACGTCAGCGCCTTTTCCGATCATTTGGTTCGCGATCGCTTTTCCTTTAGCTGCATCAGTAAAAGATTCAGCAAATTGTTCGATGATGTTAATTTTTTTGTTGGCGAATTTCGCTCCGGCCTTAAATCCGTACTGGAAGCTATGGATGATAGGAACACTCATCCCACCGATGAATCCAATTGTTCCGGTCTTGCTCATTTTGGCAGCGATGTAGCCGGCAAGGAAAGAGCCTTCTTCTACCTTGAACATTACACCGATAACGTTCGCTGGAGTTTTAGTGCCGTAAGAGTAATCGATGACTGCGTACTTTTGTTTAGGATTTTGTTTGGCTGCGATTAGGATTGCGTCGGCCATTTTAAAACCGATACCCCAGATCAGGTCATTTTTAGCATCGTATAGAGTTTCAAGATTCGCAGGATAATCTGCATCTTGCTTAGATTCCTGGTAACTTACTTTGATTCCCAGTTCTTTTTTTGTTTTTTGTAGGCCTTCCCAAGCTGATTGGTTGAAAGATTGATCATTTACGCCCCCAACATCGGTGACCATTCCAACCTTAAGTGGCGCAGCGTTAACTGTGTTTAGTGAACAAAGTAAGACAAGTGAGAAAACGACATTTTTAATTCTCATGAAACCCTCTTCAATATTGACCGTATAACTTTTTAAGTTAGACACTTTTAGCACTTATCAATGAATATTGGTAGAAAGATTTACACTCCTTTCGCCCTTTGTTTTAATAAGTTTGCACTATTTACACCCCCGAGAGGACCCATGCCTAATAGACCAATGATTTTAGCTTCATTCCTGACTTTCATTACACTTTCAAATGCCCAGGCCATCACACTTGGGGAGAGTTTCAATAGCGCTCTTTTAAACAACCAGGCCGACAACATCAATGAGTCACGCCTTCGCCAGAGCTTTGAAGAAAAAAGACAAGGACAGGGGACCTACCTTCCGACTTTATCGATCAGAGGAACTTACTTAAAGCAGGAAAATTACGATGACCAAAAGACATTGGGATTGAACCTGACGACGAGCCTCTATAACGGAGGACGAGACAAGCAATTGATTGAGAACTCTGAGACAAATGTTCAAATTGCTAAAAACCAGAGACAAATCGACCGCGTGAACCTGTATATGGAAGTGGTTGAGGCCTACTATAATTACGTTTTAAGCTGGAACGATTTAAAGAACCTGGACCTTCTAAAAAAACAAAGTCAGGAGCGCGCTGATGAAATTAAAAAGCGCGTGCAGATCGGAAGATCAAGAAGAGGAGAGCTTCTTCAGGCCGAAGCTCAGCTCGCTTCAGTTGATGCCCAGACGTCCGATGGACAGGGGCTTTTACAACAAAACGAAGCGAAGTTTTACATTCTTACGGGGATGGCAAAAAATGAAAAAGTAGAGCTGGCCTTCGATGAAGTGAAAGAGGAAAAAACTCTGGATGAATACCTGAGTCTTGCTCTAAAACGTGAAGATGTAAAAAACAGACAATTAGAAATTGACCGCTTAAATGGACAACTAAATATTTCAAAAGCTCACTATATGCCAAAGCTCGATTTACTATCGAACTACTATGCGCTTAAAGAAGGTGGCTCGAGTGCCTCAAGAAATTCTGACTGGGACGTTGGCCTTAATCTTTCAATTCCACTTTATGAAGGGGGAGTTTCTCAAGCACTTGTAAGAGAAGATTTAGAGAGAAAAAAGACAGCAGAGTACCAGCTAACTGACTACCAAAAAAGCGTTAAAATCGCAGTGACAACAAGATATGAAATGTTCCGCCGTTACCACGATCAGATCAAAAAATTTGAAGTAGCGCTTGATAAAGCAAAGAGAAGTTATGAAGAAACGGTAAGAGATTATCGTTTAGGACTAGTGACAAACCTTGACGTGTTGTCATCTCTTAACTTATACCTGAGCAGCAAACGAGACGCAGAAAAAACAAAAATCCAGTCGGTCATGAATCAAAAACTACTGGAAGCAACTGCAGGGATTATTCCAGAAGTATGAGTTCAAACCCGGTTATCACATTACAGGAAAACGCCTCGGGATTTTTTGATAAAATCCACGCGAAACACGCCACACAGATGGAGTGCAAGAAGGGGTGTTCTAAATGTTGTCAGACCGACATAAGTGTTTTTGAAATTGAAGCTGACCGAATCAGCGATTGGTTTGCCTCTCAATCTCCAGAGGAACAAACGAGGCTCTTGGAGCTTTGGAAGACGCCTCATCAGGAAAGCTATTGTACATTTTTATACAACGACCAATGTACAGTGTATGAAGGGCGTCCGCTTATTTGCCGCACACAAGGGCTTCCTCTTTATGTGGCCACCGAAAATGTTCTGGATTACTGCCCGCTGAATTTTAAAGATGGTGACCCACCGAAAGAGGATTGGCTTAACTTAGAGCGCATGAACACACTCTTGTCATTTGCTGCAACGACAACGAAAAAGGACCAGCGTATCAGGCTCAAAAAGCTTAAGACTAAACTTTTAAGTACTCTAAAATGATTAGACCCCACTAATCTTAATCAATTCCTGAAAAATTCATTATTGTATAAGCAGAACATTTTTTACATAATCGTCCGATGCCTTTAGGAATATTAAAAAACATTTTTTATAGTTTGCTTATTATCCTGTCATTAAACGCACAGGCCAAAGCGACTGACAAAAGCATTGTTGTCCGCGTGGGAGGTTATGACTTTGCTCCTTTTGTAGAAAAAGAAGGGAGTGAAGGAGTCGTACGCGAATTGATTGCCAAGCTCAATAACACCCAGAAAAAATACCATTTCGAATTTGTTTATACGAGTCCCAATAGAAGATACAAAGATTTTAAACTTAGAAAGTTTGATATGATTTTCTTTGAAGATGAATCATGGGGCTGGAAAGATAGAAAGATCAACTACGCTCGCACTGGGATTCTCACACAAGGGGAAGAGATGGCCATTGCCCTTAAGTACGACCGCGATCAGTCTTACTTTGATAATTTAGATAAAAAGAAAGTCAGAATTATTCTGGGCTTTCATTATCAGATCACGGATATGAAGACTGACCAGGATCGAATTCTAAAAAAGGGAATTGAGCAGGGAAGAAACTATCATGAAAATGTGATGGATCTTTTGGATAAGAAAATCGATATCACTTATGTGAACTCTCTTTATTTAAAACGTATGTTTGAGCTTGATAAGGAATTAAAGGAAAAGATTTTAGTGGCGCCAAAACCGGATCATTCTTTTGTTCTAAGAGGGCTTATTCATCCCAGCTCTCCAATCACGGTCAGTGAATTGGAAAAACTGGGATTAAATAAGATGGTTGAAGATTAAGGAATAGCTCTTTCGATAAATCTTAGAAGAGCAGCTTTGTTTTGTTGATAGTAGTAATCAACTCGAGAGTATTCCGGCCATTTATTGTTGGAAACTTCAATCGTGATCTGCATATCCTTTCTGTAGTAAATACTCCAGTCCTGCATCCCACCGTTCACTTCATACCAAGCATAGCCGTTAGTGATACCGTTTTGGAAAGCCGTCGATGTACTGATGTATGGAGTAAGACCTGCGTATTCAAGACATAGTTCTTTAATGAAAGCTTCTTGCGGGAATTTGTCCGCTTTTGTATCCCAAGGGTAGTTTACGACTTCGGCCCCACCGTGGAAGTTAGCAGAAAGAACAAAGTTTCTTGTCTTTTGCCAGTCCATCACTGCTTTTGTTTCCGGTTGTCTCCCTTCTGTTGTGTCTTTGTTATCTGACGTTGAGAAATCCGGGAAGTCGCGGTTAAGATCGACATATTTTGCATTACCGCGAGTGCTGGCAGCGGCCCCATCCGGGTTCATTGAAGGCATGATGTAGATTTGAACGCGGTCAAGGAGGTTGGTGATTTGCGGGTCTTTTCCGTAATTCATGGCCAGGTCTTTAACTAGTCTTACCATCATTTCACGACCGACGATTTCATCTCCGTGCATGTTGGCGATGTACTTAAACTCCGGGCGCTCGTCATTAACATTTACGTTGCTTGAGAGTTTAATCACCCATAGGTCGCGGTTTTTAACACTTTTTCCGATTGAGAACATGCGGGCGATTTCAGGATATTTTGAAACGACACCTTTGAGTTCTTTTTCGATTTCTTCCGGAGTCGGGTATTGCCCCTTCGCCTTCTGTGCACCTGCTGCGATTTTCATCGAGAAGTGTGGGATGTTATTTGTAACCAGGAATTCTTTCAGTCCTTTTGGCCCGTAAAGTTCAAATCCACCTTTTTCAATGTGATCGATAGTTAACTCTGGTCTTGATTTTAAAAGTTCAAAAATGTGTTGGTCAGAGCTTTGGATGTAAAAAGATTCTTCGACGATTTTCGCCTGTAGTGTTGAAAGGCACAGGAAGGCCATAAAAGAAACTGTAAGAGCAGTAAGCGTTTTTTTCATTCATCTCATCCTTGAGAAATTATGTATTGAAGGAAAGCTTACTCCTCCAAATATGACTTTCCCAACGAAAGAATGAAGTGTTGGATTTATTAAGATTATATGACTTAAAAGATCAGGCATAGTTCCTTGACCATAATGACCCTTCAAGGTAAATTTTTAAGGCTTAAAACTCGAAGGAACTTGCTATGTTAACGCGTTACTTATCAATTATTTTACTCTCACTTTTGACTATCACTGCCCAGGCACAAATACCGACATCGGTAGTGAGAGACGCCATTGAAAAAACTAAACCAGCCAAGAAAGAAGCGGCCCCGGAAGAAAGTTCGCAGGCCTATTTAAAATATGAAGAGCTGGAAAAACTTAAGAACCCACAAGAAACCATGCGCACTTTTGTCGAGGCCATGGATGAAGTTAAAAAAGGCAATGGTCAGTCCCGCGCTTATTTTGATCAAGCGGTAAGAACATTCAACCTTTCAAAGGTAGATGAAAACTTAAGAGAGAAGACGGGAAGAAAGGCCGCTGAAAAGCTTATCAATACTCTCGATCGCATTACTAAAATAGATTTCACGCACATTCCAGTCGATCCCAACGGCACGAAATGGTACTTCAGAAAACAATCAATCACTGAAGACAATCAGGTGATCGAAGCAGAGATTGCGATTGAAAAAAATGTTGATGGGGCATGGAGATTCACACCTGAGACGGTAAACACTATTGGGGCCCTGTATAATTCAGTTTCTCACTTACCAGTTGTGGCCGGAGTTGTGGAATACAAAAACTGGAAGACGAGACTCAAAGATCACATGCCGGCATGGGCGAGTGAAGAGCTTCTAATGTTCACCAAAGGACAATGGCTTGGCTTCCTGGCCATTTTTGTAGTGGCGATTATTGCTCTTAGCCTGATGCGTTTTCTGACGACTCTTTATATTCGCGACCTGGTGAAAAAAGAATCGCTGGATTTTAAGGAAAAAGACCAATACAAATCGACTCTTTCATTTGGACTGCTGGCCTTCTCACTAGTGTGTATGGCCGGAGTGAAAACAATGGAGCTCGACACTGAGACTTACGATATCTTAGTGCGCGCGTTTTATATCTTGATTGCGCTTTCTTCCGTCTGGTCTTCGGTAAAGATCGTCGACATTATCAGTATGCACTTTGCAAAAATCGCTAAAGACACTGCTAATAAGTTTGATGATGTTCTGGTGCCGATGCTCTCTAAAACCGCCAAGGTTTTGGTTGTGGCCTTCGGGACTATTCTGGTGGCCCACAGTTTAACCTTCGATATCGGCAGCATCCTTGCCGGGCTTGGGATCGGGGGGGTGGCCGTTGCCCTTGCAGCAAAAGACACGATTTCAAATCTCTTTGGATCAGTCACAGTTATTATGGATAGACCATTTTTAATCGGAGACTACGTTATCCTCGATAAAGGTCTTGAAGGGACAGTCGAAGAAGTAGGCTTTAGAAGTACGCGCATCAGGACTCCACTGCAGTCTCTTGTGAGTCTTCCCAATAACGTCCTGGCGAACATGGCGATTGATAACTACGGCATGAGAGGGATGAGACGCTACAGGACTTTTTTGGTGATGGATTTATCTAACCCAATGGAGAAGCTGGAAGAGTACTGTGAGCGCTTAAGGTACATCTGTCAGATTCACCAATTGATTGAGACATCTAATGCGCAAATTTACATCAATGACATCACTGATAAATCAGTGAACATTCTGGTTAACGTTTTCTTTAAAACGAGAGAGGGAAGTGTTGAGCTTGATGAGAGACATAAATTTATTGTTGAAGTGCTAAAGATTGCCAAAGAAATGGATGTGAAGTTTGTTTCAACGAGCACGACTCTACTTATGAATCAGAATGCAGGATTGCCAAAGCTCGAAGCAGCTAAGCCCGACAGTCTTCTTTAAGAAGTTTGCCGGGCCTGGCGTTTAGTAATTACTTAACTGGTACTTCGTGTTCGCCGTAAAGTTGTCCATCGATGATTGAGAATCCATCTGGGTGGCTTCCGTGTGGATCGAAATGAGTCCAGTGAACCATTCCGTCACCAACTCTTAAGAATTCACCACAAACAGAAATCTTTTTACCAACCACTAGAGGAATTCTTCCGAAGTCCAGATTGCTTACGATTTGAAGTTCAATGTCTTTATCAACTTTGATGAAGAATTTTTGGTGTGGAAGTCCTGAATGGTCTTCGCTTTTAATTTCGCTGATGATGCCCGCTACATAAACCTGAGGCTTATTAGCGCGACGGTTACCCATAATTGATCTTAATTGGCTAACGTCAGTTTTTAGGATTTCTCCGTTTCTGTTTCTACAGTCAGGAAGAAATTCAGATGCAGATGCACCGATTGAGAGAACTAGACTCAAGCCCACTAGAAGTGCTTTCATGAAACCTCACTAAAAAAATTTGTCATTAAAATACGTGAACCATGATCAGGGCGTCTAGTTCTTTATCAGTTTTCTAATACCTTTTAAATCTTTTCCCAGGTCCTGTAAATAAGCGTTGTATCTCAAGGTTATTTTTTGGTCAGGACCCAGAGTTTCACTTGCCACAATCTTATTATAGCTATCCTGATTGACAGGGAAAGCCGTCACTAGGAGTTCTTTATTTAGCTTTTTACTGATGGTTGAATAGATCAGGAGGTAGTCGTTTTCTTCTCCTGCTTTTTTTCTTGGAAGCTTCACCAGTGTAGTCACCAGCGTGTATTCCGGCAGGATTTCTTCTACGCGAGTGACGTCTAGTTTTGAATAATCAAAAGTGAAGACTTCATTGGCCACGTTTTTTAGCAGGCTCAATTGAGTTTTATCTTTGAAGGCCAGTGAGCCCGCAAAAAAAGTGATGTTGGAAAACATTCCACCTTCAATCGCTTCTGGTGAAAGACTGTTGGCCTCCATATTAAAAGCAAAATTTAAAGTGGGAGCAATCCATCTTTTTCTTTTGTAGCCATATGGAGTGTTGATTACGCTAAAGAGATACCCGTAAGTGTGGATGATTCCCGCATGAACGATGTTGTTATCGTTTTTAATATTAAAGCGGGCCTGAAGCTCACCGATGATTTTTGGATCGACGATGATTTTTTTAGCTCCCGAATCGAAGTTATAACTTTGGCCCCAAAACATCGGAAGGTATGGATCTTTGGCATCAGTGATGATTTGGTTATAAAGAGCAGGGTGGTTTTCTTCAAGGACATCAAAGAATGATTCTTTTTCTTCAATCGCTTCCATAGATAATTCATTCCAGAATTGGTCTTCGCCCGGAGTGTGTGCCGAGATGTTTCTAGTGCTTTTAGACTGAGAAGGAGAGTGAGAACAAGACAGAGTGATTAAAAGAACGGCAATAAGAAGAAGGGTTTTTTTCATATTCCTGGGCCTCGTAAAGTTTTATGTAACCTTATCATTTGGGTGGCGAAAAAACCTCAAAAAATGGGCATTTTAAGTAATAAAAAGTTCGTACTATTTTGGATTAACTCGGTGATTTCTGAGGCGCCCCCAAGAAAATTTTAGAATTTCCCCAATGACACCTATAATGACCACATCGCATCTGCCACCCAAACCATCAGGCAGGTCAGCGATAGGAGTTAAGTCTATGCATATGACAAATGAAAACAGTGAGACACCAAACGGCTACTCATTCTGGAGTGCCTGTATCGCAATGGTGACGTTCTTTGCGATAGCTGATGTGTTGACTGGAGGTCTAGTGAGAGAGTCTGTCGTGAGGAATCAGACAGAATATGCAGTGACGTTTGCCTTTGTGATTGCCACTCTTGGAGTTTTCGCCAAAGAGTCTCCGCCTGGGCTGAAGTTCGTTCGCGCGTGCTCACGCCACAAATTATGACGACTGCATGAAATTTTCAGGGATGTTTAAAAGGGCTGCTTAAAGGACAGCCCTTTTTATTTTTATAGTGTGAAAATGGTTTCTGAATGCCATCTACGTCGTTGCCTCGGCGTTCGGGCGTGCGACGTACGGTCGTACGTCTCCTTCCTCACTTACTCGGCGCCTAGTATCTGGCATCCATAAACCATTTTAAGGATTATGGGGGAGGGATTATCTAAGTTTGATTAGACCCTGGCTCGCAAGAGCGGCAGAGGTCATCTTATAAAGCAGGCGCATGCCTACGTTTGCGTCCCATTCATCGGCCTTGTCTTTTGGTGATGGGGCCACTTCAACCAGGTCAAATCCAACGAGAGTGCGCTTAGATCTGATAAGTTCATTGATGATGAAGACGACCTCAGAGTAGTCCAGGCCCCCGGGAACTGGGGTTCCTGTGTGTGGGCAGTATCTAGGGTCGAGTCCGTCAATATCAAAAGAGATGTAAACGTTTTTTGGCAGGTGAGAGACGATCTCGCGGGCGATCTTTTCGAAAGATTCACCAGCTAGTTTTCTTCTTGTTAGGTTTTGGTCGAAGTACACTTCAACTTTTGGGTTTGCTTGTGTGTATTCGTATTCTTGTTGGCAGAAGTCGCGGATACCAACTTGAACTAATTTTCCAACTTGAGGGATTTTTTCCATCACGTTGTGCATGATTGAAGCGTGAGAGTTTTCAAAGCCCATGTAAGCGTCGCGAGTGTCAGAGTGCGCGTCGAAGTGAAGCACTCCTAGGCCTTCGTATTTTTCAGCGTAAGCTTTGATTGCTCCAAATGGAGTGGCGTGATCCCCACCAACAACAACTGAAATTTGGTCGTTGTCTAAAAGCGCTTTTGTTTCTTTGTAAACTTCATTGTTAAGATCGTTACAAAGTGAGTTTACTTTTTTAAGGGCCGCTTGAAGTGTTTTGTTTTTTGCCATCGCTGCATCGTCAGCGTCGATAATTTTTTTTGCCAGGGCGCGACCTTCGCGGTTTAGCTTCTTAATTTTTGCGCTTTCTTTTTTCATGAAAAGACCAGCTTGGTAAGCGTCGATGTAATCCAGGTCGAAGAAATCGATTTGCTCGCTCGCCATTAAAATTGCTTCAGGACCTTTTGATGTTCCTGCTTGGTATGACGTTGTCACGTCCCAAGGAATGGGAAGGTAGACGACTTTTGCTTCGTGCTCTTTAAAGGGAAGACCGTAGATGCCGTCTTTGCTTGATGCTTTAGCATTTGGGTCAATCACTGTTCTACCTTCAGCTACTGGCTTTACTTTTGTTTTGGCCTTTGCTTTCGGTGTTATTTTCTTTTTTGCAGTTACTTTTTTCGTCATAAGAATCGCTTCCAATTTAAGGTTTTTTAGGTGAGAATTTTTCAGGCGTAGACTATCACAGGGAGAATTTTATGCGAAATGTTTTTCTTTTTTTGGCCTTTATTTATTCAAGCACACTTCTGGCAGATAACGTCAGATTAATCTCGGTAAGTGGCCAGGTGGAAAAGTCATTTCAACCGGATATCGTCCGTTTAAATATCACGGTGTGGGGCAAGGGAGCGTCAGCAAAAAACGCTCAGGAGAATAACCAAAAATCCTTTGATGTTTTTAAGAAGAGTATTGAGACTTACAAAGTGAAAAAAGAAGATGTTCGCACGACGACTTATGAACTTAATCCGGAATATGTTTACGATCCAAAAACAAATAAGAACAATATCACTGGTTATACAGCGAACCAGGGGCTCTCAATCACTTTAAGAAAAGTTGATGAGGCGGGGGCCTTTGTTGATTCTCTCAATGCAGCTTCTAAAAGTAACACTGGTGGAGTGAATGTCGTTTCTCTGGGCTTTGATATTGATAAGCGTGCAGAAGAGGAGAGAGCTCTCCTGGGAGATGCTGTAAGAGCGGCTGAGGCCCAAGCTGAAAACCTGGCAAAGGCAGCGAAGGTAAAACTAAAAGGTGTTTATCGCCTGAGTCCTCAATCGGGAAATCGCCCTATTCCGATGATGGATGGTGGTGCGGCCATGGAAATAGTTTCTGCAAAGCGTATGTCTGCTCCAACTCAGTTTATGAGTGGTGAAGTGAAGATTGAAGGCATTGTGTCAGTCGATTACTTAATCGAGTAGTAAGGTTTTTAAGTCAATTGTCAGAAAGTTTGAGTGGTCAAACTTTCTGACTTTCAATACCATCTGCCCATGAAATTCACACACCCTACATTTCTTGGCCTGGCCCTAGGCTTCTTCTGCACATCTGTATCTGTGCATGCAAGCAGTTTAGATAATTTTATCCGTAACCGTATGGAGCTTTTTGATATCACTCCCTACCAAACACAATCCTTAGAGCAGACTGACGAGTTCCAATCTAAAATGAGACTTGGACGCATGCTCTTTATGGACACTAATCTTTCTGGAAATAGGAATATTAGCTGTATGGTTTGTCACCACCCGATGAGAGGGACGAGTGATGGACTTCCACTCTCGCAGACGGTTGATGGCAAAGGTGTTTTAAAAAGAAATTCACCAGGGCTTTATAACGTCGGCGATAAATTCAGCACATTTATGTTTTGGGATGGAAGAGTTCATTTTCATCCAACGAAAAAAGTTTTTACAACTCCTGAGCCTGCGCTAAACGGGCCCACACCACAGGCCGCAGAGATTGCCAAAGCGATGACAAGTGCGCTTGCTGCTCAGGCCATTTTCCCACTGGTTTCTCATGAAGAGATGAGTGGAAAAAAAGGTGAGAACGAAATTGCCGACGCTAAAACAAATCTTGAAGCGTGGGATTTAATCATTAAAAGAATCACTCAAGAAACAAACGGTGCAGGATACATCAATCTCTTTAACCGTGCTTTCCCTGGCCAGCCCAAAATGAACATCGGTCACGTTGGAGAGGCGATTGCAACGTTTGAGCGCTACCAGTTTCAATCAAACACTTCTGGCTTTCACCGCTACGTTGCTGGAGATAACTCAGCAATGACGGAGCAAGAAAAGAGAGGTTTTGTGGTGTTCATGGACCGAGGAAGATGTATTGCCTGTCATCAGGGGAATCTTCTGGGACTCAATACTTTTTTTGCTTCAGTTGGAGTTCCAAGTTACGGGGCCAAGCCGTTTGAAATGGATATTGGAAGAGGGGAAATCAACAACGAAAGATTCAGGGCCTTCTTCTTTAAAACGCCAAGCTTAATTAACGTTGCTTTAACTGCACCTTATTTTCATAACGGAGCTTTTAGCACAATTAGAGAAGTGCTCAATCACTACAACAATATTGAAAAGTCCCTCAACACTTACACTATTACTGATGAAAGAAGAAAACTCTTTCCAGTAGAAGTCGAAGTGAGAAACTCGCAAAAAGATCTTAGTGAATTATTTGCTTCTATTGAGGCAGGATTCTTGAGAAATGGTCTGGGATTATCAAGCGCGGAACTGGATGATCTGGAAGCCTTTTTAACCGGGGCCCTGACAGATCCAAAATGGGATCCGCGAGGGCCAAAGTCTAAAAAATAAAATTACATTCTAGGGTTGTGGTGAAGCAGGTATCTTGCCGATTCGTACAACCCTTTTGTCAGAGTTTCCATTTCTTTGTACTTCTCTGGGTATTTGTCTTTTACGTTCTCATCAGAAGGATTCTCACTCCATTTAACCAGTTTCCCGGTTTCTCTTGAAGGGATGTATTCAAAGTAAAAATCTTTGTCTACTAAACTGATGTTGAAAGGTGCGTACCAGTTGTATGAGAAAGCTGCACGGTATTCGTCAAAACGAGGATTGAATAGATCGCGCCCGAGTCCTCTTGTTTTGTATGGGATTCCCGCAAGACCGGCAACTGTTGGCATAACATCCATTTCAGAAGCAATTTTTGTTTCCACAGCTGGAGCAAAACGCTTTGGAGAGTGGATAATCATTGGAACGTGGAATCCATTAGCTAAACTTTTTTGCCAGTCTGGAACATTCTTCGCATTGTTGTGTGGAAGACCGTGGTCACCGAAAACAATGAAGATTGTGTTGTCGTACCAGTCTTCTTTTTTGGCCATCTCAAAGAATTTTCCAAGAGAGTAATCTTGCAGTCTCATGGCGTTGTATTCTTCAAAAGACTCGAAGCCGTATTCTTTAATCTGAGCTTCAGAAATATCTTTCGGTGTTTTAATTACAAACCCATCGCTGTCTTCAGGGATAGTGTAAGGACGGTGGAAGCCTGCTGATTGAATGAAAGCAAAGAATGGTTTTTTCTTTTCAGTGTACTCACTGTTTAGTGTAGCAGCTGATTCTTTAAACAGGTTAAGATCTGAAATTCCCCATACGTCTACGCGTGGAGCTTTATATGAACCTTCTTCGAAGATATGCAGGTCAGGAATGTTGTAGCTGAAGACTCCGCGGATATTTCCCCAGTTAGCACTTCCTCCAAGGAAGTAGTATTTTTCGTAACCTTTGAATTCTCCCATGATAGCGTGTTGGTTAACGATGAATGGGTTTCTCGATCCTGTTTTTACTCGCGAGGTATCGGGAAGACTGGTCACCGCTGCAAAGATTGAACGAGCAGTTGCGACAGTTGGAGTATAAAAATTAGAGAAGAGGATAGACTCATTTGCCAGTTGGTCCAGGTAAGGAGTCGGGTTAACTTCCGATCCACCCACACCTGTTTTATACCAGGCCATTGACTCCATAACGATGACAACGATGTTTGGTTGCTGAGAGCTCTTTGCTGTATCACCAGGAAACGAACGGACAAAATTCAGGTTTTTACTGTCGGGTTGGTCTACACCTAAAAACTTGGCCACGACATCGTATGAAGCAAGTGCTTTATCTTTTTCATACTCCGCGTTTCTAAACGTGTATGTGTCGGCCACATAAAGAATTGGGTTAAGCGAAAGGTTAGAAGTAAAGGTGTCTGGAGTGGAAAAAGCTTCTGACCATCTCAGTGGGTACATTTGAACACTGCCGTAAAGACCCCATCCAAAAAGCACCAGAAAAATGAAGCCACCTAAAAAGCGCGTCTTGTTGTTGCCATTAAGCGGAGAGCCCATCAGTTTTGGTGTGATGAACTTGACGATGATAAAACTAAAAACCGCTGTCATCACTACAATTAACGCTAGAAGTGCTGGCCATGGGTAAGATTCGCGGACCATTTCAAATGAGATGATCGGGTTTTTTAAGAATTGGATCACGGTCGCATTCAAACGTGACTTTAGGTAAGCAAAGTAACCAACGTCAGTGACATAAAGGAAACTGATAAGCCCGAAGAAAATGGTGTAAAGAATGTTCATCAGACGGACTTTAAACGCCGGGTTTAGCGGGAGGTTGATCAAGATCATTGCTGGCAGAAGAAGGGTCATGGCCAGGCGGACATCAAAGCGGAACCCAAGCCATAAGTTTTGAAGCACCAAGTGAGTGGTGCCAGGCGTGATGTTGTCTTTGAAGTAAATCAGGAACCCTATTCTAAAAAGCGTATAGAGAACGACTTGAAAGAGTAATAACGAGTAAAGAAACTTCAGTTTCGGTGTGCCAAAATATTTATTTTTCATATCCCTATTTATACGCTTAGGCTTGGAAAAATAAAACAATAAAGATAGAGTTAAAGGACTATTTTTGACTGTGGCCAAGGGGTTTTTTATGAAAGATTTAATCGCACGTTATTTTGAAGTTTTCAACAAAGGCGACGCAGCAGCGATGCTGGCCCTGGTGGACGATAATATTGAACACGATATCAACCAGGGAAAAACTCAGGTTGGAAAAGCGAAATTTGAGGCATTTCTTCACCACATGAATGAATGTTACAAAGAGGATCTTAAAGATCTGACAATCATGGTTTCAGAAAACGGGAAAAATGCTTCTGCGGAGTTTATGGTCCATGGAACTTATTTAAAAACTGACGGCTCTCTTCCAGAGGCGAGAAACCAAAAGTACTTTATTCGTGCTGGAAGCTTCTTTGAAGTCAAAAACAACAAGATTACTCGCGTGACGACTTACTACAACCTTCCGCTTTGGATTGAGATGGTTAAATAAAAAAACTTATGGAAAAGAACTTGATTTTTTCAAGCAGACTAGAGGACTTTGCCAAGATTTTCCTGGCGACGTTTTTGGTTTTCTTTTTCATGATGATGACAGATGTCATGACCTCGACGGCCTTTCTTCTGGTGACGATTTATTTCCTGGATGGGGGGCATGTCTACTCAACACTGCTTGAGGTCTTGGGTGATCCGGAAGAAGTGAGGAAAAAATATGTTTGGATTGTCCTTTTGGGATCGTTCTTTCTTAATTTTTTTGTCCATCTTATTTTCACAGATTATTTTTTCTACTACATTTTCTATTTCACTATTTATCACAACATGAGACAGGGCCTGGGTGTCACTTTCCTTTATCGTATTGGTGAAAAACGTGCGGTTTTTGTGGTGAAGTGGGGTTATTATTTCCTGACAATGCTGCCTTTTATTCTTTTTCATATGAAGCCCCAGATGACGGAAGGAAAATTGGGCGAAGCCATTATTAAGCCAATCGATCTTTATCAAGTTTTTTCAGCGCAATCCCTCGAGAGTGCTTTTAAAGCAGGGGTGATCCTTTACATCGTCGGGGCCGTGCTTATTGGTGCTTATTTAATTTATAAAAAGAATGCCAGAGGCTTTTTATCGATGCTCTTTTTTATGGCGGTCTACGCTTACGCTTTTTTAATTTCAACTAATGAAATGAAAAGTTATGCGCTTCTTATTTTCTCTCATGCTATTCCGTACTATTTTTTGATGGAGAAGAGATTAGGGGTGACTCATAAACTCAATTTTATGCAGCGATATGCCTGGTTGTTTCTATTAGTGATTTTTGCGATTGGTGGAGTGATTGATTATTATCAGACAGATATTGTGGACTTGATGGAGCCTTTTGATTCTCTGGCATGGGCGCTTTTAACTACGCCGCTTATTTCACATTTTATCTACGATGCCATTATCTGGAAGCGAGGAAATGAGCGCTTTCACGCTTTTGTTACTCATACATAGCAGTGCCTAAGTTCACACATCTTTCATAAGTTTGAAAAAGTTTGCGATTAAACATGCGCGCCACTTTCATCTCTTCAAGTTTTTGTTTTGAAGGGCATGGAGGAGTCGCAGTTATTGTCGCCGTTGTGTCTGTTGGTTTTGGTTTCGGTCTTTCGTTCCACCCCATCAGTTCATCAATGCGCGAGATCACTCCGTTTTGTGCCCTCACAAGCTCCTGACATTTTGCTACTAATTTAGGATCGCGGCTTTCTCCAGAGCGAGGAGAGCAATGAACCATATTATATTCAACTTTAATGGCCACTTTCTTTAATTCAGCATTAAGCTTTTCGCTTGTCGCCTGAAGTTCTGCTACTTCTTTTCTGATAGCTTCCTGATTGGCGGCATAAACGTCTTCAATACACTTAATCCTGATCTTCTCAGCATCGCTCAAGAGACGATCGAGAAGTCCTGGTTTAGCCCCGCACATTTCATAACCAGACCTGGCCTGAACCAGTCCACTGATCATCAGTGCCAGAACGAAAAGAAAGAAAAAGGTTGCGGCGTGGAGTTTTTTCATAAGTTGAGTATAAAGCATATCAGGCTTAGTTTCTCTGGAGAAAAAGATACCATTTGTTTTGCAGAGTGTTTTTGTCAGACATTTAAGTAGGCATACTTTGAGGGATTGAAGGGGGGAGCCCTCTCTGCGAAAATAAAGAATATTTTATCATCCCTTAACCTTGAGGATCAATCTATGTTTATTCAATCTCTGATTCTTCTCCTCTCGACGGCCACGAGCACAGTGAGTGCCAGTGAAAGTATGCCATGGAGAACGTTTACCGACATGAAATGCCAGAAAGAGTTCCAGCAGATGGCCGCTGAAAAATTTTGGGACAAAGAAATGTTCCGAGAGCAGGTGAGCTCTTACAAAGAAACGGTCTATCGCAACCTTTCCCACACAATTGGAGAGTGGGTTGAAGTGCATTTAAAACCAAAGGCCTCTGCGGAAGTAATGCTGATAAAAGACACGACTCTGACTCGTGTCACTTTTAATAGCAGTTGTGATGCTCAAGTAAAAAATGAAAATCTTCCCTGGGACTTGGATAAAATTTTCAACAAAAAAACCGCTGAAGATTGGACTAATGATGATTTAAGAAATTTAGTGAGCTCTGGGAAAAGAGGGATGATCTATTATTGGTCTCCAAAATTCACATATTCAGTCTATGATTTGCCACGAGTAGAAAAACTGGCGAGAAAATTTGGTTATGAATTCACTTCAGTTGTCGATCCTCGCGCCAGTAAAGAAGAAGTAGAAGGCGCTTTGGAAGTGATGAAAAAGTATAACCGCTCTAAAGTAAGAGGAGTGGCAAGTAACAAATCTTTTAACCGAAACCTGGCGATGGATATTCACATGAGAGGCGGATTTAACCACTTCCCAGTAGTGTATGTATACAACAACAAAATGATTCACCCTCGCTGGATTACAGGTGTAATGAAAGATAATGGTCTGCGTACAATGGCCAATGAAATGGCAGGAGAATTAAAATGAAAAAAGTTTTGCTCTTAAGCTTTTTTGCTTCTCAAGTTCTATCGGCGGCTACGTGTGTGCCTCCGCATGAGTATTTTCCCTTTGAAGGGAAATGGGTTTCTAAAAATGATAACGGTGATGTCGTTTTGGGAATGTACTCTCGCGTAAGCCCGGACGGAAAATATGTTTTAAGATCTTATTCCGGTAAAGGACTAAGCCAGGTGACGTTAATGGAGTTAGTGAAAGGGGAAACGAATTCAGTTAAACCTTATGAAACGCCATTAAAAAATGAAGCTTTTCCGGTTCAGGGAACGTGGAGATATTTAGTTGATGTCGATGGTGACCACTATAAAATCACAGACATCTTAAAAAGACAAAAAGATGCCAAGAAACAATTTAAGGGAGGCATCAGTGGTTTTTATACAGTGGCGGCAGAGCTTGCTGGTGGGACACCAAAAAATCACAAGATCAGGTCTCTTTCATGGCCGACAGACAACAGTGACAATCAGGGAGTAGGAGTTCTTTCTAACCGAGTGATTACTGCGAGTCTCGATCAAAATGGAATCGCAGAAAAAATCGATAGTGGTTCAACAAACTATATGTGTAAAAACCTGAGTTCAACTGACGGCCAGATCATGAGTCTTCCGATGATTTCGCTAGATGGAAGTGAGTTTGCTTCTATGCCACAAAATCCTCGTGGATCAGATCCTTCGATGAGAATTTATAAATTTGGTGCTGATAATAAGTCGTGTGAAAAACGTGATGACTTAAAAGTAATGGCGGCAAAAGTTATTTTCTCTCGTCCTGAATTAAACTCTGTACTTTTTTATGCCAGCGGTTCAATGGGATCAAAAGGCAATGGGATTTATTTTTTTGACCGCGACGTAAGAAAGAGTTTTACTTTGGATGATCCGGAGAGAAAGGTGCGCGCAGACAGCTACCCTGGATTCACTAACGATGGGCGTATTGTCTATGGGGCCTATTGGGAAGAATGTGGAGAGAAGGGATGTGTGGATAAGGCAGGTTATGTTATTTCTGACCCCTACCAGTCATCCGACATCAAAGACTTCCGTGCACAAAACCCTGAGGCCGGAAAGAAGTTCAAAGAATGCATCACTGATGAAGATGTGAAAGCAAATTCTGAAGAGCAGGCTAAAATCTGGAGTTATACACTTTGAAGAAAAAAATTCTGATAATTCTTTTATCTGTCGCCGGAATCTTTAGCCTCTGGTTTTCTCATGATCTTTCTCAGCGAAACCCAGAGACCATTTTCTTGACAGAAAAGAGTCTGGAGCAATACGACTTATTTAAAAAAGAAGTTGTTGAAAAGCATGCTCTGGTTATCAAGAAAGAAACAAAAGATAAAAATGCCTTTTATGAAAACCTGAAAAAAATAGAAGAGCTTTGCGTGGATGATTGTGAAATGATCACTCCTCGCAAGCTCAAAAAAAATCAGGACGCTAAAGAGTCCAAAAACGAGCTTATGCACCTGGAGTCCGCGGATTATATCGCCGTTATCATTCAGGACAACAATGATGAAATCCATAAAAAAATCCTGACCTATGCCGAAGCTTCTCCTTATTGGAGTGATGCCCAGACTTCATTTGCCGGGATTCCTTACACCAACTACTTGCTGGATAAATACTCCCTGGTGATTCAGGAAAAACTTTTCCCGGCCATGTTTATCATGGGGCTGGTGATCTCGGTTTTTTTCATCGGAAGAGTGAAAAATGCTGTGGTTGTTTACTTGCCATGCTTATTTGCCGCTGGTTTTTCGCTGACAACACTCAAGCTTCTGTATGGCCAAATGAACATGGTGACGTCGATCATTCCCTTAGTCGTCTTTACCGTGACACTTTCTCTGTCGTTTCATCTTTATTTTTCACTGATGGAGCTTAAGAGCTTAAAAAATGTCTTTAAGGTTAAATGGGTTCCAATTTTTTTAATGATGTTTACGACCTATATCGGATTTTTAAGTTTGGGCTGGGCCGAGATTTATGTCATCCGCCAATTCGGTTTTGTCTCGTCTCAGCTGGTGTTGTTTGCCACATTGTTTGCTTTTCTTTGGTACTTCTTATGGGAAGAATACCTCGCCGCACCGGCGGAGAGAAAAATAACATTCTTTTCATCAAAGATTTTTGCCAGAACGTTACCTGCCTGGATGATTATAGTCTTTAGTATCCTGGGGATTGCAAGCGTTGTCATGGTTCCAAAGAGACTCAATGTCATCACAGATGCCACTCTCTACTTTCCCAAAGATAAGAAAATAAGAGAGCGCATTTTATCTGTGACAGAAACGGTCTCGGGTATGCCCATTATGGAAATTGCCCTAAGTCTAGGACACGACTTTGACCTGGCCTCTGCCCAGGAAATCAAAACATGGGAAGAGGGAATTGGGGCCTTAAAGCTTTCGCAAAACTACAAGATCATCTCTAACAACACACTGGTGACGAAAGTCAATCATGAGTACTCAGGCAATGAGCAATTACCAGAGAGCATTGAGAGCTACCTTTTATTGCGCGGGCAATTGCCACCATCGCTTCAAGAGAGTTATCCGGTCGAAGGGACTTATCGTCTGACTCTTTTAGGAACCCCTCTTAATGTCACTGATTACATGCAAGATTTAAAAAAAGTGGAAGACTATTTAAAAGATCAGAAGCTCAGCTATCTTATTAATGGGATTCACCACAATTTGATGGTTTCTCAAGGGGCGATGATTGATGTTCTGGCAAAAAGTTTTCTTTCCAGTGCCATCGTCATTTTTATTTTCTCTGCCCTTTTCTTAAAGTCATTAAGATTCAACCTGGTGTTTATCACTGTAAGTCTTCTGCCTGTGGCCCTCACTTTTGGTTTGATGTACCTGTTAGGTTTTTCAATCAATATTGCGACCGTAATGACTTTTTCAATTTCATTGGGATTGGTAGGGGATTCAAGCTTTCACATCATCTATGCCAAGAAAGTGCGCTTTAAGGATTTTGATGAATATGGCCGAGGAGTCCTTTCACCAGTGGTAGGTTCAGGACTTCTCTTATGCACATGTTTTGGAATGTTTGCCTTCAACAGCTTTATGCCTATCAGAGAGTTTGGCGGCATCCTCGCCATTATCATGCTTTTGGGAACGCTGGCCGATTTATATGTCCTTCCCACTTTATTATACGGAACGAGCGATCATAAAAAGGCCTACGAAGAAGTTTAATCCAGGACTACATTAAACTCGATATCAAAAAGATCCCTGACCTTAGCAATCATAATGCTTGGGTCGGGAAGGCCCATTTCCTGAAGTCCTAGCTTTGCACTGCCGTTGACCAGGATTTTTGAATCTTTTTTACTCACGGTAAAAGTCACCGGGCGGGATACTTTTTTATCTTTAATCGTAAAAATCATGTTGATTGTCTGAGTGCCTTCAGTAAGCGCAACCGGACCAGTGTATGAAGCTTTTAGCTCAGGGTATTTTTCGGCGTCCATGATTTGGTTATGCATTTTATCATCTCTTGAGCCAACGTCGGTATCAAGGGACTTGACTGCAACACTGACTTCGAGATCTTTAAGATGATCCTGTTCAAGTTGATAATTAATTTTAAAATCTTTAGCGTAACCATCAAAGTTTGTGCTGATCAATCCAAGCTTTGTGCTGGTGCTTTGAAATTTAAGAAAAGATTCATTTTTTTTAGCTTCGTTATAGTTAGGTGTTTGAAAGACTTTCTCTTTAGCATGAAGAGGCAAAACGGCTAGACACAACATAAAGATAAAAGGGATAAAGCGCTTTTTTTCTTCAAAGTGAATACGATAAGCAGAATGCTTCATAAGAGAGCTCTCCTCGGCCTTGATTCTTCTGGCCAGAATAAAAAAATTAATGAAAGAAAAAATCCCCATGGTCCAATAGGCCTTAAAAAGCAGAGGAATGCAGAGCAGTTCGATCATGACGATAAAATAATTAGGATGGCGCACATACTGATAAAGGCCGCTGGTCGAGATCACTGGGTTTTCCAGCGAAAGAACTTTAATAGTCCAAAAGGCCTTTAATTTTTCCATAGAGTGTAACCTGATGATCAGGCAAAGACCAAGAATGCAGTAAATGATCAAAGCGTACAAAGGCTGCTGTAGTTCTTGTTTTAAGTTGGCCTCTAGAATGAGAGAGACAAACCAAAGTGAGTGGAAAACTCTCATTTGAGCACTTTCTTTTTTGTCGACTTCTAAAGCATGGTGATGCAGGTAAAGCCATTTTTCATTGGTCTTACTGATAAAGACTTCACTCAATCTTTGAATCAGATAAAAGAGGATAATGCCATTCATGATGAGTATTGGTTTTGTCATAATCATCATCCTATAGTTTTTTTATCAATGCCATTTCTGAGCAAAAAGCAGGACCCATGGCCAGCATAAGGCCAATTTCATTGCGGGCCTTTTTGTCTGCAATCGTTTTTTCCAGGACGTGAAGCACTGAGACTGAAGACATATTTCCTTTCTCTCTCAAACTCGTCCAGCTGTGCTTGAATTCTTCAGGGGCCTTGCCGGAAATCTCGCTTAATTTATCTAACACTTTTGGCCCACCTGGGTGTGAGACCATAAAGTTGATATCGCTTCCAGTAAGTTTTTTTCCTGATAAAAAGTCTTCGAGATTGGGTTTCACTTTTTCTTCGACGATTTTTGGCACATCACCACTTAGGACAATTTGAAATCCACTAGAGACCAGGTCCCAACCCATAATACGTTCAGTGTTTGGATAAAAGTAACTTTCTCCAGCGAGGATTTGAAACTGGGAGTCTTTATAAAGAGGGTGTTCTTCACCGACCATTAAAACAGCGGCCGTTCCATCGGCAAATAAGCTGGTTCCAACCAGGTTGGCCACACTCTTGTCCTGAAATTGAAAAGTCAGGGTGCAGAGTTCACTGGCAAGGAGTAATGCTGCTTCTTTTGGGTGACCTTTTAAGTAATCATTCACACGGTTGATTCCGGCCACTCCACCTAAACAGCCCAGACCAAAGATAGGAAGTCTTTTTGTATTCTCTTTAAAAGGAAGTTTATTCATCAAGCGAGCTTCAAGAGTCGGGATAGCTAGTCCGGTCACTGTTGTCGTCGCAATAAGGGAGATGTCAGAAGGCTTAAGGCCCGCTTGATTTAAGAGATTTTGCACATTAATTGTCTGGAGAGCAAGGGCCACTTCCAGCCAGCGCTTTGAGCGCTCACCGACATCACCCAGGCTTTTATATTTTTCAAGAGGGATAGAGAGGTGCCTTCCGTTGACTTGTGAAGCATTGTGAAACTGCTCGACATAAGATTTTTTATCCGGCCATAAAGAAGCGATCTCTTTCATGATCTCTTCCTGGCTGACATAGATATCTGGAAAATTGGTAGCAACAGAATAAATAGCGCTCATAGGTTTCCTCTCTTATGCTCTTAGCATCTTGATGATGCCTTGAATGGGTGTGTGGATATTTCCGATAATGCCAATAAAATGATTGGCCCTCTCTGGTGACTTGTTTAAAAATTTAACGACCAGGCCAACTAATAAAGGTCGTCTGATCAGGAATTGGAAAAAGTGATTAAGCATATTTTTTTGTAAGCTTAAAATTTTCTTTTTTCTTTTGTACTCAGCTAGCGCCAAATCCAATCCATGATTTTTGTCTATCGATTCAATGAGCAGACTCGCTGATAAAAGAGCATTATAAATGCCTTCACCAGTAAGTGGGTCTATAAAACCAGCAGCATCACCCAGGTAGGCGAGGTGGTCTCCGGCAATAAATGAGTTGCTGTTTTTTAAACTGCTCACGATACGGATCTCGGTTTTTCTTGTGATGAAATCAAACATTTCCTGCAGGCGTTTTGAACCGGCAATCGTTTGATTGATAATCTCTTCCGGACGATGGTTTTTTAAGAGTGAGGCATTGCAAACGATAGAAAAATTCACGTGATCATCATCAATAGGATCAAGTCCACAGTAACTGCCATTTTCAAGAATGTGCATTTCCCCCAGGCGCAAGCCGTGGTGAGTTTTTCTTGGAAGGTAGCAGTGAAGGGCAACCCTATCGGTAATGGCCTCGCGGGAATGTTTTAAAAGGTGGCCAATTTTTGATTGTCTGCCGTCTGCTGCAATTAACAAGTCACATTCAAAAGACTCTTTGTCTGTGTGGACGGCCCACTGTCTTTTTTCCTGGTCAAAAACAACAGAGGTGACGATTCTTTCAAAAAGAATATCGGCCCCTTTCATTGTGGCGAGATCGACTAATCTTTGGTCAAAAATTTCTCTATTAAGTGAGAGTCCTTTTTCTTTTTTATGAACATGTGGAAAGTAGCTAGGGATGACCTCATTTTCAGGGGATACCAGAACCATGCCATGAAGAGGTGAGAATCCCGCTCCTAAATGATTCAGAAGGTTAAGCTCTTCCAAAAGATCGACCCCTTTTGGGCATAGGTATTCTCCGCATACCTTGCGCTCAATACTCTTTTTACGCTCTAAAACCTGGACTTTATGGCCTCTTAGAGCAAGCAGGTAAGCTGCTAAGCTTCCAGCTGGGCCTGCGCCCACGATGACAATATTTAATGGATTATTTTTTAAATTCTCAACTGACATGAAGTCTCCTCTTGGAGATAATGGTCTCACAACCTGCAAAAAAGTCGATCGAACTAACGTTAGACTTCAAAAAGAATTAAGGACTTAAGCGAATTACTATGACAAGTGTTCAAGAAAACAGAATTAAAATTATCACCTTCATAATACTCCTCGGAACCAGCCTTTTTGCTTTGGCTGACATCGTGTTAGACTTAAAAGAGGATGTACCTTTCACTCACTTAGTTCACGAAGCTGCCTTGTGGTTGTTTTCGATGGTAGGGGCCTTCTATCAGTTTAGAATCATTAAGTGGCAAAACCATGAAATGCGCAGCTACCAAAAAAGAATTCATGACTTAGATCAACTCAATGCCAACTTAAAAAAAGAGCAGGAGAATTTTGAGAAAAAAATCTCGCATCTTTCTAACGAGTTTTTAAATCATATAGATGAGCAATTTAATAAATGGACATTCAGCCGTGGAGAAAAGGAAATTGCTTTACTATTGATCAAGGGACTTTCAATGAAAGAAATTGCCGATATAAGGGGATCAAACGAAAACACAGTAAGACAGCAGGCCAGTCAGATTTATAAAAAGAGCTCTTTAGGTGGACGAATGGAACTGAGTGCTTTTTTTCTTGATGATCTTCTCGCGCTTTCAAAATTACCACAATAAAAAAAGGCCGGATTTACCGGCCTTTTTTTTGATTTATTTTACGCTTGAACAAACCATTGGAAGATTGCTGAAGAGTTTTTCAACTGTAATTGAAGATGTTCTTCCTGTTACTTTGCCAACTTTAATTGGACGTGTCCCGATGGCCAGAGTTACTTGAGCGTGAGTCTTTGGATCGCTCCCAACATACTTAAGTGGAGTACCCGCAGACATTGGTGGAGGAAGAATTTTTTTAGCTTGAACTTTAATCGCTTCATCGTCACCTGAAAGGTTGATGACAAGTTGAGCTTGTCCATCTTGAGCTTCTTGAACGTCTACTTTCAATTCGCTTCCTTCTACTTTTTGTGCTGTTTCACATTTTGTCACAGTTTTAAAAACTAGAATTGATCTTGCTTGTGCGCCTGCAGAAAGAGAAAGAAGAAGGGCCGCCATTAATACAGATTTCATACAAATCCTCCAAATAAAGTGTGTTGTGGGCTCACCATACCAGAAAAAAAGACTAGTACTGAAAGAAGTGTATTTTTTTCAGCTTTGCCGTTAAAATACTGCTTTGACTATCTAACTATCCCGGAGTGTCTTTTGAAACATTACTTGTACTTAATTCTTGCGTTTACTTTTACAATCTCGGCCCCTGCCTTTGCAAAAAACTGTCAGGAAGTTCGTCTAGGATTTGATATTGGCTCAGGCTCTACCAAGATGATGGTGGCCAAAGTGGACTATTGTCACAAGAAAGTTTTAGAGGTCTTACTAAATGAAAGTAAGCCGATTTCTTATAACGAAGACCTGGAAAAAAGCACGGATGGAAACTTAAGCCCTGCGATTATTGAAAAAGGCTTAGCGGCCTTAACAGAAATGCAGGCGAAGGCCAAAACATTCAAACCAAAAAAGTCTTACGGTGTAGCGACTTCTGTTTTTAGAAAATCAAAAAATGGAAAAGATGTCATTAAAGGCTTTGCAAAGAAATTAAAAATCCGCCTGGAAGTCATCGACCAGGAAGAAGAAGCGACGCTTGGGTATTTATCAGTGATGTCTTTAATGGATGAAAAAACTCTTGGTCCAAAAAATATGGTGGTGTGGGATATCGGTGGAGGCTCAATGCAGATGTTCAGCCAGGATGAAGGGAAGAAGGCCCAGAAATACCTTGGTGATTTAGCTTCTGTGACTTTTAAAAATATGGTGATTGAAGTTTTAGAAGGAAAAAGTCTTGAGACAACATCATCACCAAATCCTATTGGAGATAAGCGCGACCAGGCCCTTGCTCTAGCGAGATCTTATGCTCGTATTCACGTGCCGGCAGATTTGAAAGCTGATATTCACGAACGTACGGTGGTAGGAGTTGGTGGAGTGCACTCGCATTCAATCAGAGGGCAAATTGGCACAAAAGAAATGAAATACACGTTAGAAGAACTGGATAAGGCAAGTAAGCTTCAAGCGAAAAAAAGCGATGCTGAATTAACTGGTGACTACCGTTCAACAGATGTCACCAACCTGCTTTTAGTCCAGGGATTTATGGAAGCCCTAGGCATTAAGGAAGTAAAAGTGGTCAACGCCACTCTTCTTCAAGGTGTTGTTCTTAAAAATTAATTAGCAGAAAAAATCAGGTGCTGAACCTCACTGGCCACTTTACTTACAGAAGGGACCATTAAGTGGTGAGGTTCTTCACCTTTATACCAAACCAGCTGAACTTTTTCATACTCGCGGTTAACAACTTCTTTTGTTGCATCTGTATCAACAGTCCAATCACCTTCAGACAAAAATAACTGTACTGGAACTTTGATCTGAGAGTTTCCTCTCATCTCATACACTTTTAAGCCCAGGTCTTTTACCTGCAGGGCAGAGTCGACCGGAAGATTCTGGTGGTAGTACTGACGATCGATGGTCATCGGTTTTAAGTCTCTAAAGCGAGTCACAAAATAAGCGGTATCAACTGAAATTCCATTGACGAAAAATCCCAGGATACGATCGAAGAATCCGCCGAAGCGTTGAATGAAGTAAGGTGAAACGAAATGCACACTTTTTAAATTGGCCGGAGTCGGCTCTGTTAAAAGATAATGGTGAAGAAGAAGTCCACCTGTAGAGAAACCAACCACGCGCACTTCAGAGAAACATTCAAAAACAAGATTCAGTTGTTCTTTAATGTCCTTAATCCAACGCGTATTTTTATATTCATTGGCCACTTTATAAGTTGAGCCATGTCCCGGAATTAAGAATCCGATCACCGAGTATCCTTTTTGGATAAAAGGTTTCGCTAAAAACATCATTTCTCCCGGGCTTCCCATATAGCCGTGGGCCAAGAAAATGGCCTTGTTGACTTTGGGATCACCTTCCAACCATAGGGCGCGTTTTTCAGCTGTTACGCTCTGATTAGGGTCAATTTTGCTGTATTCCTGATAAAGGGATTCGTTCATCGCCAGGAATTTTTCGCGATTGGTTTGCTCGCAGCTTGAAAAAGCGTTGAAGGAAAATGTCAGGGTCACAAGGGTGCTTAGGATGAGTGTTTTCATGAGATCAGTATATACAGAGATTAAGGGGAAAAGAAAGAATTTTAACTATGTTTTAATATGACGGATTGTATGGCTGATTGTATCGTTTTTTAAGTGCTCAATTCAACTTAGTGAGAGTTATCATGAAAAACATGTTTGTTCTTTTATCTCTTTTAGTAAGCGCTCCTGTTTTCGCTGAATGGAAGTTTGAAACGATTGAAGGCGTTCAAGTCCATTACTATCTTCCTAAAACAACAACTCCGTTAGTGGCCAAAGCGCAAAAGAGAGCGTTGATGGTTAATCTTCATGGATGTTCACAAAAAGCTGAAGACTTAAAAAAAGACGGTAACTGGGAAAACACAGCAGACGATTACAATATGATTGTTGCTCTCCCTAAAGTTCCAAACGGTGGAGTGATTGCTGGTTGTTGGGATTATTACGGAGCTGATCATACGATGAGCAACCGCCACAACGGTCCACTTATTAAATTAGTTCAAGCACTGCTTACAAAAACAGAATTAAATATTGATGCTGCTCAGGTTTATCTCTCAGGTCTTTCTTCTGGTGGAGGAGAGACGATGGTGTTGGGCTGTATGGTGCCTGAAATGTTTGCAGGTCTTGGAGTTAATGCCGGACCATCAACAGGAACATCATCAAGTGAAATTTCACGCCCGAAAACGTCATATGAAGCGATGCTGGCGGCCTGTAAGAAATTGGGGAATGGAAAAGAAGAGTTTTTTAAAACTCAGCTGACGTCTATCATTTACGGCAACAACGACTTTATTGTGAATACAGCTTTTAACACCAACAATGCTGAGATCATGCGTACAATTTATGGCGCTAATAATAAGTCTAGTTTTGATACAAAAAAATTATCGGGAACAAACACTGATGGAGTAGGGACTTTGTGGTCAGATGAAAAAGGCCCTCGCGTTTCTTTGATTATGAACTCCAACCTCGGACACAACTGGCCAGCTGGTCAAGGTGGAAACGGAGGAGCATTCATCAATAAAAAAAGTATCAACTATCCTGATTACTTAGCGAAATTTTTCTTTACCAATAACCGCCGCTCACAATTGGTGAGTCTTCCGGAAGTCATGATTGATCCGATCGAAACAAAAGAATCAAAGTTCATTGTCTCTGGAACTCTGACGATTCCAAAAGAATGGGTAAAGACTATCGATATTCAGGTAAAGAAAAAAGACACACAAGAGATTGTCGATACAGTTAAAGCAGTTGTCGGAAGAGACAGCCGCTTTAGTGGCTTTTCAAAAGTTCTTCCAGATGGTGAGTACTTTTTTGATTTCCATGTCATTAATGCCTTGGGAACAAAACGCACTTTTAAACGTTCATCGTGGTTGGGAGAAGTGGCCGGTGTAAATCTTCCTCAGATTTTCAACACTCGCTACCAAAGTGTGCTTGGATGTTTTTCAATTGAAGGTCAAGCAGTCAATAACGGCGGTGATAAAGTCACCAACGTTCACATCACAATCGATGGAGAAGATCATTATTCTGTGCCCGTTGAAAATACTATATGGGACTTTAAGACATGCTCTTTAGCAGAGGGCGCTCATGAAGCAGTGGTCGTCGCTGAAAATGAATCGGGTCTTTTAAGTGGTGCTCAACAATTCTCTTTTACGGCAGGACTAAACACGGCGGCATCGACTCTTCAGGAACATATGGAAGCTAAGCGCTTGAATTGGGACGAATATGGCTTCTGGTACCTAAAATACGGTTATAGTAGATTTACTTTAGTCCTTGGAACTGATGGGATTTGGAGAGAGAAAAACCTCTAAAAGTCCCTGTCATTTTTTCATGCTTTCACCATCGTGCCCGGGTTTTTAGTTAAAATCTGGGTATGTATAAAACGTTGTTATTTATCCTTTTTTTCGGGATCACATCCCATGCTATGGCAGCCTCACCAAGTGACTGCCGCTCAATCATGCTCGATTTTATCGCCAAGGCGGACAAGAAAGAAAACGTCTCGCTTCTAAAGAATAACTGGAAGGCCAGTGAGAAAAAGAAATTCTTAGACGAGGCTAAGTCTCTTGGTTTCTCTGATTCGGACATCAAGCTTTTAATTGAAGGCCTTAATATGCAGACTCAAGAAGTGAGTCTTGCCCGCGTGAAAAACTACCTGACTTACGTTTTAAGTTTGAGTGATAAAGAGCAAAAGGTGGCGATTCTTGATATTGCTCAACTGGACGCCAGAGAAATCAATTCAAAACACATTAAAAAATTCATTCAGCACGAAAAGAAAATTCAGGAAAAATCGCTGGCAAAGAAATTTAGCCCTGAGCAAGAAAGACGTTATCAGGAGCTTTATTATGGCTGTAGAGCGCTTCGTCCAAACGATGTGAATAAGAACGCTGCCCGCGACTTTAAACGCTTTAACCTGGCCCTAAACCTGGGGACATTGGGAGCGAGTTACGCTTTCTACAACATGGATAAAGACATCAATGGTGAATGGTTCGCTAAGCTTGGTTATGACGTTGGGATTACCCTGCTGTTTTCTTACGTCGGTGGAAGTATCCAGACAAAAGCGACGGACACTCAGATTGTTAAATCGCTTAAGAGTTACTTGATGGGACGAGTGATGGGCCTTACTGATGTGGCCATCTACGATCCAATGTTCAACAAAGAAAGAGAAAAAGCTGAAGCTCGCATTGAAGAGCTAAAAAAGAATCCAGAAAACAAAGCTGAAATTGAAAAACTTTTAAAGAGCTACAATGAGCGCGGGCTTTACCGTAAATATAAAGCAGAAGTTATCAGCGCACTAAAGAGTCTTCCGGAGGGAATTAGCCTGGGAGTGAAAGGAAATTCTGTCGATGAAAACAATGTGGACTGGAATAACCTGAGCCATGCAGATTTAGATCGCCCAGAAGTTCAAGAGGTCCTGGTTCTTGCGGCCATGGCCCAGGTTTACGAAGAAAGCAAAGGGCAGTGGATTGACACTGGCGACGCAGGACTCGACCGCTACGCATTTAATACAGTGTTTTATGCTGTTCAGATACCAAAGAGTATCGCGCAGAATTTCATTACCTATAAAATGCTTTGCATGGGACAGGATAATGCGAAACTATCATTCACCAAAGCGGTGATCTTCAATGTGTCTACGAACTTTATCGTTAATCAAGGGCTCTACGGCTACCGCGAAAAAGCGATTAACCAGTAAAACTTTAGAGAAGTTCAAGACAACCTATCGTGTAATTAATACAAAAATTGCTATGGGGCTTTTCATTTAGTGATATTATGGCCCAACTCTAATTTAGAACACAGGAAGAGGATTATGAGCGTTTTAGTGACAGGTGGAGCTGGTTACATTGGTTCCCATGTAGTGAGTCTTTTGGGTGAAGCTGGAAAAGATATTATCATCCTCGATAACCTTACAACCGGAAGACCAGAGAATATTCTCTATGGAAAATTAATCATCGGAGACCTACGCAATCAAGCTTTGCTTGACCAGGTTTTTACTGATCATAAAATTGAAGCTGTTCTTCACTTCGCCGGAAGCATTGTTGTTCCTGAGAGTGTAACGAACCCTACGCTTTACTATCAAAACAACACTGAAAACTCAGCGGCGCTCATTAAGACTTGCCTAAAGCACGGAGTGAAGAAATTTATTTTCTCTTCGACAGCAGCAGTGTACGGAATGCCGGAAAGTGGTGTGGCCTCTGAAGAGACGCCTACGAGTCCAATCAATCCATATGGACGCTCAAAGCTGATGACTGAGTGGATGCTGGAAGACGTTTCTAATGCCCACGATTTCTCTTATGTAGCTCTTCGCTATTTCAACGTTGCAGGCGCCAGTAAAACAGGGAAAATCGGACAGTCGACGCCTCGAGCGACTCATTTGTTAAAAACAGCGGCGGAAGTTGTAACGAAAAAGAGAGCTGGGATGTCCATTTTTGGGACAGACTATAAGACCAAAGATGGGACATGTATCCGCGACTATATTCACGTCGATGACCTGGCCCAGGCCCATTTAGATGCCCTGTCGTACCTGGATAAGGGTGGTAAGTCACAAGTATTAAATTGCGGATACGGTCACGGTTTTACGGTTAAAGAGGTTATTGGAGCTGTTGAGTCTTATGTCGGGCAAAAGCTGAATGTCGAAATGGGCCCAAGACGTGCAGGGGATGCCGTGGAATTAATCTCAAAGGCAGAAAAAATTAAGACTGTCTTAGGATGGCAACCTAAATACAACGACCTTGACTACATCGTGAAGTCAGCGATTGAGTGGGAAAAGAAGCTTAAGTAACTATTACAAGGTCCCTATTAAGGACCGTTGGGCTTTGGTATTGTGAACTAAATAATAGGTGTATTTTTTTAAGGTGACTCATGATGAATGAAACGCATGCAACGACTGTTTGGGATGCAGGACCGATCAGTTCAATGATTCAACGTATTCACTACAAGCACACAACGAAAGGGTTGCGTTCAATCAGCGTTTTGAGTGAGAAGCGTTCAGAAGGAAAGACAACTGTGTCGATGCTTTTAGCTCGTGGTCTTTCTGAAGTTTATAAATTTAAAATCCTTCTGATTGATTTAAATCCAGATGGAGATCCACTTTTAAACCAATACTTAAAAGCTTACGAAAAAGAAAAAACTCAAGACGGTATGGTTCAAGGCCACCCATTTGAATTCCAGATTTTCAGACTTAAGAATATCGATATGAACTGGCTTAAAAATGCTTATGACGGTCTTTATACAAACCAGTTGGTGAATTCATTCTCAACTGAGTATGATCTGGTGATTGTGGATACGATGACGAGTGGAACAAACGACCACTCTGTGCGCGTGAGCACTCACTCCAATATTATTGTGAGCACAGAGAAGTCATTCGGAAGAAGTGTTAATAAACTGCAATTGGAACTAGAGCAAAACCGCAAGGACGTTCTAGGTGTCCTTTTTAACAAGTAGAATATATGAAAGAAAAAATTTACATCAGAGATTTTTTTAGCCTGCTGGTTTTCTATAAAAAACCTCTGGCCATTATCATGCTTGCCAGCGTTCTGTGCCTGGTGCAGTTAAGTTTTATTCTTCCAAAAACATACCGCTCGGAATTCGAGCTTAATATTTATTCAAAATACTTTAAGAACGCATTGATCAGTGAAGTTATCCCGGGAATGAACTCAATTGCCGAGATGACTCAGACAACTGATTCAATGGTAAAAGAAACATTAAATGACGAATTCATTGATTCAATCGGAAATGAATTTAAAATCTATGCTCCAAACATGACTCCGCAACAGCTTTCAAAAGCTCGCGAGCAGTTAAGAGACAGATTTGAACTGTTCTCAACTGGTGGACAGTCTTACCACGTTTCATTTTCTTACGGTGATCCGACTGTTACTTATGAAGTGACAAAAAAAGTCATGGACGCAGTAAAAGCGACATTTATCAATTCAAGAATTGAGACAATTGAAAACGCAAAAAAAACAATTCAGCAAAAACTCGAGTCAGTAAACGTGACAAAACAAATCACTGAAGACTCAATCTCTGCCAACGCTCTGGCTTCAAAGAACCCAGACGTTTTAAGGTCAGAAATTGCAAAAATCAACTCAGACCTAAGTGCTTTAAAAATGCAGTTTAACGTGCACCACCCGCGTATCGTGAAACTAGAGCAAAGAAAAGCAACAATTCAAAACTGGTTAGAAGAAGTTGAAGATAAAACTGAGAAAACAGAAAAATCTGCTAACGAAGATGGAGTGAAAGAGTATTCAGATGCTCCACTTCTTATGGCCGGAGATAAAGAAATTTCTCAAAACATCGCTTCAAAACTTTATACAAAGTTTAACGACATCAACGTAGCTCTTGATATCGAAAGAAAAAGCTTACCGGGTTATATTGGAGTTATTATCGCTCCTCAAATCCCGTCTTCACCACTTTTTCCTAAGAAAAGACTTTTTGCCAGCCTTGGTTTCATGATCGGTCTGGTTCTTTGTTTCGGGTACGTTTTCTACAATGAAATTATGCAACTTTCTCCATCAGAGAGAGCACGTGCAATGGCCCGCGACCTAAAAGGTGAATACTTTGGAGTTCTGCCTCATATTGGAGAAGAAGGTCTTATGACTAACCAAGCGATTGTTTGGGAAGAGAGAAAACTTCTTGAAAGCAATATCGCTAATAGAATCGCTCTGGACAATTAATAGCGAGAGGCGCTGGTTATGATAGCTGGAGATGACTTTTTATTCACGCTTCATCAGTTCATCATAACCACACTATGTGTGTTTTTTATGTACTTTGCCTGGAGAGATCAGGCCGCCGGTACTTTCGATCGTCTTGAACACGTCAATCTAAAATTCATCGGGCCTTTACTCATCGGGATCTTCTTGGGAGTTTATGGTCTATTGTTAAACGAGTGGGGAAGCCTGGGGATTGTCCTGGGATTTGCTTTTGCCTTTTTGATTACGTTTTCTATCTTTGATCCAAAATACGCCGTATCGTTTTTCATCTTTCTGCTCATTTCCAGACCTTGGGAAATTTTTAAAAATGATCAGATGATGGCGGGGATGCCCAGAGATATCTTTATCCTGTGTTTTCTAAGTTTCATCGGTCACAAGATCATTAGAAAAAGATTTTATTTTCAATGGAACCTGGCGAGTGCCTTCGTTCTCTTTTTTGCTATCTGGACATTCTTTTCAATCATTCCTTCTTTCCAGTTAGTAGGCGCCTTAATCAATTACAACGAAATCTTTATTAAAGGGATCATTGTTTACTTTCTGATCGTTAACGTTGTTGATAAAAAAGAGTACATTCTGCCGGTTCAATCGGCCCTGGTTTTAGGGATCACTGAAAAAGCAGCGATGTCTTTTTATAACTCATTCTTCCTGGGAAAGGTTGCTGATGGTGAGCGTTTAACCAGCGTTGGTATCTTAGAAAACTCAAATGATATTGCGGCGATCATGATTCTCGTGATCCCATTTACTCTGGCCTTCTTAAAAGGGATTACGGTTTCTTTTTTCAGATACCTTCTGGGTCTTATTATTTTTTCTTTTTATGCTTACCTGATCTGGCAATCAAAATCCCGCGGAGCTGTTCTTGGTGTTGGGACATTAATTGTTGGGTGGTTCTGGCTTAAAGCTCAGAACAAAAAAATGGCAACGATCATCGTAGCTTTGGGAATGCTTTTAAGTGTTGGTGCTATGTCGATGATTAAAAGAAATGCCGAAGACGTTGAAGGCTCAACTAACAATAGAAAGATCTATTGGACTGCGGCCCTTAATATGGGAATCAGACACCCGCTTTTAGGTGTTGGTTATGACGGATATCCTCTTAACCTCTTAACTTATACTGACGGTCACGTTGGGACAGAAGGAAAACATAAAACAGCGCACTCGACCTGGCTTTTGGCCTTGGCAGAAACTGGAATTGTCGGATTCTGTTTTTATGTGGGGATTTGGATTTTTTCACTAAGGTCAGCGTGGGTTATGAGAAAGGAGCACCCCGAGTTTATTCTCGCCATGCTCTCTTATGGAACTGCAATAACATTTTTATCTCACACGTATATGTTGTATCCTTATATCCTGTTAGGGTTAACGGTGGCCTCTGGCCAGTTTTATCTCAAGGATGAAGTGAAAGTGCCGACCAAAGGGCTTGAGGCCGCGGTGCTTGCTAAAGGGTTACATTGATGAACTATCTGATTCTCTTTTTACTTTTTATTATTTTCTATTCTTATGCCGGTTATCCACTAACTATTCTTTTCCTCTCTCTTTTTTCAAACAGCAAGGTTAAAAAAGATGACAACTTTCTTCCGGAAGTTTCACTGCTGATTGCCGCCTACAACGAGGAAGAGGGAATCGCTGACAAGATTAAAAACTCATTGGAGTTGGATTACCCAAAAGACAAACTGGAAATTGTTGTTGTCTCTGACGGATCAACTGACCGCACTGATGAAATCGTAAAGAGTTTTGAAAAAGACGGCATCAGGCTCTTTAGAGTGGAAGGCCGGGTTGGAAAAACGGAAGCAAGAAATCAGGCCGTGCTGGCGATGAGAAAAGAGATTATCGTCTTCTCAGACGCGACAGCAGTTTATAAAAAAGATGCCATTAGAAAAATGGTCCGAAACTTTGCGGATCCATCTGTGGGAATGGTGAGCGGAAACCTGACATATTTTGAAAAAGGCCAAAGCTCAATGGGGCTGGCAACTAAGATTTACTGGAACTATGAGTTGGCGATTAAAAGGGCCCAAAGCCGCATGCACACACTGACAGGGGCCATTGGGTGTATCAATGCTTTTAGAAGAAAGCTCTACCACGTTCTTCCACCAAATATCATTGAAGATTTTACTGAACCTCTGATGATCGTGGCCCAAGGTTACCGCATTGCTTATGAAGAAGAGGCGGTTTCATACGAGAGAACAACTCAAAAGCCTTCGCAGGAATTTAACATGCGCGTGCGTGTTATCCGCGGCGGGATGAAAGGTTTTTTATACGCTTTTAGAAGACTGAACTTCAAAGACCACACTTTTGTTTTACTACAGCTTTTTGGACACAAAGTTCTTAGATGGCTTGTTCCCGTATTTCTAATTATGCTTTTTATCGTCAACCTGGCGGCCTTTATTTGGGGGCATAATATGCTGGTTGATGTTTTAATGGTGGCGCAGTTTTTATGTTACTCGATGGCCTTGTTAGGAATGTTGTGGAGACCTCCTGGAATCCTGGGAAAGATTGCTTCTATTCCAACTTATTTTGTCATTGTAAATGCGGCCAGCTTAAAGGCCCTTTATTTAACATTAACAACAGACTTAGAAGCGACTTGGGAAACCAACGTCTATTAAATTTTGGATAATAAAATGAAAAGGTGTTTGTGGGTTGTACCCAAAGGAATCTTTCCTGTCCGCGATGGCGCACGCGTAGCAAATCAGGCCCTGTTAAAATCTGTCCGACCACATTTTAATGAACTTGATATTATGCTTTTTAATGAAGAGGACTCGGATGAGCTTCATTTAAGCGAGTACAACAAAGAATTCAATCCAACGAATGTTTATTTTTTCAAAAAAGCTTCAGCACCTGGAAAGCTAGAAAAACTTCTTTTTTTAGGAAAAAGTTTTTTAAAATCTCCTGCACTTCCTGTGACAACAGGATATTTCCTGACATCAAAACTTAAAAGAGAAGTAAATCAGGTTTTAACTCACAGGGCCTATGACCTGGTTGTTTTTGATGGCCTTCACCCTTATACAACTTTTAAAGACATTCCTGCTTTTAAAAACACTCAAGTGGTCTACCGCGCTCATAACGTAGAAGGGGATCTTTGGTCGACAGCTGCTGCTAAAACAAATAACACAATCATCAGCAAGCTCTTGTTGTGGCAAGGGCAAAAGATGAGTGCCCTGGAATCAAGTCTGATTAAAAGAGCGAAGAAAGTCTGGTGTATTGCTCCAGAAGATTTAAAGCGCTTTGAAGATTTAAACCCGAACGAAAAAGAAAAACTATCGCTCATCCCGGTAGGATTAGATTTCAAAAAAATTGAGGAGAAAAAAGATGCTAGTGAATCTTCTCCGCTCAAACTTCTTTTCCTCGGCAAGATGGACTGGGCGCCAAATAAAGACGGGCTCAAGTGGTTTTTGGAAGAAGTCTGGCCGAAAGTTGATCAGAAAAAACTAGAACTATACATCGTCGGTAGTGGTGACTCTAGCTGGGGAACTGAATTGTTTAAACAGCCTGGGGTAAAGTTCTTTGGTTTCGTTAAAGACTTAGATGCTGTTTACCGCGACTGTGACTACAGCATTATCCCCATTCGTTATGGTTCTGGGACGAGAATTAAAGTTATTGAAAGCATCTCAAAAGGCATGCCTATTATTGCAACGGATATGGGAGTGCAGGGAAGTGGGCTTAACGATTATTTTAAAGCAGAGACTAAAGAAGAGTGGATTTCAACTCTTAATAAACTTGACCGTCAAATGGGGAAGGCCATGGCCGCAGCTGCTTTTAAAGAATTGGAGTCGGTGTATTCACCGAAGGCCATTGGGGCAAAGGCCTTCGATTCTGTTATGAATTGATTTCTTTTTGATAAAGCTCACGGGTTTTTTGTGCCCATGAATCAGCGCTGAAGCGCTCCTCAATTCCCTGGGCTTCACTTTCTGCCTGTTTTTTCCAGCCAGAGACATTCTGTAATGTTTCTCTTAGAACCTTCACCCAGCTCTCAGGTGAAAAATCATCTGCAAAAAAACCGTTATGATTATGAGTGACCATACTGGCAATGGCACCTACGTTATTGGCAATGACTGGCAGGCCAGAGGCCAGGGCCTCTATGAGTGTCATTGGCAGGCCTTCTCGCAGACTTGGCATAATGAGAACATCTGGTGAAGTGAAGTAGCTTGAAGGATCGCTTACGAAGCCGTGAAAAGTCATCTGTTCAAGAAGTCCGTTGTCTCGGGCAAATGCTTCAGCTTTGGCCCTGTCAACACCATCTCCTAAGACAGTCAGGTGAAAGCGTTTTCTCTCTGGAGTCATCGACCATGCTGTTAAAAAAGGGAGAAGTCCTTTTTCGGGGCTAATGCGCCCGACGTAGATAAGTTTGATGATCTCGCTTTGTGCTACAAGATTTTTTCTTTCACTTCTGATCTTTGCTGCATTTTTTAATGAAAGCATATTTTCAATGACTACAATGCGATTAAAGGGGCGTAGTGATTTTTCCAGCTCATCTTTCATTTTATAAGAAACAGCAACCACCACACGACAAGACTTCATTGTCATCATGGCGATCTTTTCATAGATGCGTACTTTGAATGTATGGGCCGTGTTTCCGTGATGAGTGTGAATGTGTGGATGTTTTCCTTTGCTCATATAACAAGCGATAAGCGCTTTAAAACCATGGCTATGAAGAACCAAAGGAAGAGTCTGGTCTTGCAGTGATTCTCTAAGCCTTTTTGGAAGCTCTATATCTAAAGCTTTTGTGGAATCAATAATGCGGTAATCAATGTGAGAAGGAATCATTTTTTCAAAGTCGTGGGCCAGGTGAGGGATTCTCGTTTCTCTTATAATAACCATCAAAGGGTTAAGACCAATAGAGGACAAGGCCGCAAGTCCTGTAAGGACAACTTTTTCAGCACCGGCAAGGACACCGGGAGCAAGAACGAGAACTGGTCTATAGGCCTTAGGCTTTGAGTTCATGTTTTCCTTTTAAGTGTCTTAAGTAGTTCACCACTCCTAAATACAGAGCAGCGTAAATCGGGCTTAGTACTAAAAACCACATTTTTTCAGATGAAAAAACATTTTTTAAAGCATAACAAGCAATCATTAAAATAGCATTCATACCAACATAAAGAGCGAGAGATTTCCAGGCGATCAGATTCCTAATCGGGTAACCGGTAATTTGAGATGAGTAAATCAGTCCCGGAATTTTTGGCAAATAGAAGAAGACCATACTGGAGATAAGGGCACCCATTGCCCCCCAAATCCCGGCACAGAAATAAACCACAACAATTGAAAGTGGAGTCAGGATTAAATACATTTTTAAAACCCAACTCGTTTGTCCGGTTGCTCTTGGAATCGCGTCGTGAGGAATGATGTAAGCAAGATACGTTAAAGCGAAAACTTTTAAGTAAACTGCTGACTGCATGTATTGATCGGTGAAAAGAATTTCAATGATGGGCCGGTTAAAGATAATCAAACCAAAAACGGCAGGAATCATGAGATAAGCAATATCGCTTTGAGCTTTTCTATAATGCTGAATCATGCTCAGCTTATCCCCGGCGTGAAAGGCGCCAGACACAGCAGGAACCAGGACTTTTTGCACCGACATTTCCAGAATATAAAGTGGAGGTACAGCTAAACACCCCATCGAGTAGAAAGCAAAGCTTTCAGGAGTCAACTGAGATGAAAGGAGAATCATATCTACTTTTTCCAGGAAGAAACTAAGAACGCCGGCAATTGAAATAGGTGCACAGTAACGCCAAACATCTTTTAGTTTTTCTTTATCGACTTCAAAAGTCAGGACCTTTTCTTTTTTTCCAAGATAAGCAGCAAGAGCAAGCTTAATCAAGAAGAGTATCGTAAAGCCCCAAAAAGCAGCATTGATGTGTCTAGTGACATAAACTAAAGCGATGATAACAATCCCTTTAATGATTTCAAAACCACTGTTGAATAAGCTTCCGTTGATGCGTCTTCCTCTGGCAATCAGGTATTCACCATAAAAAGAGGCCGGAGCGGCGGTGATGGCCGAAAGAAGTAGAAGGATGGTTTGTGTTTGAGTGATAGAGATAACATGTGACAGAGGAACTGAAAAAAGAAGTCCGACAATTGCACAAACTACGCTGAGAACAAAACTTAAAATCCAGGCGTGTTCAACATAACGAAGCGAGTTTTCTTTTTTCCCAATCCAGAAGTAAACGCTGTAAAGCGGTCCACCAGTTAGAGAAAGGAAAGTGATCGACTGAGCATACAGAAAAAAGATCTTGTAGATCCCGATATCAATAGGATCAAGAATTCGAACCAGGACAACCGGTAAAAACAAATTGGTGATTGCCGAGACCATCGAGATGAGAAAAACTGGCCAGTGACCGGCCTTGAGCTTGTGAAGACCAATCATGCTTCATATTCCTTGAAATAATTATTCACCATCGTTTTGACTGAATAGTGATCTTCAACCAGGCCTCGTGCCTTTTGCGCATTTTTTTGTGTTTGATAGATACGGGCAAACATCTCATCGAACTTGTTTAAGAAGTCGTCTTGATCGTGGAGCTTAAAAAGCTCCACGTAATCGCCGTATTTTAAAAGAGTCATGTGACCAGGAATTTTGCTGACCAGGCAAGGGGTTTCAACCGCCATCGCTTCAAGTACTGCAACTGGGATTCCTTCGTGAGTCGAAGCACTGACATACATATCAGAGCCCATATTGTAATCGGCCACCAATTCCTGTGAACCGACCATCTTGATATTTTGATCTTCCATTTTTTTTAATTCATCGTAATAGGCCTGCTCACTTGGAGGACCGGCAACGATGAGTTGATAGAAAGGTCTTTTCTTTAAAGCTTCAATAAGAAATTTTTGATCTTTTAATGGAACAACTCGTGAAAGTGAAAGAATGATAGGGCGAGTGATATCAAGTCCATGACGGGCGGCCAGCCATGCCTTTTTTTCAGCGCGCATCTCTGGAGTGATTTCACCTTCGTATGTAGAGATACCATTTTGGATAACGGCCACTTTTTTTGCAGCAAGGCCGATATCGCGCGTATAAAATAGTCCGATCTTTTCACTGACGCCAATCATTTTGTCAGCGAAGCGCGAGAAAATTTGCTGGTAAAGTTTGCCGCGTGGGTAATTATCAATGTGATCCAGGCCGTGAGTTGTATGGATAAGTTTGCCCCATTTTTTGAAAGTGAGTTTCTTCCAAAGGCGCAAAGGTCCAAGATACATCAAGGGATTGAGGTCGTGAGAGTGAATGACATCGTAACCTTGAAAGTCATGATCCATACGCTTTAAGAGCGAGAAATCATAACCAGGTTTTTTAAGTTCAGGAGTGATGACATTGAGACCACTTTTTCTGAAGAAATCAACCCATGTGCGTTCGTGATCGTAGATGTAAATGTCTACAGTGTGACCGCGTTTTTGTTGCTCAAGGGCAAGGTGATAGACAATTTTTTCCAGCCCCCCGATTCCTAGGAACTGGGCCACGTGAACAATTCTCATCTTAAAAGTCATCCAGGCAATATGCCTTTAAAGAAATTAGTGTTATTCTCAAAAATCAATATATACTTTATATATTAAATATACTTCGAATTAGGGGACGGACGTGAAATATTTATTTTTTCTTTTGAGTGCTGTTGTTTTCTTATCAGGATGCTCAAGTAATTCGATTTCTGATTATCCTCGCTACACTCAGCACGTGGCAAAGGTAATGGAAAACCAAGAGGCCAACAACCCTGCGAGCGCATTAAACTCTGACGTCCCCGATATGTCAAAAATCCCTCAGTATATGGCCCCAGGGCATTTGTTCACAATGTCTCACTCGAGTGACAGCAAACTAAGCGGAAAGTTTAGAGCTGACTTCAACGGAATTCTACAACTGCCATACAATGTAAATGTTGATGTAACGAACAAAACTTTTGCCGAAGTCAAAGAGACAGTACTTAATGCTTATAGAAAATTTTTCCAGAAAGGTGTTGAAAGCGTAAATTTCGCTCTTACATCAAAAGACTACTGGGTAGAAGTAAGAGGTCTGGTAAAAAAACCAGGACGTTATTTAGTGCGCCCTTCGGACACTTTGGATCTGGTTGTTGATGCAGCTGGTGGAGTGCAAGGAGATATCAGCGTAGATTATTTTACAGCTTCTTTAAAACAATCGACTTATGAATATCAGGTTTTATTAAACCGTTACTTTGAATCTTCAGAGAGCGTCGATAAAATCAGATGGCTTGGTGGTGATAGTGTCTTTGTTGCCAAACTAGATAGTCTTGCAGGAGCTAGCCGCGAAATTCCATTCGTAACAATGCTTGGTGGTGTCCAAAAGCCAGGTAAAGTTCTTCACCAAAAAGATGCCAGTCTTTATTACTACATCGAAAAATCTGGTGGACTGGTTCAGGGTCTTGGTTACAACGAGTGTTATGTTTTCAGAAACACAAAAGATGGTGTGAAGAGAATCAACTTCTCTTTTGATAAGCCAGAAACAATACCTGTGATTTTCCCGAACGATACGATTTATATGAACTCAAAAATCGAAACAGAAGGGGACACTTGGTTAAACCGTTTTGGACAGATTGCTGGTATCATTTCAACTGCGGCCTTGTTAATCATCGCCCTATAGAATGAAAAATCCTTGGTCTCATCTTTTTCTCAGGTCCTCTTTTTTTGCTCTTAAAAAAGAAGAGGATCTGGATACTTCTCTAAAAATCGAACATTCAAAACTTCAATACGACAGTGCTGTTAATGGATTTCATCCGAAGAGAAAAGACGAATTTCTTCTCGGAAGACTTTGTGCTACAAAAGCATTTTACGAGTGCACCAAACAACCGCTTTACGATTTGAAAAATAATCCAGACCGCTCGCCGGCATGGCCTTCAGGAGTCGTGGGGACCATTTCTCACAATGAATTTTGGGTTGGCGCTGCAGTTGCCAAAGACACTGATCTCTTAGGGGTCGGAATGGATTTTGAAGTCATGGGAAGAACAAAACTGGAACTTGCCAAACAAATCAGAAGTGGTGGTGATCTTCTTTCTCATCCCCAACTCTCTGATGAAGAATTGCTGACACTTATTTTTTCTGCGAAAGAATCTCTCTATAAAGCCCTCTATCCTCAAGTTAAAAAATTTTTTGGTTTCGAAGATGCTTCCGTTACAAAAATTGATTTGGATAACGGAACATTTGTGATCAATTTAATAAGTGACCTCAACCTCAATTTTGGCCCAAAATCCCGCTTTTCATTCGAAGGCCGCTTTACAGTAGACAATAAAACCTGTTTAACTGTGCTGGAACTCTCTCACTAGAAAACCTGATTCTAGTTGGATTTTTCCGGACTAGTTCAAAAGATTTTTTACCCTCCATTTGGGCATTTTAAAAATCAATGACTTAGCCTGATAATTTCTGACAAATTTGCTATGAAAATTTTACATTTTCCACACTTTACCGATAAGGAAGTGATGCTTAGTGTTACAATTTAACGATTAATTATTTAGTCATTCGTGCAATTTTAACCAGGACCCCAGGCTTGTTCATCCATTCGTTATTCGAAAAAACAGCTGATCAAAAAGAGAATGCAATTGCATTGTCGATGGGGGATCGCGCGTGCACTTATCTTGAGTTAGAAAAATTATCCAACAAAATTGCTCATGTTTTAAGAGACAACGGTGTTCAGCCTGGTGACGTGGTTGGTGTCTCGATGAAGCGCTCGTTTGAATTAGTGGCCACAGTGATCGCTATTTTAAAAAACGGAGCTGCTTATCTTCCGCTTGATCCTGAATATCCAGTAGAACGTTTAAAATACATGGTAGCGCACTCGCGCGTTTCAAAAATCATTGCCCACGAAACGTTCATAAATATCTTTGCTGACTCTCGTGCAGATGTTTTATGTTTTGAAAAAATGAATCTCGATACCGCTTCTGAGGAGCGAGTGATCGTTGATGCAAAAAACATTGATCTTGCTTACGTTATTTACACCAGCGGTTCTACCGGAAACCCAAAAGGTGTTTCGATGAATCACAAAGCACTGGTGAATTTAATCGAATGGCAAAATGAGCAGACGATCAATAAAAACACAATTACACTGCAGTTTACTCCGTTAAGTTTCGATGTTCATTTTCAGGAAATGTTCTCGACACTTTCGATGGGAGGAGAACTGGTGTTAATCAGCGAAGAAATGCGCTTAGACACTCACGCACTTTTAAAAGAGCTTATCAAGAAAAACGTCAATAGACTCTTTCTTCCATACGTCGCTCTTAACCACCTTTCTGAAGTGGCCGTTGCTCACAACTTGATTCCTTTGAATTTAAAAGAAGTGACGACAGCTGGTGAGCAGTTAAAAGTTACTTCAAACATCAGAAGCTTCTTTAAAAAACTAAATGGAGCCTTCTTATATAATCACTACGGACCAAGTGAGTCCCACGTTGTAACAAGCTTAACTCTTGAAGGAAATCCCGACGCATGGCCAGGGCTTCCAACAATCGGAAAGGCCATTAAAAACTCACAAGTTCATATCCTTGATGAAAACCTAAACCCTGTCGCAGATGGTGTGGAAGGGGATTTATACCTAGCAGGAACATGTCTGGCGAATGGATATCTTCATTCACCAGAACTAACGAGTGAGCGCTTCTTAGACCATGAAAAACTAGGGCGCATTTATAAAACGGGTGACATCGGTTTTGTAAACCCGGAAGGCAATATTGTTTTCCTGGGAAGAAAAGACGGACAAGTTAAAATCAGGGGCTATCGCATTGAGCTTGGGGAGATTGAAGTCTCTCTTCTAAAGCAAAAGCATGTTGATGGCGGTGTGGTTAAGGTTGTCGAACTTAACGAAGAAAATGTGATCTGTGCTTATATCACAGGGAATGCTCAAATCGGTGAACTTCGCGAGAAGCTTCGCCTGGAGCTTCCTGAGTATATGGTACCGTCTCACTTTATTAAATTAAAAGCTATTCCTCTGACTCCGTCGGGGAAAGTGGATTATAAAAATCTTCCGCTTCCAAGCAATGAGAGACCAGATCTTTCAGTGGAGTACGCGGAGGTTGAAAATGAAACTCATGCGAAGCTTTTAAAGCTTTGGACAAAATACTTAAAAATTCAGGGAATCGGTATTGATGATAACTTTTTTGACCTTGGCGGTAACTCGCTGATGGCCATTAAGATCTTAATCGACATCAATCTCGTATCTGAAAAACAGCTGACAGTCGTCGATCTTTTCCAATTGCCAACCATTAGAAAGGTTGCCGCTTTCATGAATAATGAAAGAGATGAACTAGATGCTCTGTTTGAAAGAGATGACCTGAACACAGGTCTTATCTCAAATGATATTGCCGTTATCGGTATGGCCGGAAGATTCCCGGGCGCCAAAAATGTTGATGAGTTCTGGACGAACTTGATTAACGTAAGAAGCAGTATTGAAATTTTCTCAAAAGATGAAATCAATCCGGATGTCTCAGAAGAAATGAGCAACGATCCAAATTATGTTTTTGCCGAAGGTGTCTACCCGGGGCAAGAATCATTTGATAACAAATTTTTTGGGATGACTCCGCGTGAAGCAGAGTTGATGGATCCTCAGCAAAGAAAATTCCTGGAACTTACTCACGAAGGTCTGGAGCTTGCGGGTTACACCTCAGAAAACTTCCAGGGATCTATTGGAGTGTTTGCTGGAATGGGGAACTCGAAATACAACCGCCTGGTTGATCAGTACCCGGAAAAAGTGGCCATGATTGGCGACTTCAATGTCATGCTTGGTCTGGAAAAAGATTATATTGCTACACGTGTGGCCTTTAAATTAAACCTTAGAGGACCAGCGCTTTCAATTCATACAGGATGCTCAACTTCTTTAGTGGCCATCATTGAAGCAGTTAATAGCTTGCGTTTAAAAAATTGCGACATGGCCCTGGCCGGAGGGATCTCTATTTCTGGAGCTCCTCACACTGGACACTTATTCCAGGAAGGCGGGATTTTAACGAAAAACGGTGAGTGCCGTTCATTTGATAGCGAGGCCACGGGAACAGTGTTCACTGATGGCGGTGGTGTTGTCGTTTTAAAGAGACTCTCTGATGCTCAAAGAGATGGCGATAATATTTTAGCAGTCATTAAAGGTGTTGGGATCAATAACGATGGATCCAACAAGATGAGTTTCACAGCTCCAAGTGTAATGGGGCAAGCTGAGGCCATCCTTCGCGCGCAAAAAGACGCAAATATCACTGCAGATACAATTGGCTTCATTGAAGCCCATGGAACAGCGACTCCTGTTGGAGACCCGATTGAAGTAGAAGCTTTAACTAAAGCTTTTAGAAAATCAACGGCAGCCAAAAATTACTGCTATCTTGGCTCATTAAAATCCAACCTTGGTCACTTAACAGGATCAGCTGGTGTGGCAAGCTTTATGAAAGCAGTGAAGGCCGTGAAGACGGGAATGATTCCGGGAACGGCTCATTTCCATAACCCAAATCCACTATTAGATTTAGATAATTCTCCTTTTATCATTACGAATGAAACTCGTCCTTTCCCTGAAACTCAGGGGCCGAGAAGGGCGGGGATTTCTTCTTTTGGTGTTGGGGGAACAAACGCTCACGTGATTATTGAAGAGTATAAAGCGGAAGCTTCAAATTCAATTCACGATCAGAGCCCGACACTCTTTAAGATTTCAGCTAAAACTGAAAAACAGATGAAACTGATGAGAGACGAGCTTCTGAACTTCTTACAAAAATCAGACATCACCGAGTGGAAGAAAATTGCTTATACGCTTGAGACGGGAAGAAGGGACTACAAGTTCAGGTCTTTTATTTCGGCAAGCTCTCATAATGACCTGGCCAAAATTAACGGGACCAATTCAGGAACTGGAGAGTTCACTAAAACTCCAGAACTTTATTTTATGTTCCCTGGGCAAGGCTCACATTATAAGCAAATGGGAAAAGGTCTTTATGAGGCCAACGCTGTCTTTAGAGATTTATTCGATCAGTGTTGCACACTGATTAATAAGCATCTTTCGTACAATATTAAAGACATTATTCTGAGTGAGAGCTCGGAAGAGAGCTTAAATAATACCTTCTACTCTCAGCCAGCAATTTTTATCGTCGAGTACTCACTGGCGATGACTCTCAAAGCTTTAGGCTTTAATCCTAAAGGTTATATCGGTCACAGCATTGGGGAGTTCGTAGCGGCGACAATGAATGGAGTCTTCTCATTAGAAGATGGTCTGCGTGCTATTGCTAAGAGAGCAGAGATCATGCAGTCACTTCCAACAGGCATGATGCTTTCAGTAGGAATGCCTGAAGAGGACTTGCAAAAGCGTCTGGCGAATCTTGAACTAGATATCGCGGCCGTTAATGGATCAGCTTCATGTGTCGTGGCCGGAGAAACTCAAAAGGTTCTGGTATTAAAAGAAATGCTGGCCCTGGAAGGAATTGCAGCGATTGAGCTTAAAACATCGCACGCCTTCCACTCGCGCATGATGAAGCCAGCGGTTGAAATGTTTGAGGCTTTCTTAAAAGGACTGACTCTCAATAAACCAACGACAAGCATGTACTCAACAGTGACGACTAATCTTGAGTCGGATCTTTTTGGGGAAGCCTCGTACTGGGCAAATCATATTGTGGATACGGTGCAGTTTGCCCGTACCATTAATAAGATTTTAGGACAAAAGAATATCCTGCTTTTAGAAGTAGGAACAAAAAATATCCTGACGAATCTGGCAAAGAAAGAGATGAGTTTTGTCTCAGGCTCAGACGCTAAGATCGTCACTCTTATGGGTGCTAAGACTGAAGTAGAAATGGCGTCGTTTAATAAGGCCCTTGGAGACCTGTGGTTGTCAGGACTCAAGGTAAGCGATCCATCGATTCAATTTCAAGAAAGCGACAGAAGAAAGGTGATTGCCCCTGTTTATATCTTTGAAGAAAACAGGCTGTGGCTTGATCACAAGAAAAAAGCTCTTACTAAAACTTTATATACAAAATCAGAACCCCGCACTGAGGAAAAGCCTATGAATGCAAAATTAACCGCTCTTCAAAACACTCTTGTCGAGATTTTCGAAAGATCTTCCGGAATGGAAGTCGGAAGCTATGGCAATGATGTGACCTTTTTAGAAATGGGAATGGATTCATTATTTCTCACTCAGGTGGCACTTCTATTAAAGAAAGAATTAAAAGTGAATATCACTTTCAGGCAATTGATGGAAGATTATGCATCAATTAACCTGTTAGCTAATCACTTAGTTGATAAAGTGGATATAAAGGTTGATGCTCCAGCAGCGGCAAGTCCTGTTCCTGAAGTTCAGATTCCGGCAATTCCGGCACCTGCTTCTGCAGCAAGTATTGCTCCAGCTCCGGCGGCTCCAGCTCCGATTCAGCAACAAGTAGTCATGACTGCACCAATACCAGCACAAAATAATGTGATCATTCCAACTCTGAGCCCAGCGACAACGGGGACAGGGCTAGAGTCAATCATCAACCGTCAGCTTGAGTTAATGTCTCAGCAGATTATGCTTTTAAGTGGTCAACCAATGGCCGCTCTTTCTCCTGCGACACAAACAGTAGCTCCTCAAGCACAAATCCAAATCCCTGCACCAACGGCTTCTCAGGCAATGCCTCAAGCTCCTGCAGCAAAAGAAGAAGCTCCTAAAAAAGGAAAGGTGAGCGTAACGAATGTTAAAGAAGCGTTCGGTGCTCAAGCAAGGATCATTGCAGAGAAAAACTCAGAGCTAAAACTGCTAGAGAATCCAAAAGTTAAAAATTTCTTTAATCAATATATTGCTAAAACAAAAGGTTCAAAGAAATTCACGCAGGACAACCGTGTAAACCATGCTGATCCACGTGTCGTAACGGGATTTAAGCCAGAGAGCAAAGAAATCGTTTACCCAATCGTTGTGAAGAAATCATACTTGCAAACCCTTTGGGATTTAGATGACAACAAGTATATCGATATGACTTGTGGTTTCGGTTCTAACTTCTTTGGTAATGGAAACGAGAGAATTAAAAAATACGTTCTTCGCCAGATTGAGGAAGGGATTGAGCTTGGACCTCAGCACCCATTGGTTGCTGAAGTGTCTAACCTGGTTAATGAATTAACTGGAAATGAAAGAACAGCTTTTTGTAATACTGGTTCAGAGGCCGTTTTAGGAGCAATGAGAATTGCCAGAACTGTTACAGGAAGAGAGAAGATCATCGTTTTTAGTGGTTCGTACCACGGGATCAATGATGAAGTTATTTTAAGAGGAGCAAAAAACGGGAAGTCATACCCAGCTGCTCCGGGAATTAACGGTGAAGCAGTTTCAAACATGATCGTGTTAGATTATGGAACACCAGAATCTCTACAAAAAATCAGAGAAATGGCCCATGAAGTAGCTGCCGTTTTAGTTGAACCAGTGCAAAGCCGACGTTCAGACTTTCACCCACAAGAATTCTTAAAAGAAGTGAGAAAAATCACTCTTGAGTCCAAGACTTGTTTAATCTTTGATGAAATCATCACTGGTTTTAGAGTTCACCCAGCAGGGGCCCAAGGGTATTTCGGAATACGCGCAGACCTTTGTACATACGGAAAGATCGTCGGTGGTGGAATGCCAATCGGTATCGTTTCAGGAAAGACAGAGTATATGGATGCACTTGATGGAGGGCACTGGCAATACGGAGATGAGTCAACACCAACGGTAGGAGTGACTTATTTCGCAGGTACATTTGTCCGTCACCCATTGGCACTTGCAGCAGCAAAAGGTGCACTGGAAATTTTAAAAGAAGGTGGAGTAGAGCGTCTTGATCAATTGAACAAAAAGGCCCAAAAATTTGTAGACGATTTAAACTTGTTCTTACTTACAGAACAAGCACCAATTAAGATGGACAACTTTGGATCGCTTATGAAACCAAAGTGGAAGTCGGATATTAACGGTGGTGAAATCCTTTTTGCTCTTTTAAGATATAAAGGTGTTCACGTCTATGACGGATTCCCTTGGTTCGTAAACCTGGCGCACACAGATGCGGAGCTCGCAGAAGTCTTAAATGCGTTTAAAGAGTCTGTAAGAGAAATGCAGGCAATGGGCTTATTCCTAACGAATAATGCAACTATTGATATCGATCTGGATCCAAAAATTTTCGATCAAAAAGGTGCCCCAATGGTCGGAGCCAAGATTGGTAGAGATGAAAAAGGAAACCCTGCGTGGTTCGTTGAAGATCCAGAAAATGCAGGAGAGTACTTCAAGTTAAAGGGATAGAGTGGTGTATAAGGACTCGAGCGGTGATAAAATGAAAAAGGTCACTTACGATCCATTCGAATCAGGGCCTTTGGTAAAGGCCGTGCCATCAACAGAAGCGCAAAGAGAAATCTGGGCTTCAATCGTTATGGATGGGCAAGCGACGTTATGTTATAATGAGTCGCTTGCGATTGATTTTGACGGAAACCTTCGCCATGACATTTTAAATCTTGCTTACCAGGAACTGATAAAAAAACACGATGCCTTAAGAGCTGCTTTTAGCAGTGACGGTAAAACTTTTTTTGTTAAGGCTTACCAAGAAACACCAATCAAGTTTCTTGATTACACGGGCAGAAGTAGAAGTGAGCTGGAAGTTTTAAAAAGAGCTGAAGTTCAATTTAAATATGATCTGGTTCGTGGGCCTTGTTACCGTGCCACTTTAGTTAAAACATCTTCATCAAGTTACACACTTCTTTTTTCTGCTCACCACATTGTATGTGATGGCTGGTCCCTGGCGATCTTATTAACGGAATTAAGCCAGTTTTATGTGGCCCTTTGTAAAGGGCAGAGAATTCTTCTTGAAGCAACTCCTCAGTTTGCTGACTTTGCTGTTTATGAATATAGAAATGGATTAAATAGCCAGCATAAGTCATATTGGCTTAATGAATTCAAAACGCCGTTAAAAACAAATAATTTTCCAATCGATTATAAAAGACCAAGCTTCAGGACATTTAATAGTGCCCGTTACGACATGGTTATTCCTGTGGACACAGTCAGAGGAATGAAAAAACTTGGGAACTCTCAAGGGTGCAGTTTTTACAGCACTTTGATCTCGGCCTTTAATCTTTTGCTTTTTAAACTTTCAAAATCTGAAGACATCGTGGTTGGTATGGCCTCGGCCTCTCAGCCGGCGCTGGAGCAAAATGAGTTAATCGGTCACATGGTTAATCTTCTTCCTCTGAGAACGACGATTAAAGAAAACACCCCGTTTAATCAATATATGAAATCGACAAGATCAAAAATGCTGGATGCTTTTGATCATCAGTTCTATTCATATGGACCTCTGGTTAAAGATTTAAGTCTTAAGCGCGATCCTTCTCAAATGCCGCTTTTAAATGTGGTGTTCAATATTGATCAACAAGCGCCAGATCAGGGGCTCAAGTTTGAGGACGTAAAGGCTTCATATACAACTATTGCCAGAGAGTATGATAACTTCGAAATTTTCATCAATGCTGTAAGCACCGGTGATAAATTAATTTTAGAGTGCCAGTACAATACGAATCTTTTTAGTTTAGCAACGATTGAGAACTGGCTTTCGTCTTACATTGATTTGATGAATCTGGTGATTCAAAATTCAACTAAAGGGATTTTGGATTTTAACCTGCCTAATTTAAAAATTCCGGCAGATAAAACTGAAGAAGTTTCAGAGAAAAAGGCAGAGAAGGTCACTAAGCGCCATCCTGAAATTGAAGATAAAATTAAGCGCATCTGGACTCAAGTTCTTTTAGACAACGCCATTACCGTAGACGATAACTTTTTTGCGATTGGAGGACATTCGCTCCTGGCCATCGAAGTGGCGGCACTGCTGGAAGGTGAGTTCCAAACGCCGATTAATATCCGCCATATTTTTGAATACCCAACAATCCTGGAGTTGGGTCAGTATATCGCAGGAACTCTGGAGAAATCGAGAGAGGTTCTGCTTCCTAAAATCACTCCAACCGGACTTACGACTTTTCCGGTAAGTCATAATCAAAAACAGATTTGGTATATAGAGGAGCTTGATTCTCATACGACCATGCACAATCTTCCTGCCTCAATCAGGGTTAAGAGTGCACTGGATGTAAAAGTTCTGGAAAAAACAATTCAATTCTTAATGAATAGGCACCCATCGCTTAGAACGGCCATCGTTTCTGAAAATGGAGTGCTTAATCAAAAAGTTTATGATTCACACTTAGTGTCTCATTTTAAGCTTGAGCTTCTGCATGCCAAAGAAGAAAACATTCATGCTCTTTTAGATAAAGAGTCAAAGTATGTTTTTAATAAAGAAGAAGCCCCAATGTTCAGGGCCAAGTTGTATCAGCTTGGGCATGAAGATTTTGTCTTCTATTTCATGATTCATCATGCAATCTGGGATGGCTGGAGCTTTGATATTTTCTTTGAAGAGCTCAATGTTGTTTACTCTGCCTTGATCAGAGGAGAAAATCCTGTTTTTGAAAAAAATCCTGAAGTCTCATATATTGATTATACAAGCTGGTTAAATAACCACATTGTTCAGGATAAAATCTCTTCTCAGCTCTCTTTTTGGGAAAATAAACTAAGGGGAACTCTTCCCGTTTTAGAGCTTCCGCTTGATTACAAACGACCGTTGGTGGCCAATAATCACGGGAAAAGCATTTTCTTTACCCTTACAGCAGATCAGTCGGCGAAACTTAGAAGATACGCTAAAGAGCAGAACTCATCGCTCTTTAATGTCTTTTTGACGGCCTTCAAAGTGACTCTCGCTAGATATGTTGATCAAGAGTCGGATATCAAAGATATTATCGTAGGGATTCCTGTGCGTGGAAGACCTTCTGATGAAGTCATGCAGACGATTGGGTATTTCGTTAACACCTTAACTCTTAGATCGGCCCTGCATCTAAGTCATTCTTTTGAAGAAAACTTAAAAGCTGTCACTCAAACCGCTCTCGAGGCCTTTGATAACCAGCTTGCGCCTTTTCAAATGGTGCTTAATAAAGTGGCGCCGATTAGAGAAAACGGCCACCCTGGCTTATTTCAGACATTCTTTTCTTACCAAGACGTAAGTAACCGTGGAGCGATGTTAAACAACACGGCTTACACTCAAATCAATATTGATAAAGAAGGCGTTCATACTGATTTAGATCTATGGATTAAAGCAAGTGATAAAAAGATTGAAGGGGGATTTGAGTACCGTGTAGATCTTTTTAAGAAAGAAACAATCGAAAGATTTGAAGAGTGTTTCTTCCATGTTTTAAATGCCCTTTTTGATAATAAAGGCACTGCCCTAAAAAATCTTTCGCCCATTCCTCGCCACCAGGAAACTCTCATCTTAAGAGAGTGGAATAATACCGCTAGTGATATGTCGAGTTTCGTTCCTTTCCATAAACTTTTTATGGAAAATGCGAGAATCACCCCTGAAAAGGTGGCGATTGAGACATCACAAGGCCAGATGACTTACGGAGAATTGGATAAATTATCCACTCGCTGTGCAAATAAACTGATGGAATTGGGTGTTGGCAGAGGAGACCTGGTAGGTATTTCTCTTACGCGCGATTTTCATTTATTAATTGCGATCTTCGGAGCTCTTAAAGCAGGAGCAGGGTATGTTCCATTAGACCCGGCCTTCCCTCAAGAGCGACTGGATTACATGATTGAAAGCGCTCGTCCAAAAGCGCTCCTTTCAGAAGAAAGCCTTGCACCTCGTTTTCTGAATACCAAAGTGCATCTGATTTCTGATTTTATTAATAACAGTGCCCTTGATTACGAATTAAAAGATGTAAAATCATCTCTTAATGATACGGCCTATGTTATTTACACTTCTGGATCAACTGGAAAACCAAAAGGCGTGGAGCTAGGGCATTTATCAGTGATCAATTTCCTATTGGCGATGAGGAATAAAAATCTCATGGCCCCTCACGATAAACTTCTCGCTGTTACAACTCTAAGTTTTGATATTGCCGTTTTAGAACTTTATCTTCCATTAATCTCTGGTGGGAGCGTCTATCTGGCAACCAGCTCAGAAGCAATGGACGGACAAGTTCTAAAGAAAATCTTAGAAACTAAAAAAATCTCAGTGATGCAAGCGACTCCATCGACATGGCGACTGCTTCTTGCTTCAGGCTGGAAAGGCGACAAGTCGCTTAAAATCCTTTGCGGAGGCGAAGCCTTCCCAATTGATTTAGCAAAAACATTAACTCCAATTTGTCTTGAAGTCTGGAATATGTACGGGCCGACAGAGACGACAGTGTGGTCGTCTTGTAAGCGCCTGCTTCCAACTGACGAAGTGATTACGATTGGAAGTGGAATCGATAATACAACTTTATACGTCCTTGATGAAAACCATAAACACCGTCCGATTGGAGCGAGTGGAGAGCTTTTCATTGGAGGAATTGGTCTTGCGAAAGGCTACTTTGGCAGAAGTGACCTGACAGAAGAGCGTTTTGTGGCCGACCCATTTATTCCGGGAGCTAAAATGTACGCGACAGGAGACCTGGCGCGCTTTAGAGCAAACGGAGAAGTGGAATGCCTGGGCAGAAATGACGGACAGGTCAAGGTTCGCGGTTACAGAATTGAGCTTGGTGAAATTGAAGCTCAAATTGCTAAGCTTGATGGAGTTTTAGAAGCAGCAGCGATCACTAGCGAGTACAGAGCTGGTGACGTGAGAATTGTGGCTTACATTAAGAGCAAACAAACTTTAGAAGAAAGAAAATTAAGAGAGCAGTTGGTAAAAGTTCTTCCGGCCTATATGATTCCATCGCACTTTATTGCGATTGATGATCTTCCAAAGACGTTAAATGGAAAGATTGATAAAAAGACATTAACGAAGATGAATGCGGCCAAGATTGCTTCAGGCAACACAGTTGTCGAAGTGACTCCTTCTGAAAAAACAGAGCCGGCCCAAACACTAAAAAGAAATTTAGAAACAGAAAAAGTGATCAAGGACGTTTGGTCAAAAATTCTTCATAAAAATGACATCAGTGTTGAAGATAACTTTTTTGCTATCGGTGGACACTCTTTCTATGTGATTGAAGTGGTCTTTCAGTTAAAAAATCTTTTAAAGAGACCTGTTTCAATTAAAGATATTAACGATTACCCGACAATCATGACTCTTGCCAGTCATTTGGAGAAGGCCGCGGCCACAAGTGAAGTACACCTTCCAGTGATCGCGAAGTCTGATTTAAATAGCTTTAGCGTCAGCAGAAACCAGCTGCAAATTTGGTTTTTAGAAGGCGTTAATAAATCGACAATTATGCACAATCTTCCGGCGGCAATGCGAGTGAAGTCAAAACTCGATAAAAATGCGCTGGAAAAAACAATTCATTGCCTGATTGCCAGACACCCGTCTTTTAGAACTGTTTTAAAGATGGAATCGGGGATGTTGGTTCAAAAAGTCCTGGGCGAAAACGAAGCGATGTTTAAACCGCGTCTTGAGGTCGTGAAGGCCCGTGAAGACGAGGCCATCAACCAAATTAAAAAGGACGCGAAAGTCCTCTTTAATATTTCAGAAGCACCTCTCTTTAAAGCAAAGCTTTATGAGCTGGGGCATGATGATTATATTTTCTCTTTTGTGGTTCACCATGCAATCTGGGATGGCTGGAGTTTTGAAATCTTCTTTGAAGAGCTAAATACAGCGTATTCTGCCTTGGTAAAAGGTGAAGTGCCATGTTTTAATAAAGATCCTGAAAACACTTATATTGATTATACTGTGTGGTTGGAGAATTTAATTGCCAGCGGTGGTCTAAATCATGAAGTCAATTTCTGGAAAGAAAAACTTTCTCTGCCGCTGCCTGTTTTAGAATTGCCGGTGGATTTTAAGCGACCTTTAGTGGCCTCACATAATGGGGCGAGTATTCCATTTACTCTTTCGGGAGAAAGGGCCAAGCTGGTGCGCGATTACGCTCGAAACCATCAGACATCTGTGTTTAACGTCATGCTGACGGCGTTTAAGACAACCATTGCCCGCTATATGGATCAAGAAGACGGAGCAAGTGATGTGATTGTGGGGATTCCGGTGAGAGGACGCCACCACGAACAAGTCATGCAGACTATCGGTTATTTTGTGAACACGCTGGCCTTAAGGTCAGTGATTGATCATTCAAAATCATTTGAAGAAAACTTAAAAATTGTTTCTAAAAATACGACGGAGTCTCTGGATCATCAGCTTGTGCCATTTCAGGTCATTTTAAACCAGATGCCGCAAATTAAAGATGCCAGCCGTTCTCCGGTTTTCCAGACATTTTTCTCATATAAAGACATTACGGAGAGAGTGCCTTTATTAAATGGATCACCTTATTCATTCGTCGAGATTGACCGCGCTTCGACTCATACTGATTTAGATTTATGGATCAATGCCGGAACTGATAAAATTGAAGGTGGTTTCGAATACCGCATCGATCTTTTCAAGCAGGAAACAATTGAGAGATTTGCAGATTGTTTCTTCCATGTTTTAGACGGGTTGTTTAAAAATCAAAATATACCTTTAAAGCATGTTGATTCAATTCCGGCTAAACAACAGGAACTTATCCTAAAGGACTGGAACAACACTGCCAGCGATATGTCGACTTTTGTTCCTTTCCATAAGCTGTTTATGGAAAATGCAAAACGAAATCCGGAAAAGGTTGCAATTGAGACTTCTAAAGGTCAGATGACTTATCGGGAGCTGGATAAATTATCCACTCGCTGTGCAAATAAGCTGATTGAGTCAGGTGTAAAAAGAGGAGACCTGGTCGGTATTTCTCTTACACGCGATTTTCATTTATTAATTGCCATCTTCGGAGCTCTTAAAGCAGGAGCTGGTTACGTTCCATTAGACCCGGCCTTCCCTCAGGAGCGCCTGGATTACATGATTGAGAGCTCTAATCCAAAAGCTCTTATTACAGAAAGCTCACTAGCATCGCGCTTTTTAATAAAGCAAAATCTTTTAACATTAGAATTCATCACCGATCCTAAATACGATTATGAATTAAAAGATGTTGGAAGTTCACTCGAAGATACGGCCTACGTTATCTATACTTCCGGTTCAACTGGAAAACCAAAAGGTGTTGAACTAGGACATTTATCAGTCATCAATTTCTTATTGGGAATGAAACATAAGAACTTGATGAAAAATGACGATAAACTTCTGGCCGTCACAACCCTAAGTTTTGATATCGCCGTTTTAGAACTTTATCTTCCATTAATCTCTGGTGGAAGCATCTATCTGGCAACCAGCTCGGAAGCAATGGATGGACAGGTTCTAAAGAAAATCTTAGAAACTAAAAAAATCTCAGTGATGCAAGCGACTCCATCGACATGGCGACTGCTTCTTGCTTCAGGCTGGAAAGGCGACAAGTCGCTTAAAATCCTTTGCGGAGGCGAAGCCTTCCCAATTGATTTAGCAAAAACATTAACTCCAATTTGTCTTGAAGTCTGGAATATGTACGGGCCGACAGAGACGACAGTGTGGTCGTCTTGTAAGCGCCTGCTTCCAACTGACGAAGTGATTACGATTGGAAGTGGAATCGACAATACAACTTTATACGTCCTTGATGAAAACCATAAACACCGTCCGATTGGAGCGAGTGGAGAGCTTTTCATTGGAGGAATTGGTCTTGCGAAAGGCTACTTTGGCAGAAGTGACCTGACAGAAGAGCGTTTTGTGGCCGACCCATTTATTCCGGGTGCTAAAATGTACGCGACAGGAGACCTGGCGCGCTTTAGAGCAAACGGAGAAGTAGAATGCCTGGGCAGAAATGACGGACAGGTCAAGGTTCGCGGTTACAGAATTGAGCTTGGTGAAATTGAAGCTCAAATTGCTAAGCTTGATGGAGTTTTAGAAGCAGCAGCGATCACTAGCGAGTACAGAGCTGGTGACGTGAGAATTGTGGCTTACATTAAGAGCAAACAGACTTTAGAAGAAAGAAAATTAAGAGAGCAGTTGGTAAAAGTTCTTCCGGCCTATATGATTCCATCGCACTTTATTGCGATTGATGATCTTCCAAAGACGTTAAATGGAAAGATTGATAAAAAGACATTAACGAAGATGAATGCAGCCAAGATCGCAGAAAATGCTCCGGTTGAAATGCAGCCATTAGCTCAAATTAAAGTGAGTGAAGTTGCCAGCATTCAGGATGAGTTTGATACATTCATGAAAAAGACCTGGATGGATGTGTTAGGCATCAGCGATTTAAAGGCGAGTGATAACTTCTTTGATGTCGGCGGAAACTCACTTCTTGCGGTTCAAATGTACGCCAAGATTTCTGAGAAATATAATCTCGATCTTCCACTGGCCCTACTAATTGAAGCCTCTAGCTTTCAAAGCTTTAAAACAGTTGTCTACAGCAAGATTGAGAAGACATCAGTGCCTGTCTATGAGGCAGCGGCCAATGTAATGCCTCAGACACTTCAAATTTATAAATCACTGGTCATTATTAAAGCTTCAGGAAAGAAAAATCCATTTTTCTGTTTTCACGGAGTGGGCGGAAACGTTCTTAACTACATCACCCTAATGCCGGCCGCAAAAAATGACAGGCCTTTAATGGCCTTACAATCGGTAGGTCTTTTAAATGCCAATGATCTTCCATTGCAGACCGTTGAAGAAATGGCCCGTGCTTACGTAAGAGAAATCAGGCTTATTCAGCCAGAAGGACCTTATCTACTTGCTGGTGGATCAATGGGGGGGATGGTGGCCTTTGAAGCGGCGATTCAGCTTATGGATGCCGGTGAAAAAATTGAAAAACTTATTATGTTCGACACTTTTGGACCTAATTTAGATCTTCAAAATTATGTCGAAAAAGACGAGCGCACTTTTCTTGAGAAAGTAAAAAGTGCATTGCTGATAAAATCAAAGAAGTTTTTCCTTAATTCTCAAATCTCAGTTTGCAGATTTTTTGGGAAACTTCCGCCTCTGCCTGCTTTACTGCATGAGATTGAGTCAACGAATTACAAGGCCCTTTGGAAGTATTATCCTAAAAAGCGCTACGAAGGTGATATTGACCTGATTCGCGCCAATGTCGAGAAAGTAGGATGGTACAGCGATCCTCTGCTTGGATGGGATGGAATTGTGAAAGGAGAAATTCGCACTTATGAAATTTCGGCCTCACATGAAAGATTCATCGAGAGCCCGGAGCTGATTGCAGTCTTAAAAAAATTAATTTAATCTACATGCTATGAAAACAAAGTATTTACTCTCATCGGTTTTGAGTTTCTCTCTTTTAGTCGGATGCGCTTACTCTAAAAGCTTCAGCTTCACTCCTAAGGAGCCGCAGTGGAGTTTTTATGGGGAAGGTACTGGCGCTTATGTAACCAATCAAGGACGTGATAAAGAAGGCAGCAGTCTTTGGCTCTCGACTGATTGGGGCGAAAGTGAAACGGCTTACTTTACATGGAACGACCTCTCGCCAGGAAATTATAAAGTCATTACATACGTGAGAGCAAAGGACGTGCAAAAAGGCGTAGAAGGGGCTTCTTTCTGGCACTTTTACGACGGAGGCTTCGGTACAGTGTCACCGTTTATGGATTTAAGCGGGGACTACGACTGGAGAAAAATTGAATACACTATAAAAGTTAAAGCTTCAGACCTGACTGTCTGGTTCCGTTTAAAATCTCCAGGTCAGATTTGGGTAGACGACTTCTACCTTGAAAAAGTTGAAAGCGGCAATGATAAAGTTTCTATTGAAGCACCAATGCCTCTGCCACAGGCCTCGGAAAAAAAGTATATCGCTAAGGCGGCAGCAAAAAGATCTCTTTATACTTTTGACAAGAATGAGTCCGGGCATCCTTTTGATCTAAAAAACAAAGCGGGGTCTTTTACTCCGCAAAAATTCTTTAATTTCAAAGTTGATAAAATGCCAGTCAAAGACTGGTCAGCCTATGACCGCATTGAAATGGATGTCTTTAATCCGAATGACAACTACACTGACTTCTATCTAACGTTGGCCGATAATCAAACGACTAATTACTGGTCGCAGGTCAATCACAAATCTACTCTGGCTCCGGGGTGGAATAAACTCAATTTCTCACTTACCCAGTTTGTAGGGGAGAGGGGCTCTCATCGATTTAACCGTCCGGTAAATTTAAGTAAACTAGAAAAAGTTTTTATTGTTATTGATCCTGATTCAAAGAGCTCCTTTGAGAAGAAAAACTTCTTAATTGATAATATCTCGTTAGTTTCAAACCCAATGCCGGCCATTCCGGAAGGCGTGAAGGCCTTTGACTTCACTTCACATAAGGCCAATAACAACACCAACCTTACCCAAGTTTCAACTCAAACTGCGTATAACGACCAGCGCGGTTATGGTTTTGTTGAACCTAAATTCTGGCGAGTCGAAGACTCTCAATACGCCAGTGAAATGTTAAGACACACGATTGGAGTTTTAGGCGGTCATTTTAGAGTGAAACTTCCAAATGGGAAGTATCAAATGAACCTGGTTGTAGATAAACTTGGCTATTGGGATGTTCCTTTCTGGTCAGACCGCACTGTTTACGCCAATGGAGCGCCGGTCTTTAAAGAAACCCGCGGGTCTGCTTCTGATTTTGTCAGCGATCTGCTGCGTTTTGAAAGTATCACTCCTGAGCCGCTTGATCATCCTTACGACCTCTATTTATCAAAAGTGTTTCATACAATTGATAAAACAGTAGAAGTTTCTAATGGAATTCTTGACCTTGAATTTGAAGGGGATGCGACAGGCATATCTTTAAACTCACTGGTGCTTTGGAATAAAAATGCCGATGTTCAGGGGCTGGCCTATAAGAGTGCTCTAGAAAAAAGAAACAAGCAGGAATTTGATTGGATGACTCATTCTATTGCCAAGAATGAGAAAATTAATCCTGCACAAAAATTCCAAGCAGCGATTGTTGAACCAGATCTTTACTTAAATCCTCTGGCCGTCAAGAAAGCTTCCGGGACTTCTTTGTTATTTCAAGGTGGCGCTGGAGACACTCCTTATCAACTGCTGCAGCTAACGGCTTCGAGCACGAATGATGAAAAAATCAGCTGGAGCTTTAGCGATTTTACCAATGAAAAAGGTGAAAAAATTAAAGGTTCTGAAGTGGCCGTAAGTGATCTTGTTTTTCAATACACGTCACCGGATATCAATCATGAGACCTATCTTTTAACGGGAAAATACTTAAGGCCAATGAACGATGTGTCAGTTGTTGTCAAAAAGGGGCAGAATAAGTACCTTTGGCTTCAGGTAAAAATGAGCGACAAAACTCCCAAAGGTCTCTTTAAAGGGAATGTTGTTATCCATAAAGGCACTGAACAAATCAGCCTTCCAACAGAAGTTGCGGTTTTAAATTACACGCTTCCTAAAATAGAATTTCCAGTGGGCTTTTTTGGATTGGACCCGCTTCCGTACAGTTATTATCCGCGAGGCGGATATAAAGAAATGAGAAAAAAATACCGTCACATGGCCTTAAATAAGCTGGGAGAGGCAGGCTTTACGACCTTCACTGGCCTTCCTGAAGATGTCTCAGATTTGAATGATCTTTTTAAGGAAAGCACCAAGTGGGGAATTGATACAGTTTATTCTTACGGCGGACAATTTCCTCAATCAATGATTGATCTCAACAAGAAGCCTGCCGGAATGTCAGACGATGATTATTTCGCCAAGTCAGCTTCAGATTTAAAATCGTTAATGAGCAAAAAAGAATGGCCAAAAATTGTTCACACGTTCAGTGATGAGGCCGGAGGGTATTCGGATAAAATAGCTTCTGATATTGAGCTGGCCAAAAAATTAAGCAAGCATTTTCCTTTTATGCCATTGGGAGGATTTGGATCATTTCATGGTGGAGACTCTGCAAAACTGAATAGCTATTTTACTTATGGTTTTTATTCCAGCCTTTCAAAAGCTGATATTTCCAGATTAAAAGACAACCGTCTTCGCTGGGGCTTCTATAATGCTTCGGCAGCCAATCTAGATGACCCGCGCTTTTCTTTTGGATTGGGATTATATATCGCTCGCTTAAACGGCCTATCTCAATACTTAGAGTGGCATGCAAATGCAGTTAACAATTATCCATATTACGACTTTGACGGAAGGGAGGCAGATGTGGTTATGTTCTATCCGACAAAAGATGGAAAGCTCTTATCTGCTCTTAGATTTGAACTGGCCACAGAAGGATTGCATGCTTTTAAGAAGCTTAAAGTTTTAGAAGAGGCGATTGCAAATAACTCAGGACCAAGAGAGGCCCTGAACTCTGCCAAGTCCTGGATGGATGCTCTTAAGCGCGAGAATTATTTTTATTCCTCGACGACTTTTATGAGCAATAAGAAGAATAATTTCCGCGATTTTGAATCGCAGTTAAATGGGCATTTAAGGAATATATTTTTGAAAAAATAGGGCAAGAGCAATGAAGAGCTTAAAATGTTTCGAAGGGGATTTTGAGAACTTTAAACTAGACCGCGGACCTTTTGAGTTTCGCCATACAATGGCGGATCACCCGGCCTTAACTATCGAAAGCATTTCTAAAATTCTTCAAGAACTTCCCAAAGACAGGGTGATGTTTTCAAAAGGGCTCAACGACTTGGGAGTCAACTTTGACGATGCCCTGGATAACGATACAAAAAAACTCGATCTAAACGAGATCATTGAAACCATCAGGACTTCTAACTGCTACATTGCTGCCAGAAACCTGGAACTGCATCCATCTTTTAAAGAACTTTATGGAGATTTACTGGCGGATATCAGTGAACTGCTCAAATTAAATAAAACAGGCAACAAGGTATTGGAGCCCATGATCTGGCTCTTCATTGCTTCTCCTAATGCCATTACTCCTTTTCATTTTGACCGCTCTTCTAATTTCATTTTCCAGATTCGCGGAAGCAAAGAGCTTGCTGTTTTTCCTCCTCGAGTAGAAGAGATTATTAGCGCTAAAGACATTGAAACCTACCTGGAGAGGGCCTCAGCTCTTCCACCGTGGCGAGAGGAGCTCGATCGTTTTGCTCACAAATTTAATTTTAAGGCCGGAGAGGCCGTTCACATTCCTTTTGTCTCTGGTCACTACGTAAAAAATGGGCCGGAGGACATTTCAATTACTATGTCGATTTTCTTCCACTCAAATGAGACGATGAAATGGACAAGTGCCATGAAGCTCAATAATAGGCTTAGACGTTTTGGACTAAAACCCAAGGCCGTGGGGAACTCACCCCTTGTTGACAGGCTAAAAGCAGGCCTTTTACCGGCGGTAGACGGGATGTTTATCGTGGCCAAGAAGATCCTGGTGCTCTTTTTCTAGTTTCAGGCCTTTAGTCTGGTAAACTTTTACACTGTTTTTTGTTTGGGCTGGCATACAATCCTGAAGGACGCTATAAACCTACATCCATATTTTTAACCGAGGTATAGTGATGAAGGACATGAAGTGTTTAAAGGGTGCTATTGATCCAAAAAATCTGGATCAACAGTCTTTCGAATTTACTCACAACCTCGCTGATCACCCTGCACTGACATTTGAAAACCTTTCAGAAGTGATCACTTCTCTTCTGGAAGAGAAGTGATCACTTCTCTTCCAGAAGAGAAGGTGATGTTTTCAAAGGGACTAAGCAATCTAAAAACAGACTTCGAACATATTTTGAGAGAAGGAAAAAAAGGTTTTGATTTAAACGAAGTCATCGAAAATATCAGAACTGGAAGCGCTTATATTGCTGTTAGAAATCCAGAGCTACACCCTTCATTTAAAAACTTATTTGAAAATATCTGCCACGACGTTGGAGTCTTAATGAAAAAAAATGGCACTGGAACGAAGCCGCTTGAGCCAATGTTATGGCTTTTTATTGCTTCACCAGGAGCTGTGACTCCGTTTCACTTTGACCGCTATTCAAACTTTATTTTCCAAATTCGCGGCAGTAAAGAGCTCGCTGTATTTCCTCCAAGAGTAGAGGGTATTATCCCTCATAAAGAACTTGAATCCTATATGGATCATAAAGACAGCGTTCAGGAATGGACGGAGGAAAAAGATAAGTCTGCTCATAAGTATAATTTTAAGAGTGGTGAAGCCGTTCATATCCCTTTTACTTCAGGTCATTACGTAAAAAATGGCTTATACGATATCTCGATTACCATTTCAATTTTTTATCACACAGATGAAACATTGATGTGGAGTCAGGCGATGAAATTCAACCATCGCATGAGACGCCTGGGGATTACTCCAAAAGCAGTAGGAACCAACCCGGTTCTTGACCGCCTGAAGGCCTACATCTGCCTTCCGCTTATGGATGGATTATATGCCCTTAAAGAGAAACTCCGCACTAGCAGTTATGCCTCTGCCAGCGTGGTTATCGGCCAGCTAGGGCTTTTAAATGTCTGTGGGATCGACGCAATTGTGGTCCTTGACACAATCTTGTAATAGTAAAGAATCCGTATTCCTTTCGTCATATGGGGCAAACTTTCTGAGTGCCCCTAAAGCTCATCTTTGTCTAAATTTCATAAAGGTCTATAAGTCCTTTGAGTGCAGAGCGTCCTCTATAAAGTTATCCACATGGTATTAAGCTTGCTCCATGCCCTAGTAATTATTACTGGGTCGATCATTAATTTGGCCACTCAGAAACTGATTATGGTATTTAATTGGCCACAAAAAATAAGTGCGCAAATCTTTTGATCGGAGCGAGTATGAGTAATTTAGCGGTATCAAGCAATGGAACTTTAGACATTGAAAAATTTGATATGAAAAGCTTTTTCTACACGGAAAGTTACTTATTCAAGCACCTGACGATGGGAGAGAAGGCAGTTACTATTTTTGAAGCAGGCTTTGCTATTTTTCTTCTAGCACTTTTTGCACCGATTATGATTATTGTAGCAGCAGCTATCAAAGTCAGCATGGGTGGAAAAATTCTTTACTCACAAACGAGAGTTGGAAAAGACGGAAAGAATTTTTCAATTTATAAATTCCGCACAATGATTGAAAATGCAGAAGCAAAGACAGGTGCTGTTCTTGCTTCAAAGAACGACCCAAGAATTACGACTCTTGGAAAGTTTCTTCGCGCTAGTCACCTTGATGAACTTCCACAATTGTTGAATGTTCTTAAAGGCGATATGTCTTTCGTTGGACCTCGTCCAGAAAGACCAGAATTCGTAGAAATTTATGAAAAAGAAATCGTGAAATACACTCGTCGTCGCGAAGTCAAACCTGGTATTACAGGTCTTGCACAAATCTGTCTTCCATACGATGCGACAGCTAGCGAGAAGATCCAATACGATATTTATTACATCGATCAAAGAAACTCTGTAGTGTTTAACATTTTGATCAGTTACTATACGGCCATCAAAATGGTGTCATTCATGAAGTTTTTAAAAAATTAATTTCGTAATCTATTTAAATACAGACATTTTAAATGACCTTGAAAAAGCCTCTCATTCGAGAGGCTTTTTTATTTTAGCCACAAAATGTTGTCACTTTGGAGTCATTCTGACTCCGTTAAATAAATGCCCTATGTAGGCAGAATCTGCCAGATTTTTATGATGCTCATAAGCATGCTTCTTTTGCAGATAAAATTTGAAAATGTCTCTCTTATTAACCTGCAAATTAACGGAGAAGTTCATGATGTACTTACCTCGTAAGCAATTATTGCTTTGTCTTTTATCTCTCTTTGTTATTTTCTCTTGTAAACAAAGTGATTCAGGAAATGGTGGAGGATCAACACCTACTGAAACAACTGGTGGTGGTGGAGTCATTGAAGAACATACCAACACTTCAGGATTTGTTTTCAAGACCATCTCTGAGTATCAATTTCCAGACGACCCTAACACTCATATTTATGAACCACGCGGGATCGGCGGCGGTGGAGCGATGAGCGGCTTTTCAATCTCTCCTTATAGTTCATTGTGGTTTGTTGGAACGGATATGGGGACACTCTTTAGAAGTATCAATAGAGGTCTCTCATGGATTCCTGTTAATCATTTTCAGACAACCTATTCATCTGATCTAGACAGCGCTGTCGGAATTGGTTTCTCTCCAGATACTGACATTGTCTTTCATGCTCCGGCCGGAAGAACGCCGATGAGAAGTGAAGACGCCGGTGTGACATGGTCTCGCATTACGGCCTTTGCTTTAGCGAGTGGAGAAAAAATTAAGTACTGGCGAGCAAATAGTTACGACGCCAAATATATGTACGCTGGAACAACGACTGGTCTTTGGCAAAGCCGTGATGCCGGAGTGACATGGGCCAAGCTTTCTGGAGTTTCGGGAGAGGCGCGCGGAACATATATTGATTACCATACAGACGGTCACATTATTTATCATGCAACTCCAACTGGGATTTGGAAATCTGTTAATCAGGGATCAAGTTTCAGCCGCGTTTATCTTCCTTCTGGATCAACTCAAATCAGAGCGTTCACTGCCGGACGTGATGAGAACAAAATCACTTTTGCTTTTATCGATAACAATGGAGCAAGTGCTTGTTCATCAGTTGCTGGTTTTGCCAACGACTGGGGCGCAACCAGCATGAATGCTCATTACGCTCACTGCGGTTATGTTTGGATTGGTAACGAAGCAATGTCATTCACCAGAACAAGTAAAGAAGGTGGTGACTATATTAAGATGGCCGAAAACAATTCCAACATTATCGTTGTGACAGGATCGACTGAGTGGATTCGCCAGTACGGTACAAAAGTCTGGAAGAGCACAGATGCCGGAGCAAGCTGGACGCTAAAACTTAATCAATACAATTATGACGTCACTCCATATGCGCCATGGGGACAAGACAAACTGGAATACAGTGCTGCCGCTTTAGATATTGGATGGGACGATAGTGGATATGAAAGTTTTGATATGCACTTAAGATCAGCGGCCACGATGGGAGGAACTGGTTATTACTTCCTTCACACATCTAAAAATGGCGGAGACTTCTGGAATGCTCCTTTTACTAAATACGCTGACACTGGAACTAGAGCAAAAGGCAAGAAGTGGAAGTCTACAGGGTTAGAAGTCACAAGTGTCTATCGTTTTAAATTTCACCCGACAAATTCGCAAATTGGTTATGCGGCCATGGCCGATATGGGCGGGATGATGACAGAAGATGGTGGGAAGACTTATAGAATCACCAAAGTCGCTTATAACAGCAACTACGATTATGCTTTTGACCCGAACAATGATCAAATCGTTTTTGCAGTTTCAGGATCACAACACGATTATCCAATGGAGTGGCATGCAAACGCGGCCAGTGGTGATGAAGGAGGAGTTTATAAGTCGAGCAACAGAGGAGTGAGTTGGACGAGAATCTCACCTAATAACTCAACTTTTAATCGTCAGTTTCTTTCAATTGGGTACGATGATAATACAAATACGCTTTATGCTGGAGCTCATGGTTCAGGTATCGCGAGAAGCACGGATGGAGGATCTTCTTGGTCCTTCTTTAATACAGGTCTTCCGGCCGGAGATAAAATCATTCCACAAATTGAAGTGGACCCGGACACTGGCGGAGTCTATGCTCTGGTGACGGGAAATGCTCCTAGCTTCACAAATCAGGCGAGCACCGGGATTTATTACCTGGCCCCTGGTGGATCGTCGTGGACGCTTTTAAGAGGGACAGTTAACCGTCCAGCAGGTGTGGATGCCAATACTAAACTTTGGTATTACCCGACAGCTTTTGCTGTAGATTTTTCTAATGGGAGCAATAGAGGAACACTTTATTTGGTAGACTACGAAAACAACTCTAACTGGCTGGCCACTGGAGTTTGGAAGAGTACGGATAGAGGGGCCACATGGAGCCGCCAGATGCAGTTTACACACCCAACTTCGGTGACTCTGGATCAGGAAGACCCTTCATCAGTTTACGTGAACGGGCTGCACACGGTTGATGGAACCTGGGGGAACGGAGGAATGTATTACACTTCTAACGGCGGGGCGAGCTGGAAGAAGAATACAATTCCTGCATACCAATCTAACGCAAGATCGGCTACCATAGATCCAAACGACAGAACTCAACTGTTCTATACATTTTTTGGAAGTGCGATGCTTTATGGACCACGCCCGCAATAATTTATTTTTAGTTTTATTACTTCTTGGCATTTTTATGAGTTGCTCACGCAAGCCTGAAGAGCAGGTCATAAAACTCCTTGAAGAAAAATACGCTAACCTCTACATCAATAATGAAACTCACAAACGAGAAGTCATTAAAGAGCTAGACGAGTATCTTCAGAAAAAACCAATCGATGACAACAACATTGAGGAAATCCGCCAGATCCTAAACCGTATTAATGACGGTCACGTAGTGATTTTTGACGGACGCAAAGAAAAAAATCTTCGCTTTCAAAGCGGATTAAATTTTGTCAAAGGAGCTTACGAGGTAAGGAGTTGTCCGACGTGCTCTCCGGTCATCCCGGAAGACAAGTATGAAATTATCGGTATCGATGGACTGAGTCTGTCTGAGTATTTAAAGAAAAATCACAATACAGTTGCCGGCTCTACCGAGTGGGGAAGAAATTATCGTCTGGTAAGGCTTTTAGAAGAGTCGACTTCATCTACACCTGTGGCTTTAAAGTTGAAATCAACGACTGGAAAAGTGTTGAGCACAATGATTAATTGGGCCCCTTCGCAAATGCAGTACAAACCTTGCGTGAGTTCGGAAAGATTAAAAAACAATATCTATAAACTCAATATCTATAACCTTTGGTGTGATGAAGGAAAAGACAATGTAAGCCGCGAAGGAGTTTATGAAAATTTCAAAAGGCAATTTGATGAGGCTACCGCGGGGATTACAGACAACGATAGAATCGTGATTGACCTAAGAGAAAACGGTGGAGGAGGCGATCTGGAGGTGGAGTACACCGTCAATGCTTTCATTGAAAAACCAGTCATGCTTTATCACTATAAATACCTAAGAAAGACTCATCCGGGAAAGAGAAAGTGGATTGAGAAGTTCTGGCCGTTTCGTCTAAGCCTATGGTCGCAGGATGAATATGATTACACTCGTCCAATTCATAGACCAAAAAAGACTTTTTATAATGCTAAAATCATCACCATGGTTTCTCATGGGTGTTTTTCTTCGTGTGAGTCCATTGCTTCAGTTTTAAAAGAAGAAAAGAGAACGGCACTTGTTGGCTCCAAGACTCACGGCGGGGCCGGAGACCCGGTGATTTTCCCGCTAGGTGAGACACCTTTTTCGATCAACCTTCCCACTTGCATTACATGGCAATACAAAGATCACTTCTATGAAGGGGAAGGTGTTATGCCTCAGCTAGTGTCTGAGCAGGACCCGAAGAATAAAGAAGATACAGTTTTAAAATTAGCTATTGATCAAGTTCTAAAAGATAAGCAATAGCCAGTTTCGTAAACTTCACTGCATGAACCGAGTCGAAATTAGACTTGTCAAAGGTGTCTTCCACTGAGTGGATATAAGGATTTTCTTCTTTGATTAAGGCTTCGGCCGGAAAGCTTGCGCGAAAGCCGTAATAGTTCCAGGCCGCATGGTCCGAGCATCCATAATTACACTGATCCCAAGTCCACGGCAGTTTCAGATAAGTATCAATTAAAGAGGCCAGGAATAAGTTCTGGTCGTTGTTCGTAAAGTCGCTAATTAAAGCAAAATCGTAATCCGGGCTACCTTTATAGTTAACACCATCTAGTTGTAATACACCGATGACCTTAGTTTGTTTGTCACGATAAACGCGGGCCAGGTCGTAAGACCCCTGAATTCCCACTTCTTCAGCAGCATAAGCAATAATTTGAATTGTATGTTTTGGCTTGTAGTTTTGCTCAACGATGATACGAGTAAGATCACTTAAGATGGCGATTCCGGCAGCATTGTCATCAGCTCCAGGAGCAGCGACAGCAGCACTGTGTTCAGTGTCGTTAATTGAATCACCATGGCCACCGATGACGATCACTTCATCTTTTAAAACCGGGTCCGATCCTTCAATAGTTAAAATAACTGATGGTTGATCGTGAGTTTGGTAATAAAAATAATCCACCTTCATGTCGTTGCGAGAAGCGGTTAAACGCTCCCATTCACTACCAATCCATTTCAGGGCAGCTACACCTTCTTCAGATTTATAAAAACGTGTTCTATAAGAAGTAAGGTGAGTGATAACACTATTAGTGTATTGGCGAGAAACTTGTGGAAGCCATGATTCAACCAGCGAAGCCTGGTTGATTGAGTAGTCAGGATTAATAAGTTTTTGAAAGTCGTACTCGCCAAATGTGCTTCTGACGAGGGCCTTTTTATCCATTAGTTTGACTTCAACTTCTGGTTTGTTATGAAGGACGCGATAGCCACCACATCTTTGGAAGTTGTGGTGAATGAAATGAGAAATTTTGTAGGTTTCTTTTTCTTCAACTCTGAAATAAGTTTCCTTACTTCCTTTGATGATATCTTTATATTCAAAAACTCTTTGTCTTGAATCAGTAATCGATTTTAAAACAAACGGCTCAATCCCAATCCACATATCGCGTGCGCTGGCAGCTGTTGTCCAAGTTGTTAAAACAAGTAGAGTTAAGACAATTTTATTTTTCATAACCATCCTTATAGTACAAAAAGTATAGGCCAAGAGAATTCGGGTAAAAATTACAGAGAACATGGTTTATCTGTCAAATGAAGCTTAAAACTCCGATGCTCAATAAAATAGATGGGGTTGTACGTGATTTCTTTAAAAAACCTTTTGAAGATACTTGGAACAGTGTCTTTATTCATAAATATTTCTCATGCAGATGAGTTGTGGACCAAATCACAATTAGGAAGCAGAAATTATCTTTCGATTGAAAAAACTGATGAGGGTTTAAAACTAAATCACTTCTTTCAGGAAAAAGGAGAGTTTCAAACTTTAATTGGTTCATTTTATTTTAAGAAGAAATCTGACTTAGAAAATTACATTGTAAAAAACTTTCCTAAATATCAAAAAGTCTCTTCTCTTGTCTCATGGCCGGTTCAGGCAAAAATTGAAAAAGAGCAGGATAAACTTTTTGGAAAAGATAAAAACCAATACATTTGGCTGGCAAAAAACCAATGGAATGATGAGTGGGAAAACAAATATGCGGCCTGGTTACAAAATGAAGTGACGCCGGAATTTTTTAAAAAATACAAAATTCAAACAGACTGTGCTGATGCTTTAGTTGGTCTTCGCTGGATTTTCGCCCGCATGAATTCACTTCCAGTCGCCAATACTGTTGCCGATACTGGTGGGCTTTTTGGCCATTACTCGATGAAAAAAGAGTGGCGCAAATATGATACGGCCACCAACTGGTACGATGATGAACTATTCATGGCGGCCCTTGATTACGTCATGAATTTAACCAGCACCAGAACCGTGGTGAATGATGGTTTTCCAGTTAGAATTGATAAAGAAGGTCTGATTGCCGGAACATTTATCATCACTCAGAATAATGGTTCAGGTCACGCCAAAATTATTACAGAAACTCATTATGATGAAGCGACAGAGCTGCCGGTTTACACTCTGGCCTCAACGAGCCCGCGTGCCCTGCGCGTTTTAGCAAAAGAAGTTTTCCTGGATCAAGACTGGCCATATAAAGGAAACAAAGAAATCCTGGCCTTCAGATGGCCGGTAATTGTTAACTCAACATGGGTTCTACAAAAAAAGGACGCCAGACCTACTTATTCAGAAGAGCAGTTTGATCCATCTATTAAAGAAGAATTTCCGGCATTCATTCAATTTGTTTTATCGCGTGTAAAAGAAAGTTACGACCCGCTAAAGCTGGTTGAAATGGGTGTTAATGATATTACCGGTTATGCTGAACAACGTGTTCAAATCGTCACAAAAGGTTACGAGTACTGCAAAAGAAATGATTGCCGTCCAGGAAGTGCCGGGGATGAAGACTGGGGAACACCAAGTAGAGATGCCAAACTTCTAAAGAAGTTCCATGACATCGATATGCTGGTTAAAGAATTTGGAAATTTCTCACCGGGACTTAATGACCGTTGGGTTACTGGTTTACGTGCGGCCACAATTACGATAGAAGGCGTACCTGTGACATTAACAGGTCTGCGCTTTATTATGGAAAATAACCTGTTTTCAAGTTTAGGTTCTGATACACCTGCAAGAAGATGGGGATTAAACGCTGATGAGCTGATGACTAAGTGGATGGGGCAGGTTCAGAAACTTTTATCAGATAGAGATGCGGTTATTTCTCGACCTGAAAATCCATGCAGTACTGACTGTTTTCCAAAAACAAATTTATGGGTAGGACTAAGCACTTATCACATCGACCTGGAGTTAAACCAACTCTACACTGAGATCACGACCTACTGTACTTTGATTGACGTCCGCGCTTGCCAGACCTTTTTTGAAACAAAAGCTCAGAAGGCCTTAAGTTTTAATGGGGAAACAAAGACTCTACAAAATTGGTTCAAGACCATTCCTTATTTTCACTCAGACCCGAGGGCCGAGATTGGCCGTCGTTGGGGAGTGATTCCCGCGTATATCAGAGCAATGGCGCTTCCTTATTTCGATACAATTAAAATTTCGCGCAACTCTCTTGCACTTTTAGATTCAAATAAATTGATAAACCTAAAAGATGGAAGAATTCTTTTTACCGCTAACAACGATACGAGAATTATTCTGACGAACACTGGGGTCGTGTACAAAATCAACGATACAAAAGGACAGATCTTCCGCTTCAATCTTGCCGATTCAAACTGGGTTGAAATCGCCGATAGCGATAAACTTTTAAGTCTGGAAAAAGAGCGCCAGGTTTATGTTCAGGAACAAGACGGTTACACCGTTTTTAGAAAGCCTCTTTCAAACGGACAAATTATCTTTAGAATCAATAATGATCAAATTGAGTTTATCAAAGAACACAGTGGGGCCACTCACCAGCTGGGAACATTGATGACGACAGTGTTGGATAAAAATACCATCAGCTTCATTGACCTGGACCGCACTTTAAATGTCGATATAACTGTTCCTTCGAGTGCAGTCTTCTTCGATATGAATCATGTTCATATTTCTTCATATCAATACCCTGAGGCCATCGTTGAATACCGCGATCAGGATCAGGATTTATATTACTCAGTGATTGTGAATTTAGAGAATAAGACCTGGACTAAAATTGCTCCGGCAATAGATGAGCCAGCGAGCTTAATCTGGTCAGACGCCAGATTAAAAAAAGCCTTGATTCAGACCAAGTTTAGACAGGAGTTCCCCGAAGTCTATGCAGTCTCTTGGGATTTGTTTTCACAGTTCCACGTTCAAAAAATGAACAATCTTGTACTCGGAACGAAAATCTCAGGGGATACAGTCTATTTTATTGATGGAACAGGTGGCGTTTGGGATCAAAATCCCAAGACAAAGCTTATTGAGTGGGGTAAGAAGCTCGTCGAACTTCCCGGGCCCGCACATTCTGAAGTGAAATTTTTAACTTCACTTGGAGCTTATTTTTCTTCAGATGAAACCGGTACTCTGCGAACTCTTAGCAGCGTACTTGGGGAACCAAAGAGTTTTAGGCTGCCTAAAGATTTACTTCCAGAGAATGAATTTTGCCAAATTCAGACTAAAACTGAGGATATCTTTAGTTTTAGATTCAGTCCAAGTTATGGAGATTATTCGTGTATGGGCGGAAGTCTTTTGAAAAGCGAGATAAGTACTTCAAAAGATGAACTAGTCCCTCAATTTTCTCACTACTCTTGGATAAACAAAGAAAGTTTGTTAGACCTTCGTTGGCATCAAACTTTCGCGGAGTTTGATGTTCAGAAAGGTCTCCTCATTGGCCTTGGAAAGAATATCGGCCTTTGGTGGGATGAGAAGACAGAGTAAAAAATACAGTGTGATTAAAGTGTTGGAAGGATTCCTCAGTAAACGTGCTAAACATAAGTTAATAAATTTTGGAGATGTGTGTATGAAAAAGATTATCGGTTTTGTGGTCCTGCTTGGGCTATTTGCTGCCCAATCGTTCGCTGGAGAGCAGTACTCTCTTCAAACAGCGAAAGAACAAGTTGTTAATGAAAACATCAAAGTTTCAATTGCGTACGAGCAGTACGTATTAGTAAAAAGCCAGGCAAGAACGAAGTCGCTTCAACTTCTTCCAACTCTTTCAGTAGATATGCTTATCTACGATTACCAATATGCAATTCTTCGTACACTAGTACCAGAACCATCAAGATTTTTCGAAGCAGCAGCTCAGAAAGACTTAGCTCAAGCAGCTAACGTTAACAGAAGAATCGTTCAAAAAAACCTTCTTGAAGATTTAGAAAACACAATGTTCCTTTTCCAATACCACAATGAAATGCTTGAATCTTTCAAGAAAGAACAAGCGATCACAAACGAAATCGCAGCTCGTTCACAAGAAGCTTATGATCTTGGTGCGATCGACTTCTCTGAGTACTACAGAACTCAAAGAAACGTAGTTTCTTCAAAGACTCAATCAGTAAACGGAAACGAACTTGTTAAAACTGAAGAATTCGCACTTAAGTTAATCCTTCAAGTAAAAGACAACCAGGAAGCTCTTGGAATCGATCAACTAGAGTTCTACAACGAAGGTCTTGATTTCCCAGCTACAGCTGAAGAAGCGACAACAATCGCAGTTAACAACTCTAAAGAAGTTGAACAATTCGACTGGATGATCTCAGCTGCTAACAAGCAAAAGAAAGGTGTAGCTCTTTCTTGGATCTCATGGGGTGGTGTAGGATTTGATTACTTCTCAAGAGTATCAATCGCTAAGCACGAAGTTAACAAAATCGAACTTATGAAGAAAAAAGCTATCTACGAAATCAAAAATCAAGTAGTAGCTCAATACTCACAAATCGAATCTCAAAAACAAAAAATCGCTTACCAAGCGCAGTTATTAGACATGGCCAGAGAAGAGTACGCTCAAGCTCAGGCAGCACAAACTGACCTTTTAAACTCTTTCATCGCGACTAAAAAAGCAGAACTAAACGTTATGTACGCAGAGAGAGAAGCTTCAAAACTTAAGTACGAACTAGAACTTAAGTACATCAAGCTTAAGCGTCTAATTGGTGCAAACATGATCACTAACGAGATCCCTCGTTCATAATAACGGTTAGGTAAAAGGAAATACTTATATGAAAAAACTAATTGCAGCAGCGCTGGTTTTATCGATGAGTGTGGCTAACGCCGCCGTCGTAAACCCGCTTCCAAATGTCAGAGATAATCTTGAAGCAATGTTAAAGACTACGGAAGGAAGAAAGTCGATCAGCGAAATGAAAAAAATCGCTAACGACAGAAATACTGACGTTGATATCGCTTTTGAGAACTATATTATCGCTAAAAGAAACGTTTCAGTAGCAAGAGCTCAATTCAACCCAATTACAACTGGTCACCTTCTAGGGATGGCGATGGGTCTGAGTTATTTCTGGGCCCCAATCGCTGTTGAAGCTGTTCTTTCTATCCCAACTAAGATCTATAACGTTTCTAAGAACAAGTACCTTGAAAAGGCCGCTCTTTATAACCTATATGATGCGCGCGATGTTCTTAACAACGAACTAGCTCACCTTTACTACGATATCCTTACTCACGAAGTTATCCTTAAAACAATCGATCTTGAAGTTCAGATTCTGAGCTACCAACAAGAAAGATGGATCGAAAGAAAGTTCTCAGCTGATAGAATCGCTGACCTTAAAAAATGGATCCTTCGTTTAAACATGGAAAGAGTGGACATCTACAACATGTACACTTCTGAGCTTGCAGCAATCAGAACTCTGATCTCGACAACTGATGCTAACAAGTATGAACTTGCTCAAGTTGAAGCTAGACTGAACAAAGGTCTGACTTCTGATCTTGATCAAAGAAGCTTACAAAGCTACGCACTGTTAAACAGTGACAAGCACAAAATGGCGATCAACATGGAAAGAGCTTCTCAGGCAAACGTTAAGTCTGTGAAGTGGTCAATTATTTCTTTCTCAGGTCTGAACTTCTCTTATAAGAGAAGAGTTCAGGAAGCTAAGAACGAAGAAAATATTGCTGAGTTAAGAAAAGAATCAGTAGGGGAAGAAGTTAAAACAAACGTTCTGCTTCAACTTCAAAAGCTAGACTCTTCTCTTGATATCTCTGCTAACTACAGTTCAATCTCTGAAGAGTCTCTTCAGATGTTTGCTGACTCATTTGAAGCAAACCAAATGGGACAGATGAGCGAAGACGCAGTTATTGAAACAGCTCTTGGAGCTATCCGTGATTACAGAAGCAAAGTAGTGGCCCATTACTCTGCATGGTCTTCATACGAAGACTTCGCAACTGCTTCGAACTACGATTTTACAGCTAACCCAAAACTAGCTTCTAACAAATCAGTTCAGTCATTAATTGAAACGAACCCTCTTTATAGACTTGAAGAGTCTGACTTCAGAATCGTGAAGAAAGATGGTTACACTTCATTCACATTATCACTTGATACTGACAAAAAAGACGCTGTTGCTGAAGTTGATTATATCTTCAATGGCAGAAGCTTCCCGAACAGATCAAATGACAATGAGAACAGTAACTTTGCTGTAACACTTCAAACTGGAGAGAATTCACCTTCAGTTGTGTCAGGGGTTGCTATCGTGACATTGAATAACGGACACCAATTTAACGTTAAATTTAAGCTTTAAAATAAACTGAGGTTAATAATATGAAAAAACTACTTTTGATCCTGGCACTAGTTGCATCGGTCCCGGCTTTCGCATTAAACGCGAAACTTGAACCAGCTGTAAAAATGGTAGAAGCGTGTTTAGCTGAGCAAGGCGTTCTTCTATGTAACGGAGAAATCACTGAAGTTCTTAAGACTGTAAGTCTTGATGCTAGAGGTGAGTTCGTTTACTACCTAAAAGACCTTGTTAATAAAAATGAAACTGAAGCGGTTATCAAAAACCTTTATACTGAACTTCAAGTCCTGGTTCCAGTATACGAAAAACTAGATGGATGTTCTGAGTGGTCATGTCGTGACCTTAAGATCTTCCTTGGAGATGTATCAGTTCGTTACGTAAAAATTTCTCCGATCGATTCAAGCCTATACATCACTCTTTATAAGGCACAAGCAGTTCAGTCAGGTCGTTACAACCTACTTATGACTCTTTCTGCGAAAGCTCAAACTGCTAAGACTGTTGCAGAAATGGATGAAATGGTAAAATTCGCTGAATTCGCAAAAGATTACTCTCGTGCGATTAAAGATGAATACTACCTATACCAAGCTGGTGTTGCTATCGTTCGCGATATGACTCTTGCTGCGATGAAATTACGTCCAGGACACGAAGGTGTTTATAAAGTAACTTTCGACAACGCTGAAATGGCGAAAAACCTAAGAATCGACAACGTAATCGTTATGGAGTCTAACGACCGTGACGCTCTAGTTGTTAACTTTGTTGCTTCTCAATCAAGAATCATCAAAGTTTCTTTCAAGCAAGCAGGTCTTCTTGGAAACACATTCTTCTCTAACGAAGATGTCTACAACAATGACAACAACCAAGAAATCCAGTCTCCATTCTTCAAAATGGAACTAGATAGAGAAACAAAAACTGTAAAAGGATACTTCGCAACAGCTCGTTACGGAAAATCAACTTTCACAGGAACTCTTGCTCAATCAAACATCTCTGTATACGGACAAGCTAACGTTGAAGGTCTTTCAATCGACCAACTTGTTGGTAAACACGCTGTAAACGTTGGTGGATACGACATGACTCTTGTTATCGGTAAGAGAGCTGACGACAGATCAACTTATGAAGGTGCTCTTGTTAACCAAAACGCACTTATCTCTTTCTCAAAAGTATCTCTAGATTCTTCTAAAGGGATTATCTCTCTGGTTGACTCTAAGAATGAAAGAAAGCTTACTCTTGGTGTAACTGACATCTCGAATGCTCCAGTGTTCAAAGGGCAATTCCTGAATGCAGCTCAAGCTAAGATCCTAAACGTGCAGTCAAAATAATCACTGCCGACAAACTTACTTAAAACAGGCCACCTTCGGGTGGCCTTTTTATTTTTGATGAATAAACTAAAAGAAAAGCATTAACCCAAGACGGGCATTGCTTTGTTTTTTGTCGTAAGAAAGCAGGTTCTCTGCATATCCACTGAAGTATTGAAAATAGATTGAAGGGTTAAAGTTAGGGCTTCCGAAGTGGTAGATAAGTCCAAGCTCGCGTCCGCCGCTGCTAAAGTTGACTACTTTTTTTCCAGCAAACACCCTGTACTCCAGGTCCAGGCGTCCTTTTCCAATAGTCAGGATGTGTGTGACAATCATTTTGAGTTCCCAGTATCCCATATAGTCGACAATGTTGCGGTTGTTGTTTGCTTTGCTGTAGATGTGCTGAAGTTTCAGTTCTCCCAGAATATTGTTTCGTCCAATGTGAGAAGCAAAATTTGTTTTGGCAAAAAGGCGGTTGATGGAGCGGGATTTATCGCCGTCTTCTCCGTTGGATGTATGAAGCATACCAATGTCTAAAGAGCGCAGGAACTTTGTATCGTTTTCCGTAAGCCTGTAGAAGGCCTCTGGGTTGTAGTTAATGTCGCCAAAAGGAGCAGAGCTCTCGTAAATGTTCCAGAACATCGTCTGAGTGTAACCTAGATAAAGATTGTAGGATTTAGCGACTCGGTATTTACCGCTAAATTGTAGTTTTAAATCGTCTTTCCCAAAGATGAAGTAGGTAGGTTGGTAGAGAGAGAATTTCTCTCTTGGATTAACTCCTACGACGTCTGATGAAGCTTCCTCGATCTCTTTTTGAGGATCGTGTTTTTCTATTTCTTCGTTGATTTTTTCTTCGTTGCTAGTGGTTCCTTCAACTGGTGTGGCCGAAGTGGCCTGAGGAGAAAGAGTGAAGACCAGGGAGAAAACAAGTGGTTTAAGCATTCCGTGTCCTAAAATAAAAAAAGCAGCCATGCTTTTTTCTTCCAGTGATAAATTCTTATCAGTGAATGAGAGATAAAAAGAATGACTGCATTTTGGATTTTTTCCTTAAGTATGAGGGCCTTCAATTTTGCAGGATTGAAGACCCGTCAAACTTATTTAAACAATGTCGTTTGAAAGTTAAGGGAGGTGTTTTCCACCACCGCCTCTGATTAGGCCAACAACAAAGCTTAGGATTGCTAAAACGATGAATACCATCAGTAGAACCTTGCCGACTTCAATTGAAACCCCGGCAATCCCGTAGGCCCCGAAAAGCATGGCAATAAGCCCCAATACGAAAAAAATAATGGCTGCGCGCAACATATCTATCTCCTTTAAAGAAGTTCACGACTCTGATACTAATTAAAAGCAGGACTTATGCCATCTTTGCATTATTTAATTACATGCACTTAGCTATTGGGTGTTGACAGCGGTTGGGAAATATGCCACACTTGCCACATGAACGGTACTAAAAACCCCAGAGAGTAAAAATACCCCATGAAAACAAAAAAACTATCAACACTCATGATTATCGATGATGATAAAGACCTTTTAGACCTGCTTTGTTCGTTCTTTAAACAAAGAGGCTACAACGTTGTTACGTACGAAGATGCACGACTTGCACTGGACGATATTGAGAGTTCAAAGGTGGCAGTTGATGTTGTTCTATCGGACTTCAAACTTCCGGTTATGTCGGGAGTGGATTTCATCAAGCGTATTAGAAAAATTAATTTAGTTCTGCCAATCATTCTGATGACGGCGGAAGGAAGTTTAGAAGTTTCTCTTGAGGCCATTGAGGCCGGAGCTTATGACTTCGTTTTAAAGCCACTGCACTTTCCACAATTATTAATTTCAGTTCAAAGAGCTCTTTTCTTAAATCAGGTACAAATTGAGAACACTAACCTGAAGAGTCTTTTCAATGAACAAGACTTCCTTGGCCTTAAAGGTGTGATCGGAAGAAGTCCTGGTTTTAAACAGGCAATGGAGCTGGCAAAAAGAGTTTCAAGCTCTCAGGCCAATATTATTATCAGTGGAGAAAGTGGATCTGGTAAGGAAGTTGTCGCTCGCGCAGTTCATGAATTGGGTGAGAGAAAAAACCAGCCATTCATTGCAATTAACTGTTCAGCGATTCCTGAAAATTTACTGGAATCAGAGTTGTTTGGTTATGCAAAAGGGGCCTTTACTGGAGCGATGGGAAGTAAAATCGGTCTTTTTGAAGAGGCCAACAACGGAACATTATTCCTTGATGAGATCGGTGATTTGGCCCTTCCATTACAGGCAAAACTTCTGCGCGTTTTACAAGAAAGAAAAATTAAGCGTATTGGTGAAAACCAACCAAGAGATATTACTGCAAGGATCATCTGTGCGACTCACAAGAATTTAAAGAAAGAAGTGGAAGCGGGACGATTCAGAGAAGACTTATACTTCCGTTTGAATGTTATTCCGATTTATATGCCGCCTCTTCGCGATAGAAAAGAAGATATTCTCCCTCTGTCAGAGTACTTTTTGAAAAAATTCAGTTTAATGAACAATGTAAGCATTAAAGGATTTACAAAAGAAGCGATCAAAAAACTTGAAACTCTTCCATGGCAAGGGAACGTTCGTGAGCTGGAGAATGCGATTGAAAGAGCCGTTGTCCTTGCCCAATCGGATTATATCGAACCAGATGATTTACCTAGTACAGACCATTCAAGTGAAGAAAAGAAAATCGAAGGCTCAGTTGATGGAGCTCTTTTTTCAATCAACTCACTGATGACTCTGGAAGATGTTTGCAAAAAATACATCGAGTTTATTTTTAAACGAAATAATTTTGCCAAAGAACAGACAGCGAAAGAACTCGATATTGACCGCAAGACGCTTTATCGAAAATTAAAAGAAATCGAATCATATGAACTGAACTAAAAGAAGGGGGTAATATACCCCCCTTCTTTCTTTTTTCTCTCTTTAACAATTCAAATTTACATCAAAAATTTTGGCAGGCAATTTGCTCTCTTTATAGTGATCTCCAATGGAGAAAATCATTGGAAAAAACAATAGGGAGGCTTTATGCATTTTGACACAAACAAAGAAACAAAACGTGATTTCGTTTTGAATGAAGACACTATTAAAGGGAAATGGACTGAGGCCAAAGGTGAGATTAGAAAAATGTGGGGCAAGCTCACTGATGATGACCTAGAACAGGCAAAAGGTGATTTGACGGCACTGACTGGGATTATTCAGCAACGTTATGGTGAGTCGAAAGAATCCATTCAAACTAAACTAAACGATTACTTCTCTGATACCTGGGGCAATGTGAAAAGTGGGATTGCCAGAGGAGCAGAAAAAGCGAAAGAAGCAGTCGCAGAAGCCGCAGAAAGTGCAAAGCAAAAACTCTAAGAACAAATGTTATACATGTCTTAAGAAAATTTAAGATGGAGCCCAATGTTTTGCACCTTGATTACTTGTAAAAGAGGTGTAAATTCTTTTTCATGGAAATTATGAAAGACCAACAAATCGTCTATTTATCCAGAAGGCAAGCGGAAGTTGCTCAGCTGAAGGAAAGTCTTGCAAAAGATGATTTCGAGTTCTCTCAGGTTGTCGGCCACAGGCTTAAGGGACATGGTGAAACATTTGGCTTTCCACAGATCAGCGCTCTTGGAGTATCGCTGGAGACAGCAGCTAAAGACCGCAATATGGAAAAGCTAAAGGAAATCGTGAAGACTTTAGATGACATGGTTGAAGAAAATATCCGTTTAATTAATGCTTAAAAAGAAGGGTGGCTTAAAACCACCCTTTTTTATTTCTTTTATTCTACTTCAGAATAATCCACCATAATTAATGCTTTTCCGGCCTTGTCTTTCATGAAGGCATTAAGTTCTGTTCCTACAGGAACGGCATTAGGCTGACCAAAGACTTTTTTCGTTTTGTAGTCATCACCTCTGAAGAACTCATTGACCTTATTTGGACGTTTGGCCATGTTGTAAGTGGCGTAGTCTCCTTCAGTTTTTAAATCCTCTTTTAAATATTTTTCAATTGATTTACTTCTTTCTTTGGCCATCGCTACATCGCGATCAGAAAGTCTTGCACCTTTTTCATTTGGATACTCTTTATCGGCCCAAGCAAGAATCTTGATATCGTCGATGGGTTTACCTTCTTTTTTTGCCGTGTTGATGAAATTTTTTAAGTTTCGTTTTCCAGCTTCACTTAAGCGTTGAGTCCCTTTATCGAACTCTAAAACAGCGTAGTAGGCATCGGTCGATGAAACGGGAGTTGTTGTTTTTTGTTCACCATATTTTTGTGCTTCATACTTGTTTGTTGCTTTGGCGGTTTCCATGTCACTTGATGATGAACATGCTGTTGCAGCGATAGTGAAAAGAAGTGCCGCAAAAATTCCCTTTGATCTCATGTAAACTCCTCATAGTTAAGCTTCATCATTGAAGCCTTAATGCTCTAGTGAAAAGCAAGTCCGATACCCATTTTTCGAAACATCCTTTGGACAAAAATCCCGGGAATACTGCCTCAAAAAAGGAGGGCATTTTTTATGAATCAAATAAAATTAGTAAGTTGTTTTGTGCCCCATAGGTGTCCCAATTTGGCCTATCACTTGCTTAATAACAAACTCAGGAGTGAAATATGAACACAATCGCTGTTATGCTAGGGACTGGCCTTATTAAAAAAGAAAAAAAAATGAAGATCTCCACAAAAAGTAAGAGAGAGAGAACATCGCGTCGCTCAAGGCGAGATGTTTCTGTGGAAATGTTTCTCAGAGAAATTTTGGGAACACGTCTTATTCAATTGGAAAAAAAATTTTAATTCTTTGTTTAATAGGATATGGTAGCCAAACCAATTTCTTCTAGGGAAAGGTTATGCAACAGCTGCCAAAAAAGCTTCTGTCTTCAATGATAGGTCGTGGAGATCATCCAGTTGATCCAAGAGAATTTAAAAAAATTCTCTTTCAAGCGACTATTTTACCGATCGCCCTTTCTCTTTTACTTTCTATTCTATTTGTTAAACAGGTTTATAGCGTTTTAGAGGAGAACCACAAAGTTCGCCACTCTGATGAGGTCATCAATACCGCCACTGAGGGGATTAAGCTTATTATCGATTCGGAGACAGGGTTTAGAGGGTATATCATTACTAACAATGACGTTTATCTGGGACCTTGGATTGAGGCCCAATCGAAATTTTTTGTCTTGGCCGATAAAATTATTGATCTGGTTAAAGACAACCCGATTCAGCAAAAAGAAATCCGTGAGATTAAAACACTCTACGCCGGATGGAATGAAAATGCTGAGGGTACGATCGCTTATCGAAAAAAATTCAAACAACCCTCACCTGATGAAATGATCACGGCCCGCAAGGCGATTATGGATTCGATTAGACAGAATTTTGATGAATTTATTGAGAGAGAAAGAGGGTTTAGAAATAAGCGCTGGGCAGAGGCTGAACAGGCCTCACGCGATGCTGTTGTTGTGACGCTTGCTTTGGGGATTGTCCTGGGGATTTCTCTGGCCGTCATGTCGATTCTTCAATTAAGACGCCTCTCAAAAAATTATAGTGAAGCTTACTCATCATTAGCTGCAGCGACTGACCATCTGGAAGAGACAGTTGCCCTTAGAACCCATGAACTCACATTGGTTAACAAAGAACTTGAAGCCTTTAGTTATTCTGTCTCACACGACTTAAGAGCGCCGTTAAGAGGGATTGATGGCTTTAGCCAGATTCTAGCAGAGGAGTACTCTGATAAACTTGATGGTGAAGCCATTAAGTATTTAGGTTTTATTCGTTCGGGTGTGCAGAGAATGGGAGTGTTGATTGATGATCTTATCAATTTGTCACGACTGACTCGCGCTGAGTTTCGCAAAGAGGATGTGGAGCTCTCTCAAGTGGCCTCTGAAATCATTGCTGATCTTAAGCAAAATGAGCCTCAGAGGAAATTTGAATTTACTAATTTTTTACCGCAGACCGTTTCGGCCGATCCTGGCCTTTTAAGAGCGGCCTTACAGAATTTGATTTCTAATGCATGGAAATACTCTCGCACAAGAGAAGTGAGCATTATTGAGCTAGGTCAAATTTATAAAGATGGCAAAGTCACTTTCTATGTGAAAGATAACGGTGTCGGTTTTGATATGCGTTTTTATGACAAATTATTTCAACCTTTTCAAAGACTTCATCCCAAGGAGCAGTTTGATGGATCAGGAATTGGTCTGGCCACTGTCGGTAGAATTATCCGCCGTCATAATGGAAGCATCTGGGGAGAGTCAGAGTTAGGAAAGGGAAGTACTTTTTATTTCACATTAGGCACGTAATTAATTGCAGGAGATTTGATGAAAGCAATGCCATACATTTTTCTGATTGAAGACAATGAGCAGGATGAAATCTTGACCATTAAAGCACTAAAGAAAAATAAAGTTTTAAATGAAATTAAAGTTGCCCGCGACGGCGCTGAAGCCCTGGATGTTTTGTTTAATCAGGAAGCCTCTAATTATGAAAAAGATTTACCACAGCTGATCTTGTTGGATTTAAAACTCCCAAAGATTGATGGGCTTGAAGTGTTGAAAAAAATTAGAAGCAATCCAAGAACAAAGCTTGTACCTGTGGTGATCCTGACAACTTCAAAAGAAGACAGTGACTTGCTTTCTGGCTATGAATCAGGTGCTAACAGTTATGTGAGAAAACCTGTCGACTTTCATGAGTTTTCAGATGCAGTAAAGAGTTTAGGCACTTATTGGTTATTACTTAACGAGAGGCCACCAGTTTAGTCATGATTAAATTACTGAACATTGAAGATTCAGAAACGGACTATCAGCTTATGCTGTATCACCTTAAAAAAGGTGGGATTACAGATATTTATTCTGAGAGAATTGAAACAGAGGCACAGCTTCGCGAGGCCTTAGCGCGCGAGAAATGGAGTCTTGTAATCTCAGATTACAATATTCCTGGTTTTAGCCCACTTAATGCTTTAGCAATCGTTCGCGAGACCTCAAGACATCTTCCTTTCATCGTGGTCTCTGGATTAGTCGGAGAAGAAAGTGTCGCTGATATGATGAAGGCAGGAGTAGAGGACTTCGTTATCAAGTCCCGCTATGAACGCTTAAGTCCGGTTGTAAAACGCGCTCTTCGCGAGTATGAAATTCATGAGCAAGAGATGAAATCCCGTGCGATTGCCAAAAAAGCTCTCGAGGCCAAAGAAGAAATGCTGGCGATTGTATACCACGATATTAAAAATCCTCTGGCCGCGATTCAGTTGGATGCGCAATTGCTAGAACTGCTTTCATACAAAGAGCCCAACGAAGAAATGATGGATGATTTAAGAATTCAGGCAAAAAGAATTTTAAGAACCGTTGATCGCCTCAAAGTTCTAGTCAGTGATCTTCTGGAGCACAACAAACCGACAGCAGAAACTGATTTTGAGCACAGCTTTATTATCCGCAAGGGCTTTTACAATCCTCTTCAGGTACTAAATGAGGTTCTGGATTCTTACAAACCTCTTATTCACGAAAAAGATCTTTCGATAAAAAAGATCGTCTTTCAAAGAAAGATGATGGCCTCTTTTGATAAAGACCGTATCTACCAGGTGCTTTCAAATCTTTTAAGTAACGCCCTAAAGTTCTCTCCAAATGGAGGGGATATTATTATTGAACTGGAAGAAACAGAAAAAGGTGAAAACATTATTGCCGTTACTGACAGTGGGCCGGGGATTGCTGAAGAGAATTTAGATAAAATTTTTGAGAAGTATTGGACTGGTGGCTCGGGGAATGGGTTAGGGCTTTATATTTGTAAGTCGATCGTCGAAGCCCACGAGGGAGTAATCAAAGTAGAGAGTAAACCAGGCAAAGGTGCCCGATTTAGTTTTACGATTCCTCGTTGTGAAAAGGCCATCGTTTTTGCCGACCACACAAAAGATGAACAAAAAATAAAACAGGAAAGAAAAGAGCCGAACTCAAAGAATATTTACATCGTGGACGACGATGAAGATTTACGAGAAGTCATGACCTGGGCAATTGAAAAAGAAGGTTACAGAGTCTTCTCTTACGGCAATCCGAAAACGGCCCTGGAAGATTTAAGCCTGACGGCCTTTCCGGCAAACTTGATTATTCTCGACTACCACATGGATAAAATGACGGGGAAGGATTTCCTCAATATGAAAAAACATAGCTCTCTGGCGTCGATTAAAAACTGTCCGGTCATTATGGTCTCTGCGGCCCCTCAGGTAGTTAGAGAAACAGTTGACCCTCAACTTTATTCAGAAATACTTCTAAAGCCTCTTGATCTTACTCGTTTAATTTCAGTGATACGCAGGTATCTGTAAAAATTATTTTACATGCGGATCGTTAGCAACTGGGCCCGGCATCGTCGGTTCACCAACAGCTTTTTGCTCAACTGTCGGAGGTTGAGCAGGTGTTGTCGGTGGTGGTGTCTCGCGAGAGCAGCTGACGAAGACAAAGAGGGCAAGTGGCAAAAAGAAAAGCTTCATAAAAGATCTCCTAATCCAGATAAGTCTCATGTCTTGATAAAATAGGGAGACTGAGAAACGATGGCACCGATATAACGATTGACCTTTTTCACAAAATCTCCTGACCATTGGTAAATATTTCGTTTTGAGTTGCAGGAGTTATAGTAAATTTCTTTTTGGAGTTCGGGATAATTCTCCAGATCCTGGGGAGTAAAGCGCCTTAAGATCATGAATTGGAAACCAATTTCATTGAGAATGCTCTGGTCGAGGTTTTCTTTGATGAGCGGAAAAAGGGTTCTTTCTTCTTCATCAATATGGTTTCGTACGATTTTGGCAAGAGTTCTGATTTCCGCCTCCGTCACATCATCTAAGTCTTTAAGTCTTGCCATTCTTGGCCATAGTGTAGAAATCATGCGCTCCACAATAGCGTGTTCGACTTCACATTCGAGAACTTTTGCATGAAGTTCGTCCATATCAATTAAAGAATCGTAAACGGTTTTTTCTTCTGCGGCCGAGTGCTTTGTGAGAGTGTCGAGAAAGGTTCTGGCGAAAAATAATTTTTGATGTTTATCCGCTTCATCATTAAGAATGACTTCAATGCATTCTCGTAAGTAGGCGTGATCGATCAAAAGAATGCCGACGATATTAAAACTATTGTCTTTAGCGATCTCTTCACTGATATTTTGCATGGGCAACTCCATTAACCAGGACGAATATATTTTAAAATAGATTGAGTTTTGAAGAATTAAAACTCTGCCCCGGAGGGCAGAGTTTCAACAAGATGTAGTCGGAACTACATCTTCTTTTTAGCATCGTTAGACGACACTTCGGATGATTTAGGTGCAGCTTTCGCTGTAGATAGTTTGGTTGCAGAAGAGCGATCTCTTCCTAGGGGGATATCCGAGCTCACGCTAGGATCTTGAGAAGGGTAGAATTCATCCGGTGAGGTAAAATCTGCATATGATTCATTTTGATCTAATTGATTGTAATATTCATCTACGCTTTCATCGTCTTGTGATGATCGTGAGTATGTAGATGTTGAATAAGCTGAAAGCTCATCATCAGCTTCACGATTTATATTTGGGTTATGATCGACTTTTGCGTAATTAGCATTCAGTCTTCTCTCTGGAGAATCTCCATGAAAAACTTCATCTAAATTGGCCGAAGAGTGCTCTTGATAGACTGGCGTTTCGCTTGTGCCATCAGCTTGAGAGATTCCTGTCCCCGGGTGGGTTTCAAGAGTCTTTGAAGTCAATGGAGCTACTTCAGTCTTCGGAGAAACACTTTTTGATGAATGAACAGACGACATACAAATACGTTCGTAAGTTTTATCGAACTCTTCATTATTGCCGTATTTTCTGTGAACAAGCTGTCCTAACGATTTTGGAGAACCATGAGTCTTTTCAACGTCCGCTTCTGATAACTTATTCCAGCGGCTAAGAACTTGTGTCTTAATCGTCGGCCAATTATTTTGAATCTGTTGGTTGTTTAACATGATAAACCTCAATGTTTATAACTTTACGGATCTCTTGATCTCACAGGTATCCATTGCACCATTGATGCCAAAATTTGGAATAATGATTTTACAGCGAGTTAGTAAGAAATAGCCCCGCGAGTTAGGGGAAAATATCCTCAACGACGTAGCAGAATGGTCATCGTTGCGGTGCGCTTGTTCCAAAATGCTCTGGTATTTATTCACATTTGCGGGCACCGATTTTGCTTTAATTTCGGGGAGACCGTTCTTGGTTTCGTTTTAATTTATCTATTACTATGGAGTGAATTATGGCAGTGAAAAAAACAGCACACAAAAATGGACGTCAAAAAAAGGTATTAAAGATGGTGGCAGAAGCTCATGCTCACGACTTCGATAATATGGAAGGGCAATTGTTGAAACATGAAGAGGATGCTATCCGTCGTCAGTTCCTGGTGATCAAAAAAGATTACACTCGATTGATGAGTGACGTAGCGACTGGTTATGGCCTGATTCGAAACTGGGTCAATCTTCAAGCGGTTAATAGAGGAGAGCTCCTTAGAGCTCGATTTATTAAGAATTAAAAGAGAAACCACGGGTCTTCTTTTATCCTAAATTTATAAGAATCATTCAAAAATGGCTTAACATATAAAAAAGTTAAGCCGTTTTTCTTTGTCTAAAAAAATGCTGATGTCATCGTCAACAAATTGGGAACTGTGAGTTCCCAATTTATTAGTGTCTTAAATCTTCGGTCGCGGTTTCTTGAGCTCTTGATCGCTCTGAAGCGTGAAGTTCATCTTGTGTTCGGTTGAATTCTCGCTCTTTTACAAAATCCATAATCAGCAATGCCAGAGCATCCTGAAGAGGATGAACGACACCAACAGTTTCTTTGGTCAATGTCTCTCTTTTTTTCTCCCGTGCAGGTTCCTGGAAACTTCTGACGACAACGGCCCCGATAATTAAACTCACCAGAGAAAGGGCCAGACCCATTATGATCATTGATGAGAAATAAACGAATCCATTCTGGTCATACTGTGCACCAATGTCGACAGCGACTAATAAAAGTCCGCCGGCAAACATTGTAGCAAGGGCAGAAGCTGCGGCAAAAAGAGTAATCACCGCAACGGCATTGCTTCTGATTAAGTCTTTGATTTCTTCAACAGGATTAATAGTTGGATGTTCACTGGAAAAAAAAGGTTTGATAACTGAGAAAAACAAGAGTAGCCATTTCATGAAGGACCTCCAAACAGAAGAAGGGCCCGTTCACACAGGCCCTTTACTTCATTTTTATTTTCATTATCTACGACGGAAAAAATAAGCTCCGGCAAGGAAGCCTACTGTCGCAGCCCCAAGAATGGCATAACCTGGGTTATCTTTTACTAATCCTGTTGTTCTGTCGACAACTTGAGCGCTTAAGTCTCTTGCTCTTTGAAGATACTCTTTTCCTGGTTCAATAATATCATCTTCAATCATGTGACTAGCTCTTGCTTTGATTTTGTTAGCATCGTATTGACCATTTAATTGTGAAGCTGTTGCCATATATTTCTCCTTGGTGTTGGTAAGATCGCGAGCCGTATCGCGAAAGTAATCAGCATGTTTTGATTTGAATTTATCGAATTCTTCGGAAGCGCGCTCTTTGGTGAAGCCATAGGCCTTTTGAATTTTACCGACAAGCTGATCAACGCCGCCATCAAGATAAGTCAGGTCATCATCCGTTAATTTTGACCAAGTTTGTTTGAGTTCGCCTTTAAGATCTTTTAGTGATCCCTGGATCATATCTGTGTTCATTTTCTTCTCCTTGAAAATACTAGAACCAATTTCTCGAAATAATCCATTCCAAGATTTATGCCACTAAAAATTCACTTTAAATTTTGGGAACTTGAAGCTTGTTGTAAAAAGAGGTGGGGCAAATAGTGTAAGAAAATTGGGAAATATGGGACGCGAAAAGTAAGATTTCAATGATCAATTTACATCATTATATGCATTTCCTTTTTTGGTACTGGCAAAAAACCACACAGAACTTTTTTCCCCGCATGTCTGTAGAAAAAATCCTCACTGTCTTAAGAAACTCCATAAAGTTGGTATGAAAAATTTGGCACACAAACTGCTTATACACCTTTGTGAAGTTTTCTTAACAAACTTTTATATGGAACAAGGAGTGAGACATGTTAAAGGCGGCCATTACATTTTTTATTCTTGGAGTACTGGCAATGTTACTGGGATCTTTTGGGATTTTTGGCCTTTCAACAGATATGGGCGAAATGATTTTATCAATTTTCTTTATCTTCGCGCTGATGAGTTTTATCGGAAGTGCAGAGATTGAAAGAAAACGTCATAAAGATATTCATTAAATTTCCTTATTAACCTGCATATCGAATAAAAGGAGAGATTATGCAAATGAAAAAAAGTCTTTTAGTTCTACTTACCATCACTCTAGTTGGTGGTTTCACTTCAAACTATGCACATGCTCTTGGCAAAGATGAGACAGTTAAAGAAAAAGCTGAAGAAATGGGCAACGATACAAAGCGAGCTGCTAAAAAAGCTGTAAGAAAGGCCCAGGACGAAACTTGTGAAATGGTCGATGGTAAAATGAAGTGTATGGGAAAAAAGATGAAACATGCAGCTCAGAATGTAGGCGATAAAATCGAAGATGCAGTTGATTAGAAAATAATTTAAAAAGCATTTATATATTACGGAGGATTTTTAATGAAAAAGTTTCTTTTTCTAGTGTCGCTTATTGCCTTCTCGAGCATCACTTACGCGCAGGAAAATAATGAAGGCGGTCTGTTTGTTGAACCTATGCTGACATGGGAAAGAGGAAGAGGGGATGTCGATTTTCCGTCTCCATTTAGCAATGCCGATACTGAGCTTGATGGTTTCGGTGTTGGTTTAAGATTTGGCGGGCATGTATACAACTCTATTTTTTTAGGAGTAGACGGACGTTATTCTATGCCTAAATTCAAAGACAATAAAATTAAAATGGACACTGATGCAAAATCATGGAACGTGGGGCCGGTTGTCGGAATCCAGATGCCAACAGCCATCGCTCTTCGTGTATGGGCCGGATGGATTGTTGCCGGCGAAGTTGATCCGGATAAAGATGAAGGTGTTGATGCCAAATTTAAAAGCGGGCAAGGTTACCGCGTAGGTGCCGGGGTGAAACTTGGTTTTGCCAGCTTGAATGTTGAATACCAAAATATGAAGTATGACGACACTGTTTTACAGGAAGTCGGAGTCTTCACTCCAAACACTACACGAGGCGATGTTGAACTCAGCAATGAATCAATGGTTCTCAGTGTGAGTTTCCCTGTTGCTATCTAATCATTTTCACACGCCGAAGTTAAAAGCTTCGGCGTACTCAAGTATTTTTAGGCCGGCACAGGCTTTGCTCTTTAAATAAAAGGCGGACGTAAAAAATACTGTAGCGCTTGGATTATTTATTAGGAGGAGAAAATGAAACTTTGGTCAATTTTAATGGTCATGGTTCTTTGTACATCTTTTAACCTGGCAATCGCTAAACAAGGGCCTAGTGCAAACCCTCGAGTGGTTGATCAAGAAACGGGCCTGACGGCCGGGGATCAGTCGAACAAACCTCAGGATGTATTGGTGACTAAGAAGATTCGAGCTGAACTAATGAAAGATACGGCCCTTTCTATGAAAGCAAAAAATATTAAGATCATTGTTATCAACAATGGTGTGACTCTTAAAGGAAATGTGGCAACTGCGGATGAGAGAGCAAGAATTCTTGAGCACGCTTATGTCACAGCTCCAAAGCACAAAATTTATAATCAGATCAGTGTAGTGAAGTAAGGAGGAAAAGATGAGAACACTAAGTAGGGACAGAATGAACGTTTCAGTTTTCGGAATCTTTGACACCCGTTCATCTACAGAACGCGCTGTAGAGCGCTTAAAAACGTCAGGGTTTAGAATGACTGATATTTCGGTGCTGATGCCGGATAAAGATACCACCAGACAATTCGCTCACGAAAAACACACTAAGGCCCCTGAAGGAATTGCGACAGGAGCAAGCACAGGTGTGGTGGTCGGCGGGACTCTTGGATGGCTGGCCGGCATGGGAGCTTTAGCTCTTCCTGGTATCGGGCCACTTGTGGCCGCAGGTCCGATCATGGCCGCTATCGCTGGAGCTGGTGTTGGCGGAACTGTCGGAGGAGTGAGCGGAGCCCTCGTTGGACTGGGAATACCGGAATACGAGGCTAAACGTTATGAAGGATCAGTGAAGGACGGAGGGATTCTTCTGTCAGTTCACTGTGATAATAACGACTCAATTAAAAGTGCAAAACAATTATTAGAAGTAACTGGAGCTCATGACATCGCTTCATCTACTGAGGCGTAGTCATTTTTATCCCCGCAGAAGCCCCCTAACGACTTCTGCGGGTTACACAATCAAGGAAAAGGCATGAAGAAAAAAATGAATGAATTAGTCGAAGATATTCAAGGAAAAGTGGCAGTACCTATTTTAATGTACATTCTTGGTGTGCCTGGATTTGTTTGTATCCTGGCCTGGTTATTTTTCTTTAAAGGCAAATAATTTCTTTAAGAGGATGTGATGGTCATCTCAACCCTGAAAAGAGGTTTATTTAGATTTGGCCTTAGAATAAAAGAATTTATTTTTTTAATTTTAAAACACAATATTTTCTTTCATTCTTCGGCCATCTCGTATTACGCCGCTCTTTCAATTGCCCCATTCCTTCTAATCCTTTTGCAGGTGGCGGCCTTATTAGGTCATGGAGTTCAAACGGAACTGACCAGTCAGACATACTTTATTCTTGGTCCTGAAGTCGGACGAATCACTGAAATGATTTTTAACAATGCTGTTGAAGGAATTAGCCTGGCCTCCATCTCTGGAGTCATCGGGGTGATTACTCTGCTTTTTACGGCGTCTTTTGTCTTTATGCAGCTGCGGTTTTCTTTTGATATGATTTTTGGTTATTACGATCCAGATTCATCCCGAAGTTTTAAAGAGATTGTGAAAGAGCGTATACTCTCTATGCTTTTTGTCGTAGCAATTGCAGTGCTGTTTCTTTTATCGCTTTTTGTCTCCAACATTGTTAAATACGTCGCCGGAACAGATATGAATGATACTGTTCTGGGACAAATTCTCTCTAATCTTCTAAGTTTTCTCATTAACCTGATGATGTTCAGTGCACTTTATTACTTTGCTCCTTCAAAAACACCAAAAATAAAAACAGCAGTAGAGGCGGCGATTTTTACATCCATTGCTTTTGTCTTCGGGAAAATATTAATCGGCCTTTATTTTAAAAACATTGCGATCAATTCAGTTTACGGAGCTACAGGGACACTTCTAGTGTTTCTTATCTGGGCCTATTACTCATCTTTTACACTTTTTTTAAGCCTTGAAGGCTTTCTTTTTCTTCATCCTGAAAACCGACAGATAAAGACTTGAATCATAGGGAAAGTTGACCAATCGAAGGTCTTTAAATGAACTTTTCAGTTACTTGGCACACGTCTTTTTTGGCCTTGATTTTGCGAGGTAAAAAGAGACGTTCAACCTGGAGGGACCAATGACATTTAACATGGATGAAGTTGTTCAAAACAATAAGTTTAACATTATTGATGTTTTGCTTTTAGACCACAAATACTTAAAAGAGTGTATTAAAGTTCTTAAAAGTGAAGATGAAGATAAAAGACTCAAAGTGAGATATGCCAAAACATTCCTCGATGCTCTTCATAAACATTCAGAGGCGGAAAAGAAAGTTGTTTATGCTCCTTTATTAAAAGTGGCCGATTTAAGAAAACTCATTCTTGAAGGAGAGATTGAACACGGGATTGTCGATGCTAAAGTCAAAATGCTCACTCCGAAAATAACCGGGCTAAGAACTCTTAGTGATGAACTGGAAATAGAGATGAAAGTTCTCGCAGAATTAGTCGAGCATCACTTAAAAGAAGAGGAGTCTGATATTATTCCTAAAATGCGCAAGGACCTGGATAAAACGATACTCAATGAAATGGGATTTCAGTTTATGAAGTTGAGAAGTTTTACAACCAAGGATCTTCGCCAGTACCCAAAACTGCAAAAAGAAGTAGCAGGTCTTAAAAAATTAGGGCATCGAGTTTCTTCACATTTTATTGCCAAAGTTCAAAAGCATACGACGAACAGGGCGCTTCACTCCCGCTAGTTGAGGCAAGCAGTTGCCGGAGGTTCATTATGAAACGATATATTTTTTTGATGCTGGCCTTTTTTCTGAGTTTTAATCAAGCTTTTGCTATTGGGATTTCAGCTCCTTGCAATGACTGCGTAGAAAAGATCAAAACCTATAAACAAGCTAGAACTACAAAATAAGAAGTGATATATCCGTCTTCCATTGTCGGTTTTGGGTAAAGTTATCCAAGTCCAGCAGTGGAAGACTCTATCGGGTAAACTGATAGAACGAGGTATATCATGAAGTTAATGACAAAAACATTTTTGGCCCTGGCCCTTGTTTCAACTGCTCTTTCAGCGCGTGCTGATTATCTTTCATGGAAAGAAATCGAAAAACGTTTTAAAGCAGAGGGACTCAACACGAAGGCCCTAGGCCATGTTCAGTGTTTTTTTGAAAAACATGAGAACACAGTTTTTAAAAGAAAAATGTCATTTAATGAAGCTGATAACCGCTGCGGACAAGATTCACAAATCACCTTGGATAAAAAACGCGTTTTTGCTTTAATTGATTATACAGCTCCAAGTGATCAAAGAAGAATGTTCTTAGTCGACAGGCTCACTGGCGGCATTTCCATGATGGCCGTGGCCCATGGACGTTATAAAGCTCACATGCTCAACACGCGCTTATCAGAAAATAAAAACTCAATTAAGCATGCCCGCTACTTCAGCAATGAGTTAGGTTCAAATGCTCCTTCAAGCGGATTTTACGTTTCAGGAGTAGAGTACGAAGGAAAGTTTGGCAGAAGTATGGTTCTGCATGGATTGGAAGATGGAATCAACGACAACGCTTGTGAAAGAGCTGTAGTTGTTCACAAGCACTTAATGGTTACGCGTGGAAGTGCACACGCTCTTTCAAGTGGCTGTCCTATGATCAGCCGCGATTACATTGATCATGTCATTAATCTTTTAGAAGGGAACTACGATCCAGCGACCAACGAAGTGACTAACGGGTCGGTTGTTTTTATCTACGGACCTCGTGAATCAAAATGGGCCGCTTCAACTTGTGAAGGGAATTTTAATCTCTAATTTCGATTGCCAAGCTTACAATATTGTCCGTTAATAGACTTACAATATTTGTTTAGTGAGGGAGTCACATGAAATTAAAATCGCTTTTCGTTTTTCTTGCCACTTCAAGTCTTATTTCTTCTGTCTCAGCAGTGGAGAGTATGAAGCCCGGTCTATGGGAGCATAGCTTCACAATTAAAAGTCAAAGCGGACAAGTTGAAAAAGGTCTCGCTGATATGAAAAAAAGCATGGCAAAAATGCCTCCTGAGCAACGCAAAATGATGGAAGAGATGATGGCAAAGCAGGGAATGGGCGTAAGCGATAAAGGAACAAGTGTAAAAGTTTGTATTTCTAAAGAGCAGGCAGAAAAGCTTGATATTCCACAAAGTCAGGACTCAAATTGCAAACAAGAGATCCTAAGCCGCACTTCAAAAAATATTAAAATGAAATTTACATGTACGGGAAATCCATCAAGTACAGGAGAGGGGGAATTTACTTTAATTAACCCAGGGGCTTACGTGGGGAAGGCCGTGGTCAACACTGATTCAAATGGGAAGAAAGACCGTTTAGATATGGACCAAAAAGGAAAGTGGCTGGCCGCAGATTGTGGCGCAATTCAGCCGATTAAGACGCAAAAATAATCATCAAACAGGCCAGTTTATGGTAGGTTTAACCACCATGCTGGCCGCCCTAAAAAACTTCTTCTTTTTTAATGTCTCTCCACTCGTCAAAAAAGGGCGCAAGAAAATTCTTACGTTCGAAGACTTACTTCCTTTACCGGAAGAACTTAAACTCAACCGCTCTCTGGAAGTGGCGCCGATTGATTTAAGTTCTCAGAGAACATTTATTTCTTCACTTGTTGGTGAACAAAAGAAATTAGTCACAAGAGCGTGGAGCTTTTATGTGATCGGGACTCTTTCAAGTTTATCCAGCCCGTTTTTTGTTAATCAATTTATCACTCGCCTGACTCGTCTTTCTGAAGGAAGTGCTACGTATTGGGAAGTTCTTCCCATTGCTGTGTGTATCGGTCTAATTGGTGTGATGATGGGTATTGGATACCAACATAACTTCTACGCCACTTTAAGGGCTAACGTTCTTATTGTTGCCCGCTTAAACAGATTGATTTTTGAGAAGGCTCTTAAGCTTTCACAAAAGGCCCGCCAGAACGTCAATGTAGGTGATGTGGTCAACCACATGAGTACAGACACCGAAGCTCTGGCCGATGTCCCGATGCTTATTGGGGATTTGGGATGGGCGACGCTGCTTTTGATAGGTAGTGTTTCGATGCTTTTTTATTACCTGGGATGGACTGCTCTTATTGCAGTGGCCATTTTGGCGATTCTTACTCCGGTTACAAGAAAAATCGCAAAAAGATTTATTCATCTTGAAGATGAGATGATGAAAAAAAGAGACCATCGTGTGACACTGATGGGACAAATTCTTCAGTCAATGCGATTGGTGAAGTATTATGTTTGGGAAGAAGAGATTTCCAATCAAGTTTCACAAGTCAGAGAAGAAGAAGTGAAAGCGAGAAGAAGCCTGGCCAAAGTAGAAATGCTTTCAGGTCTAAGTTTTGTGGCGATTTCAACTCTGGTTTTATTTGTCGCTCTTTGCGTTCATGTCCTTAGAGGGGAAGCCTTAACACCGGCATTGGTCTTAACTTGTGTTTCGCTTTTTGGATTACTACAGGAACCAATCGGGCATTTACCGGGAGTGCTTTCCCGTTTAATCAACGCTTGGGTTTCGGCCAAGAGGATTATTGGATTTTTAAATTCAGAATCAGTTGATGGTCAGGTCCTTTCAACAAATGTTCAGCCTATTATTTTTGATCATGTGTTTTATCAAAGTGAAAAAGGCAATTTTGCTTTTAAAGACTTATCGTTTTCAATTGCTGAAGGTGAAACCGTTGCGATTGTCGGGGAAGTTGGTTCTGGAAAGACGACGCTTTTACAATTGATCCTTCAGGAAATTAAACCGCAATCGGGCGCAGTTTCTATTAGCCGCTCAACTCTTGGTTATGTCAGCCAGGAAAGTTATATCATGAATGCTACGGTCTTAGAGAACCTGAAAATGGGTAAAGATGTCAGTGAAGCGCGAGTGAAAGAAGCTCTTTATGTTACGTCGATGGAAAGAGATATTAAAAATCTTCCCGGCGGTCTTTTAACTGAGATTGGTGAAAAAGGTGTGAACCTGAGTGGTGGGCAAAAACAACGCGTGTCTTTAGGCCGCTGTGTGATTCAGGACCCGGATATTGTTTTATTAGATGATCCTTTGTCTGCAGTTGACGTAAATACGGAAAAGGCCCTGGTGAATAACCTGATTCTGGGCGAGTGGAAAAAGAAAACCGTGATTATTGCGACTCACCGTCTAGAAGCTTTAGCTAAGTTTGACCGCATTCTTTTTTTAGAAGATGGAAAAGTGGCGGCCCTTGGAACATTAAGTGAACTTTTAGAGCAGAGTGAATCGTTTAAGCATTTTTATTCTCATCACCTGGAAGTGCATGCACTGGAAAAAGATTCAGAGCTGGCCGCTTCAATCAGCGGAGAGAGTGATAAAACCGAAACGCGCTTAATGAGTGATGAGGACCGCGAAGAAGGAGCGGTTAAAGGGTCATTATATATTGATTACATCAAAGCCTTGGGTGGTGAAGGAAAACACCAAAGGTTTATCATTGCTGCCTTAGTTTTAGGAGTCCTGGCCATTTCAGTTTTCCCATTATTTAACCAATGGTGGCTAAGCTGGTTTTCTGGGCACCCGACTCAGATTACACCGATTCAAGGTGTAATGATCTATGGGTTGATTGCGCTCGTGAGTTTAATTGTTCAAATGAGCAATCAAATTTTCTGGCTTAAGCGTGGGATTAAGGCAGGAGTCGAGCTTCACGATAGAATGCTGGCCGCTATTTTAAGGGCACCGGTGCGCTTTTTTGATACAACTCCTGTCGGAAGATTGCTTCAGCGTTTTTCACGTGATTTGGAATCGGTTGATATCCAATTGCAGTGGAGTTTTGAAGCAGCTGTTCAGGCCCTGTTTCAAATTGTGGTTTCACTAAGTTTAATTATTGTTTCTGTACCTCTTATTTTAGTGGTGATTGTCCCTATTGGTTTTGTGTACTGGAACCTGCAGATTCTCTACAGAGCTTCGGCCAGAGAAGCAAAACGTATGGATTCGATTGCACGCTCACCTCGTTATGCTCATTTTAAAGAGACTTTAGGAGGGCTTCCTGTCATCCGTGCCTATAAAAAAGAAGCATGGTTTAGGGAACAGTTTTTCTCTCACCTGGAAAAAAGTCAGCAGGCCTTTGTTAATAACTTTTTACTTAACCGCTGGTTTTCGATTCGCATTCCGATGATCGGAGGGCTTATCTCAGGTTCAACGGCCTTGTGTTTGATCGTCAGTGTTTATAATGGATATTTAACAGCGGCGACGGCCGGGCTTGTGATTCTTTACTCAATGTCTTTCTGGGGGGCCTTAAACTGGGGAATTAGAATTCTCTCTGATCTTGAATCGCGCATGACTTCTATTGAGCGCATCAGGTTTATGACGAGAATCCCGAGTGAAAAGCGATTCGTCACTTCCAGTCCTGTCGTTGTTGACGAAGCCTGGCCAAGTGAAGGACGCATTCATTTTTCTAATGTTCATGCCCGCTATGATGAAAGCCTCCCAGAAGTAGTAAAGGGACTAGATATCAATATTCCCCCTGGAGCCCAGGTGGGAATTGTTGGAAGAACTGGGGCCGGGAAGACGACACTTTTTCAAATGATTTATCGTTTTATCAATGTCCATAAAGGAAAAATTGAAATTGATGGAGTGGATATTGCCAGTATCGACCTGGGGACGTTGAGGTCAAGACTTGCTATTATTCCACAAGACCCGACACTTTTTATGGGGACTCTAAGAAGTAACCTAGACCCTTATTCGCGAAAGTCGGATGAGGAGATCTGGAAAGTTTTAAAAGACACCGGTCTGGAAGAATTAGTTAAGGGTTTTCCGTTGGGACTTCTGTCTGCTGTCAGCGACGGGGGAGCGAACCTATCTCAAGGGCAAAGACAGCTATTTTGTCTGGCCCGTGCACTTTTATTAAATGCTAAAATCATTATGCTTGATGAAGCGACGGCAAGTGTAGATGTTGTGTCTGATGCTAAAATTCAGCGAGTATTAAGAAGAGAGCTAAAGGGGAAAACTGTTTTAGTTATCGCTCACCGCTTGGGCACAGTCGCAGACCTGGATTACCTGATGGTTATGAATGACGGGCGCCTGGAGTCGTTTAAAGCTCCAAATAGAGAATTTTTAGAGGAGAGTTCAGCTGAGCTTGGACTCGAAGAAGCTTTAGAAGTTTAATTATTTTTCTGGAAGCTCGACAGTGAATGTTGAGCCTTCGCCTAACTCACTTTGAACATAAATATTTCCATGGTGAGCTTCCACAATCTGCTTACAAATATAAAGACCTAAACCAAGACCACCGATGTTTTGCTTGTCACTTACGCGCTCAAAGCGTTTAAAAATTCTTTCCTGGTTCTCAGGAGAGATTCCCGGTCCCTGATCAGTGACTTGAATTTTAATCATGTTATTTTCTTTTCTCATTGTCACTTGAATCGGTTTTTTCGGAGCGTATTTCGAAGCGTTGGTTAGAAGATTGATGAGAACCTGCTCAATACGAACCTTATCCCACAGACCTACGACGTCCGTTTCAATTTTAACTTCAACCGGAGACTGGGCGTGCTTGAACTGGTGAGAGTACTGGGCCACAACATCCATAATCATTTCTTTCATGCTGAAGTGTTCTTTATTCAGAGAGAGTTTTCCAGCAGAGATACGAGTGACGTCGAGAAGATCGTCAATCAGCACTGATAGCCTGGTGATCTGGCGGTCAGAGGTTTCAACCATTTTTATCAGCCGTTCAGGAGTCAGGTTAGAAACATTGTCATTATCAATTTGGCGGGCCACACCCTGAATCTGCATTTTAAGGGGAGTCAGTGGAGTGCGCAGCTCATGCGAAGCAATTGATAAGAACTCATCTCGTACTTCGATGGCCTTTTTAGCGTCATCGTAAAGCTGTGAGCGGTGGATGGCCTGGGCACACTGGCGGGCCAGGGCAATCATAAAATCGCGTTCAAGCTGGTCGAATTTTTTATTGATCGGGAAGCTAAAGCTTAAGGCCCCAAGAGTTTTGCCTTCGACATTCAGGGGAATGTAGGCCACAGCATATGACCTCTCAAAACGGTCTAGAGGGTCAAGGGCAGAGTATTTATCAAGCATATCAGAGGTAATGAACTTGGGTTGACCGGTACGGACAACTTCAGCAATCGGCACATCTGTTGAGACCGGGAACTTTTTCCATTTTTCAAAAATTTCATCAGGGAAACCAACAAGGCGTTTAAGCTCCAGGGAGTTTTTATCTTCGCCCAGTAAAACGATGGAGCCAGTGTTGGCCTCCATGGCCTCAAAGGCCTGTTTAAAAACAACTTCAAAAACTTGATCGGGTGTCAGCGCCTCTGAGAAAGATTCAGTGATACTTTGCAGGCGAGTTGTGCGGTCAATGGCCAGGTTCAGCTGTTCCTGATTGGCCTGAAGAGAGGTGATCATGCGGTTAAAAGCATAAGTCACGCGACCGATCTCATCGTTTTCTAAAATCGGGGCCTGGTAGGTGATATTTCCTAGACCAACTTTTTCAGTAGCATCAAGCAGGTTTAAAATTGACTTGGCCGCATTGCGGGCCATGGCCCATCCGATAGTGATGACAAATGTTAAGAAGAGAATACAAAGACCAATGGCCACTAAAAGAGGGCGGTAACGGTTTTTGTAAATTGAAGAGAAGATCCCTTCGTTTTGTTTGTTGATGTGAATCTGAATTTTTCTTAAGATCTCTTTTGCATCCATCAGGTATTGACTGGTCATTAAGAGATCAGCATTAAGTTCTTCGATTTGATCCTGACTGGTAATTTTATGGATGTTTTTTAGCTTTTGAAAAATCACTTCGTGACTGTGTTCTAATTCATCAAGAGACAAAATAGCGTCATTTAAGTTTTTAGTTAACAGCTCGTCATCTTTTGTTAAAAGAATGCTGTCGTAAAGCAGGCGCTTCGTTACTTTTAAATTTTCTTCAAACTTATAACGAAGTTCGCTGACATCCTTGCGCACGAAGATAACGTTCATATTCTGTTCAGTAGAGTTCAAGCTTTCAATCGCCTGAGTGTTTAGACTCAAAAGCGTATTGGCCGTACTCAAAGTCTGAATATCTTGCAGCTGGTGATAGTTAGAGACGTAAATGGCCAGGAAGCACAGGATGATAAAGAGCACGATAGAAAGCATAACCGTGCGCAGACGCTGAACAATAGAAGAGGTTTGATTAAAAGTTTTTTCCATTACGTCCCCTCTTTAACCGTAATGATTTTTACAGTCTTTGGCAGAGGGAATTTTTTAGAAACATAACCAATGCCACCAGGAAAGCGTGAAACCATCTTAACCATCATCGAATCCGAGGTAATTTGAATGGGAGCAATGTGACCTGTGTAGATTTTTTCTCCTATCCAGTAAAGCTCAACTTCACGGGATGTTTTTTTGATGTATTTATCTAAAAAAGCTTTGCGGTTTTTGTTGTCGTCGCGGTGATCGAAAAAACGAACGGCATTGCCATTGGGCCAGGTGCGATCCTTTTTCATAAAATAATCTTGAAGCTCTTTTGTTGTCAGAGAATCGAGTGGATTCTTTTGGCTAACAATCAAAACAACACTTTCGGCGCTGAAGGCTAAAGAGCTGGAGAAGGCCAGGACCAAAATGAAAATCAAGGTTTTAACGAATGGAAATTTCACAGATATATTTATATCCCGAGGAGGCGTTCAAATCAATAAACAATGTAGGACTCTCTTCATATGAAGCACAGCATATTCAGGTGGAGCGTAGCTCAAGGGGCAAAAAGACAAAAGCAAAGGGGATTTTTGGTGAAAGAGGGCAAATTGACGCTTCATTTTTGCGGTCTTTGTCTTGCAGTTACCGATGCAGTTTCTTTAACAACACCAACGGAGGTGATTTTATGATCGTAAAGGAATGCATGACTAAGGCAGTGGAGCTTGGAACACCAGAGATGACTTTACATGAAGCGGCCAAGAAAATGCGCGATGGAGATTTTGGAGTTTTGCCTATTCAAAAAAATGATCGTCTCGTCGGAATGTTGACGGATAGAGATATTGCTATTCGCTGTGTAGCAGAGGGGGGCGATTATAGAAATATCAATGTCGGTGAAGTGATGACGGAAAGAGTGCTTTATTGCTTTGAAGATCAAACGTTGGATGAAGTGGCCCAGAATTTAGGAGAAAACCAAGTCAGAAGACTTCCGGTCGTTAACCGTGAAAAACGCTTGGTGGGGATTCTCTCTCTTTGCGATTTGGCACATGCGCACCTGAACCCTAAACAATTGGAGAGTACCGTCAATTCGATTACCACTCAAAGTCACTCTAAGAGCAATAATGAGTTTATGTACTAGGAGGTCTCATGAGTAAGTCTTACAGACCGACATTTAAAAATTCCCGCGAGATAAAAAAGGAGAATTACGAAAATGATTATTATGCTAACTACCGAAGCGATGGACCAGGTCCGGTTGAGCTGGAGGCCAGTGTTCATCATTTTAGGCTAGAGACATATCGTGGGATCGGACCTAAAAGTTATACAAGATCGGATAATAGTATTGAAGAAGAAGTCTGTGAGATATTAATTCATGACCGCTTTATCGATGTCGAAAACGTTTTTATTTCAGTCGAAAAAGGAGTGGTTAAACTTTCAGGATCAGTGAGAGATCGCCGTGAGAAGTTTGAAATTGAAGACATTGCTGAACATGTTTTGGGAGTGGTAGAAGTTAAAAATGAAATCCAGGTACAAAAAAGCCGTATCCCGGAGTCAGATGATTTTACAGTGAGAAGACAGCTAGACTAAAAATAGCAACATATTGTTGCATCGACTTGGAAGGGCGTCTGACTTAAATTCTGGAGTATGAATTTACTAAAGAGTTTAAAAAAGTTTCACGCCTTTCTTGGTCTTTTTATCGGGCCTTTTATTTTCATCGCTGCTTTAAGTGGGGCCATTTATGCTTTTACTTTTGCCATGGAGAACTGGGTCTACCGCGATATTCTGACTGTTAAAAAAGGACTGCAGGCAAAGTCTCTTGCTGATCAAGTAGGGGCTGCAGAGGCCAAAGTTCGTGGTGAGTCCCGTTTACTTTCAATCAGGCCAGCTGCTAATGAAACGAGCTCTACACGTGTTCTTTATACCGATTCAACTCTTTCAGCGAGCCAATACCGCACATTGTTTATTGATCCCTACACATTGGAAGTGAAAGCTGATTTGATCACCTATGGTTCAGGGGGAGCGATGCCTGCGCGTATGCAGGTTGATCTTTTTCACCGCGATCTTCTCTTGGGTAAAGGGGGAAGATGGTATAGTGAGCTGGCCGCTTCTTGGTTGTGGGTCACTGGACTCTCGGGACTTGTGCTTTTTTGCACTCGTAAAAAACGCGAAGGAAACTCTTATCAGCGTCTGGTGAATAAGCATGTCTATGTGGGTTTTTTTTCATTGATTGGTGTCTTTATGCTTTCAGTGACCGGACTGACCTGGTCAGAGTTTGCAGGAGAGAATATTTCATGGCTGCGCACTCAGATGCAATGGCAGACTCCATCTCTTAATACAAAGTTGAATCATCGCCCTTTTAAAGCTTATGAACTCACTCAATTTGATAAAGCTCTTCTTTCAGCTCGCCAATCGGGAGTCGATTCTTCACGCATCGAAATTAAACCTCCACGAAAAGATAATGAGGGATGGCAGGTCAATGAGATTGGAAGAAGTTTTCCAAGTGAAGTTGATGGTGTTTTGCTAGACCCTGAAACAATGGCGGCGATTGATAAGGTGGAGTTCAGCAAGTTTCCTCTCATGGCCAAATTGACGAGATGGGGGATTGATGTACATATGGGGACACTTTTTGGTTTAGTTAATCAGATCATTGTCGGGCTTATGTCGCTGGGGATTTGTGCTTTAGTGGTTACTGGTTACGGGATGTGGATAAAGCGCAGAGGCTGGCATTTTAAGAACTCACTTTATTCAGAATTAAGAAAACTCTCTTCAGATCAAGTTATTTATATTGGTTGTATTGCTCTTCCGATTGCTTTTTTCTTTCCGTTAATTCTCATCAGCTTACTTATTTTTATTCCATTAGAGGAATTTTATTTTCGTTTAAAGCATTCTTAATGTGCCAAGCGACTTGAGATTTCAAGTCGTTATTAAATATTTCATGCCTTCTATTGTAGTATACCCCCCTATACTATATACTAAGGGGACTATGGCACATACAATTAAAGAAAAAAGCAAAATCACCGCAAGAATCAACCGAATTAAAGGGCAGCTTGAAGCTGTCAGCAAGGCCATCGAAGCCGAGCAGGATTGTTATCAGGTCATGCAGTTGATTGCCTCTTCGCGCGGGGCCTTAAATGGTCTTATGGCAGAGGTTATTGAATCTCATATTCGCGAGCACATCGTTCATTCAGAAAGTAAAAAAGAAGCATCAGAGTCGGCGGAAGACCTTATTGATGTGATGAAAAGTTTTTTAAAGTAGGATATATGGAAAAGCATTCTTGCAAAGGTCACGACCATCATCATGACCACGATCATGATCACCACCATGGGCACTCTCATGGGGGAGGATTAGGCCATCATCACCATCATCACGGGCCAAAAAATTACAATTTTGCTTTTGCCTTTGGTATTGGTCTCAATATTATTTTCGTTGTTGTTGAAGCATTTTATGGTTACTTTTCTAATTCATTAGCACTGATGGCAGACGCCGGACATAATTTAAGTGATGTCGCAGGCCTTATTCTGGCATGGGGAGCGGTCTGGCTTACAACTAAAAAGCCCAATGGGCGTTACACTTATGGCTTTCGCAAGTCGACGATTCTCTCTGCGCTTTTTAATGCCCTTATTTTAATGATTGCTGTCGGTTTTATTATCTGGGAAGCGATTGCACGCTTAAATAATCCAGCACCTATTCAATCTGGCACAGTGATTATTGTGGCCTTGGTTGGAATTGTGATTAACGGTCTGACTGCACTCCTATTTTTTAAAGATAAGGATCACGACATCAATCTAAAAGGGGCCTACTTACACATGGCCGCTGACGCTCTCATTTCTCTGGGAGTTGTCGTCTCAGGAGTGGTGATTTCCTACACATCTTGGGAATGGCTTGATCCTGTTGTGAGTATCGCGATCTCTTTAATTATTGTTTACGGCACATGGGACTTATTAAAAGGCTCAGTTCATCTTTCAATGGATGCTGTCCCTTATGGTATTGACCAGGACGAAGTGAAAAAATATTTAGAGTCACTTCCCGATGTGAAGGATGTGCATGACTTACATATATGGCCGATCAGTACAACTGAAAACGCCTTAAGTGCTCACTTGTCTCTTAGTGATTCTATTCTTCGCAATGAAAGAATCGACGCTATTTCAAAAGTCTTAAAAGAGCGCTTTAAAATTGATCACCCGACTCTACAATTCGAGTTGTGGGATGAAAATTATCACTGCGCCTTTAAATCCCATGACGTTTTATAGAAAACGTGAGAAAATGAAATCCTAATCGGACGAGGTGCGCCGTACCCGACAAGTAAAGACGACGCTTTAAACTTTATTTTTAATGGAGGTTATTGTGTCACAAACGATGTCGTGGGTTCTTTTAGTTATCGCCGGTCTTTTGGAAGTGGGCTGGGCCATTGGCCTCAAGTACACAGAAGGATTCACTAAAGTCACTCCTAGTATTCTTACAGTTTCGGCCATGGTGGTGAGCATGCTTCTCTTGGGAAAAGCGACGAATGCATTACCCATTGGAACGGCCTACGGCGTGTGGGTCGGTATTGGAACAGTTGGGGCTTCTATCCTGGGAATTTACCTATTTAAAGAGCCTGCTTCAGCCATGAAGATCTTCTTTCTGGTGACTTTGATTATCTCAATTATTGGTCTTAAAGTTACTTCTGCGTCTTAAGGAATTCTTTGAGCCAAACAAAGACATTGTCTTGTTCTGGTAAAAGATTTTTGCGCTCAAGTGAGTTTAGTTTGATGAGGTCTTCGTAAAAGTCGACATCAAATTCTTTAGGCAAAAAAGAGAATTTTAATCGGTTTAATTCATCGGTGAGTTTCGCGGCCGTTTCATCCGTAGAGTAAGGAATGGCCTTCCATGATTTTTTATCGATAGGATTTTTTCCACCGAAAAGATAAAAACCACCGTCGTCTGTTTCTCCCATGACGTAGTCTGTTTGTTCGATTCTTTTGGTGGCTTCTATTAATCTTTCAGCTGGAAGATGAGGAAGATCTGCTCCGATTAAATAAACGGAAGAATGTTTTTTCTGCAGCGTAGAGTAGATATGGTGCAAGCGCTCACCCAAGTCTCCTTCTCCTTGTGAGATAGTTGAGAAGTTTGCCCATAAAGGATTTTCTAGTTCAGCACTTTCAGCAACGGCCCAGTATACGGCGAGTTCTCCTTTAGATTGTCGTGCCGCCTCTGCCGCTAAAGCTTCAGTTGCCTTTAAAGAGATATGAAAAAACTCTTCTGCTTTTTCCTTACCGACGACAGAAGCAAGCCTGCTTTTCACTGTAGAGACGCCTGGAGTTTTAACAAAAATAGCAACGGCCGGGCGCTTGTGAGGACGGATGGTTTTGACCCATTCAGGAAAGGCCTGCTTATAAGTCAGATAGACGTGAGTGAGCGTTGTTTTTAGCCAACCGTTATCCTGGTATTTGCGTGGGCTTGTTTCAAGTGTTTCATTAATTGGAATAATGTCGATTCCCTGTTGATGAGCACGCCAGACAAGGAGGTGATCTTCACCATAAGGGGCATCCAGGTCAAATTGCCCAAGCTGGTAAAAAACCTTTTTGGACATAACAAGTCCCTGATCACCAAAGGGCATCTTTAGCCAACGCGATCGCATCCAGACTCCAAGAGCATTTAAGCTCATGAGTTTTGGCCCAGTCTTTGAAAACGTTAAGTCGAAAAAATAAAGAGCATTAGGATTTTCTTTAAAACGATTTAAAAGAGAGACGAGATTATTTTCTTTAATTTTTGTATCAGCATGTAGAAACCATAAAAGAGAGTGGCGGGCTGCTTTCGCCCCGGTATTTAGTTGCCTGGCCCTTCCCTGAGAAGAGTAAACGAAGCGTACTTTTTCGTTGGTGCTTATTTTGTTTTTGAAATCCGGGCCAACCAGAATAATTTCAAAAGAAGTATTGAATGTAAGAAGAGAGTTGACTAATAATTCCCAGCAGGAATCAGAGCTCTTTACCGGAATAACAATACTCAACTGATTCATAAGTTATGTCAGGGCCCCGCCGCAGGAACTTCCAGCACCAGCAGTACATCCATAACAATGATCACCTAGAGCAATTGTTTTTTCTACAAACTCATTGAAGTTTTCAAAGTCCCACAGTGTGATTTTTTTGGCGGCAGCAGGCAACTCCAGCATTTGATTGAAGTCACAATCGTAAACTTGTCCATCCCATCCAATAGAGACGAGAGTTTTACACATCACTGAATCAGCTGCTTTTGGGTTAAAGTTATTAACTAAAAGCTCCATGTAGCTTTCATATTTCCCCTGGCGATTAAGGTCTTCGAGGAAACGTTTAATAGGCATGTTGGTGATAGTGAAGAGATTGTTGAACTCGATATTAAAATAGTGCTTTAATTCTCTTTTATAATCGGCCTGAAGTTTTTCCTGTGCTCCTGGGAGAAAAGCGCCACCTGGATTGTAAACCAGGTCAAGGGCAAGTCCTGTTCCGCTAACACCATAACCAAGAGAGTTTAGAAGTTTTAAGGCCTCGACACTTTTATCAAAAACTCCGCGTCCGCGCTGTTTATCAACGTTGTCTTTTGTATAACAAGGAAGAGAAGCGATAACGTGGATCTTGTTGTCTTTTAAAAACTGCGGAAGATCTTCCTGTCCTTTTTCATAAAAGACTGTCAGGTTGCAGCGGTCGATAACTTCGAGGTTTCTACTTCTGGCGAATAAAACAAGCTTTCTAAAAGAAGGATTGAGCTCCGGTGCTCCCCCTGTGAGGTCAATCGTTTTGAGAGTCGGTGTTTTTTCAATCAGTGCGATGATTCTATCAATGGTTTCTTCCGACATGATTTCAGTGCGCAATGGACCGGCCTCTACATGGCAGTGGTGACAGGCCTGATTGCATAATTTACCAACATTAATTTGCAATGTTTCAATCGCACTTCTTTTTAGATTGATTTGATGATCGCGAATCTTTTTAGCAAAAGCTACAACATTGCTCATGATGATTTCTCCGAAGAGGTAAAAGTTATTTCTGCAATTTCAGATTTAACCATAAAACGGTTAGGTGGTCCCCAAAATCCTGTGCCACTATGAACATAAATATTCATTCCTTCATGGTTGTGAAGACCTTTTACGTAAGGCTGGATCAAATAAACAATCAGGCTCCATGGAAAGCCCTGTCCACCGTGAGTGTGTCCAGAGAGCTGAGTGTGGAAGCCTTCTTTGACAGCAGCAAAACAACTTTTTGGTTGATGTGCTAAAAGTATTTTGTATGCATCCTTGGGAATACCTGCGGCAGCTTTTTTTGGATCAGAGGCACGCGCTTTATCCAGGCGATCTGCTGACGGGTCATTCACTCCTGCCAGGTAGAAATCTATATCGGCATGTTGAAGTTTAACGTGTTCGTTTATCAAAGGATTAAAACCAGAGGTCTTGGCCCATTCAAGCCACTCGTTGGCGTACCAGTAATACTCATGGTTGCCTAGGATATAATAGACCCCGTGTTTGGCCTTTAAGTTTAATAGAGGTGCCATCTCATCGCGAAGGAATTCGACTGTTCCATCGATGCAGTCTCCGGTAAGGGCGATGATGTCTGCTTCCATGGCATTGACGGTTTTGACTAGTTCTTCGCAAAATTCTTTTTTTAGGGTTGGTCCGATATGCATATCTGAGAGCTGGACAATTTTTAATCCATGGAGTCCTGCATGCTCAGGGGGAAGAGGAATGGAAACTTTAACAATCTCCGGGGTAAAAGATTGATAGAAACCAACTCCTGTGACGGCCGTTGCACTTCCTAGGCCGGCAAAAAGGACATTCTTTTTTAAGAAGTCGCGGCGGGATTGATCGATTTCTTTATGAGGATGTTTTTTTGTTCTCCAGCGATAAAGCAATCTGGAGATATCAAGACTGATGCATAAAAGAATACTCAGACCGAGAAAGCCTAAGAGGACATAACTTAGGTTCATTAAAAAGTAGAAGGTCTTTGAATGGATATAGATATTCTGGAGTCTGTAGACAAAGCGGAAGTAGGCACAAAAAAGAAAAAGGAAGTCAAAAAGGTAGAGCCATCTTCTGGAAAGTGGAAGTACATCAATGATATTGCGCTTCATGCTCGAGCGAACATAAAACCACAAGACAAGTGTAAAGAGGGCCGAACCGATAATAGGTATAATTGTCATTCATTTATTATAATGAATATTTTTTCGTTATAAATTAAAATAACGACATGGAACTTATGACTAAGAGGCAAGTGATTATAATCGGGGCCGGACCTTCTGGTTTGGCCTTAGGGTATCACTTACAGCAGGCAGGAATTGATTACTTGATTTTGGAGCAGAATGATGCCGCCGGCTCTAGCTGGAATGCTATGCCTGAGCATCTCTCTCTAATAACCCAATGGCATTCAAATAACCTGATCAATGAAGACCTTTGTCTCTTTGAAAGATCAAAAAACCATTCGGCAAAGGAGTTTTCAGTTTACCTGAGGAATTTTGCCCGACATCACGCTTTGAGTATTTCTTACCGGGTAAAAGTGAGAAAGGTGAGCAGGGAAAAGCAATTTTTTTATATTGAAACTGATATGGCCATTTATCGTTCAGCGGTAGTGGTCGATTGTAGAGGGTATTTTAATTTTCCTTACACTCCTTCTTTCCCTGTAGTGGGTTCACCTCCTCTTATGCTGCATTTTAAGGATTACCACAACACTCGAGATGTGGAAGGTCGAAAAAATATTTTGATCGTTGGTAAACGTTTATCTGCTGGACAGCTGGTAAGAGAGCTCTCTGCTGTAAAAAAACATAAGCTTTTTCTGGCCACCCGTAGTCCCATTAAATACAGTTCGCGCCCTTTCATTTACAATTTCTTCCTTCGTCACTTGGGGATTCTGGAAAAAATCATCAAGAAAATGAAAATAAACATCAAGGCAGAGATCGATGTGCCGATGGAATTTTCGGCCAAGAGTATTGTGGAAAGAGAAGTCCAGGTCAGAGGCGAAATTGAAAGAATTGAAAATCATGACGTCTTTTTTTCTGATGGGAATAAAGAGGAGATTGATGCTATTATTTTTGCAACTGGATTTCATCCACCAGCAGAAGAGCTGGAAAATGATTTTGAATCAAAATCAACACCAGGTCTTTATTACTTAGGCAGAAGTGGCCAGCGCAGTTTTACCAGTCGTTTCATCAGAGGGATTCGCGAAGATGCGCCTGAACTTTGTAAGTTGATCGCGGAAAAACTTTCTTTAAGCATCAAAGACCAGTAAGAGTAAAATCCCACCGGAAATAAGAACAACATCATAATGCTGCGATCGATAAGACTCGCCAACAAAGCAGTTTCAAATTGAATTCCATACTGCTTTCCAATATAGGCTGTCGCCATTTCTTTGACCCCTATATTGCCGGGAACAACCTGAAAAAAAGAAGAGGCAAGAAGGATAAGACTCATTTCAATCGTTTCAGTTAGGCCCAGGTCAATTCCGATGGCCTTAAATGAAAGATAAATTTTAATCGGGTTAATGAGCAGCATCCCCAGGTAACAAAGAGATGAAACTCCCATGATTTTTTTATCTACAAGGTACTTTCTAGGGGAGTATTTCGCATCCATTTTAAAAAGGCGAATGACAAAATCAGAAGCAAAAACAAACACCAAAGAACTCACAGTCACGCAAACGTAGAGGATTTCCAGCGCGTAAAAAAGTGGATTGATGTGAGAGAGAAATAAATGACAATAGACCGCACCAAAAAGACCGAGCATTAAAAAGCCGGTCATCACCACGGCCAGTCCCATGGAAAGAAGCTCTCTTTTGGAAATATGGTATTTGTCATGAAGATAGAGAAGGCGAATAGCACTTCCGCCTCGTGCTGGAAGAAGGTAATTAAACATTTCTGAAATGGTTGCAAGTCCATACCAGTCTTTAAATTTTAAATAAACTCCATATTTACTTAATGGATAAGCATGAGTGATCCCTAATAGGAGATAATTGACTACGTGGAAACCGATAAGCCAGGCAATAATCGAGAGATCAATTTGTTTGAGTCGTTCAAAGGATTCGCCATTGCGGTAAACATACACGGCAAGTCCTACTAAAAGGGCCAGAGAAAGAAAGAGCAGGAAGAAGTGATAAAGAGTTTTCCAGCTGGACTTCATTTCACCGCCAAAACCTGGGGCTTAAAAACACGCAGGAAGCGGAAATGAATGTTACTTAAGAAGAAAACCCAGCTAAAGCGCCAGGTAATAATGCTTATATCAAAAAGGACTCGGGCAAAAGGCTTGGTTCTCGTTGTATAAAACTCAAGAGAAAGGGGTTCTCCCTTTTTATTCAAAAGACCTTTTTGAGCAATGCCATTAAAAAGAGAGCGCGGAGTTGTTCGCAAAATAGAGTGCTTTGGAATACGGATGCCAATGCCTTTTTCCAGGACTTGCAAAAGGCCCTGATGGCAAGTTGGCGTGCGCTTATTTTTTAGAGTAAGTAGGTAGTCTTGTAGTTTGAGTAAATCTTCTTTTGAGATGTTTTTAATTCGGATAAACACCGCGGCCCTGACGCTATCAAGGCGGGAAGGCTGTACTTTACAAGGATTGATACTAAAGCGCGGGTGGAATTCTTCTTTTCCACAGATTAAAAAACAATGATAGTTTGTCGGAGAAAAGCCGATAATCAGCTCATCTTCGATTTTCAAACGATCGCCAAAATACCAAATCCCGTCGTTGCTTCCGTCAGGTTTGGTGACTTCATTAGAAAGGTTAATAAAAAAATCTTTTGTTAGATTCATAATTTTTTTACAGTGAGTTCACTTTTAATACTTTTTCCATCAGGCGCTCAAAGATATTAGGAAGGCCTTTTGCTGGATCAAATTTATAACCTCTAGAGAGTTTTCTTAAGTCGACAAAGAAAAGATTCCCTTTAGCTCCTCTGGCCACAACTCTTTCATCAGTAAAACGGGCCAGGAATTGCTCCTGAGGTTTTACAACAGAGCGCACGCCAAAATAAACCTTGTGAGCGAAATATTGTTTTTCAATGGGTTTTCTACATACTGTTTGTCTTCCAGTTTCGGTGTAGATTTTGTAAGTGTCAGTCATCCAGTGCCCAGTGATGGTGTTAACTGCAGGGTATGGTGCCGGATTTCCCCATCCAATTCTTTTTTTATTTCCGTTAGTGTTTGAGAACCATGGAAAAATTGTTCTTAGAAAACACACAAACTCCAGGAACTCTACGCGGTCGTAATTTCTATTTCTAAAAATAGTCACCGGCTCTCTCTTTTCTTCTTTCACAAAACGTTTAAAAGAAGCCTGAAACTCAGGGTGGCTAAAATGAGTGATAGCATCTTTAAAATCATTGAAGATAAGAAATCCACCGTTGTAGTGAACGCATCCGTGGATGTAGTTAATTGCTGGCGGCATTCTGTCAGGTTTACCTTGCGGGTATTTTTTTGATTGAGCTGAATTCTCAACCATCTTGCGCATATAGTTTCCTACGTCACATACAATCTCTTCATCACTTGGTGCATCTTGGTATTCTTGAGAGCGCACTGATTGGAAAACAATATTTTGTGTCCAGATAGGTTGATTCGTTTCAGGATTTAATCCAGTGACCATCGGATGATCTTCAGTCAGAAGTCCGCCCTTCATTGGTTTAACCCACACGATATTAAAAACGTTGAGAATTCCCCACGTGTTGTGCACAGTTAGGCGTGTCCAGATGATGCCGGTTTTCACAAGATCAATCAAGGTCAATAATGACTTCATAAAGGCCTCTTTCAAGGGGATAAAAATAGGGTTCACCTGGGAGTATAGCCTTTGGTCAGATTCAGAGGGGAGGTATTGAAATTTTTACATTCACTGTAGATAAATTGTCATAGTAGAAATCGACGGCTTCCCTTATACTTAAGGGATCAATTAACTTTTAAGAAGGACTTTAAAAGATGAAAACGATCGCTTTGTTGGCCCTATTATTGGGTAGTTCCCATGTTTTTGCAGAGTTAGCTCCTTTGAAATTCGGGGTTGGTCTCTTCCAGCCAGACAAAGAAAAAAACGATGCGACTTATAAGCCGCTGGCAGATTATCTCGCTCGTGAGCTTAAACGTCCTGTTGAATTAAAAACCGTGGATACCTGGGAAGGATTGGCAAAATCAATTGCAGCTGGGGAAACAGATATCGCTCTAATGGGTCCATGGGGTTATGTGCTTGCTAATAACGAAGCGGGTGCTGAAGCAGTGGCAACGATTCTCTACGATGGGAAGCCTGAGTATTATGCCATCATCGTGACTCACCCCAATTCTGGGATTACTAAAACGGAGCAACTAAAAGGGAAGACTTTTGCCTTTGGTGATAAAGGTTCAACGTCAGGTTACCTGATTCCTTTTCACTATTTTCAAAAAACATTCAACGTAAAAGAGCCGGAAGAATTCTTCTCTAAAGTTCTTTATACAAAACACCAGGCGATTGAAACTCAGGTGACAGCAGGAGAGCTAGATGCTGGTGCAGACTACAACCGCAACCGCAACGCGATGATTGAGCAAGGTCTGATTGATGAGAAAAAATCAGTTATCATCTGGACATCTTCACCTCTACCAAACGATGCAATGGCCGTGAGTGCTGAACTGAAGAAAGATAAGAAGTTTGTCGCTTCTCTTCAAAAAGCTCTGGAGAATGTGGGGAGAGAGTTAAAGACAAATACGACTCTTCTTCCAGCTCACTACACAGGGTTTGTAAAAAAAGACAATACTTTCTATCGCCCGATCAAAGAAGCTGGATTGGCGATAGGGAAACTAGTTCCTAAAAAATAATTGATGAATATAAGAGAAGCACTAAAACAAAACGGGCAGATGAAATCCAAAACCTTTTGGGTAAGCGGATTTTATCTGCTCGTTCTTTTTTTATGCCTCTGGAGCTTAGCTCGTCAAGATGATCTCTCTTTTGGCCGAAGACCTTGGCAAAACCTGGTTAAGACCGTTCAGGATTTTACCCGTCCAAGTTTTATCAAGGTTTGGACTGGAGATGAAAACTTTGAATACAAGAATGACGATGGAGTTGTTCTTCGCACTGAAAATCAAAAAGAACTTGAAAAAAAATTTTTAAAGTCACTAGGACGCGCTGTTTGGATGACTTTTAAGATTGCCACTTTGGGATCGGCCTTAGCTTGTGTGATGGGCTTTTTGCTTTCATGGCCCGCTGCCAGAAAGTTAAAATTTCCAAAACCTCTTTTTTTCCTGGCCAATGGTATTCTCAATTTTTTGCGCTCAATTCACTCTTTGGTTTTTGGTCTGATGTTAGTAGGGATTGTTGGCCTTGGGCCGATGGCCGGTATCCTGGCAATTGCACTTCATTCAACCGGGACATACGGAAAACTTTTTGCAGAGTCGATTGATTCACTTGATCTTCTTGAAGCAGAAGCTTTAAGACTTAGTGGAGCGGGACCGATTCAAACTTTCTTCCATGCGATCTGGCCCGAGCTTTTACCTCAATTTCTTTCAACCCATCTTTATGTTTGGGAATACAACATCAGAGACTCCGCTGTTCTTGGACTGGTAGGAGCAGGGGGAATGGGATTACTTTTAAGTGATGCAGTCTCTCTTTTTCAATGGCAGCGATTAGCGACATTGTTATTGTGCCTTTTTATTTTAGTCAGTGGATTTAGTTTTATCAGCAATAAAATCCGACAGGATATTCTTGCATGAAAAACCTCATCGTCAATTTCAGTAATGTTTCTTATAAAATCCCTTCAGGAGAAGAGATTCTTAAAGACGTAACTCTTGGTGTAGAAGAGCACTCTTCCTTAACAATCATTGGTCACAACGGAGCAGGGAAATCCAGCCTGTTAAAACTCATCGTAGCTGATCGCTTTAGCTCAAAAGGTGAAACTTCTGTGTTTGGACACAAGCTAAGCTCCCAAATGGATAAAAAAGAGATTCAAGTGCTTCGTTCACGCATTGGTTTTATTCACCAGGGACTTCACCTGGTGGGAAGAAAAAATGCGCTGGAAAATGTTTTGATGGGTCGATTGACTCACAACCATTCTATGAAGACATGGATGGGGATATTTAATTCAGAAGATTACGATAAAGCCTATGAAGCGATTAAAGAAGTCGGCATGGGCAATAAGGCCTTGGTCCGCGCAGATAAGCTCTCAGGTGGAGAGAGACAAAAAATTGCTATAGCCAGGGCCCTGGCCCAATCTCCTAAACTTTTACTTGCCGATGAACCAACGGCGGCCCTTGACCCAAGAGCTGCGGGGAATGTGGCAGAACTTTTAAGTGAATTAGTGATCAGTAAACAATTGAGCTTAGTCACAGTTGTCCATTCACTGGAACTAATAGAGAAACTTTCAGAAAGAGTTGTGATCATGAAACAAGGACACATTTCTTTCGATGGGTCTCGAAATGATTTATCGGCCGAAGCTGTGGCCGGTTTTTACAACTTCTAGGATAAACGATGAACACACCAGAGATGATTATCGACAAGAGCGCACGCCTTTATTTATGTGGCGGGCCTTATAGCAATTTTTCTTCTTTAGAAGCTTTTTTAAAAGAAAGCGCTAAGGCCGATTACCGTTTTTGCCTGGGAGATATTGGTGGTTTTGGACCTCATCCAGACCGCTCAATTGAGCTTTTAAGAAATAACCAGGTCTATTGTATCCAGGGAAATTACGACCAGACAGTAGGCGAAGGTGAAGCCGATTGTGGTTGTGGTTACATCGACCCCATTGATAGAAAGTTTGCTCAGGTTAGTTTTGATTACACTCTAAAAAATACCAGCGATGCCAATCGTGCATGGTTAAGAAGCCTTCCGAAACATCTCAAACTTAAATGGGGAGATAAAAAGATCCTTCTTTGTCATGGGTCACCAGATGAAGTGAATGAGTTTGTTTTTGAGAGTGAGACATCAGAAGAAAAAATTGATCAGTGGTTAAAAAAATATAATGTTGATGCGATTTGTGTCACACACTCAGGGCTTCCGTGGGTGAAAAAAACCAAACTTGGTCATTGGGTGAATGTCGGTGTTTTAGGAAGACCGGCACATGAAGGACTTAAGCGCGTTTTTTATGCCAGTGCCTCTTTGGTTAATGGCGAACTCTCTTTTGAACTCCATCCCATGGAGTATGACCACACTGAAGTGGTGGCGGCGATGAGATCAGAAGGATTACCGGAAGAGTTTGTCCAATCACTTCTAATTGGAGAGTGGACGACCTGTGCGGCGATTCTTCCAACTTCAGAACGAGCGGTAAAGAAAAAGTTTTAAGCTTTGATTTGGCGTTTAGCGTATTGGGCAAGACCATTCACAACAGACTGGTAGATATTGTATTCGATGAGCTTTTCTTCGCCGAAAGTTTCTGCCAGTTTTTGTCTGATTAATTTTAATTGAGACGTCCCGCCTGTTAAGCAGACTTGGTCGACATCCTTTGGTGAAATGCCAGATTGAGTGAAGACTTCCATCATCGTTGATGTGATATTTTCAACTGTTGAAGAAATGCTTTCTTCATATCCTTCTTTAGTGATTTTTTCAGAGATATCGATGCCAGGATAAGTGTATCTAAAAAGGACATCGCTCTGGCCTCCAAGTTTCACTTTTGTTTTTTCAATTTCATCAAAAACTGGAAACCCTAGTTGGCATTCAACCAGAGTGAAAAGCTGATTCATGTGTTGCGTCCCATCCGAAGAAAGGGCAAATTTTTGAATATGTTGCAGGAATTCCCATGTGTCTCGCTCGCGCAGGTGAGTGATGTGAGCAGGAGAGCAGATTTTCGTTAGAAGCTGTCTAGGGAAAGTCAGGACGTTGTTTCCACCCGGGATCTTGTATTCAAAACGGGACCCAAAATGAGGAGCAATAAAATCCCTCATCATCATCCCATCGAGAGCATCTCCCGCTTTGAAGATACCACTTAGTCCAAGGATGTCGTCTTTAGAGTAATTGCCGGTGTGAACTTTCATCAAAGTGAAATCAGATGTCCCCCCACCGAAGTCGGCAATCAGGATAATTTTTTCATCACCGTTAGCAGAACTATAATCAAGACCGGCCGCAATCGGCTCAGGACAAAAGAGAACTTCTTTAAAACCTGCAATCTCTGCGGCCCTTTGCATTCTATCTTGTGCCAGTTGGTCTTCAGTTGGGTTGAGTGAGTAAAGAGCAGGACGCCCTAAAACAATGCGCTCAACATTTTCACCACACACTTTATTGGCGCGTCTTCTCATTTCCCCCAAAAAGACAGCGACGATTTCAGATATGTTCATCGTCTTATTAAAAACAGTCGTGCCGCTATAATTGCTTTCAGGAAGAAACTTTTTTACTGACCTGAAGAAGCGACCTTCACCATCGTTGTTAATGTATTCTTTGATGGCCTCTTTTCCAAAAAACCACTTGTTGTGCTCAGGTGTATAAAGCAGAGAGCGCAAAACGAGTGCTGAATCCTGTTCCAGAGGAATAGGTGTGATTTTCCCGTCAGATGAGACGTGTGATAAGAGTGAATTGGATGTTCCGAAATCGACAGCGTAATAAGACATTCTGGCAGTATAGCGCAAAAACAACTAATGTGCAAAAGCTCTTGATTTTTAAGGAATATTTTTTAGGGGCTATTGCTGGACGAGCGTCTTTTGGAGGAGTAAAATTCATCAGGAATTTAACTCCATTTTAGGACCTATTATGCATCATAAATCAGTTGCTATCCCATATACCGGAACCAATCTTCTGGAAATTTCTTTACTAAACAAAGGGAGTGCTTTTTCTGAAAGAGAAAGAGCTGAGCTTCATCTTCACGGTCTGGTTCCACCAACGGTTGAAACAATAGAGGAGCAAGCAGAGCGCGTAACTGCTCAGTACTCATCACTAAAAGATGACCTGGAAAAACATATTTTTCTTCGTCACCTTCAAGATGTGAATGAAACATTATTTTATCATTTTGTTGTAAACAATGTTCGCGAGATGCTTCCTTTAATCTATACGCCAACAGTCGGAAAAGCTTGTCAGCACTTCTCAAATATCTACCGTGCTTCCAGAGGTCTTTTTATCTCTTACCCGAATCGCGAGCGCATTGATGAAATCCTAAGTAACGTTACAAAAAGAAATGTCAAAGTTATCGTGGTGACAGATGGTGGACGCGTTTTAGGTTTAGGGGATCAAGGGCTTGGTGGAATGGGAATTTCCATCGGGAAACTTTCTCTCTATACGGCCTGTGCCGGAGTGAGCCCTGCTTACACACTTCCAGTTGCTCTTGATGTAGGGACAGACAATCAGCAACTCATCAACGACCCTCAGTACATGGGATGGAGACATTCTCGCGTGACAGGGAAGGATTACGAAGACTTTATCGATGCATTTGTTCAAGCAGTTAAAAGACGCTGGCCGGATGTTTTGTTACAGTTTGAAGATTTTGCTCAAACCAATGCTATGCCGATCCTGCAAAAATACCGCGATCAACTTTGCTGCTTCAATGATGACATTCAAGGAACAGCTGCAGTGACGCTGGGAAGTTTAATGGCCGCAGGTCGCACCGTTGGAAAACGCTTAAGTGATCAGCGCATTGCTTTTTTAGGAGCTGGTGCTGCTGGATGTGGGATTGCTGAGAAGATTATCTCTCGCATGAAGCATGAAGGATTAAGTGACAGTGAAGCAAGATCTCGTGTGTTTATGATTGACCGCTTCGGGCTTCTTACAGACCAGATGCCAAACCTACTTGATTTTCAGGTGAATTTAGCTCAGAAGTCTGCAAATCTTCCATGGGCCAAAGATCACAAAGATATTTCTCTTTTTGAAACGGTTCAAAACGCAAAACCGACAGTGCTTATTGGCGTTTCTGGACAACCAGGACTTTTCACAGAAGAGATCATTAAAGAAATGTATGCTCACTGTAAAAATCCAATTGTGATGCCGCTTTCAAACCCGACATCAAGAGCAGAAGCTCTTCCGGTGGACATTATCCGCTGGACAGAAGGAAATGCACTGGTTGCAACAGGAAGTCCATTTGCTCCGGTAGAATATAATGGAAAAGTTTTTCCAATCGCTCAATGTAACAACTCTTATATCTTTCCAGGAATTGGCCTGGCCGTTATTGCTTCGGGCGCAAAGAGAGTGACAAACAATATGCTTATGGCCTCAAGTGAAGCACTTGCTGATGTTTCACCAATGGCACTAGGCCTTGGTGATGATCTTCTTCCGGCGATTGAAGACATTGAAAAAGTATCGCGTGCAATTGCTTTTAAAGTTGGAAAAGTGGCGCAGAAAGATGGTGTGGCGCCTGTTACATCAGATGCAGAGCTCCTGGCCGCTATTGATGAAAGTTACTGGTACCCAGTTTATAGAGATTTTACTTTAAAGAAGTAATCTTAAAATTCCGTTAACCACTTCTGGTTTTTCCAGAGGCACAAAGTGGCCGCATTCAGAAACAATATGGATGTCGGCCGCTGAATTGTGATCTTTAATTCTTAAGATACTTTCCTTTGAAACAATCTTGTCATCTTCACCACCAATCGCGATAAAAGGCATTTTTAGACTTCCGATTTCTTTTGAAAGATCTCGTCTTTCTAAAGTCGCATCTAGTTGGTTGAGATAAACCTGGGCTGCATCTTCTCCAGACATTGAATGAATAAGATTTCTGAGCTCTTGATTTTCATAGGCTTTGGGATGAAGAAATTCTTTTAATCTTCTGTCCGTGATCCCTTTAAATAGACCTTTTTTAATAAACTCTTTCGCTTTAAGCGACACTTCTTTTTCTTCTTTAGGATAACCTTCTGATGAAGAGGCGATAGAAATCACATGGGAGACGCGTTCAGGATAGGCGAGAGCAAACTCCTGAGCAATATGTCCTCCCATTGAAAAACCAACCAGGATAAAGCGTTTCGCTTGAACTGCTTTGACTGCATCTAACATTGCTTCTTGAGTGTTTTGTATGCGCAGGTTAACAACAGTGTTGTCGGTGAATTCCTGAGTCTGAAATTTCCAGACGCGTTCATCGCAAAGAGTACCGGGAAGGAAAACAAAATGTGGCATAAGAACTTCAGGTTTGAGTTTGCTATTTTCCACAATATGTTAGTATTGATAGGAACATCTATCAAAGGTATTTTTATGGGACATTGGAAGTTCTTACAAGAAGGCGACATAATTGATGCAGTTTCTCCGGGCTATGCTTCAACACCAGAAGACATTGAAGGCTCAAGAGAATTTCTTTTGCGTTGGGGACTAACACCAAGAATACCTAAGAACCTTATTAAGCCTCACTTTCTGCATTCAAATGAAGATGAAGCGCGCTTTAGATTTCTTAAAGCAGCGATTGAAGCAGAAGATTCAAACACTATTTGGTGCCTTCGCGGAGGATATGGAAGCAATCGTTTGCTTCCAATGCTGGCCAAATTAACAAAACCAAAACAACCAAAATTAGTTATTGGGTTAAGTGACGTGACATCGCTCTTTGCTTTTTTTCAGCAAGAATGGAAATGGCCGGTGATGCATGCCCCGATTCTGGATCGCATGGGAAGAAATGTGACCCTTCCCCGTCATGAAAAAGAATTCCGCGATCTGCTTTTTGGGACAAAAAAAGAAATCACATTTAAAAAGTTAAAACCTTTAAACGACGCTGCTAAAGAAACAAAACAAATCAAATCTAAAATTGTCGGTGGAAACCTGACTGTTCTTCAGAGCACGATGGGGACACCTTGGCAGATTAAGGCAGACCGCTCGTTACTTTTTATTGAAGATATTGGAGAGCGTGGATACCGCATTGACCGCATGTTGGAGCAATTCAGACAAGGTGGAATTCTTAAAAAATGCGACGGTATTATACTGGGAGAGTTCCTTGAGGGAGCTGAGCCTAAAACAGGCGTGAACAATTTTAAACAAGTCTTTAACCGTTGGGCACAGGATTTAGAAATTCCTCTTTATTCAGGATTAGAAGCAGGACACGGAACGATTCAAAGACCAATCCCTTTTGGGACGTCTTGCGAATTGTCTAAATCCGGAAATAGCTTTGAGCTCGTTATTCAAAGCGGTGGGAAAAAGTAAGTTATCTGCCTTTAATGTAGATTTCACTCGTATTGCGAAGAAGTTCGGTATCAGTATACCAGAGTCTCTCTTCTTCATTCGCATATGTCGTCTGAGAGTTTCTGATTTTAAACTCACAATGCTTAGTCTCTTCATTCCATCTTTTTCCTGTCACTAAGATAAGATGGTTCGTCTTAAGTCCTTTCCCCCAAATATTCTCTTTGTAGAGGAAGTTGTCATTGACTGAAATCATCGCTGGGGATTGATTTAAATTTTCATTAAGTTTTGCCAGGGCCGCATTGAGGCTATGAGTAAAAGTATACCCTTGCATAACCCAATTCTGGTGCTGATTAGGAAGTTCAATACGCTTATCTTTACATGTGCTCTCTGCCAGAGCGATATAAAGATCATTTTTAGGATTAAGGGCCGCTAATGCTTCATCGATCTTGGCAAAAGGGAAGAGCTGTTTGTAACCAAAAGTTTCAAGTTTTTTTGTTAACTCATTTTTACTTAAACGGCTGGCCTGATACTCGCTTCCTAATTCTTTGATCCAATCAATAATATATCCCATAGCGACAGGTTGACCTTTTTCATCACGGGCCTCTGAGCGCAAACTTTCTTCAGAGCAAAGACTGATTGTAGATTGCTTTCTAAAAATTTGATCGGCATCCCCGCCCTGATAGACATACTCAACCGGGATAATATCTTCTTCTGTCAGTGGGCGGCGGTTATAAAGGGCCGCTGTTCTGTTGTAGCTTTCTCTTTCATCCTGAATTCTTTTTGCACGATAACTTAGCACCAGGTCTGCGGCCGAGACACTCTGGCCATGAGTGGCCTCAAGAAAGTCCGCGTATCCGAAGGCGTAACACCAGCTGGTATCTGTCTGTCCTTTACGAGCAGAGAAGGCGCTTGACCAGTCAGTCTCTTCCTTACACGATTGGCGGCTTGTTTCGATTTGTTTTTCTCTTTGCTCTTTATATTGAGAGACAAATTTTTCGATATAGGCCTTGTCTGCTTTGGCCCAGGCTTCGTTTTTATTTTTTTTATAACGACGGGCCTGGATTTCTTCTAGTTTGTTTTTCATTTGCAGGTACTCGTTTTCATCCAGCAAACCAACACCTTTAGAGTAAACAAAGGATTTATAGAATGACCATTCTGATTCGTAGAGGGCCCTGTTTTTCATCGCCGGGATATTTTTCTCCAGGTCGAGTTTGAATTCTTTTTGTAGATTATTGTCTTTGATAAATTTTTCGGCCTTTTCAATTTCATCGAGATTGTTATAAGAAAAAGAATTCTCCATTGCAGAAGTCACCATCGCTTTTGCTCTAGCTGTCGGTGATGGAGGTGTTTGAGGCTTCAGCGCTACCACGGACATGTTGACCGTCGCCACAGCATTGGTCGCATAGTCTCTTTCTCTTGCTTGTGTGCTCAAAACTGGAACAAGCAGGGTAAGCAGAAGTAGCTTTTTCATAAAAACCTCGAAACGAATTAAGACTTAGGACGTATAAAGCAATTGAGTGGCCAAAAACTAAAATGTATTTTCAGTGCTTTGGCCTTAAGAATCTGTCTAAACTTCAAACAGATGTAAAACTTTTAATATTCCCAAGATATTGAAAATAAAGGTAAATTATAATGTGTTTTGGTGCTTAAATAGGCCAGATAATAAGAGATACTAAGCCCCCGAAGGAATAATCTATGAACGACTCTAGTCGAAATAAACTGATGGCCATTTTTCTGATCGTCTTAATTGATGTCCTTGGGATGACTATTATGCTGCCACTTCTTCCTTTTTATTCGGAAAGATTTGGAGCAAGCCCTTTTGTTGTCGGGCTTCTTGTTTCATCCTATGCCATTTGCCAGTTTATTTCAGGACCGATCCTGGGTTATTTGAGCGATAAGTATGGTAGAAGACCTGTACTTATCTTTAGTCAGATTGGAACGTTTATTGGATTTTTGATTCTCGCATTCTCTCAATCTTTAACCTGGATTTTTATCTCGCGAGTCATTGATGGTTTGACTGCCGGGAATATTTCAACGGCCCAAGCTTATATTGCCGATCACACCTCTCCAGCTGAAAGAACAAAGGCGATGGGGAAGATCAGTATTGCTTTTAGTTTTGGTTTTTTTATCGGGCCCGCCATCTCGGCTTTCTTAATGAATATCAGTATGCGTGCTCCAATTCTTTTGGCGGCGGCATTGTCTCTGACAAGTATTATCGCCAGTTATAAATTCTTAAAAGAAAATCCAAGAGAAGTGATCCCAGAAGAAAAGAAGATCATTAAGAGAAATAGGAATCCATTTTCATTTATCATGGATAACTTTAGTTACTTGAAGAATAAAAACCTTCAGAGTTTATTCCTGCAGATCTTTTTATTTTACCTGGCTTTCTCAGCGTATATGTCAGGGTTTGCTTTATTTGCTGAACGACAGTTGCATTGGAAGGGAAACATCTTAAATCCCAATCAGATTGGTTATGCTTTTACCTATTTTGGATTAATCGGAATTATCACTCAGCTCCTGGTTCTGGATTTTGCTACTAAAATCTGGAAGGATTTAAAAGTCATAGCTATTTGCTTTTTCCTTTGTGTGCTTGGATATCTACTTCTGTCTCGTATTCATGATGCAATCTTCCTGGTGTTTACGGGACTTCTCATCTCGATGGGAAGTGGTTTAATCAGACCGCTATTAATCAGTGAGATCTCTAAGAATGCAAATCCGGCAGAAAGGGGGAGAGTTATTGGAGTGAATCAATCCCTTCAGTCAGTAGCGCAAGTTGTTGCGCCGATGTTTAGTACGTATTTAATTCAAAGGTCACTGCTTAGTATGTGGCCGATTGCTTCGGCGGTTTTGAGTTTTCTGGGATTGGGTTTTACTCTGTTTCAAATGAAAAAATTAAGTCTTAAATAAGAAATTTTTTATAACCCCAAAACGGCACCCATCATTGAATCACGTTTGCTGATTTCTTCGATAATAGGTAGGCGAACTTCATCCGGTAGATCACCAATCGCACTGACTGCTTTTAAAAGTCCTGGAGCATCTGAAAGCGCCACGAAGTAAGGGGTTGAGCTCATTGAAAGAACTGAAGTTAAAATAAAACGGCGTGTTTGGTCTTTGTCTCTTAAAATGGAGTCACCAACCGTCAGGTAATCATTGGGGATAGTTGTTCTCGGATCTTTAATCAACTTTCCACGCGTATCTACTAAAGGCATATGCCAGTAATAAAAACTTCCGCCCCAACCGGCAAGATCCTGAATATTTCCAACTTTCATGGCAGCAGTGATATCTCTGGCTAGAATGTTTTGAAGAGGAAGGACTGCTTTGTTAAGCAAAATATCTCGTAAAACATTAACGGCGATATTGTTGGAGACTTTTTGCAGGTCGGGAACATCTCGGTCGGCAATTTGAAGCCCCATCGTCGTGTAGGTCCTGATCATGTAAGAAGAGGAGCCTGCACCTGCGTTGATGTCGGAAGCTTTTTGAAACCAGAAGAGTGTGCCGTCGTCGACTTTTGGTTTCATTATTTTCAGTTGCGAATAAATATATTTATAAGCTCTCGGAAAGTTTTTTGGAATAAATCTTCCTTGTGCATTAACGACAATACTTCTTAGGATGAAAATTTGTTGCCTGTTTAGAGAGATTTTTGTTCTGCGCTCGATTTTGCCAAGGCCGTTAGTTAGTTCGCGGGCATGAAGAGTATTGGTAAATGAAAGAGCAGTGAGTAGAAGTAATGTTTTCATTGGAGATCGTGTAGCACCTGGAACAGCAAATGGCCGGAAGGGTTATATTTTTTTCATAGGGAAAAAGGCTTTTTGAAGAAGATTTATTGAGTTTTCATTGGACGCAGGCTAAGGTGCAACAAATAATGGCATTATCTAAACTAATTATTTAGGAAATAATGCTCGAAGATAAGCAATTCAGGGATCAGTTATGAGTCGAGACAATTTGAAAAATATTACTCTCACGGTTTTACTCATGGCCGTTTTCATCTTCTCCTACCTCTACACAAAAAAAGACAGAAACTATCATGCTTTTTCCCAGACTGTTCAAACTCCATCTGGCGAAAAACGCTTCTCTGATATCACTAATGGGAAGCCTTCTCTTTTATATTTTGGTTTCTTAAATTGCCCTGATGCCTGCCCGACAACTTTTAGTATGATGTCCAGAGTGTTTAAAGAGTTGGGGCCCGGTGATTTAGATAAGTTTAATTTTATTTTTATCGATCTTGATCCAGAAAGAGATACGATGGAGAGACTGGTTAATTACTCTTCTTATTTTCATCCCAAGATTCTGCCAGTTGTTGTTCCTTTGAAAGACTTAGATGCATTTACCAGATTTTTTGGAATCGCTTTCATGAAAGTAAAGTTAGAATCGACAATGTCTTATACGATTGATCATTCTGTCGACGTAGTGGTGCTGTCAAAGGAAGGGAAATTTTTAGAACTTCTTCATCATGATGCACCTAAAACTGTTGTCCTTAAACGAATAAAAGATTTAATCAAATAGGAGAGTCCAATGAAAATATTAATTGTCTTGTCTGCATTTTTTACTCTTGAAGCTTTTGCGGCTTCAAAGATTCAGATTAAAGATGCTCATATAAGACTGACTCCTCCGGGGGCTTCCACAACAGCAGCTTTTGCAACAATTGTAAATCATACAGATAAAGATGTTGAACTTTTGAGTGTTGAAGGGGATTTCGCCCAAGCATTTGAGCTTCACGATATGGATATGAGTGGAGGGGTGATGAAAATGAGGAAGGTTTCAGCTATCCAGATTAAAAAATATGCAACTGTAGAATTAAAGTCAGGAGGTTTGCATATTATGATTTTTGACCTCAAGAAGCCTTTAAATAAAGACCAGAAGTATAATTTAAAGTTTAACTTCTCCAATAAAGAGGCCTTTCAAATTCAAGTTCCGGCCAACTGATCTTGACCCCCGTGGTCAATTTCTTGTGTATTCACTCATTTAAAATTTATTTTAATGTTGAAACCGTACTTAGGTACGGGTGTACAATTAAGATATGAGAATATCTAAAACACAACATGAAGCTTTCTACACTATCGGTGAACTGGCCGAAAAAGTAGGAGTGAATGTCGAAACGATCCGTTTCTATGAAAGACAAAAAATTATCTATCAGCCTAAGAAAGACACTGGCCGGAGAAAATACTCTGCGGAATTCGTAGAGCATTTAAAGTTTATCAAACAAGCTCAAAAGGTTGGTTTTAGTTTAACTGAGATCAAAGAGTTTATGAGTTTGAAGTTAAACCCCAACAAGAGCTGTATCAGCATCAAGAATAAAACATCAATGAAGATTGATGAAGTCACTGATAAAATTAAAAACCTGCAAAAAATGTTAAAACTTCTTAAGAAGTTTGAATCCAAGTGCGACGGAAATGAAAGCACTGAAAAGTGCACCATTCTCGATGGATTAAAGGAAATGCAATTATGAGTTCAGATCACACACATTCACATAAAAACCATGATCACGGTCATGATAGCTGTTGCGCTCCGGCACCTAAACCTGTTCATAAGCATGCTCATGATAATTGCTGCTCAGCTGAGACACCTTTAGCCCCCCAGAAGGCCCTGGCCGCAAGCAACGATGAAATTTTAACAAAATTTAAAGTCGCTAATATGGATTGTCCTGATGAAATTAAGGCTATCAATGAGTCGCTTAAGATGACAGGAGTCTTTAAGATTCAAGCAAATCTCATGTCTGGAACTGTCGAGATCTTACACTCGCCAGATATTCATAAAAGCTTTCTGCGCAAAAAAATTGATTCTACTGTTGTTAAAGTACTTGATGATGAAAGTCCTTCAACCATAGGGCAAAACCAAAAGAGAATCTGGACCGTCGCCATTTCAGGTGTTTTGTTATTAGCAGGACTTGTCCTGCAGTGGATGAATGTTGTCAGTGTTTTTGAAAGTATTTTGTTATTGGTTTCAATCGTTTTAAGCGGAAGTTTAGTTTTCCCTAAAGCACTAGCTTCGATCAAAAGAAAATACCTGGATATGAATGTCTTAATGACTGTTGCTGCGATTGGTGCGATTGCGATTAAAGAATACTCTGAAGCCGCTGCTGTTGTTTTTCTTTTTGCTTTATCTGAATTGCTTGAGAGTCTAAGTGTTCAGCGCGCTCGTAGAGCGATTCAGGAGTTGTTAAAAATCGCTCCGCAAAAAGCACTGCTTATTTTAGAGGATGGATCAACGAAAGAGGTTGAAGCTTCTGAAGTTCAAATTTCACAACTCATCAGAGTTAAGCCGGGTGATGTCATCCCAGTAGATGGAGAAGTCATAAAAGGACATTCATCAGTTAACCAGGCCCCTTTAACGGGCGAGTCACTTCCGGTGGAGAAATCTCAAGGGGAAACAGTTTATACGGGGACGATTAACCAAGAGGGAAGTCTTGATGTAAAAGTGACCAAAGCTTTTAGTGATACCAAAATCTCTCAGGTTATTAAGATGGTTGAAGAGGCCCAGGAGCATAAAGCTGTAAGCCAGAAATTCGTTGATCGTTTTGCTGAAATTTATACACCGGCCGTTTTAGTGGTGGCGATTTTAACTTTTCTTATTCCACCGGCCTTCTTTGGTGGAAGCTGGCATGACTGGCTTTATAAATCACTGGTTCTTTTAGTTATTGCTTGTCCGTGTGCTTTAGTTATCTCTACTCCAGTTTCTATTGTTTCAGGTCTAACGGCCCTTGCTCGCAGAGGAGTGCTGGTTAAAGGTGGAGTTGTTTTGGAGTCTCTTGGGAAAATTAAGGCCCTTGCTGTGGATAAAACCGGGACGCTGACAGAAGGAAAACTAAAAGTAGAGAAGGTCGTTACCTTCAATTCATTTAGCGAAAAGCAGGCCTTAGAAATTGCCAGAGCTATGGAATCTCATTCAACTCACCCGATTGCTCAAGCGATCGTGACGTATGCGGATGATAAAATCACAGAAAAGAAAATTGTCGATCGTTTTTCAACAATTACCGGCTTTGGAGTGGAAGGAATTATCGAAGGACATTCATACTTGCTTGGTAATCACCGTTTTGCTCACGATGTAGGAATTTGCACACCAGAATTAGAAAATAAATTAAGAGAATTAGAAGACGAAGCGTATTCCATTGTGATCATCGGGCATAAGCCTCATGACAATTGCAAAGGTGAAGTTCTATGCATCCTAGCGCTTAAAGATGCGATTCGCAAAGAAAGTAAAGATTCTATTCTTGAGCTTAAGGCCTCTGGAGTTGAGAGAGTGATTTTGTTAAGTGGGGATAACCAGAAAACGGTTTCTTCTTTAACCAAAGATCTGCCTTTAGATGAAGCTCATGGAGAGCTTCTCCCGGAAGATAAAGTTAAGCACATTGAGAGTTTAAAAACAAAATATCAGTCTGTTGCCATGATTGGTGATGGTATTAACGATGCACCTGCGATGGCCAAAGCTTCCATTGGTATTGCTATGGGATTTGTGGGTTCTGATACGGCGATTGAGACTTCAGATGTGACGCTGATGACAGATGACTTAAAGCAAGTTTCAACAGCGATTAAGGCAGGGCGAAGAACACTTTCGATCATTCAATTCAATATATTCTTTGCATTGGTTACGAAGGCGATATTTTTAGTCCTGACATTATTAGGGTATTCTAACCTTTGGCTTGCAGTGGCCGCAGATACGGGAGCGGCACTATTAGTTATCTTAAATTCTTTGAGACTTTTAAGGATTTAACAGGTGACAGAGACTGACCTCTTGGTATTTACTATTTCAATAGTAAAATAGTTTACCAAAGAGAAGTCATGTCACTTAAAAAGCTCATTACAATTATTGTTCTTTCATCTGCTGTTTTCGTTTCTTCTTGCAGCAAGAAGCCTAATCTTACAGAGAGGGTTTTAAACGTAACGGCCCCAAGTGACATCAAGGGATTTGACCCGATGATGGCCAGTGATGTGGGGTCAGCAGCACAAATTGCCAAGATTTATGAAGGTCTTCTGACTTATCATTGGTTAAAACTCCCTTATGAGCTTATTCCTAATCTCGCTGAAGAGATGCCGACTATTTCTAAAGACGGTATGACTTATACATTTAAGATTAAAAAAGGGATCTTCTTTCAAGACGATGCTTCCTTTCCTAACGGCAAAGGAAGAGAGCTTACGGCCATGGATTTCGTTTATTCGATAAAGCGCCATGCCGATGCCAAAAATCAGTCAACTGGTTGGTGGCTATTTGATGGGAAGATCCAAGGTCTCAATGAGTGGAGAGAGAAGTACGCTAAACTTCCAACGGTTAATTATGATGACGAAGTTGAAGGGCTTAAAGCGCTGGATAAATACACCTTGCAGTTTAAACTTGCAAAAGTGTTCCCACAGTTTCTATATGCTCTAGCAATGCCTTTTTCTTATGTCGTAGCTAAAGAAGCTGTCGATAAATACGGGAAAGAGTTTATCAATCACCCGGTAGGAACAGGGCCTTACGTACTTCCTGTTTTTGATCAAGGAAAACGTTTAGTTTTTACTAAGAACCCAACTTTTAGAGAAAAGTTTTTTCCTACAGAAGCTTCCCCTGAGTTTAAGCACATGCTGGTGGATGCGGGAAAGAAGCTTCCTTTTTTAGATAAGATTGTAGTCGACGTTATGGTTGAATCTCAACCTGCTTGGTTAAAGTTTAACAAAGGAGAAGTGGATTACCTGAGCATCCCAAAAGATAACTTCAGTGCCACAATTGTTGATAACAAACTTTCTCCGAGCATGACAGAAAAAGGGATTTCATTGGCCATCACTCCGGCCCTTGATGTTTATTTTTATGGTTTTAATTTTGATTACAAAATTTTTCAAAACATCAACTTGAGAAAAGCGATGAGCCTTGCTTTTGATCAAGCGATGATGAATAAACTTTTTTATAATAATACAGGTGTTCCGGCCGAATCTTCAGCACCTCCCGGAGTTGCAGGGAACATTCCTGGTTTTAAAAATCCATGGAAGGGACCAAGCTTAGAGCTTGCTCGCCAAATGCTTGCACAGGCCGGATACCCGGATGGGAAAGGTCTTCCTGAAATTACTCTTGATACATTTAGTTCTACTTCTGCCCGCCAGAAAGCAGAGTTCTTCCAGAAGCAAATGGAGAAGATTGGAATCAAGATAAAAGTGGTGACTAACCTGAATCCAGAGTTACAAGCTAAAATTAAAAAGAGATCTGTGATGATGATTGATTACGGATGGATTGGAGATTACCCGGACACAGAAAACTTCCTACAGATTTTCTACGGACCAAACTCTGCTCCAGGGGCCAACAGCGCTAACTATAACAACCCGGTGTTTAATAAAATGTACGAGGTTGTGGCCAAGATGCAAGATTCACCTGCGAGGACAAAGCTCTATGAAGAGGCCAATAAGTTTCTTGCGGATGACGTCGTTGCGATTTTTACCGTCCATACTCAAAGCTATATGCTTCAGCAGAAGTGGGTTAGAAACTACCACGATAGCGATTTTATCTTCGATTTCCATCAATATATTAATGTTGATCTGAAAGAGAAGGCCGAGTGGATGAAGAAGTTTTAATAAATCTCAGCCCCAAAGCTCCTAAAATGGTTAAGGCCCCGACAATTTGTTGTGGGCTTAACACTTCCTTGAAAATGATGGCCCCCCACATTGTCGCCGAGATAGGCTCCAGCATCATGATGACTGAGAACTCAGTGCTTTTAATTTTCTGTAAAGCGGCCAGCTCAAGAGTCAGCGGAAGAATGGTGCAAATAAACGCAATCCCGAGAATGGTGAAGAGTTGAAAGTGGGAAAGCGTATTCATACCAGTAACATTTGGATGATAAAAAACAAATAAGGCCAGGGCCCCAAAAGTAATCACGTATAAAGAAGATGCAAGCGGAGGTGTGCCGTTTTGATATTTTTCTGAAAGAAGAATGTAAGCAGCATAAATAATAGCTGAGGCCAATCCTGAAATCACTGCCCAGAATTCTTTGACTTCAATATGGCCACCAAGAAGCAAGACCAATCCAACTCCACCGATGATCAGGCAGAGAACTTCCTTTTTCGTAATCTTATTTTTTGTAAAGAAGTGAGAGAAAAGGCTGACCCAAAATGGGTAAGTGTAAAGAATAAGCACGGCCGTGGTTAGACTCAGTCCCTTAATCGCACTAAGGTAGGTAATAGACATCGCTGCATAGCCAAAGATTCCAAGCAGGGCAAAGATACCAGTTTGCTTTAAAGGAATTTTAATCCAGCGCCTCTTGAAGAGTAAAACAACAATCCAAAGCAGAACAGAGGCCATAAAAAAACGATAGGCCATTAGTTCGCCGACTGAAAAGCCAGAACTAAATCCCCATTTCCCAAAGACGCCCAAAAGCCCAAAGGCCAGTGCGGTAAGAGAGGCCTGAATTCTACCAATTGCTTTTTGTTTATTTGCTTCCATCTGTTGGTATTATAGAATTGTTTTAAGAGAAATGGATTTATTTTTTCTAGGTCATTAGTAGATGATAAAAGAATTTTTAATGGAATTTGACAGATGACGTTGCTGGAAGTTTTTTTTACTTTCTTGCGTTTGGGGCTTACATCCTTTGGCGGACCCATTGCTCATCTGAGTTATTTCCACGATGAGTTTGTAAAAAAGAAAAAATGGATTGAAGAGCATTCGTTTGCTGACCTGGTCGCCCTTTGCCAGTTTCTTCCAGGACCCGCAAGCAGTCAGTTGGGAATAGCCATTGGTTTAAATCAGTCTGGTTTCTTGGGGGCCTTAGTAGCATGGATTGGTTTCACTCTTCCATCGGCCATTTTACTTATCATGTTTGGGATGGGAATGACCCATTTCAATTTGCAATCTCATCAAAATGTACTTCATGGCCTGAAGGTTGCGGCAGTATCAGTAGTGGCACAAGCGGTCTATGGAATGTGGAAAAAATTATGTCCAGATAAGACACGTTCTTTGATGGCCATCGCTTCATGCGCATGTCTATTATTTTTTACAGCGCCTTTCGTCCCTCTCATTGTCTTAATCGTCGCTGGAGTGTTTGGAGCTTTCTTTTTTCAATCAACATCACAACTGCCACATCTTCCATTTAAAGAAAAATTTGGTCGCAAGCTAGGTGCTAGCTGTCTCATCATTTTTTTTAGTATTCTCCTTGTGTCGCCATTTTTACGCTCTGTCTATCAAGCTCCATTTCTTATGTTATTCGATAGTTTTTTTAGGGCCGGCTCTCTCGTTTTTGGCGGAGGCCATGTGGTGTTGCCATTACTGCAGGCCGAAGTTGTCACTCCTGGTTGGGTTTCAAAAGATCTATTCATGGCAGGATATGGACTGGCACAGGCGATTCCTGGACCACTTTTTGCTTTTACTGCGTATCTTGGGACAGTTTCTTCTCTTTCTTTTAATGGGTGGAGTGGAGGACTCTTTTGCTTATCCGCAGCTTTTCTCCCTTCATTTTTACTCATTGCCGGAGTTTTACCTTTTTGGGAAAAACTCAGAACATATGATCGAATGAGGAAAGTGTTGTTAGGAATCAATGCTTCTGTCGTTGGTATCTTGCTTGCTGCTTTTTTTCATCCCGTGTGCTCGAGTGCTATTTTTAATCTGAAGGATTTTTTAGTGGCCTTGATTGGATTTATTCTTCTGGAAAAATGGAAAGCTCCTTCATGGGGAGTTGTTATGCTCTCTGCTCTCATCAGTCTCATTATCTTCTAATAATAACAGAGCAAAAAAATCAAAAAAATAAAAAAAGTTTCTGTAGTCCTTTTGGAGGACAGAGGAATTTTTGTCGCATGTTAGGCTAGTACACGCGAGTCAGGATCTCCAGGATTAGGATTGATCTTGTTTGCTCGGTATTCATGGAAAGTATTGATCATCATTGTCCGGAAATAGGAGGTTTATCGGTATGAGGAAGCGTCTAATATCATCAATTTTTACAGCACTATTATTAATCTTATCATCCAATGCCTATGCGGCCTTTGGTGCAAATGGAGCTTCAAGCTCTCCGGTTTTCTTTTCTGCTGGAACAGGACTCTCTATGGGGACACTGGCCGCTTCAAATCTTAATCTTGATTCTCGCAGCATGGTCGTTTACGGCCTGAACTCAGATTTAGGAATGAGATTTGGAAGTCTAAAAGCTGGTCTTGGAGTTGAATACAACTTTTGGATGCAGCTAAAAGATCCTGCGGATCTTGGTGGAACAAATGCTCAAGGGAAAGAGTTCTCTCTTGCTCCGGTTGTCGGTTATGACTTTGGGATTTTTAGCCTTAATTTACGTTACTACCTTTCTTCAAAATACACTTTTGATAAGGCCGATTCATCAGGAAACAAACTTGCCTTTTTAAGTCCAAAAACTTCTTTTGCTGTCGATGTAAAAATTCCATTTAAGAGTGGAACGCCATATATCGGCCTTCATTATAAAAAAATGGAGTATGGAAAAGTTGATGTAGGTGGAACTGAGTCAGATCTTGCTTCTGGTAATGAAATGACGACATCTTCATACGGTGCTTCTGTGGGATTTGCTTTTTAAGAAATAAGAAAAGGGAGAATGATTTATGAGTAAAAATATGAAAAGAATGTTAGTGGTTTTAAACCTTTTAGTACTTGCCAGCTGTATTCAGAGTAAAGGGAATGCACCTTCTCTATCATCAGATGATTCTTCTGGTGGAGGCGGAGGAACAACGACGCCCGCTGAATGTGGTGAAGGTGGGGATTGCCGTATGTTTGTCACTTCGGCAACTATTATTAATGGTAACCAGGGCGCAAGTGCAGCCGCTGCCATTACGACCTTAGATAGTCTTTGTAATAGCGATTCAAACAAACCTTCGACCGGAACTTACAAGGCGCTGGTTGCTTCGGATGCGCGCAACCCAAGTACTGACTGGGTTCTATATCCTAACCAGGCCTATGTCCGAAAAAATGGAACGACTCCGATAGGGACTACGACGGGAGCTTCTGTTTTTAACGGAACACTTACTAACGCTGTTGTTGATATTGCGGGTAATTATATAAACTGGATGACTGGGATTGATATCGATGCAAGCGGAAACTGGAGTGGAAGCAATACAAACAATACTTGCATAAACTTCACATCGTCTTCAGTGACTAAGTATTTTGCTTATGGACGTCCTACAACGTCGGCCGATGACCATTTTGGTTATAACCCTCAGACCTTGCAAAACGTTCACTGTAATCTTTCCGACCAAGGTGACGTCTCAGATGAAGATCCACATATTCTCTGCGTAGAGCAGTAGAACCCATGCGCTCGCATGCTCAAAAAGATATTATAAAAGATATTTTCTTGGGCATGCGTTTTTGCTATTCTTGACTCTCTTCTAAATTTATTTCAGGAAAGGGTTACTTGTGGGTCTTACGATATTTCTAGTGTTATGTAATATTGCAACTCTCGTTTTTACCACAATTACCATTCTTCAAACATCGCGCCTGTGGAGACTTAAGGCCGTGCGCTGGCTGATTCTTGTCTCAATCATTATCTTGGTCGGTGCCTTGTCTCTCTTGGGGGTTTTAGTTGCCCAAACCTTTGAAGAGAAAGTTCTTTTCTTTAAAATGCGTATTTTGGGGACACTTTTTTTAGCCCCTTGCTGGCTCTTTTTTGTTAATTCAGTGTTTGAGCGTTGGGATTGGCTGAACAAAAAAGGGGCCATGGCGATTGTTTTTCTTCCTTGTATTGTTAATTTTATGATGATGCTCATTCCATCAACTCAAGCTTTACTTTTTTATGACTTCAGACCTTTCCATTACCTTGATGCCTCTATTATCACTTTTAAATTAGGCCCAATTTATAGTTACTTTTATCTCTGGTCGATGGGGATCATGTTCCTTTCTTATATCATCAGTGGCATTAGTTTTGTTAAAAGCAAAGGACAGCGCAGGTATCAGGTCCTGGCACTCAATGTTGGTCTTGGGGTGGGGATTGCTCAAAAAATCATTGCCGATATTGTTCATTTCCCAGAAGGAGTCGAATTTGTAGGGTTTACTTTATCTTTACTACTCACCATCGTGGCCATCATCTACACGGTTCTTCGCCATCGTCTTTTAAGCGTTGTTCCGTTAGCAATGGAGAGGATCTTCCATGAAATGCCTGATCCCATATTTGTTATAGACGATGAACACAGAGTCATGGCCATTAATGAAAAAGCTAAATCGTTTTTTAATCTCCCGGAGAATTATCTGGGAGATCCAATTGAAAAACTTTTACCCGAGATCCCTTTGGAGCCGGGAGAGGTTGTCGTGAACGGAAAAGATCAGAGGTCACAGTATTTTCACCTGGCACTGGAAAAGATAGAAGATGGAAAAAGCAATTCTCCGGGAACTGTTGTTTTCTTTCGTGACATCGGAGAACAAAAAAATGCAGAAATTCGTCTGCATGAAGGCATGGAGTTTCGTGCCCGTCTCCTGGCCATGCTGGCCCATGACCTAGCGGGGTTTGTTGAGGCCCAGTCATTGATTGCTTTTACTCTACAAAAAAATCTTGGTTCAGAACACCAACAGCATTTTGATTTACTAGAGAGCACTTCGATGGCCTCCCATAATTTAATAAATAATGTTATGGAATGGGTAAAGAAACAGCCAGCACAGTTCCAGTTAGTCAGTAAACCATTTGAACTCACTGTTTTGATAAAAGATATTATTTCTTCAATGGAGAGTCGTTTGGTTCTTAAGAGAGTTGAGGTGGAGTTCCTCTCATCACATCAGCAGTTTTTCATTGATGGCGATCCTGAAATGATAGCTTCGGTATTAAGAAATATTCTCTTTAATGCTCTTCGCTCAACAGCGCCTGGGAAAAAAATTTATCTTTCGGTTGGTGAAAATCAAAAACAAATTGAAATTAAGGTCCGGGATGAAGGGCAGGGAATTAACCAGCAGGAATTAGAAAGGATTTTGGAAGCTTCTAAACAATTTAATCTTGCAGGTGTTTCAAAATCACAGGGCACAGGAATAGGTCTGATGTTGGTTCGCCACTTTATTTCTTTACACCAAGGGGATTTTAAAATGTCATCAACCCCAGGAGAGGGAACAGAGGTCGTAGTCTCAATTCCTCTTTAGGTACCATGAAATCATTTCGGCAGAGTTCTTGGCCCCACTTTTATTCATGATGCGAGCTTTATATGTTTTGATGGTCGAAAGAGAGCAGTCCATTTCCTTGGCGATCTCTTCACTTGTGTGACCTTTACTCATGAGTTCTAAAACTTCATACTCGCGTGGTGTCGGCGTCGCTTGAGATTGATCTTTTAAAATAGAGGTGACAGAGGTATCGAGGTAAGTTTTGTCAGTGTTGGTCTGAATAAAATTAAGTGCCTCTCCTAAATTCTTGCCTGTTCCCATTTTTCTTAAAATTCCGCAAACTTTAAGTTGATAGACTTGTTTGAGAAGATGGGGTTCGTTTTGTCCGGTGAGGACAATGATCTTCGTTGTAGGGGACATTTGGCGGATCTTTTTTATGACCTCAATGCCAGAGATGCCTGGAAGACCTAAATCAACAATAAGTAAATCAGATGATTTTTGGGTAAACAGTTCTAAAACCTTTTCGCCAGTAGAGGCCTTGCGAATGTTCAGGGGGCGAGAGCTGTGTTGACTAAGCAGCATTTCAACGCCGATAGCACTCACATAGTGGTCATCACAGATGATGACATCGGAAAATTCATAAGACTCTTTCATTGTGAAATTGTAGCGATTAAATGGAATGACTTCAAGATGCTGGGAACAAAAATATCGAATGAAGGTGGGTTTTAAGGTCTTTAGGAAGCCCCACCTATAAAGTGGGGCCTTTGAAGCTCAATAGACAGGTTAAAGATTCTTATTCAAAAAGTGGCTTATTGTTAAAGAAGGTGTTCACTGATCTACCATCCATAACACGCACATGAAGAAGGACTTTATCTGCTTCAAGGTTTTGTGGAACTTCAAATTCATAAGTAAAAGGAATCATCTTTTTAGGACAATGTGTTCTTACTTGTTTCATTGTTGGAAGAATCGAGTAAGTGTCAGTTCCATTGTCTTTTATGACAATTTCTTTTAATTCAAAGCAATCACTTGGGTTATAACCCTGCAGTAAGACTTTCCTGCTGTCATCATCCGCTCTCACAACTTTGTCGACATTTGCATAGACAATTTCTTCGTTAGCGTTATTTCTACTTTCAATTATGTTTAAATTGCTAAATTTCTCCCACTGAGTGGATTCATTAACGGCCACCACATAAGGGCCTTTATCCAAAACACCGATGTTTACATACTCAACATATGGAATTTTGATATTTACACAAAAGGCCAGGCCATTATCTTTTCTATTTGCTTTCATCGCTACTGCAATTTTACCATTTTTAACAGTCACAACTGACTTAGGTGCTTTGTAGCAAAGATTCGGTAAGTAGCCAGTGATTGCAATTTCGGCATTATCGTTAGTGTCAAAACCGGCCGGAGAGTAAACGTGCTCGACAGGGATGCTTGTTTCGAAAGTATTTGGCAAGGCAGTAAAACCAAGGGCAGGAACAAGAGCGAGTGCAGTCCATAGTGCGTTGTTGAATAATTTCATATAACCCTCCTTTAGGGTGTTGTTTGGTATAACAGAGTCTTTATATGTTAGTTGTGATGGTCTTAAGCTGATTTAGAATAGGTTTTTGAATGATTGTGTAGAGGTTATAAAATGAGTAAATTCATGGTAGGCGCAAATAACATCATGTTACTTATCCCTAAATATGAAGGAGTGCCTGATGAAAAAAAAGATATTTCTTGCCTTGATGCTAGCTCTACTCGTTTCTGAAAGTTCTCACTCTGCTCAATATAAAAGAGGTGCGGAATCTTGCTTTCCAATCTCAGAAATAAAATATGAAAAAGGACTTAAATCTTTGGGAAGTGGTCTTTCTGAAGAGGAATTCAATCATGTCATTGCGAGTGCTCTGACTGTAATGTCTCCGGAAGTATCGAAGCTCTTGAATAAAAAGCTTATAATTGAAAAAGACTGGAATAATGCAGTTGTAGATGCTTATGCCACAAGAGATGATTTGAACAATCCGGTGGTGGTTCTGAGCGGTGGTTTGGCAAGACATCCCCTTATGACTAAAGATGCATTTTTGCTTTTAATTTGTCATGAAATTGGGCACCACTTAGGTGGAGCACCTAAAATATTAAGAGGAAATTCTGGTCTAAGGGGTTGGTCGTCGGCCGAAGGGCAGGCCGATTATTATGCGACTTCAAAATGTCTTCCTCTTTTTTATAAAACGGGAATCGATGTTAAGGAATTCGATACGGATCAAGATGCAGGTGATTACAAAACAGCACTTTCAAAATGTAGAGATAATACTTGTGCTCGTATTGTGTTGGCCGGGCTTAGCGTGAGTCGATTTTTTGCTTCGTTGGTCTCAGGAACGAGAGAACCTCAGCTTCAGTTAAGTGATAATACAAAAGTTCAAAAGACCATTTATAATCATCCTAATCCACAATGCAGACTGGATACTTATTTCTCAGGCGCTATTTGTGAATTAGGTAAGGATGTGCCATTTGATCTTAGCGATCCTAAAATTGGGGCCTGTACAACGGACTCAGGAGCCCGACCAGCGTGTTGGTTTTATGAAAAAGATTTTTAGTCCATATTACTATTTATGTTAAGGAGCATTTAGAATGGTTAAGCTTGATTTTACTCCGAAGAAGTTATTAAAAAACTCCCACAAGTCGTTACTTATAGAAAAGGCCTTAAAGAGAAATGAAGGACATCTTGGGCCAAACGGTGAATTTGTCATTACCACAGGCGATCACACGGGAAGAGCTGCCAATGATAAGTATGTCGTTCTAAATGAATTGTCAGAAAATAATATCTGGTGGGAAAATAATATAAAAAAAATGGATCAAGAGGTCTTTGAAGCACTAGAACGTGAAGTTTTGAGTGCCTTAAATAATGCAGAAGAAGTTTTTAGTACAGATCGCTCTATTGGTTCACTCTCACACTTTTCATTAGGTATTGAGTTTTTCTCAACAGAAGCATCCTCAGCTCTTTTTACGCTTTATATGTTCAAGCCTTTTGCTGGAAAAGGTAAGCACAACGATACTTATAAAATACTTCATGCGCCCCATTTAAAGGTGGATCCCAAGAAATATAACCTGCGTTCAGAAACAGTGATCGTTACTTGCTTCAAGAAGAAAACAACGCTTATCATTGGTACTCAATATTCTGGAGAAATTAAAAAATCAATGTTCTCTACAATGAATTACTTGTTGCCTGATCACGATATTTTACCAATGCATTCAGGGGCCAATCAAAATGTGGCAGGAGAAAGTTCTGTCTTTTTTGGTCTCTCTGGAACAGGGAAGACAACGTTATCCACAGATGAGGGACTACTGCTTATTGGTGATGATGAGCACGGAATGTCTGATCGAGGGATTTTTAATTTCGAAGGAGGCTGTTACGCTAAAACATATAAACTTTCGCCTTCAACAGAACCTGAAATCTTTAATGCTTCCACTCAGTTTTCTTCTTATTTAGAGAACGTAAAGCTCTCTGACGATAGGGAGCAGATTGATTTTTTTGATGATTCAATTACTGAAAATGGACGCTCAAGTTATCCACTAAGCTTTATTAAAAATAGAGTGGTAGATGGTGTAGGTAAGCTCCCTAAAAATATCTTCTATCTTTCGGCCGATGCCTTTGGAGTATTGCCTCCCGTAAGCCTATTGACTTCCGAGCAGGTTATGGACTTTTTTCAGCTGGGCTACAGTGCGAAGCTTGCAGGAACAGAGGTTGGGGTAAAGGTGCCAGAAGCGACTTTTTCAGCGTGTTTTGGAGCTCCTTTTATGCTTCGAAGGCCAGAAGTTTATGCAAATTTATTAGGAAATATGATGGCCAAACACGATATCAAAGTATGGCTGATTAATACTGGCTGGTACGGAGGAAGTTATGGAACAGGAACAAGGTTTCCTCTGAAAACCACCAGAACAATCATTAGAGCAATTCAAGCAGGAGAGCTTGCAAATGCCCAATTTGTTAAAGACGAGTATTTTGACCTTAAAATTCCTGTGACCGTTAATGGGGTGGAAACCTCTATCCTTTCTCCTGCCAATGCCTGGAGTGATAAGGAAGCGTATAAAACAACAGCGAAAAAACTAGCTGAGGGTTTTAAAACGCAATTGCTAAAATTGAGAGGAGATTGCTCTCTATAGAATACAGAAAAAACCGTAAGTGTACCGGTGAATGAAAAGACAATTTTATTCGTCAAACACACATTTTAAATCATTTCCATGGTTATCAGAACCAAAAATTATTGATGGAATTGCCATAAAGAAACGACCAGTTTTGCACATTCCTTCATTCCATTCTACTGATTTAATTTCTTCTAATTTACCATTTGAAAGTTTAATTTTAAATTCATCTCTATCAACGCATGAAGAGGTTCCTCCTGCAACATACTCGATAGTAGATAAAATCATACCATGCGACCATAAATTAAATTAATTAGGTAAAAGGGGCCAATGAATAACTGAGTGAAATGGTTTTTGTAACATTGATTGGTTTTGTCACAATTTTAAATGGGTATGTTGCTGATAATGCCTGAATTTTTTAGACGAGGATTAAATGTTACGACCTGTATAACCGACATGACGATGAGAATATTTAGGGGGACGAATGAAAAATATTGTATTTCTTCTTAGCATGTCATTGTTTGGATGTGCCTGGACTCAACCGACGCTTAATAATCCAGTAGCAGTTGAGACAAAAAAGAACTCTCGTCTGCCAAGCTCATATGATGCCTGTGCTGAAGCAAGTGACACACAAGGTGGGGATAGTATTTTTAGTATTTGCTCAGGCGACAGGGCCTCTGTTAATCAAAGAACAGGGACTGTTATTGGAGTTAATCCAAGAAAAAAACAAGTGACTATTAGATTTGAAAGCGGAAGCATCGAAACTGTTGGTATTGAGTATGTGACAGCCAATAAGGGCTGCTATCTTAAGTATTGTGCAGATGACAGTGGGGCCGTAATGCAAAGGGCCGGAGTCATTATTGGTGTAAACCCAGTCACTAAGATGATTTCTCTTCGTTATAACAGCGGGGTCATTGAAACCGTTTCAGCTCAACATGTTTCAGTTGGTAAGGGCTGCCTAAGAGGATACTGCGTAGGAGAGCGTGCAGCTATTAATACTCGCGTGGGAAGAATTATTGGAGTTAACCCTATTAAATATTATATTTCTGTTATGCTTGATAGCGGCGTTATCGAGTCAGTATCTCAGGAGTACGTAGCTGTAGGGAAGGGATGTTTAAGTGGTTATTGCGTAGGGGATCGCGGAGCTGTCGGTTCTCGTGCTGGAAAAATTGTTGGAGTTAACCCACTTAAGAATGAAATTGCACTAACATTCGATAGCGGAGTCTCTGAATCCGTTCATATTGACAATGTTTCGGTAAATTCTCTGTGTTATCAATATTCAGCAAATGACTACCGTCGTGACGTTGAGACACTTGAGCAGTTTACAGAAACATTTACAACAGACGATAGACAAGAAGCTGAACTTGAAAGAGCAAGAAAAGAAGCTGCTAAAAAACCAGTCGAAGTAAAAAAAGAGCCTGCTTACATTCCAGCGGGACCTGAAAAAAATCCTGGCTATCTTCCTATGGGACCTGGTGCAAAAGATCCAAATGCACAATTCTGTTACTTGAGATCTACACAGCAAAAGTGTGAAGAGCTAAATGGTATTTGTCAGTGGATTCCGCCGACATCTTCTTACTGCCAAGCTCGTCCGGGGTCAACAGATCCAAACGCAATATTTTGTTCGCACAGATCATCACAACAAAAATGCCAGGAGCTTTCTGGAGTTTGCGAGTGGACTGGACAAGCGAGTGGATATTGTCAGGCAAGATAAAATTTAAAAAATTAAAAAGGGCCTGCTTTAAGCGGGCCTTTTTTAATAAACGAAACTTGTAAGGGACATTTATGAAGACTTTCATTCTTTTATTTTTAACAATGGCCTCTGCTTATTCCCAAGATAATTGTGGATCGTCAGATAAAAGAAATATGGTCGATCAGCTTGATTGTTTTTGCGGCTCAGGTGATAAATCTGTTGTTCAGCAGAAAATAGATAAACTTGGGGTTCTTCGCTCTGAATTTGGAAAGCGAAATGAGAATGACTGTCATTCTGCAATTGTTAAAACTTTATTTTCTGTAAAAGATAATAAAATTAGTTCAGACGTCTCTAAAAAATTGAAGTCATTAAATTATTCAGATGAACAGATTGATAAAACATTAACTCCAGTAATAAAGCGAGTAGAGGCAGCTAAGCTCATTAATAGTGGAAGTTGTTCTAAGTCGTCCGTTTCGATCAGTATCTGGCCCTTTAGTTATAAAAGTAGTGTCTCAGAAGAATGTAAGGCCATAGATAAAATGGACCCGAAAGAGCGCGAAGCTGTGATGACGCTTGCAATTTTATCTACTGACCCATTTAGTAAAGGGCAAAATTCTTTTACTCCTCAATTTAAAGAATTAGAAGACGCAAAGACACTTGTAGAGAGTTACCCTGAAAATCGTATTTCAAAATGTTTAGGATTAACAAAGTCTATTGAAGGAACTGTGGAATGTAGTACTTCTAAAGCAGATGATACCAAAATTGAGAATTGTACTCTGCTTGGAGTGGGACCGACAAACTCTATAAAATGTCTTCAAGGAGACATTGATGCGACAGGAATTAAAGCATGTAAGTTTTTAGGTTTTGGTGAAGTCAATACGATGAAATGCCTGGACATGAAACCAGATGTGAGAGTCGCGGAGTTGTGCAAGTTTTTGAAGTTTGGAGAAGTCAACACTATCAACTGTCTTAACCTAAAACCTGATGAAGAAGTTGCAAGAGGATGTAAACTTCAAAACTTTGGAGAAGTGAATACGCTTAGTTGTCTTAAATTGAAACCAAGTAAAGAAGTTGCAGAATCTTGTAAAAAATTAAATATGGGTGAGGTCAACGCTATTAGGTGTTTAACAATTAGTCCGGAAAGTAGCATCGCTTCAGCATGTAAAAGTTTAAATCTCGGCGAATTAAATACGATGGCCTGTTTACAATCAGGAGCATCGCCAGAAAAAATGCATCAATGTGGATTAAAAAATTTATCAGAGCTGCAAACACTTGCTTGTCTTAAGCAACCACTTAATGAAAAACCTGCAAGCGCTCTGGTGATTGATATACCAAGGGCACCTAAAGAATTAGTGGATGAGAAATCAGGAAGCACTTTAAAAGCTAACGATGTTTCTAAGTAGTACAATTGGAATGTTTAGAAAATGGCAAAAATTTCCCATTAAATAAGAATCGTAAAAATAGGAACTCATCTATTCTATAATTGATAGTAACTTATCGTTTATATCAGTTTAGCAATGGATAGATGTATGTGCTTTAGAAGTTTGCTCGTTTTACTATTCATTTTTTTTGGAGCGAAAAATATCTACGCTCAAACTGAGTGTATTGTGGTCAGTGGTTTTTCACGCGATTCAAATGGCTCTTTTTATAAAGCTAAAGAATATCTAGATAAGTACAAACATTGCAAGATTGTTTCAAAGTGGTCTGATGTAAATCCTACCTCGGTCCCTGGTTCTGATGTCTTTATTATGCAGCTTTCACACGGTCTTGAAGGGGGAGTTGCCTCTCTAGATTCTGGAGATACTCCACCAGAGAAGATATTTGATAAAATCAATGATCTTTCTTCAAAGTACAAATTAGGCGTATATGTAGAATCCTGTTTTTCAGGTGATTTGCTTGGAAAGTTTTTGACATCTCCTGAGTATGTACAAAAAAATACCTGCTTGATGACAGCTTCGGTATTAAATAGAGAATCGTACGGCGGTGATAAGAGCAATGTTAAACTTCTTTTATCTCAAGAGAAAGAATTCACACTTTCAAGCTTTTTTCAGAACCATATGAGGCAAGGGCTCATTTCTGGCGCAAGTTGGGAAAATTCAGGTTTTTTAGATTTAATGTTAAATGCATCAGTAAATTTGAATTTAGAGCGAATGATAAATGATCTTCTTGCTGCTCCTTCAGATCTAAAGTGTAAAACAACGAAGACTGTACCAACTGGAGTAAAGGCCATTTGCAATGGTCTATCTGGTAAAGAAGTAACAAGCATTGCGAGCTTGGTGCTGTCAGAAGAGCTCAATGCTCAGTACCCTCCGGAAACGAGGGCCTTGTTTCAAACAAAAAAGTATAAGGCAGGAATGGTTAAAGTTTTAACTGATATGCCATATTTTAAAGCGAATTCAAAAATTAAAAGTATCGTCTCTCAGTGTATGAAATCCAAAACTCCTGTTACTTGCATAACCGAAAATACACTGCCTGGTGATTGCAGTTTAAAAAATGAGAATGTTAAAAAAGATCTTGGTAAGGCGTTACTAGGTGTGCATCCTGATATTAGATTTGGCGTATTTGACTTAGGTATGGAAAATGATCCGGCCGCAATGCTTTATCATTTTTCTCAATTCTCCTTAAGGAATGAAATCTCGATGTCTAAAAATGATCAAGTTAGAAGAGAAGCTTGTGATTCGTTTAAAATTTCATGGCAGACAGAAAAGCGGCCTTAATCAGGTAATTCAGTTCGTTGATAATGTTTTGAAAGTAAGAATGGAGCGGGTCAGGGCAACCTGTAACCACTTGTAATTATTGATAGTTTTGTGTGTTGGTAAGGACAGGTAAGGGAATTTTTTCATATTTATAATTGGTACAATTATTTTTTAATTTTACATAGCTAAAGTCATTTTCACATATTAAAACACAAACAGAGACGGTTCTGGGCGCGGAAAGGCCTTGTCAGAGAAGGCTCAGGAGGCTAGTAAAATCGGAACGTTAAGGTTCCGACTTAGATGCTAGAATAGCCCTAGTAAGTTCAAGGAGTATATATGGAAAACAAGAATATTAGTGATGTTGACGCCTTCATTGAAGAAGCAGAGAAGGGAAGAAATATACCTTTATCGAAAGAAGACATTAAGCGAATTAATGATCTTTCTAGAGAAATTGAGAGTGTTGAATCTGAATCAGAAGACGATGTTATTTCAATTGTAGCAAAAGAAAAGAATGATTCGGAATCAGCAAGATTTTAAGGAATGAAATGGGACGAGTTGTACGTTTTTCGGAATTTGACGAATACTTATTTAATTTAAAGCAAAATGGAACGAAAGTTGAAGGGACGATTTTAGACGCCAATGTCATTATCACTCTAAGCTATTCCCCAAAAAAGTTTCACACAAGAACATATGAATTTATAAAAAATAAAATTCAAAAAAATGAAATTGCCCTTTATTCAACAGTAAACACAACACAAGAATATTTGGAATTTTATAGAAGACTGCTGTTAACTGAAGGCCTTAGAACTGCAATTCACCCAAGCTCTGAATTAGATCTTCCCAATAAGAAGAAGCAAGCTATTCGTGCTCAATCAAGCATTTTACATAATCGTGAATTGCACCAAGGTGCTGAACCAATTTTTAACGACCGAGAAATAAAAAAGATAAGAGAAATCTTTTTAAATTCAGGAAATGCCGGAATGGAACTCTGGAAGGCATTATGTAGCGTTTATCTTAGAAAACCCTTGGAAGTAGAATATAAGGCTTTAGAGAAGCTTAAAATCACTTATCTCAGTATGTATAACGATGGTCAAAAAGCTATTTTCGATAAAAAGATTACTTGGGAAAATGCCATAGAGATATGCTCGGATATTGGAGCAGGATTTTCAGATTCTATGATTTTAAATGCTCTACAGTGTACTACACTCCCATTTGCGATTAGTTTAGATAGCGATTTGGCATATTCTGTAATGGCTAATTCAGCTTTAAAAGATGTTCTTATGCCAGATGAATTAATTCAGCGGCTATAATCTTTTTCACAATCTTGAACAATGAACTCAGCCTTTAATTTTATGAAATTCTTTAAGGCAACTTATACCTCTCCAAAATAAAATTAACACGATGCACAGTTGTCGCCGATAATTATTTATATTGGAGATAATATATGAGTAATTTAATTGATATTTCAAGTCTATCTCACCGAAGCCGTGATCGAGTTAGAGATTTAGGTGAAGTATTCACCCCGGAATCTTACGTTGAGGAAATGCTAGACATTCTAGCTAAGGATAAAAAAAATTTTTGGTCTAATGAAGATGTTGTTTTCTTTGAACCTTGTTGCGGTCATGGAAATATCGTTCTTCCAATTTATCGAAGAAGATTAGAAGCAATTTATAAGAAAGCAGTCATTCAAGGCTTTGGCAAAACAAAAGAAGCTCCTCTGTATGCAGTTGCAAATGCTCTTAACACACTTTGGGCGATTGACATTGATCCAAAAAACATCGAAAGCACTCGCACCCGTATTCTTCAAGAGACTGTGAAATTCTTAAAAGAGAAATTGAATATTTCAACAACTCATTCACTAATCGCAAAAAATCAAGAATTTTTCACTCATGTGATTTCTGCGGTCAAGTGGCACATTGATGAAAATGAAACGCTCTCAGCTTTAAGCTCCGAAAAGACTGCAAAACAAAATGCTTCTTTGACTAAATCGGGAGCGAAGTGGTTTGCACAAAATGGGCACAATGAATTGGATTTTGACCTTACATGGGTAAATTTTTTTGAATCATGTGAAGAATCTAAAACAATTCCACTTGAATATGAGCGCTCATCTAAATTTATGGATGCGGTAATTTCAGGACGCTTAAAAGGATTTGATGAATTTAATTTTGCAAAAGTTATTTTTGTAACAAGCAAAAATGAACTTAGAACTATAGGAGCATAAATCAATGAGTGCATTGGCATTAAAACCCACTGCTCATGTTGTTGATGTTCTTGGCAATGTTATTGGCCGAGATCAGCCAATCTTGAAAATGGATAAAGCTTTGGAAATGGTTTCTCTACTAGGAGAAGATGTTTTTATAGATGAAAACGTGGTCTTTTTCGATCCTTTTTGTAAAGCAGGTGAGTTGCTGTTAGCTTGTGCTTTTTTGAGCTGTAAAGCAAAAGCAAAAGCTAAGTTGTTGGACTTAGAAGTGGTGAAAAAAGAAATTTATGAATCCAACCGTTATTTTGGTATGGCTCCAGATGAGCGCCATCACCGATTAAGTCTGAGAACATTTCTAGGTAACTCTGAAAGTCACAATGAAAAATACAATCACATAATTCGAGATGGTCATTATGTATCTGAGGAAGATGGTTGTTTAGATCAAGATAAATTTGAAAGGGAGTTCGAGAATATGATTGATTACATTAAGTCTAAATCAGGAAATAAAAAAATTGTTGCCATAGGAAATCCACCATATCAAGAATCAGATGGCGGTCATGGTGCTAGTGCTAGTTTAATTTATCCTTATTTTGTAGAGCATTTAATTAATTGTGGTGAGATAAAAGAGTTAATGCTTGTAATCCCTTCAAGATGGTTTGCTGGTGGTAAGAATCTCGATGGGTTTAGAGATAGAATGATTAATTCAAATAAGTTAAAAACGCTTAGATATTTTGAAAAATCTGAAGAAGTATTTCCAACAGTCCAAATTAAAGGTGGCGTTTGTTTTTTCGGTTGGGATTCAACTTATGAAGGGAAAGTGAAATTCGATGATGGAAAAACAATTAATGAATTAAAGCTATCAGATTATGACATTATTCCTGATGATCCTGGTTCATTAAAAATTATTCAAAAATTGGTCTCCTCGTGGAGTGGAAAATGGGTTTCTGACTTTGCTTGGTCAGGTAAACCATTTGGATTGAGAACTTTTTATTTCAATAGAAATGAATCTGTTGATCCTAAAAGCAAAGATGCAATACCGGTGTACACTAATCTAAGAAAAATTAAATACGCACCTCTTTCGGCAATTGTAAAAAATGCAGACAAAATTTCAAAATGGAAGGTAGCTGTTCCGAATGCGTATGGACGAGGAATGGCACGGTGTACTTTAAGACCTGAACACTATTTTATTATTGGAAAAGGAGAAGCAACAACTGAGACATATAATGTTGTTGGATGCTTTGAAACAAAAAAAGAGGCAGAATCATTTTTAACCTATCTCAAGACTGATTTTGCTCGCTATCTCTTAGGTGTAAGGAAATTAACACAACATATACCCAAAGATCGTTGGGCTTGGGTTCCATACTTAGATTTCTCCAAAGAGTGGAATGATAAAATGATTGCAGATTTTTTCAAGCTAACGAAAGCTGAACAAGATCATATTAAGAAAAAAGTTCAGGAGTGGTCTTAATTCATGGAACGCTTAGAACTTTACGCATATTCAACAGAGACTTACTTGGAAGATGGTCTTATTAAAGTAGGCCACTGTGTTGTCGGACGTCATGAAGAGCGAATCAGAGAGCAGTTTGGTACAAGTAATCCTGAACAGCCCAAGTGGATCTTCCTTGGTGAGCTTCCTGAAGGTTGTAGAGATTCTGATGTTCATAATATTCTCCTAAAACATGGCTGTAAAAAACCAAAAAACAGTCCGGGTAAAGAGTGGTTTATAGTTCCAAATACTAAGAAGCCGTTTGAAGCTGTAGAGATAGCTTATAATGAGCTGAAGTATGGTTCTCCACGACCTAAGAAATATACACTTAGGAAAGAGCAGAAAGGTGCCATTGATAAGGCTAGCAAGTGGTTCAAAAAAGAATACGCTCCTGAAGTTATTGGTGCAGCTACACATTCGAATCGTTTTTTAATAAATGCAAAAATGCGTTTTGGTAAATGCTTCACAAGTATTCATCTTGCAAAAGCTGTTAATTCTCGGAATACACTAATTGTTACTTATAAACCTGATGTCATTACAGAATGGATCGAGACTGTAAATGAGCAAGTTGATTTTGATGGATGGACAGGAATAAGGGCAAAGTATAAAAAGGAAAATCCACACGATCCCTATTTAACAGATGATGGAGATTTTCCCAAAGCAAATGGCCCAATAGTTCTGTGTGTATCTCTTCAAGACCTCTGGATTGACGAGGACAGGAATACAAAAGTACGACTTCACAAAATTCCAGAAATTGAATGGGACTTAGTCATATTTGATGAAGTTCACTATGGAAGCAGAACAGAGCGTGCTCAAGGGATTTTAGATAAACTTAAATTCCAACATCGCCTTGACCTCTCTGGAACACCTTTCCGACTTATCGAACAGGACGACTTTTCTTCTCAGCAAGTGTATACCTATAGTTATCTTGATGAAATGGAAAACAAAAAAGAAGAACGAGAATCTGATCCAGAAGAGATTAGAGAAAAAATTTATCGTTTGATGCCTGATCTTAATATTTCTGCTATTGAAATTACAGATGATGACATTAAGGAACAAAGAGATACATTCGAGACAGATGACATTGATTTTTCGCTGAATCGTCTATTTGAAACGAACGAAGAAGGAAATTTCATCTATAAAGATGCGGTAGATCACTTCATTGATGGACTGACTCGTTCCGATCATCAAGCACGTTCAATTAGTGTCTATGGTAAATTAGCAGGTCAATTGGGTTGTCCAGCAAAACGTCACACAGTTTGGTGGTTAAGCAGAGTCGATTCAATTTCGGCACTTATTGAAAAACTAGAAAATCATCCATATTTTTCAAACTTCATTCTTATCAATGCTTCGGGGAATGATGGCAAGAAGGAAGAAAATGATAAGATATATGCTTCTGAAAAGTCCAAGGTTCAAAATGCTATTCAGGAAGCGAATGAGACCAATAAATTAGGAACGATCACCTTCACCTGTGGACGTTTTCTAACTGGTGTTACAATAAGAGAATGGGATAGTATCCTCATTCTTAATGATACTCAATCTTCTGAATCATATTACCAAGCTATTTTCAGAGTACAGTCTGCTTGGGTTACAGAAGATCAGAAGGTTTTGAAACCTAAAGCTTGGGTATTTGATTTTGCCATAACTCGTTGTCTTCAAGTGACTTATGATTGTGCAAGTAATATCGCAGACCAAATTTCACAGCAGGAAAGTTTTGAAGGGAATGTAGACGTAAATAAAGACAACCTTGAAATCGTTACTGAAGGCCTTTGTGATACTCTAGAGATCAAGCGCTTCTATGAGGGAAGTCTAATTAGTACTGCTACAACAGCAAAAGATATTTTTGAAGTCCTTAACCACGAGGGGTCAAGAATCGCCCTAGCACGAAGAATTACTTCAAATGTGCTTGTGAATTTTGGAAAATTAAAACTTCTTGAAGAGCATCCTTATATCCTAGAAATTTTAGAAAAAGTTAAAGGATACAGAAATGGGGATTTTTCAGCTTCCGTTGATGATTTTATACAGATTGGTCGTGATGCAAGCGATTTAGAAAATGTTAAATCTGATCCAAACCTAACTCAGGATGAGAAAGAAAAAATCATTGAAGATTTTGAAAAAAAAGATGAAGACAAAGAAAGGCAGACTCGTAAAAAGTGGTATGCAACTCAAATTAAGCGACTTGCAATTTGTATGGCAGATTTTATCTATATGACCTATCAGCGTGAATATAATATTGATGATGTAATTCAAACAAAGTCACCACAATTTTTTGAAGTCATGACAGGAATAAGTAAAGATGATTTTGTTCTCCTTTGTGATAAAGGTTTTATGAACCGCTTTGCTCTGAATCGAATAGTCAGAGAATTTAGAGATCAAGAAAATACCTCTGTTAATCCTGAGGAATATATCTTGGAAAATCTAAAGAAGGTTGCATAGTCTAATGTCTGCTGAATATTTATTTATATTCTTAATTTTTAATTTTATAGCTTTGCTAGTTGTCGCTTTTTTCTTGAATAAAAAACTTAATACAGTAATACAACAGAAAGAAGATCTTAAGGTAGTTGTTTTTGATGAAATTAAAATTGATGAAGGGCTTTTGAAAAAATCTATAAAGGTTAGAGTTAAACAACAATTTTACTATAAGGGAATTCCGATAGGAGATGCAACGGTCGTTTCTGAAAATTCTTTCGAAACAATAGATAAAGAACAAGTTGAGATGTTGCTAAAAGAATATGCCAAGCCTTTAATCGAGATAGGTATAGCGATTGTTCAATTAAAATCAGGTAGCATTTTGAGCAAGCTCAAAAAATGAGAGTTTATGTATAAGATACATATTAAAACAAAAGAGCTTGAGCAGGTTGAAGAATCTTCTTTGGATCAGTTAAAACTTGAAGAAAGATCAGATTTACAACAATGGATTAAAAAGAATCCCTCTATATTATCTAAGCATTATGACTCAGATTTTCTCGTAATTAGCGAGGAGTTGGACAAGTTTGAAATAAATGATCGTCTTGATCTGCTGGCCGTCGATAAAACTGGCGCCCTAGTTATTGTTGAGCTAAAGAGAAATCATTCTGGATCAACGATAGATATTCAGGGGCTAAAATATGCCTCATATTGTTCTACCTTGACCCCAATGGATGTCGTAGATATCTATAGTGAGTTTATAAAGAAAAATAAATTGAATGTTGATGCAAGAGAATCAATATTAGAGTTTCTATCAGAAGAAATAGATGATGATTCTGCACTGTCGTTGCTTAACAGCTCACAGAAAATAATTCTGGTTTCTCAGAGTTTTGATAAAAGAGTAAAGAGTGTAGCGGCGTATCTAGCTAGTCAAGAGCTAGATATTTCATGTGTTGAATTTAAAATTTTAAAAGATTTAAGCACGGAGTCGCTTTTTATAGATACTCAGAAAATTATTCCACCTGAAAATATAGAATCTTATCTTGTTAAAGGATCATTGCCTGATTCTAAACTGGGCAAAAATAAGACAAAACTCGTTCCACAGCAAAAAGAAATTCTTGATTTTTATTCAAGCTATACTCAAATTCTTGATGATGAGTATGAGTTACACGGTCGAAGAGTGCCTCATGTTAAATACTGTACTTTTGCAGCAGGTTCGCAAACTCTAGAGTTCTCTTTTGATATTATGAAAAAGACAAAAAACTATAAACTCTGTCTAATTTCTAAAAATCCAGAACATCATTTAGTGGATATTTTTTTTAGAGAAAAAAGTAATTTAAGTCTATTAAAGGATTATGAGTATTGTGTTTCACGTGTTGATGAAAGTAAATCAAATTGGGAAAGAGTATATATAACATTAACACCCAAAGAGTATTTGAGAGATAGTGAATTTTGCGCAGAAGTTACAAGTAAATTTATTAATTCTTTAAAGTCACTCTTGTTGAAGCTTGATTGAGAGAATGTGATGTTAAAACTTAACCAAGTCGAGACAGTAAACTTTGAAGAGTTATTGCGCTATCAAGAATGTGAGTTTATAGACTTTAAGCAGCAATATCCAAGCGTAAATTCAGACTTAATTCACGATTTGCTATGCCTGTCTAATGCCCTTACATTATCAGATAGAGTTTTGATTTTTGGAGTTGCAGATGACGGCACTCTTCATGGAGTGGGAGCTGACCAGTATCGACGAACTCAGCCAGACTTGATAACGATTTTACGATCATGTCGTTTGAATAAATTACCAAATTTTTTTCTAAAAACAGTAGTTCACGATGGAAAAGAGTTTGATGTTTGGGTTATTAAAAATAGTCCTGATAAGCCATATTTTTTAACAGAAGATTATACTTCTAATGGACGCCCTCTAAGGGCCGGAGTTGTATATTCGAGAGTTATTGATACAAATATCCCAGTAAATAGTACCTCAACAGATAATATGATCGAGCGTATGTATTTTGAAAGATTGGGGCTAGATTTGTCTCCAATGGAGAGAGTTAAAAAATATCTCACAGAAACCTCTAAGTGGAAATATGGTTACAATGAAGAAGGGAATTTATATTTCTATCATGAACTTTTTCCTGAGTTTACAGTGCATGAAAGCGCTCGTGAAAACAGAGAAAAATATTGCGAAGTTTGGAGTATAGATTTTCCAGATCAAAACGCTTCTGCTTCAGATTTTTTTGTTAAATTTAATTCAACTATTTTAACGAAAGTTATTCTGATTTGGTTGGATGGTGGTAGATATAAGAGAATTCAGCCTAAAATATATAGATTTAATTATCAAGGTGTTGGTCATTTTTCTTATTACTACATTTCAGGTTCGGTTGAGGCTTTAGTCAATCAAATGATCTTAGATGTTTACGGAGAAAACGAAAATCGTGATACCTCAAATTTGTTTCCTGTTTTTGAAAATGTTTCTGATGCCGAAAAAATGTTAGAGCGTGATTTTTTATCAAAAAAAAATTCTCACATATTTTATTTTTATAATGACTCTCAAGCCGATTATTTTCGGGTTGAAAATGGAAAAGCCTACAAGGTTTTTTGGAAAAGATAATGAAAAACTAAGGACAAGAAATGGCACAAATTTTTATAAGTCATGCCCACAAGGACAAAAAATTAGTGGATGCACTGGCCGATCTTCTAAGATTAACGCTGGAGATAAAGGCTAATGATATATTTTGTACATCGCTTGAAGGTATGGGGGTTCCCTCGGGGGAAAATTTCATAAGTTTTATAAAAGAAAAGATTCAAGATCCAAAGATTGTAATAATAATACTTTCTTCAAATTACTACGAGAGCCATTTTTGTCTTTGTGAATTAGGAGCTTCGTGGGCATTGTCACATAAGAAACTAGTATTAACCATCCCACCACTTGCTAAAAATGATTTAGGAGGAGTGCTTTCTGGTGTTCAAGTTGACAAGATAGATGATTTAGATGGTTTCATAGATGAGATTAAAGAAGCATTAGGTATTAAGGATTTTAAAACACCTGTTTGGAATTCCAAAAAGGATCAGTTTTTAAAAAAGTTGCCTTCTATTTTAAAGTCACTTCCACAACCGGAACGAGTTTCCTTAGAAAAATATGAAAAATTACAAGGTGAAAATAAAGAATATAAGCTTACTTACAAAAAGCAGGAATCTGAAATTGAAGAATTAAAAAATCAAATTAAAAAGCTAAAAAAATGTAAAAATGCAGAGGATGTAAAAAAGGTTGAAAAGGAGCATCTTCCAGCATGGGATAATTTTAAAGAAATATGCGGTAGAGCAAGAGAAAGTTTAGATAAGCTTCCAAGAGCTGTTGGGTATTTTATTGCAGAAAAATATCTCAGTGATGGCAAAGTTAAGCTAAATGGATTTAACGATCCTGATTTACTTAACGAGTCAGTAGATGCAGAGAAGAGTGGATTTCTAGAGAGTGACGAAGGATGGTTTTGGTTGATTGAGAAAGATAGAAAAGTTAAAAATGTAATATCAGTTATTGATGAGTTGGCAGATTTTATCAGTGAGAATGATGGTACAGATTTTGCTGAAATATTTTACGAGGAAAATGATTACGAATGTTCTCTCGGTAATAAGCAGTTTTGGAAGAAGTTTTTGCTACCGAAAAATTACTTTTTACGTTCTTAATATTTCCGTTTAATATGTATATATTTCTTAAATCGGTTAATTTCTTCTTGCAGACCACATGGTATGCTCTCTAGAGATCGCACTTTCGGACTCGTTCACGAAGTTAGACAGATCTTTGTCGCTAGTTATTGAAGTTGATTCTGCCAAAGCTAAACCAAGCTCGTTTGCTGTTAAAGAATATGCTTGTGACAACTCTTGAAATTTCCTAATTTGCATCCAAGAAAATAAAGCGACAGTTATAGAGGATAAAACCCCGATAGGGTTTATAGAATTAGGTGATGTCACTAGGTAAATGGAAAATCCTAGTCCGATAAATTGAGTTATTAATGTTGAAATAAAAAAATAATTCCCTTGGGTTTTGTTATATTTTGCCTTTGTAACGTACCACTTTCTTTGTGCTAATAATCTCTCTTCATTATAAAATTCTAATCGCTCTTTAGTCGGCAATGATCGAATTTCTTTCATTTTGTGAGTGATCATATCGTTGTCATTAATTTCGAAATTAAATGCCAGATCATTTTTTTTTGAAGTAATTTCTTTAAGTAATTCTATTAATTTTGAAGTCGACTTTTCATCAGTAGTTGTGTCGAAAGGTTTAGCTTTGGTAATATATTTCCAAGTTAAGGATTTTACCGACTCTGCTACCGCTCGTCCTCCATACCATGTTTTTTCAAATCGATTTAATCTAAGCATGATAGAAAGTATAAACGCTATGCTAAACAAAAGAGCCGAAATTCCATTTATATTTCTTTTTACTTCAAGATCTTGGTAATTAAAAACTGTCAGCAGTGCGGCCACAATCATTAAAGCTAGATCAATTTTGATTAGCCACAAATAAAAGTTTTGAGCTTGGATTGAGGCTTTATCAGCTGATAAATAAATAGATGGGTAATCATTTTCCTTGAATTTCATAAATTTAAGAGTTTATTAATTTTGCTAAATGTTCATGATCCCAACTGTGAAATGTTAAATTTAGTTCCTTAATTTTTCTTGGTAATACTGCTCTTGAAACATCTTTTAACGCCATTGCAATTATTTTATTTCCTTTTTCTAGACTTTTCTCTAGTTCCCAATTTACCCATTCGCTAGTGTGAGTATCTTCGCTTATTAGGCACACTGTTACTGAAGCTCTAGTTATTTTTTCAGTTAATTTTGATTTAATATAGTTTGCGTTTGTGCTGTCATACGGATCTCTAACTGATTCATCATAGAACTCAATTTCAAAATTTGGATTCGCAGCTAATAGTCTTAAGCCGTCAACTCTTTTTCTGTCTTCTGCTTTGAAACTTAGAAAAACTCTTCTCGCCATATAGTGTCCTTATAAATTAAATTTAATTAAGATATTTTTTATACTGATTCGGTCTATGGAGTCAATGATGCTGTGCGCGACAGTTCTTCACTTTGTCATACTCTGAAGCATCGGCATAATAATTCTTAACTTATTCTCATCCATTCTCTCAATGATTTTTTGGCATTCCTCGACCATCTCATGTCGAAGAGGAGACACTTTTAAAAGCTGGTTAAAATATTCCATCGAAAAACCATAAGTGAGAACGATATGGAGTATCTTTTTATCAGTCAGAGCTACACGGCCGTTTTCGATAAAGCCAATGGTATTGATTCCAAGTCCACAAAGTTTTGAAGCTTCATATTGATTAATATTTTTAAGAAGTCTTAGCTCTTTTAAAACTTTGCACTCTCTAGTAATTCTTCTGTGACAAAATCTTCTGTCTGGTCTGTTTTTAGTTCCACTTTTTCTTCTGATGGAATTCGCATCTGTTGAGGCTTGTATTTTTCCTGACCTTAGGTCTTCGATTTCTGAATCGCTGTAGCCGTATTTTTCTTGGAACTCTTTAAATTTCTCAACGCTGATTGCTCCACGGCCATTTTCTAGGCGTTCAATATTTTTGTAAGAGAAATCAAAAAGGAGTCCAGCTTGCTGTCTTGTTAGTTTCTTAAGCAGTCTCATTTTCTTTAAGAGGACTGCGAAATCTGATAGGTATTCTTCTTTTATATTTTCTGTAGTTGTTTCCATAAATTCTCCATTTGAAAATGCCACGACCTTGGCAAGGTGGTGCTTGTCGTTGTGGCAAAAAAATTGATTGTTAATAGCGAAGTTGAAGCAAGCCTATGCTTGCTAAAAAAATTGAGGGATTTTAGAAGTTTGCAAGTTTTGGTGCTACAAAACGCAAGCACGTGCTTGCAGATGCTACTTCAAAAAGTTTCTGGTAAGGATTTGGTAAGGACACTTTGAAAGATGACGAAATATGGGGAAATAAACAAATGTGAATTGATTTCTGTCCTCGTGAATTTAAGTTGTTAAGATTTTTAATGTTTTGAGATTTTACCGAATTTTCTGAAAATCAAATGGAGCGGATTACAAGGGTTGAACTTGCGACCTTCTCGATGGCAACGAGACGCTCTACCACTGAGCTAAATCCGCATTTGTATGGTGTGCTCGAAAATATAATGATCGTGTTAAAATCTGTCAAATAATTTTAACTTTTTCTCCATTTTTAGTGATTAAGTTTCCACTAAATTCAAAGCTTTCAGGGTTAAAGGCCGGGGTTTTCCCGTGGCCTCCCGGAATATCGATAATGTATTGCGGCAGTGCCCAACCAGGTAGCCTATTGTGAAGAGGAGCAAAGATTTTGCGGCCTTCTTCTAAAGGCACGTAAAAATTCATCGCCCCACGGGCCTCATCAGAATGGTGAAGGTAGTAAGGCTTCACTTTGATATCAGCTAAAGCGGTAAATAAATCGTATAGCGCTTCTGTTGAATCATTCACACCTTTAAGCAGCACACTCTGAGAAAACACTTCAATATTATTTTCATTTAAAAGAAGAATCGCTTCTCTCACATCATCAGTTAATTCACTCACATGATTGACGTGGATCATAACCATTGAGCGCTTAAATAAGTGAGCAGAGCTTTGAAGAATGGCAATTAATCCTTCTTCGATTCTCGAAGGTAGAATCACGGGAGTTCTGGTGTGAAAGCGGAGGTATTTTACTGTTTCGATTTCAGAGAATTCCTGGATGTAGGTGGCCAGCTTTTCATTGCTTAAAATAAAGGGATCACCACCAGTAAAAATCACTTCATTCACTTCAGAGTTTGCTTTTAAATAAGAAAGCGCTTCCTGAAATTTTTGATCGAATATTTCATCTTTGGCCGACAATTCGTTTTTTCTAAAGCAATAACGGCATAAAACCGGGCACACCGTTGTCGGTGTAAAAAGGACACGGTTTTCATAGCGGTGAATGAGTTGATTATTTTTTGCGTGAACCTTGTCTCCAATAGGATCAAGGCGTCCGTCGTCTTTATTTTCATCAATGTGGGGAAGAAATTCATTCCAAAGAGGAGAGCCTGGGCCTGCCTCTAAAATTTTAGCGGCAAAAACACGCGGGATAAAAACCGGATAATTCACCTGAGGAAAGTCACACCCGAAAAAATCTTTCAGGTCCTGATTGTTTTTCAGCGCTTCTTTAAACTCATGAGTCCAGCTCATTCGCTCTTTCCTGCATCCGTTTCTGTTTTATTTTCTGCTAAGTCTTTTTTGATTTCTTTGATGTAGTGGTGACGTGCCCACCAGGCAGTTCCTCTGATTAAACAAGCGCCCATGATCGACATGCCGATAAAGTGATAGAACACTTCCGTCATTGTTAGGCGTCCTGAATTTGTCAGAGTGTAGTACATCCATTTAAGAAGAATTAGGTGCAGAACCAAGATAATCAGCTGCTGCAAGCGGTACCACATATTTTCTTTTGTAATAAAATCTTTCATTATTTCTTGAGCCATTTGGCGATGTCTTCAGCACCTGGAGAGCGAAGATCTGTTAGTTTTTTTAGCTTAAAGGACTTCTGCATATCACTCCATAGGCAGCGTGCATACAGAATATTTCCTTCCGGCGAGTTTAGTAAACTAGTTAACTTTACCGGACGCCATTCGTTCTTATGATTTCCACCGCTGTAGAGAATTTCCACGACGGCCGCTTCTTTCACCAGTTTTTCTAAGATTTTAAATTTCTCCGGCAGCTCTTCGATGTCCAGCTTCTCAAATTCACTCAAAGTGAAGAGATGGCCGTGGCGTTTGAGCATTGGAGAGAGGGGCGTTCTTACACGATCAAGCGAGTGTAGGAAAACTTTTAAGGCCGCAAAAGCATCATCGGTTGCGCGGTGATGGTTTAAAAGCGGAATATCTAATTCTTTAACTAAAGTCGCAAGCTTGTGGTTAGGCAGTTCCATGTGCGTATGGCGCGCTAATTTACAAGAGCAGTAAACATCATTGCTTGAGAGTTCTAAGTTGGATTTCTGCATGCCCATCACCACAAAACCCATATCGAATTTGGCGTTGTGGGCGACTACCGGAAGGTCTGCCATAAAGTGTTTTAGTTCATGTAAAACAGCTTGCAGAATGGGCGAGTCTTTCACCATTTCGTCAGTGATATTGTGAATCGCAGTGGTGTGCGGGGGAATGGGAATTTGTGGGTTAATCAGCGTCTGAAAAACCGTCGTTTCTTCGGGGGTTATTTTCATGGCCGCAATTTCAATAATGCGATCAACAAGAGGGGAAAGCCCCGTTGTTTCAAGGTCGATAGCAATGATTCCCTGAGGGAAAAATTCCAGCACGCGTGCCTTCTCGGCCGCGGTTAAATTGAGATCGTTTGCGCTTTGCGTTTTTATCACTTAAATGACGGCCCTTTCATTGACAATAGATGCCATTGTCTTTACAAATTTAGGCGTACTTTAAACTAAAAAATTTAAGGATTCAATGAATGAAAAACTTTGATGTTGTTGTACTTGGGTCAGGCCCAGGTGGTTATGTAGCTGCAATTAGAGCAAGCCAGTTAGGAAAGAAAGTCGCAATCGTAGAAATGGATAAATTAGGGGGCGTGTGTCTTAACCGTGGGTGTATCCCAACTAAGGCCGTTTTAAAGTCTGCCCACTCAGTTCATGAAATCGCCGATATGAAGTCTTTGGGGATCAATGTCGAACTAAAGGGTCTTGATGGAGCAGTCGCAGTAAAGCGCGCTTCGGGAATTGCTGATCAGATGTCAAAAGGGATCGCCTTTTTGATGAAGAAAAATAAAATCGAAGTCATCACTGGTTTCGGTAAAATCAAAACTAAAAATTCACTTGAAGTAAAAACAGCGACAGCTGTTGAAACAATCAACTTCACTAACCTAATCGTGGCAACTGGTGCTCACTACAGATCATTCCCTGGTCTTGAGCACGATGGAAAGCGCCTGATTGGAGCATGGGAAGCGGTAAAAATGGAAACTCTTCCAAAGTCTATCGGGATCATTGGTGCCGGAGCTATCGGTGTTGAGTTTGCTTACTTCTGGAATGCGTTTGGTGTAGACGTTCATATTTTCGAACTTCAAAAACACTTACTTCCAATCGAAGATGATGATTCATCAGTTGAAGTAGAAAGAGCTTACAAAAAATACGGAATTAAACTTTCTCTTGGAATCGAAGGCGTGCGTGCTGTGAATAACGGTAAAGACGTTTCAATCTTTGAAAAAGTAAACGGAAAAGAAGTTGAGCACAAATTCGAAATGGGTCTAATTGCTGTTGGTATGACTGGAAACATCGACAACATCGGATTAGAAGCTGTTGGTATCAAAACTGACCGCGGATTCATTTCAGTAAACGATATGTACCAGACAAACGTTCCAAACATCTACGCTATCGGTGACGTTTCTGGACCTCCTCTTCTTGCGCACGCAGCTTCTCACGAAGGTGTAACGGCAGCTGAGCACTTAGCAGGCGCGCACCCACACGCTATCGACAAAATGAACATCGCTGGATGTACATACTGTCAGCCACAAGTAGCTTCTGTTGGATATACAGAAAGAGAACTTAAGGCAAAAGGAATCGAGTATAACGTAGGAAAGCTTCCATTTACAGCTAACGGTAAGGCCGTAGCTTCAAATGAAAATACAGGATTTGTAAAAACGCTTATGGGAAAACACGGCGAAATGCTGGGAGCCCACATCGTTGGAACAAACGCGACTGAACTTATTCATGAGTATGTTCTTTTCAAAACTATGGAAGGAATTGATGAAGAGATCTTCGCGACAATTCACCCGCACCCGACACTTGGTGAGTGGTTAGGTGAAGCGGTACTGGCCTCGAAGAAAAGAGCACTCAACTTTTAATAGAATTTTTTTAGGATACTTAGGAGAATCATATGAGACACGAAATCGTAATGCCGCAAATGGGAGAGTCAATCACTACTGGTACCATCACTAAGTGGCACAAAAATGTCGGCGATAAAATCGCTGTAGACGAAACACTACTTGAAATCTCTACGGATAAAGTAGAGTCAGAAATTCCTTCTCCATACGAAGGAGTCATTGTTGAACTTCTTTATAAAGAAGGCGACACAGTTGACGTTCAAAAGCTCATCGCTGTTGTCGATGATGCTCCAGGCGCAACAGCTTCAGCTCCGAAAGCGGCAGCAGCTTCTGCGCCTGCAGCGGCCCCAGCTCCAGCACCGGCGGCCAAAGCTGCTGCACCAGCAACAACTGGTGGCGCGAGATACGAAATTGTAATGCCTCAAATGGGAGAGTCAATTACAACAGGTACAATCACAAAGTGGCACAAAAAGGTAGGGGATAAGATTGCTGTTGATGAAACTCTTCTTGAAATCTCTACAGATAAAGTTGAATCAGAAATCCCTTCTCCATACGAAGGAACAATTCTTGAGCTTCTTTACAAAGAAGGTGACACTGTTGACGTTCAAAAACTAATCGCGGTTGTTGGCGAGGCGGGAGCGAGCGCTCCAGCTCCAAAGGCAGCGGCACCAGCGGCAGCTCCTGTTGCTTCAACTCAAGCAACAGTTAGCACTCCAGCTCCAAAGGCTGCAGCTGTAGCAGAAGAGGCGACAGAAGGAAGATTCTACACTCCACTTGTTAAAGCAATGGCAAAGGAAGCGGGAATTCCTCTTTCTGAACTTGCTCATATCAAAGGAACAGGAGCAGCGGGAAGAGTTTCTAAGGCTGACTTCGAAGCCTACGTAGCAGGTGGGAGAAAATCTGCAGGCGCAGCAGCTCCAAAAGCGGCAGCAGCATCAGTTCCAGCAGCAGCTAAAGCTCCAACTGCACCAGCTCCAGGGCCAGTGTTTAGACCAGGTGAGAGAGTTGAAATTGTTCCTATGGACAACATGAGAAAAGCGATCGCTCGCAATATGCAAGCATCAAAGCTTACTTCTCCACACGTAAACTCAATCGACGAAGTCGATATGACAAACCTTGTGAAGTTCAGAGAGAGCTTCAAAAAGCAGTTTGAAAAAGAAGAAGGCTTCGGTCTTACTTACACTCACTTCATCCTATACGCTATCGTTCAAGCTCTTAAAGAGTTCCCGATCGTTAACGCTTCTACAGATGGTGAGAACATCATTTACAAAAAAGACATCAACCTTGGTTGTGCAGTTGCAGTTCCTGGTAACGGACTTGTTGTTCCAGTTATCAAAGGAGCAGACAACTTAAACATTAGAGGACTTGCTCGCGCCCTTAACGTTCTTGTTGAGAAAGCTCGTGCTAAGAAATTAACTCTGGATGATATGTCTGGTGGAACTTATACTTTCACAAACAACGGGTCATTCGGGATTCTGGCAGCGACTCCAGTTATTCTTCAGCCACAACTTGCGATCTTCTGTGTTGGTACAATCCAGAAGCGTCCAGTTGTCACTAAAGACGATGCAATCGCTATTCGTCAGATGATGTACGCAACTCACACTTACGACCATAGACTAATTGATGGTGAGGTTGGATCGAAGTTCCTTCGCCACGTTATCAACACTCTTCAGACTATGGACCCTGCGGGACTATTCTAATGAAAAACTTATCAGCTTTAGCATTATTACTTTTAGCTGTTTCTTGTTCATCGGCTCCGGACGTTCGTCCGGGGGCCGATGGCATTCACTCTATCAGTCTTCTTGGTGAAGATGTAAAAGACACGGAAGGAGCCGCTCACAAGCAGGCCCGTGCTTATTGCACAAAACTAGGTAAGACTATAGAATACCTAAGTGACGATACTGTTAAGGCCACGCCGACAGAAGTTAGCATGGAAAAGAGCTTATTCAAGGATAATGAATCAGTTGCTACTGATATTAAATTTAAATGCAATTAGGAGTTAACATGAAGTTAATGAAATGCGCGCTACTTATCTCACTTCTAGGTCTTGTTTCTTGTGCTTCTCACGAGCACGTTCGCCCGGGTGCTGATGGTATTCACAGAGTCCTTATCAGAGGAACTGAGAAAACTGTAGTAGAAGAACAAGCAATGGCAGAAGCAAAAAGCTATTGTGGTGAAAAAGACCAGTCTCCGGCCTTCACATCTGAAGACACCAAGTACACTGGTTCAATGGACGAAAGCACTCATAAAACAATCCAGAAAGTCTCAAAAGCAGCTGCTGTTGGCGGTGGCATGATGGGAGTTATGGGTGGAAAAAAAGAACAAAGCGTAGGTAAGGGAGTTTTTGGAGCAGGAGCTGTTGGTTCTGTGTTTCAAGACGAAGAAGCTTACACTGCCGATATGAAATTTAAATGCATCTAATCTAAAAGAAGGCGGGATTATTTAATGACTAACGATTTATCTATTCCCGCATCTGTTCTCATCATCGCTCAAAATGCCGAAAAACACTTAAGACGCTGTCTTGATTCACTCAAAGCTTTTAAAGAAGTCGTAATCATTGATGGTGGGAGTAAGGATAAAACGGAAGAGATCGCTAAAACTTACCCCAATGTAAAATTCGTTAAAAACCCATGGCCGGGATTTATCCCGCAAAGAAACGTTTCAATTGATAACGCTTCTTATGAGTGGTGTTTTATGATCGACTCTGATGAAGCTGCGACTCCTGAGCTCGTTGAAGAAATAAGAAAAGTTGTGGAGAAAAACGACCGCACGATCGCCATGTGGCGAGTGGTGAGAACGGAGTACTTTGAAGGCGCGGCTATCGAATACGGACATGGCAGAAGCGACTATCAAGAAAGACTCTTTTTAAGAGACAGAACAAGATACACTGGTGGAAACCACCACCTGCACCTTATTGATGGAATTGACTTAGGAAAACAACCACACCTGATGGCCGATTTTCCTCGCCACGTAAGAGTGCTTCACGATCCGGATTATGACCTGGATGCGATGATTACGAAGATGCCCCGCTTTTCAATGCTCATTGGCTCTGAAAAGTTTAATAAGGGCAGACGCGTTTCTGCTCCGGAAGTTATTTTCTCCTTTGTCTGGACGGCCATTCGTATGAGTTGGCGTTCACGAAAAATGGGCAAGAGAGGAATTGTTCTCGCTTTCATGAAAGCATACAGCGACTCTCTGGCAAAACTTTATATTTATGATCTTCAAAATTTCCGCAATATCAAACAAAGTGAAGCGGATAAAAAGTACGTAGGATAACATTGAAAAAAATTTCTGGTTTTACATTTATTAAAAACGGTCTGACTTTAGGATACCCCATCCTGGAGAGTGTCCTTTCGATTGAGCCTATCTGTGATGAAGTTGTCATCAACGTAGGTTTTGATGACCAGGAATGCACAAAAGATGACGGGACATACGCTTATTTAACGTCAAACCTTAAAGGTGAGAAATACAAGTTTATTAAAAGCTGGTGGGACCCTGCGATTCAAAAAAGCGGGTTGATTCTTTCTCAGCAAACGAATATCGCACTTGAGCAGTGTACAGGGAAATACTGTCAGTACATTCAGGGCGATGAGTGCATTCATGAAGATGATCTGCCGGCGATTTTAGCAGGTGTTGAAGAGATGGAAAAAAATGATCAGATCGATGGTCTGGTTTTTAACTACATGCACTTCTATGGAAATGTGGACATCTATAAATACACAAGAACAATGTACAGAAGAGAAGTCCGCCTGGTGAGAAATCACAAAGGGATTAAATCGTGGCTGGATGCTCAGGGCTTTAGAAAGGCCGATGATACTAAACTTAAAGCGCGCTTGATTAAAGCGAGAATTTTCCACTACGGTTGGGCAAGACCAGAAAAAGTCATGGCCAAAAAAGTGGTGGCCTTCGACCGCCTTTATCATGGCAACGCTAAAGATAATCAAAAAGAATTCGCCTACACCCGCGTGTGGGGTCTAAAGAAATTTAAAGGCACCCACCCTAGGGTGGCCAAGCCGTGGTTAGATGCTAACCGCAATGAGCTGGATTTTGATAAACTTCCATTTCAATTTTCTTCGCGTATCTTAGACGTTATTGTGAGCGATTTAATTGAAAGTGCTACCGGTTACCGTATCGGTGAGTACAAAAACTACAAGCTGATTTAAATGAAAGTTATTCTCTTTAACGGATACGATGTTTGGGGCGGCGGTGAGAAGTGGAACTTCGAAGTCGCCCAGAAACTTTTATCTGCCGGGCACGAAGTGGTCTTTATTGGACCTGCTAATGGAGAGCTTTTTAAGCGTTTTAATAAGCTTAAAACAACTCAGCCTAATCTCGACACGCTTGAGTTCCCAATCACCGATAAAACCTACCTGAACATTGTTAAACAGATGGTCTTCTGGCAGCTTTTAAATCAAATCAATGCTGATGCCTTCGTCTTTAACTCTTACCGCGACGTAAGAGCTGTAGGATGGGCCGTGGGGCGCTCGCATATTAAAAAGCGCATCCTGCGAGTCGGGACACCTCATGCTCCAAAAAATAAGTGGAGCTATCGCCTGACTTTTAAAAATGGGATCAATACTTTTGTTGGCATTTCTGAAGATTGTATTGAAGCATTCAGAAAAACAGTTCCTGAATTTCTTGAAGGAAAGACGATCGCTAAGATCACCAATGGAATTAAACTCGATGAGTTTGTGCCGGTAAAAAAAGAAATCGGTGAAACCTTTATCTTTGGAAACTGCTGCCGCTTAACGGAGCAAAAAGGGCTTTCGCTCTTTTTACAGGCGATGAAAAAACTGGTGGATCAAGGTCATAACGTGAAGGCGATAATCGCTGGAGACGGGGAAGACAAAGAGAAGCTCTATAATGAAAGAAAAGACCTTGGGCTGGATTCAGTAGTTGAATTCACCGGACATATCGAAAAAACGGCAGAGTTTTATCCACAGATTGATGCCTTACTTTTCACTTCTTATTTTGAAGGGACAGCAAGAACCATTTTAGAGTCGTACGCTTGCGCCAGACCTGTTATTGCTTTTAAGGCCAGCAGTATGGCCGAAATGGTAAATGATGGAGTTGACGGTTATTTTGCTGAAGCTTTTAGCGCAGATGACCTCGCTAAAAAAGCGGCACTGATGATCGCTGATAAAAAGAAAGTCCTAGAAATGGGGCAGGCGGGAAGAGCAAAGGTCGAACGCGAGTTTTCAAGCGATGCGACCTATGCTGAATGGGTCAAATTAATTACCAAATAAATTATTCGCACTTAACGTGAGCTGTGATCTTCGTCAGTTTTGAATACGGATCATTGTCTATAGTCACAATCCCTGTTTCATCTGAAACCAGGACCACTCTTCCGTAATGATTTTTGTAAGTCAGGACATTTTCAAACCAAGAAAGGTTGTATGAGCACACTTGTGTCTCTTCACTCTTGTTTGTAATTGTTAATGTCACTGTATTGTCTTCATCGCGTGTAACGTTGAAATCAGGTGTATAAGCAAAAACTGAGAATGAAGATAAGATTGATAGGGCAAGAATCGTTTTTTTCATCATTAACTCCTTTTAAGATGCGAGGTAATGAAAGTGTACTGGCCCAAAAACAAAAAGGCACCGCTTTCGCAGTGCCTTTTAGATTTTTTTAGAATTTGTTAATGTAGTTAGCAAGGTTTGGGAAATCGATGAATGGGTTTCTGTTTCCTTGAGCTTCTTGGATTTGGTTGTTTCTTTCCATTTCTGCGTCATCAACTGGATCGATTTCGTTCCACTTTCTTAGAACTCTTTCTTCTGCAGCTGGAACTTTGATTTTGTATCTAACTGAGAAGTAGAAGATAGCGCGAGCTACGTTTCCTTTGTGTTCAGTTGGTGGCTCGAAAAGATCATCGCTTCCACCATCGTTAGATGAACCAGATTTTGAAGCTTCACAATCACCAGCAAGAGCACCATTGTCTTGAGAGATGTCAGCGAAGTCGTAGTTTCCTCTAACTGAGTTTGCTTTTGAGTCTGTTGGGAAAAGGTGGTGCAGGTCAGACTTCTGCATATCTTTTGGGAATGACCCTGTGAATTTTGATTGTGGCCAAGTGTGTTCGCAGTTGATTTGGTTGCTGTTTGGAATAGCACCTGGTTTTACACCTGCTCCAGAAGAGAAAGTTTTGTGGCAGTAAACATCTCTGATGAATGTTTTACCATTGCTTTCTTCAAGGTGAAGTTTTCCGAAAAGAACTTTTCTAGCTCCATCGTATCCTAGAACTCTGTGTCCGTAGCAGTTTCCTGCACCTGCTTGGTCGCAACCAAGAGTGTCTCTTCCACCTTTTGTATCTCTTTGGTGGTTAGAGACTAATACATTGTAAATTTCAGTTTTAAGAGCGTCGTCTTTTACTTGTCCTTTTGCGATCACTTGCATGAAAGCTTCTGGATAGTAAGTTGATTCAGCAGCAGATGCTACCGATACAAGAGCAAGGAGAAGTAAGCCAATCGTTGTCTTCAAGATAAATCCCTTTGTTGAAAAGTTAAGAGCAGGTGGAATTTAATAGAAGCCATTAGACTTGGCCAATAGAAAGTATTAGTTTGGACTAATAAAATACTTACAGATTTCTTAAGATTCTTACTTGCCTATGGGAGTCATGAAGACATCATAGGCAAGTTTTATTGAGGTGTTAGCTGATTAAAAGTCTGAAATTTGGTCGATTAGCTCTGGGTGATCGATAAATGGGTTGCGGTTCCCTTGAAGTTTTTCGATCGCGTTGTTACGTGCCATTTCTGCATCATCAACAGGGTCTAACTGGTTCCATCTTCTTAGGAACTCTTCCTGAGCGTCTCCGATAGGCATTTTATAACGGATAGAGAAGTAGAAGATAGCGCGAGCAACGTTTCCTTTATGAGACGTTGGTGGTTCGAAATAAGTGTGGCCACCAGATGTGACAGAAGCTCCTGAACGGCTAGCATCACAGTTAGAAAGGTTTTCGTTTTTCACTACGTCAGCGAATTCGAAGTTTCCTCTTGTTGAGTTAGCTTTTGAGTCCGTTGGGAAAAGGTGGTGAAGGTCTGATTTTTGAAGTTCGTTTGGGAATGCTTTAGTGAATTTAGATTGTGGCCAAGTGTGCTCACAGTTTAGTTGGTTTTGGTCAGGCATGTTTCCTGGACCAACACCCTTTGTGTAATTGATTTCGCAGTATAGGTCTTTTACGAAATATCCCTCAGGTCCTTTTTCAAGGTGAAGTTGTCCGAATAAAGCTTTTTTTGCTGGATTGTAACCAAGTGCTTTGTGGTTTTTCATCGCAATTTTAAAAAGATCTAGCTTAAGGGCGTCATCTTTCGGGTTTGGTGCAAAAGCGAAAGCATTAAAAGATATAAAGCTCGCCAGTAAGAAAATCATTTTTAAATTTTTCTTCATTCGTCATTCCTTTGATTGTGTTGAGGCACACCAAAAGTCTAAGAGAACAATATTAGAATGACTAATATTTTTTATTAGGATTTAGTTAAAAATTGCGGATGTAAGATTTTTTTTTGGAATGAAATTAATTCAGAGAATCCAGTCTCTTTTTGATCCCATCTTCACGTCCCTCTGTTGTTGGTTCGTAAAACTTAGGAGTTCCCATTGGAGAATAGTCCTGTTTTACCCAATGGCCGGGATAAGAGTGTGGATACAAATAAGGTTTTGAATGAGGAGGTGGGAAGTTTCTCAAATGATTTGGAACCTCAATTGTCCCTTGGGATCTCACGTATTCAAGCGCTTGATTTATTGCAAGATAAGCAGCATTACTTTTAAATGTTGAAGCTAGGTAAGTTGTTGCATGTGCCAAGATGATTCTCGCTTCCGGCATTCCAATTTGTGAAACTGCGTGAAGGGCATTGGTCGCTAATGTTAAAGCCGTTGGGTCAGCATTTCCCACATCTTCACTGGCAAAAATAACTAAACGACGGGCGATAAAAACCGGATCTTCTCCACCATCAATCATCACAGCTAACCATAAAATGGCCGCTTGTGGATCACTTCCGCGCATACTCTTAATGAAAGCAGAGATTACATCGTAGTGGCGGTTTCCACCTTTATCAAAAGCGCGGGCGTTGTCGATGATAAGTTGCTTAACTGTTTCTTTCGTCGGGTTTTCTAGTTCAAGTGTGGCCTCAAGTGAATTGAGGGCCACTCGTGCATCTCCTCCTGCGTAGCTTGCGAGAACTTTTACCAGTTCAGGAGAGAGAGTGAGTCCACTTTTTTTAAGTGCATTCGTAAGGATCGTTTCAATCGCTTCAGCACTTAAAATTTTTAATTCAATAATGTGCATGCGAGACAGAAGTGCTTTGTTCACTGAAACGCGAGGGTTTTCAGTCGTAGCTCCAATGAGAGTGAACGATCCGACTTCTATATAAGGAAGAAGGGCGTCTTGTTGGGCCTTATTAAAACGGTGAATCTCATCAATAAAGATAATCGAATAACGTCCGGTGCTTTCTTTGATCTTCTGAGTTTCCGCAATAATCTTCTTGAGATCGGCAACTCCACCCAAAACGGCGTTAAATGTGTAAAATTCCTTTCCAGAAAGCTTTGCCAAGAGACGGGCCAGGGTGGTTTTCCCTGTTCCTGATGGCCCAAAGAGGATCAGGCTGGGGAAATTTTTTTGCCTCAAGTAGGGGTACTTTTGAAAAATTTCCGAATGTCCGATAAACTCAGAGAATTCCTCTGGGCGGATACGGTGGGCCAGGGGAGCATTTTCCCCATCATTATAGTCTGGTTCGTACGCTTTAGACGTGGATTTGCCCGAGGAAGTTGTTTCTTCGTCCTCTGTGAGTTCTGTGTCAAATAGTGAAGTTTGCTTTTTTACCACGGTACGCCTAAAAGTCATTGACTCTAAATCGGCGTTATCTTACAGTGATGGAACTTTTTTATCTACAACTTTTGTAGTCCTAATGCCAAGAAAGAGGAGGTGACTTAAAATGGCTCAAGATCCACAATCAGCAATTACAGTTATGATCGACGAAAGATCTGGTGTAGAGCGTTCTTTGAAGAAATTCAAAAGAATGTGTGAATCATTTGGTGTTGTACGTGAGTACAGAAAACGCCAAGAGTACAAAAAACCTTCTGTTAAGCACAAGGAAAAAACCGAAGCTGCAGACAAGAGAAGAAAGAAAACTGCTATGAAATCAACGAGAGTATCTAAATACTAGTCGTCGTTTCTTAGACAAATTCTAAAAAATTGTACAAAATCAAAAGGCTCCGAACCGGGCCGAAAAAAGCTCCCGAATGGGAGCTTTTTATTTTTTAGCTTCAAGAGTTCGGACGGCCTTTTTTTTTGGGGTGAAGAAATGGAAAAATCACAAGTCACAGAAAATTTAAAAGCACTTAATGGCTGGATGTATGACGAGGCTTCAAAGTCGATTCAAAAAGAGTTCACTTTTAAGAGTTATTTAAAGACCATTTCATTCGTTAACACCATCGCTTGGTTCGCTAACCGCGACAACCATCACCCTGACCTGGAAGTGAGCTTCGGCCGCTGCCTGGTAAAACTCACAACTCACGATGCGGGAGGAGTCTCTGAGAAGGATTTCGCTCTGGCAAAATGCATCGACTCTCTGTAAAAAACACCAAAGCTCTATTAATTTTATTGGGACAGTGATAAATCTTCGCCATTGTTTATGGGGGATTTATGAAGGTTGTTGCATTAGCACTTTCTCTTTTATCACTGAACGCTTGGGCCATCTCGAAAGAGGATATCGGTGCACTCAACGAGTTGTTTATCAAGACCATTGAGAAAAACGAAAAGAGGGCCCATACAGGTGTAGCTGTTTCAGTTTTCACTGCAAATGAAATCATCATGCAAAAAGGCTATGGTTTTGCTGATGCCCAAAAAGAAACTCCCGTTACAAACCACACAGCTTTCGCCATTGGTTCAACCACTAAGGCCTTTACGTCTCTTGGGCTTAAGCTTTTAGAAAATGAAGGACATTTAAAACTTACAGATAAAGTCTCTGAGCACTTGATTGATTTCCAACTCGCCAATCAAAAAATTAGCGAGCAAGTGACGATCGAAGATTTGCTCTCTCATCGCATTGGTCTTCCTCGCCATGACTTCGCCTGGTATTTAACAGATTTCACTCAGGATGATCTTTATTCACGCCTGAAGTTTTACAATTTTCCAGTTGGAGCAGAAGAGAAGTTTCGCAAAACTTTCGAATACAACAACCTGATGTATATGGTGGCCGGAAAGGTGATCGAGGAGTCTTCTGGAAAAAGCTGGCCTGATTATATTCAACAGGCAGTGCTTAATCCTCTGGAGATGAAAGACACATCGTTTGGGAAAGCAAAGGCAGGCCTGGATGTAGCGACTCCTTACTTGCATGATAAAGCGATTGCCTACAAAGAAATTTCAAACATTGCTTCTGCCGGAAATATGTATTCAACAACGACAGACATGACAAAATGGATTCAGTCTTTTCTGCAAAAAAAGTGGAAGGGGGTTGATGACCTGACGAACGCAAGAATTGGTCTGGATAATGAAAACCCCGATTTAAAATACGGCTATGCTTTGGGGTGGATGACCAATACAATGAACCCGAAAGCTTCATGGTTTTTTCACGGTGGGAACATTGATGGTTTCTCGGCCATGGTTCTTTTTTCGTACGAACTCAATGTGGGAACCGTCGTCCTGGTTAATGACAACGCTTCTGAATTAAATGACCTTTTGGTGACCGATTTACTTCGTTATGAATTAGTCCGCAAACCAGTAGACAAAGATTTTAACTCAATTAAAAAGCGCTTCTTATTTCCGAAGCTGGATCAAATTAATCTTGCATCTTTACCTTTGACCACAAAAAGTGAAAAGGTCATGGATGAGGTGACACTATTTGAAAATCCAGGATATGGAGTTTTAAAGTCGTTTTCAAAAGATGGAAAAGACTATCTTGCTTACTTCAAAAATGTTTGGGAAATCAAAGAAATGGTGGACGACACTTTCAATTATTCTTTTCCTTTGGAAATCGCCGGCCAAGTTTACGAATACCCGATGCTGATAGAGCAGGGGAGGATTTCAATTCCTTTTCAACCAGGAACACCTTTCGTGAAATTTAGCTTAACAAAGGAATAAGAGACTTCTATGATTGAGGCATGACATTTCACAGGCCTCAAAACAAGGAACCACTTTTCCTCATCGCTGGATTAACTCTGGCCATGGTTCTTATTCACAATACAGGCACTGACTTCTGGTTGGCCGGGCATTTCTTCTCCGGCGGCAAGTGGATCTTCCGCGATAATTTTTTTCTGGAAAAAATTCTTCATAAAGGTGGAGTGATTTTTAGTCAGCTTTGCTTATTAACCTTAATAATTTTAAGAGTGAGAGACAGACAAGATTTGTTCAAGAAACATTATCTTAACGTCGTGCTGATCTCTACGATTCTTTCTATTGTGAGTGTTTTTTTACTAAAGAGAGTGACAACCTTTCCATGTCCATGGAGTTCACAGCCTTTTTTAGGCGGCCAACCTCTGCTTCCTTATAGAATGCTTTTTGCCACCGATTACCCTAAAGGACACTGCTTTCCGGCCGGGCACTCTTCGGGAGGATATGCTTTTTTATCTCTTTATTTTGCTTACACATTTATTTACGGCAAAAGAAATTTCCGCACATTAATACCGGGACTTTTTTTAGGCCTTGTTTTTGGAATAACCCAACAACTTCGCGGCGCTCATTTTTTATCCCATGACCTGGCGACCATGATCGTCTGCATTTTTGTTTCATGGTTTACAATTTGGGGGTACTATTCCTATGGTAATAAAAATGAAACTTAAAACTACAACTGCGAAACTTCTATTGATCGTTTCGCTTTTTTTTACGCTCTTCTATAACTTCACTTTCTTTAAGAAAGTTCTCGCAGTGTATTCTTTTAGTGGCATGAACATCGTCTTCGTAGCCTCTCTTTTTATTTTTCTATGGGCCGCTATTCACTTATTTCTCACTCTCTTACGGGCAAAATTCTATGACAAGCCGTTATTGATAGCGCTTTTTTTCTTAAGCACTATGGCGGCCTATATGATGGACAGCTTTGGTATCGCCATTGATGATGTGATGCTTTTGAATGTCGTTAAGACCGATGCCAAAGAATCTTTAGATCTTATGACCTGGAGACTCGGGATCTATCTATTGTTGCTCTTTGTGTTTCCATCACTCGTCGTTTGTTTCACTCAGATAGAGTATAAAGATACTAAGACTCAATTGTGGTCTCGATTCAAAGGCGTGGCCTTGTCATTGCTGGCGATTATCCTGGTAGTGGCCCCGATGGGAAAATTTTACGCTTCGTTTTTTAGAACGCAAAAGCCCATCCGCTATTACACTAATCCGACCTATTACTTATACTCAATGGGAAAATTTAGTACCAGTTTCGTGAAGAATCCTCAAAAGGAATTGGAAGCTTTGGGAAGGGATTCCATTATTCCAGCGGGAGATCCAGACAGAGAACTTATCATCTTAGTTGTCGGTGAGACGGCCAGAAGAGATCATTTTTCACTTAATGGGTATGAGAAAGAAACAAATCCACTTCTAAAAAAAGAAAACGTAGTAAGTTTTACGAATGTGACTTCATGTGGAACATCAACCGCAGTGTCTGTTCCTTGTATGTTTTCTCATTTTGGACGCAAAGACTTTAGTGTTGATAAGGGAATGGGAACAGAGAATCTTTTAGATGTTCTGTCGCATACAAAAGCCGTGAATATTCTCTGGAGAGACAACAACTCTGACTCAAAAGGAGTCGCCAAGAGAATTAAGTACGAAGACTACAAATCATCATCGACTAATACTATCTGTGATCCTGAGTGCCGCGATGTGGGCATGTTAGTAGGGCTGCAAGAATATATTGATAAGGTCAAAGAGCAGGACGTGTTGATTATTCTTCACCAGATGGGAAATCACGGGCCGGCCTATTACAAACGTTACCCAAAAGAATTTGAAGTTTTTACACCCGTTTGTAAAACGAATGAACTTTCAAAATGCACGAACGAAGAAATCAGCAATGCTTATGACAATGCCATTCTTTATACTGATTTTTTCCTTTCGAAAGTTATCGAGTTTTTAAAGGCAAACAGTCACAACTTCAACACAGGAATGCTCTATATCAGTGATCATGGAGAGTCGTTAGGTGAAAATGGAGTGTACCTTCACAGTATGCCTTATATGATCGCTCCTAAGGCACAGATCGAAGTGCCAATGATTATGTGGTTTGGCGGGCACATGGCACGTGAAACAAATTATGTGGGTCTTCGTCGCTTAACAAATGAGCCATACTCACACGATAATATCTTTCATACTATTTTAGGAATGATGGAAGTGAAGTCATCGGCCTACGTCCCAGAGTTGGATATTCTCCACGGGATTCACATTCAACCGGAAATTCAGAAGAAATAATTATTTTAGAGCTGGGTCGAACTCAGCACCGGCCTCGTAAGAGAGTTCGGCCAGTTTTAGCTCATAGTTGTAAACAGCTTCAACGAACTGTTGATAAACTTGTGCCTTCAGAGTGTAAGACTCGATGATATCTTTTGCTGGAGTGATCCCAAGAGCAACACCGGAAGCGATGTTGTTTAAGAGTTTTTTAGATGTTTTATAAGACTTCTCCAGTTCGCTGGCCTTCTTTTGCGCTTCCACTAGATCCAGGTAGATCTTTTCCATTTGAATTGGAAGATTTTTAATGGCGAAGTTTTGTTGCGCCTTAACCGTTTCAAGTTCAATGCGTGCATTGCTAATGTTGCTCGACTTGATACCAAAGTCGATATCCCAGATCAGGCCAATACCAATAGAAAAATCCGATTTATTGTATGGGTCGTAAGCAAATTTAGAGCTCTGTTCTGTCGAATGAGGAGTATTTTTCCAGTCAAAAGATGAAAAGAGTCCAATCACCGGGAGTTGAGATTTTTTCTCACCAGTTAAGAATTTTGTTTTAGCATCGACACCAAGATTTGCTCTTTGTAAGTCGATGTTGGTGTTGCCCAGGTTTTTATTGATTGATTCAAGAGTAGGGACTTCTCTTTGATTGAATTCAATCCAGTCTTGTTCAACTGTTGGATTGTCGTCTTGAGAAATAAATTTTAAACCAAGCAGGGCCTGGGCCAAACCTTTCTCAATTTCGTATTTTTTAACCTGAGCAAGAGAACGGAAAAGAACTAACTTGGTTAAGTCTTCGTTCTTTGCTTTTTTATTGTCTTTCATGTCGGCGATGACTTCATCCAGATCCTTAAGCGTTGAACCGGCAAAATCATTGAGGCTGGCCGCATATTGGTATCCGTAGAAATACTCTTTTACTTTTTTAATCAGCGTCGCCTGCTTTTTTTGCACTTCAAGTTCTTTAACTTTCAGGTTGCCTTGAGCGGCTTCGTGCATGTCTTTTTCGCGGTTGAAAGCGTAAAGAGGAATCTTTAGTTGGATTTCCGCCATGTACGTATAAGTGTCAATGCGGCTAGATTGTTGTGAACGAAGTGGGGTTCCAGTCACTGATTTGTTTGGACCGATACCGCTGACTAACGAGAGCCTAGGGCGGAATTCGCCATCGATGCGATCAAAAAGCACATTGGCCTTGTCGACTTCAAATTGCTCTATTTTAACTTCAGGGTGAACTTTTGCTTTTTCAATAAGTTCCTTCAACTGATAAGGTCTTGCCTCAGCAGCTGTAAGAGCGAAGAGAGATGTAAAGAAAAAAAAAGTTTTTAACATCGTTATGATTTCTTCTTTTCGTTCAGGGCCTTTACGCGTTTATTGATCATGTCTTTAACGCCTACCCATCCTTTTTCTTTAAGAGTCTTTGTCATTTTATCGTTGATCGTTTTTACCCACGATTCATCATCAATTGAAACGTCGATGACTTTCCAATTACTGCCACTTTTAATCAGCTGGTAGCTTACGTCTGTTTTTTCACCCTTTTTGGCCACAGTAGAAGGAACTGTTGCTTTGTTGCCGTCAACCAAAGTCGACTTGTAAGTGATCTTTACTCCTTGAAGGAATTCAGGAGCTTTTGGGTAAACTGTCTTTGTGATGATTTCTTTAATGCTGTCTTCAAACCACTTTAAATCGGCAGCCGATCTTTTGTTTGCTTCGGAGCCAAGGATGTTCATCGACATTTGTTTAAAGTCGAAATGAGAGTCCAGTTCGCTTTTTGTTTTTGGGTTGTTAAGTGGGTTTTCTTTTTGAGCGAGAGAGAAAATATTTTGAATTAAAACTTCCGGTGCAGCCTCTGTTTGGGCTTTGACGAATAGGGGAACTAAAAGTAAAAAGGTGAAAATAATCTTCATAGATTTTGCCTTCATAAAATAACAGTTTTTTATGGGGTCAATATAGAAACAAAAGGGTGCCAATGTCTATCCTAAAATGGAATTTAAAGAATATTTATATTCTGCCCATTATTGCTTTGATTTTAAGCGTTTGGGGAGCCTTACAGGCCCCTAAATTGAAAGTAAACATGGACCTTTCGGGGCTTCTGTCAGACACCAACCCGGCCGTTGTAGAGATGAACCACGTTTCTGAGATTGTCGGCGGCGGCGGGTACCTGATTGCTCTGGTGGGGCCGATGGCCTCACCGGAAAAGAAACTTCCACAAATTACCGATGCAATTAAAGACATTCCACATATCAAATATTCTTATTACGAACGCGAAACATACGCACTTAAAGACAAAGCACTTTACCTGATCAGCAAAAAAGAATTTAAAAAACTCAACGAACACGCCCTGGTCCTTTTTTCTGATAAGAAAGTCGACACAACGGGGTTGGATCTTTTTGATGAAGGGGACAATTCAGAAGATGTGGCCGAAGCAAAAAAGTTTTTTGAAACCTTAAGAAAGACTGTGCCACAAGATCGTTATTTTTTATCGCAAGATAAGCTTTATGCCATGCTGTTAATTAAACCTGATTTTGGTTCAACGGATTTGGAGTCGAGTGAAGCGCTGGTGAAAAAAGTGGAGGAGGCCATCAATAAAGTCAGCGGGCCGAAAATTCCTTATCACTTGAGTGGACGATATGTTGAAAAGATCCAGGATAAAGAGCAGTTTGACCGCGATATCGCTAAGACATCGATTATTTCGACTGTGCTTTTGATTATCGTGCTTTTCTTTGGTCTGGGTTCAATGAGAGCAGGATGGTTTACTCTGGCCGGAGTTTTCATGGCCATGGGGCAAACTGTGGGATTAGCTTATCTCATTGTTGGACGTATCAATATTCTTACCGGGTTCTTACTAGCTATTCTTTCAGGTCTTGGGTCTGAGTACGGGATTCACTTCGTGCGCAGGTATTTTAAAGAAAGACAGCATGGCAAAGACCGCGATACGGCGATTGAAGAAACATACCTGGTCATGGGGCGCTCGCTTTTTTCTGCGGCCATCACTTCGGCCTGTGCCTTTTTCATTCTTTCGATTTCAGACTTCAGAGGTTTTTCTGAGTTAGGGATGATTGCCGGACTTGGGGTTGTTTGTATTTATTTTACCTTCATGTGTATTTTTCCGCTCGGAGCACGCCTTTTACCGCACAAGACGGAAGGGCACATTCAAGAAAAATTCTCGCGCTTCTTCTACGCTTTTCCGTTTAAGACGAAGTACATTTACTGGTATGCACTGCTGATTCCTATCATGGGATACGGAACTTATAACGCTTACTTTGAATTTGATTTTGAAAGACTACATAATTTTTCGAAAAAAACTCAGGAGATTAATAAACTTACTGACGATCTTTACGGAAGGGCCATCACTCCATCGGCCATTCTTACTCGCGATATGGAGCAAGTAAAATCTCTTGAGTCATGGTTGAACAACGATGAAAACTCTCACGTCATTCATCAGGTTATCTCTTATAACACTCTGGTGCCCGATGATATGCAGAGCCGATACAAGCGCATTCAGAAGATTAAAGCAGAAGTCGATAAGATTTCACCTGAAGAGCTGGAAGAAAAATCTGGAATGAAATACAGTCAGGTTCAAAAATGGTTGACGACAAAACCTTATGGAGATGAACTTGTTCCTAAATCATTGGGAGACAACTTCGGCCCGGATAAAAATATCCTCTTGGTTTTCCCTAAAGAAAGACAAGGGACTTATGAAAATATCAATCGTTATGCTGAAGTCCTCTTAAAAGCAAAAAAGCTTTTTCCGGGAATGGAAGTTGGCTCTGATACATTGGTCTTCTCGGCCATTTTAAATCACATCATCGAAGACGGAAAAATCGTCTTAATTCTTTTCTTGATCGGAGCTTTTTTTGTGTTCTGGCCGGATTTCAAAAGTATTCGTTATGCCATGATTCTGGAAGGGCAGTTGGTCATTGGATGTCTTTTCCTGATTGCCTTAATGGGGTTGGTGGACGAACCGTTTACGATTTTAAACGTGGCGATTATTCCAGCAGTACTCGCAGCGGGAATTGATATGGGGGTTCACCAGATTCACGATGAGATCGAACATCAAGGGCAGCCACTTCGCTGGGGTAAAAAGCGCGGAGAAGCACTTTCTGCGGCAAAGAGAATTTCAGGCCCGGTGCACATGGGGATGTTAACATCTATCTGTGGTTTCGGAGCACTTTTAACTGCTGAAGCAAAAATGCTTCAAGGGGTGGGATGGATTTCCATCATGGGACAAGTCGCGATGTACCTGGTGTGTATGGTTCTTTTCCCGACGATCAAAGATTATATTTACTCGTTTAGAAACGGAAAATAATCTTTTACTCTTTCTTTTTCTTCTCGAATTTCGGTGGAAAATCGGGAAGTAAAAAAGACTCCTGGGCCATCTTGAGCGGATCGAGTGAGATCAGCTTGAAGAGGTCGTCAAAGCTATTAATCACATAATAAATGGGCTGAAGGATATCGATACGAAACGGTGTCCTCAGCGCATCCATTGGATCCAAAGGGTGCCTTTGTGCAATATCACTTTCAACAGAGTAGATGACTTCAGATTTCGAGGAGAGGATTCCTCCACCGTAAGCTTTCATTTGTCCGTCTTCTTTAATCAAACCAAATTCAATCGTAAACCAGAAGAGACGAAACATGCGCATCTGGGTTTTTCGATCTGCTTTTAAAGCAAGCTTCCCATACTGGTGCATGAATTCAGCGTAAGGAGCATTGGTTAGAAGCGGACAGTGTCCAAAGAGTTCGTGAAAAACATCCGGCTCTTGGATGTAATCGATATCCTCTGGAGTGCGGATAAAGTTTGCTGCCGGAAATCTTTTTTTAGAAAGTAGAGTGAAAAATTGTTCCGGTTGAATGAGTGCTGGAACAGGTTCAACTCCCCAGCCGGTATGTTGGGTCAGGATGTCGGTAATTTCAAAATGCTGAGGAATATGATTGCCAAATTTCAGGTGTTCAACACCTTTTAAAAATTCTTTTGAAGCGCGGGTTTTTACCAGTTCTTTTTGCCTGTTTAATAAAAAATTCCATGTATCGTTTTCAGTCTGCGAGTAATGGGCACGTCCTTCATGATCCAGAGGAAGTGATTCATAAACGTGCTTTTTTTTCATGATAGTTCTCGCTTGTAGATAGGACGCCTAAGGGAAAACATCGCCAGAAGCGCAGGGTAGAGTAGTTTATCCATCAGGGAGTTTCCGGTAGAGAAATCAATATCGTCGATGATGACGCATTCATTTTCACCAGTCTTTTTAATTTTATGAATGTGAGTCCAGCTTTTTATAGGAGCTGGAGTGACTACGCCGCAATCAATGAAATAAATTTCATTATCATCCTGGTAAAAATCAGTGATGTGACTGACCCATTTTTTTCCAGAGACTATGAGGTGAACTTCGTCGCCTTTTTTGCAGCCATCAAATCGTTCAACTTCCAGGCTTACGACCGGTGGTTTGAGCTTTTTAAATAGCTCCAGGTCAAAGCGTGTAAAGACGGCTTTATAGTTTTTAGCGATAGGTGTTTGGATGGTTAATTTCATTGATTGTTTCTCGGCAAATAAGGGTTAAAAAGTGAATTTATTCAAGGATTAATGTGGATGATTTTGATCAGGTATGGGCGAGATTAAAATTTTTTAATCTCAGCTAAATCTCTTTTTAATGTTTGGCACCGATACTAAAGGACATGAAAACGATACTCATGTTTATCTTCACCGTTTTTGTGGCCATCGCTCTGGGAGAGGATTCGTCACAAAGAGCTTTCCCAGGTGGAGGCAAGATGCGTGAGAGCAAGAGTACCAAGGCCTACAAGAAAGCGAAAGAGGCGTGTTTGAAAGGTGACGCTGAACTTAAGGGCAAAAAATTGACTGAGTGTATTGTTAATTATCAAAAGGAAGCAAAATAATTTGCTTCTCATATACCTAGGGAGTGTTATGAAATCTTTACTATTAATCGCTATGACTATCGTTTCAGTTTCTGCTTTTGCTGAGCACCACGAAAAAGACGCTCACAAAGCTGCTATGGAAGCTTGTGCAAAAGAACACAAAGGTGACAAAGCTAAAATCGAAGCTTGCGTTGCTGAAAAAACAAAAGCTCCAGCTACAGAAGCTGCTCCAGCTCCAAAAAAATAGTCTCCACATAAATTTTGGACATTATTCGGGGAACTCATTGAGTTCCCCTTTTTATATCTCTATACTGTATAACCATGAGAATACTAATTGTTGAAGACCAGCCGAAAATGGCAAGCTTTATCAAAAAGGGTCTAGTGGCCCAAGGGTACATGGTAGATGTATCTGAAACAGGATCAGGGGCCGAGAGCTTGGTTTGTGAAAACGAATACGACCTGGTTGTTCTCGATGTGAATCTTCCAGATCAAAACGGAATGGACACCGCCAGACACTTAAGAAGAGATGGCTATCGCATGCCGATTCTAATGCTCACGGCACTTTCAACAACGAAAGATAAAATTAACGGACTCGACTCAGGTGCAGATGATTATCTGACAAAGCCCTTTGAGTTTGAAGAGCTTCTCGCGCGAATCAGAGCACTTCTAAGAAGAAACCATGGAACAGAGAGTTCGAAGCTTCGTTTTGGCGATATCGAACTAGACCTGGTTCAAAGAAAAGTGTTGAGAAGCCAGAAAGAAGTGACATTAACGGCAAAAGAATTTTCTTTACTTGAATATTTTATGCGCAATCCAGGACGCCCGATTACCAGAGTGGAAATCAGCGAACATGTCTGGGATGTTAATTTCGACACCAACACCAACGTTATTGATGTTTACATCAATATGCTGAGAAAAAAAATCGACACACCTTTTGACAAGAAAATGATCCATACCATGGTTGGGTATGGTTATATCTTAAAAGAGTAACTATGTTTTTTTGGCAGAAGATCAGTTTAAAACTGAGACTGAGTTTGCTTTTCGGTCTCATTTTTACCGGTATGTTATCGGGCTTCTGTTATATTCTTTATACTCAATTCTCCAAGCTTCAAATTGCCGAATTCGACACCAGTTTATATAACTACGCTGTCGACGTGGCCGAGTCTCTGGATGTGGATAAATACGGCGATGTCGAGTTTGATTCGAACATTTTAAAACTCAATGAAAAGATTTTGCCGTTCACTTTAAAAAACAGTTTTATTTCAGTGATGGATATTAACGGCAACGTTATTGAGACCAGACCCCATTTGCATGAAACGCAAATCTCCCGTTTAAATGAGGGAATCGTTGCCCGCGTTTTGAAAAATGGTGCAAGCTTCTCGACCATGGTGAATGAGAAAGTCCCTTATCGAGTGATTAATTATCTCTTGCCGGTATTGCAAAAAGATACGCCGCTCATTCTTCAGATTGCTGTACCTGAAACAGATTTTTTAGTGATTAACCGCAATCTGGTGAAGTTTTTCTATATCAGCGTTCCGATTATGCTTTTGGTTTCCTTGATGATTGGTTATTTTTTCGTCGGACGCGCTTTAAGGCCGATGATGATGATTATCGCAAAAACCAAAGAGATTGAAGTCACTAACCTGGAAGAGCGTGTGCCCGTACCTCAAAGTAAGGGGGAGATCTGGCAGCTCGCGGATACCATTAACCATCTTTTAAGTCGATTGAATGAAGCTTTTGATGCTCAGGATAGGTTTATTCAGGATGCTTCTCACCAACTTAAAACTCCACTGGCCATTATGAAAGGTGAGTTGGAAGTTTTTATTTCAGAAAAACGCTCGGAAGCGGAAATGACTCGCTTTTTGGAGAGTATTGCCCAGGAAATTAATTTCCTGACAAAACTAACCAACAACCTTTTAATCCTTGCCCGCGTTGATAGTGGGGCCAGTAATTTAACGTTTACAAAAAACCGCGTGGATGAAGTGGCCCTGACCCAGGTGTCGAGACTCTCAAAGCTTGCCAACATGAAAAAGATCTCTCTGCATCTGGATTTTGATTCATTTTATCAGGCCTCTGAAGATGAACTCTCAATTATGTGCGATCGCGATTTATTAGGGGTGCTTTTTTATAACCTGATTGAAAACGCGATCAAATACTCCCCAGAGTCTTCGACGGTGACAGTGACCGGTGAGAGCAAGGAAGGGATGCTTCGTGTGCGCATTTCCGACGAAGGAGAGGGGATTGAGACGGCAGACCTGGAAAAGATCTTCAGCCGTTTTCACCGCCTGCAAAACACGGCCACCAAGGCCCAAGGAAGTGGTTTAGGTCTGGCCATTTGTAAAGTTGTTGCCGACTCTCTGGGCGCACGAATTTACGCCACCAGAAACGAAGGCCCTGGTACATCATTTATTTTTGAGATTAATCAGGCTGCTTTTGGGCGATAGAAGCACTTAATTTTGTCATTGCTGTACAGGGTAGAAAATGGCCCAAGCCATGAGTCTTCCTGAACGTGAAAGACAATCTTGTGATCAGTCTTTGGTGTGTTTTTTAAGAAAGTCTTCGGGAAAAGCGCCAGAGGCGAGCTCTCGAAGTGAAATTCAATTTTTTTATCCGACGGAATTTTCCCGGAATAAAGAGCGGCCAGGCAAATGTAAGCTCCGTAGTCGTGAGCATGGATAATAATTTTATCTGATTTGCACTTGGCGATACTTTCAACAAACTCTTGAGCATCAACGTTTAAAGCAAACGGATTGATGTGGCGGTAGTTGTTTAGCATTTTTCTATGACGAGATGAAAGTTGTTTTTTTTCGTCCGGATTGAGATTTAAAAAATCAAATGAAGACATGATCGTTTGATCAAAACTCATCTCCAGCGGCTCAGCGTAGTAGGACATCAATGTTTTTTTAGTGGCAAAGTTCTCAGCTGAAAAGAATATCTTGCCTTTGAAGTTTGACGACTTGTTCATTGAGGGTCCTTTTGCTGGGGTTTGATTAGGGCCTGTTCCCTAATATTAAACCCTTTCGGTTGGAGACCTTTAAACTTGAATAAAAAACTCTCATTTTTCAGGAGAATTAAGCACTTGATATTTTGAAAATATCTTTTGTTTAGTGCCCATATTATGCCCCAAAACCGCCCTTTTGTTATTGCACCAAAGTTTCTATAATAATGGACACTATGAAGAGATTTTTAACTACTAAGTTTTTCATTGCCGTCATTTTTTTCTGCATTGGTTTTCTGACGAACCATTTATTAACCAAATTAAACCGAATGCCGGTTCAAGTGGTGAAATCGGAAGAGCGCTTCCCGGTGAACCCTGATGATTTTGACCACGAGAAGATGATGGATACCATCTCGCGCATGCAGGAAGACAGCATGGATATGAGAGGAGCGAGCACGCTGGGGATTATCTCTCAAAGAGAAGATAACAAAAACGTTTATTACGATATTCCACTAAGAGGTGATGACGGCACTAACCACAAACTCAATGTGGAAATTAAAGACGGCATGATCAAAATTAGCGAAGACATTAAAGACAATTCTAACGGTATCCTGGAGACTTCGTCTGAACGCATGTTCACGATTGCTCCAGGGCTGGATGCTGATAAAGCAGAAGTGATTAATCAAAAAGATAAGATCGTTATCCGCATCCCTAAAAAATAAGGAAAGACATGAAATACCTAACTCTCTTTTTTGCAATGGCCCTCACTTTCTCTGCTCAGGCAAAACAATTTGAGCTGATTAAAGAACACTCGCGCATCGGTTTTGATGTGGATTATATGATGATGACGAAAGTTGAAGGACAGTTTAAAGACTACCGCGGCTTTTTTGAATTAAATGATAAAGAAGACACACTTTCAAATGTCAGAGTGGAAATTGTCGGTGAGAGCGTTGATACAAATGACGGGAAGAGAGATTTTCACTTAAAGGGGCATGAGTTCTTTTTTGTGGCCAACTACCCTGAGATCACATTTAAAGCAGCAGGACCTGTAAAAGTGGCGGCCGGACAAAAATTTAAAATCACCGGAGACTTAACTCTTCGTGGAGTGACGAAGTCAGTGACGTTGGATGGATTCTATAAAGGAAAATTAAAAGACCCGTGGGATAAAGAAAACTATTTCTTCACTCTAAGTGGCGAGCTTAACCGCAAAGATTTCGAGATCGTCTGGAACAAACAAATGGACGCTGGTGGGGTTTTAGTAGGGGAAGCTGTTCGTTTAACGATTGTTGTTCAGGCGCAGGTTTTAGGAGAGAAGACACCGTTTTCAACTCACATGGTTCCCAACACTAAAGCGATTCAGGAAAGAAATGATTTAAAGAGAGGGAAGATTAAGAAGCTGACGACTCCGACAGATCCGAATGATCACAAAGCACCTAAGAAGTAATAAAAAAGGCCGCGAAATGCGGCCTTTTTTTTAAGCAAATTTAATTACACAATAGTTCTTTTTACCTTTTCTAATAACCATACACGTCTCACTTGCAAGATGTGATTCGTTAATCGCCGTCGTCATCTCTGGCATCGTATCGTTATTGAGGTAAACACCTTTTTGCTCAACTGATCTTCTTGCTTCACTCTTACTTGGGAAAAGTGGAGTCTGGGCAAGCAGGTCCAGAAGAGGAATACCTGCTTGAAGGTCAGCGCGCTTTAGTTCCACAGAAGGAACGTCTTTAAAGATCGCCGTCAGGTCTTTATCTTTTAGGTTGGTGATCTTTTCACCAAAGAAAATTTTTGTCGCGTTTAAAGCGGCATTTAGGCCTTCTTCGCCGTGAACCAGCTTCACTACTTCACTGGCCAGGACTTTTTGAGCTTCACGCAGGTGAGGCTCATTAACCGTCTTAGCTTCAAGGGCCGCGATTTCATCAAGTGAGAGGAACGTAAAGTACTTTAGGTACTTCACAACAGAAGCGTCTTCACTATTAAGCAGGTATTGGTACATTTGGTATGGAGACGTCATTTCGGGGTCAAGGTAGATTGCTGTTCCACCTTCAGATTTTCCGAATTTGTTTCCGTTTGAATCTGTTACCAGTGGAATAACTAAACCGTAAACCTGGCGTCCATCCATTTTGCGAGTGTAATCGATCCCCGCAGTAATGTTACCCCATTGATCGCCTCCACCCATTTGCAGGATGATGTCGTGGTTTAGTGACAGGTGACGGAAGTCGTAAGCTTGAAGCATTTGGTAGCAGAACTCAGTAAAACTTAGTCCCACTTCTGATTCAAGTCTCTTTTTAACTGATTCCTTGGCGATCATTTCAGAAATCCTGAATTTCTTACCAACGTCTCTTAGGAATTCAAGGAAGGAGAATTTCCCCATCCAATCGTAGTTGTTAACCATGATCGCCGGGTTTTCTCCGTCGAATTTTAAAATTTTCTGAAATTGTTTTTTCTGCGCTTCAATGTTTTCTTTGATCACTTCTTCTGTCAGAAGAACGCGCTCAGTGCTTTTTCCAGAAGGGTCACCGATCATACCAGTCGCTCCTCCAAGAAGAACGTAAGGCTTATGTCCTGCGTTCTGGAAACGTTTCATGGTGATGATGGCAAAGAGGTTACCAATTTGAAGCGACTTAGCTGTCGGGTCATAACCGATATAAAAAGAAATTTTCTTAGTGTTTAAGAGTTCTTTTAATTCCGGGTTTGACACGTCCGCGATGAGTCCGCGGTCTTCTAGTTCTTGGTAAAAATTCATCTGGATAATCCTTTTCTTAGGTGAGTCAGAATTATCGCAGAAAAAGCGCAATAAGAGAATCCTGTAGAGACAGGATTCTCTTAAATTTATGGGGGGATTATTTTAAGAATGCTTGTAAATCGCTGATTAAGGCATCTAAACGCTTAGAGTAATTTTGTAGAGTAGCGTAGTCTGGCTGGATTTCTTTTCTTGCCAGGGCCTCGCGGTCTTCGTGGATGCCTTGAAGGCGGGCCACGAATCCGACGTGTGCGTATTCAGCTTCTTCACGGACGTTATCGTCACCAATAGACACTCTTTCCTGGGCCCTGTTGGCCACTAAAACGATCAGAGCTGCTGCTTTTTGTTGTTTTAGGTCGATGCCTTTTTCCATGTCTCTTAACCAAAGAGATTCGGCGGCCTGGATTTTTCCTTCGGTGATATCGCGTTCGATCTCACGGTCGTTTGCAGCTTCATTCTGAGCAAATAATGGAGTGGCCAGGACCATGGACATTGTTAAGATGATTAGCGATTTCATAAAGAGTCTCCTCGAAAATATTCTGAATGCTTTACAGCTGTTTAAACTTTAGACACTGGGGTCGTTTGCAAGCCCTCTTAAGAAGGTTAATCAACATAAGTGAGCGTGCTTATACCTAGTCATAGTGCACTGATGGTGCCAAAATAGAGGAGGGAGTCAAAATGGATAAGGTTGTTTTTTATGATGGGGATTGTGGGTTATGCCAGCGCTCGGTGAGGGCCTTGGTTTCTCTCGACTCTAAAAAAGAACTGCTTTTTGCACCTCTCAACGGCGAGACCTATAAGACTGAAGTCGGTAGGGAAAGTGATATGAGCACGGTGGTGTTTCTTTCTCATGGGCAATTGTTTTATAAGAGTGATGCTGTGATTGAAATTGGCAGGCGATTGGGTGGAGTGAAATCCTTATTACTTTTATTAAAACTTATCCCTCGTTTTATCCGCGACACTGTTTATAACATCATTGCTAGAAACCGAAAAAAAGTTTCATGTATCATACTCCCTAGAGATCAGCGATTTTTAAAGTAAGAGACATTTTCTCCTGGAATTTGCTATAATCAATGTATGGCAGATCATCATCCAAAAATTAATCATGAAGAAAGAAAATTTTTACCAGCGCTCTCGCTGATTATCGGTATCATTTTACTTAGTTTAAAATTTTACGCTTACCACTTAACCGGATCTCAGTCCGTTTTCTCTGATGCTCTGGAGAGTATTGTTAACGTCGTTGCAGGAGTCATTACGTTGGCGGTGATTGTGGTGGCCGCAAAGCCTGCCGATGAAGACCATCCATACGGCCATGGAAAAGTAGAAAGCATGGCCGCGACCTTTGAAGGGGGAGCAATCACTCTTGCCGGTATTTTAATTATCATCCAGTCGATTCAGATTTTTTTCCACGGGGCTCATGTTGAAGAAGTAAACGCTGGTCTGGTGTTGATTGTTTTAACAGGTGTGATTAATGGGATTTTAGGATTCATTCTTAAAGTTCAGGGAAAGCGCCATCACTCAGAGGCCATGCTTTCCAGTGGGGCTCACCTGATGGGAGATGCACTGACGAGTATTGGAGTTCTTCTCAGTTTATTGATTGTTAAATTTACCGGGGCACAGTGGGTGGACCCTGTCATTGCAGGTTTCTTTGGAACTGTTTTATGCATTCAGGGAACGAGGATTCTCATTCGCTCAGGAAACGTTCTTCTGGACGCTCACGATCAGGAGTTGTTGCAATTAGTGGCCGGACTTTTTGAAAAAAATTACGTTCCGGGAGTGATTGATATTCACTACACGCGCATTATTAAAAGCGGACCTTTTCATCATATTGAATGCCACATGGTTATTCCGGAATTCTGGTCAGTGGCCGAAGGTCATACTTTCAGTGAAAACTACGAGCAGAGTATTTTAAAAGAATACCCGGTGGAAGCAGAAATCAGAATCCATCTAGATCCTTGCCGTAAAGTGTATTGTGAAAATTGTGAACTGGCGGATTGTCCGATCAGGCAAAGACACTTTATTAAGAGAGTTCCGTTAAACAATCTCGATGAAGTGACTTCACCCACTGAAAGCAGATAAATTCTACTTCTTAGTTCCTTGAACTTTTAGATTAATCGCTTGCTCGTACTGCTTTAAGATATCAGCATCGAGTTCTGTTTTCTCAATTGATTTAATAGATTTCATTGAAGCTTTCATTTCATCACAAGCGTGAATTCCACCATCACCATTGATCGGACGGTTTCTTCCGCCTTCCTTCATCCAGGTAATTTCTCTGCTACAAAATTTACAACGTGCCACGGGGAATCCTTGTGTTTTTCCTATTAAAACTTGCCAAAATAAGGCAAAATAGGAAGCATTAAACTCTCACCAGTATACCAAGGGACCACTATGCTAGATATTAAATTCATCAGGGAAAATTCTGACATCGTAAAGAACGCTTGTAAGCTTAAGAACGTCGCACTTGATATTGATCAATTGCTGGCCCTAGATAAAGAAGTTTCATCCCTAAAGACTGAGGAACAAAATCTTTTAACGCAAAAAAACGGAATAACAGCGAAGATTCCTAAGGCTTCAGCTGATGAACGCCCAGCGCTTATCGCTGAGAGTAAGGCCCTTGATGAAAAAGTAAAGGCCCTTAAGCCGCGCGCAGAGAAGGCCGAGGAAGAGCTTAAGACGCTTATGTATCTTACGCCGCAAATCCCTTCGCCAAAGGCCCCAATTGGAAAAGACGACAACGATAACGTTGAAGTAAAAAAAGCAGGAGTGCTTCCAAAGTTTGATTTCACTCCACTTGATCACGTTCAAATCTTAGAGAAAAACAACTGGGCCGATTTTGAAAGAATCGCCAAAGTTTCTGGTTCTCGCTCATACTCACTAAAAAATGAAATGGTTTTAGTTGAGCTAGCAATGCACAGACTTGCTATGGATAAACTAATGCAAAAAGGTTTCACTGTTGTTTCAGTTCCAGCATTCGCTCGCGAAGAAGCACTATACGGAACAGGACACTTTCCAAACGGAAGAGACCAGGCTTATTACATTCCAGAACAAAATATCTACTTAGCGGGAACAGCAGAAGTTCAAATCAATTCTCTTCACGCAGGAGAGATTTTAAAAGAAGCAGAACTTCCCATTCTATACGCGGGTTATTCTCCATGCTTTAGAAGTGAAGCTGGGTCATACGGACGCGATGTACGTGGTTTAATCCGCGTTCACCAGTTCATGAAAGTAGAGCAGTTTATTTACTGTAAAAACGATCCTGCTGAGTCTGAAAAATGGCACAAGATCCTGCTTGAGACATCTGAAGAAATCGTTCAGGACCTTGAGCTTCCATACAGAGTTGTTGAATGTTGTACGGGAGATATGGGAGCAGGTAAGGTGCGCATGTTTGACGTTGAAGCATGGGTTCCATCTGAACAAAAATACAGAGAGACTCACAGCTGTTCAGCTCTTCACGACTGGCAGTCGCGCAGAACTCAAACTCGCTACAGAGACAATGACAACAAAGTTCAATACGTTCACACATTAAACAACACGGCGATTGCGACTCCAAGAATCCTGGTGCCTTTTTTAGAGAACCACCAGCAAGCTGATGGCTCTGTAAAGATTCCGGCCAAACTTCAGCCGTATTTAATGGGTATGACAGTGATCGGTAAAAAGAACTAAAAGAAAATTAAAATTCACCAACTAAGGCCAGGCCTTTCGTGTTCCAGTCAAAGATTGGGACAATTGTAAGGCCTCTCTCTTTCTCACCATTGTCTTTTTTTGGCTTATCTAATTTAGCAATCCCAAGCCCGTATGAAAGTCCAATAGTCGCTCCGGCAAGAACGTCGTGCAGGAAGTGGCGGTTGTCATTGATTCGGCTGATACCTACAAAAGTTGAAAGCGCCAGTGCGGGAGTTCCCCATGCCCAGCCATGTTCGCCTAAGACATATCCACTAAAAGCAAAAGCAGTTGTCGTGTGTCCTGAAGGAAATGAGTTTTTATCTTTGTGTCCGTTAATGGGACGAGGTTCTCTGATTGTGTACTTTAAAGCAGTCGTTACACCTGAAGCGTAGGCAGAGGCCTTAAGCATTCCAATCGCTCTTCTGTATCCTTCGGGATCTCCATTGACTCCGGCCAGAGATTGACCAAGAGCATAGATGGCGTTTGGCAAAAGCTGTCCAGAGAGGTCACCGAATTTTGAAAGTGATCCTAGTGGTTTGTCGTTAGCGACTTCATTTTGAGTGTAATCGACAATAGAGTCTTCCAGTAAAAGAACACTAAGAGTCAGTCCTGTTCCGACCATCAGAGCATTTCGTGCTGAAGTCGTAAAAGGAGAAAGGGCCTCGTCTTTAAAATTGGTGGTGTCCCAGGCAAATGAATTGGAAGAAATAACAAGTAAGAGAGCAGGGAGCAGTTTTCTCATCTTTAATCCTTAAAAATGGTAGTGATTAAACTCTATCTGTATTGGAATAATATTCAATAAATTGTTCTGTAAATATATTGTATTAATACCCAATTGAACTAAACCTCTGGGGGATTTAACTGCCGAAGTTAAAGACTCGGCTACTTGTATCCTTTTGAAATATTGTGAGAGGAATATTTCCTGTAAAAAATTCTAAATACAAATAGGATATATTTAAACTTTTATATGTTAGAAACCGAATAGTAGGGTATGAGTATTAGAATCCTGGTTGTGGATGACGACCAAATCAATTCAAGAGTTCTATCACAAAGGCTTACGAAAAGAGGCTTCAACGTAACGTGTGTGGAATCGGGCAGAGAGTGTCTTGAGGCACTTCAAGGCGATACGCCAGATTTAATTCTCCTTGATATTGTTATGCCGGAAATGACAGGGCTTCAGGTCCTGCAATACGTGCGTACGGTGTATTCATCAATTGATATCCCTATTATCATGGCGACTGCTAAAACAGACGTTGCTGATATTGTAGAGGCCCTTAAGCTTGGTGCTAACGATTATATCCAGAAGCCGGTTAACATTGATATCGCAGAAGCGCGTATCAATGCTCAAATCAATGCTGTAAGAAATTACCGCGAGGCCATGGAGAAAAGAGAAGTTGAATCAATCAACTCTCTGATTGCAACATACAACCATGAAATCAACAATCCTCTAACGATTGCCTTTGGACTTCTAAGAAAAGCGAAGAAGGAAGCAAGTACAGAGTACTTCGATCGCATTGGAGACGCTCTTCAACGTGTTACCAATATCGTTAAAGAAATCGAACGCATCACTTCCAAGAGACAAGAAGAGTCTGAGCAAGAAGTCACTCAGAAGATTTATAAAATTCGCTAGGATTTTTATAATGAATCTGCAGGAGAGTTTTGGATTTCTGATTAGAGATCTTGGTTTCTTTTAATCCCTTATCGCTTTGGGCATACTCCGGCAGAGGCAGGGAGAGTTTTTGGGCCATATCCAGGTAATAATCGCGCTTAGTGATTCGCAAATCGCTGATGATGTTAAGGGTTTGTCCCCACGTCTCACTCTCAATGATTTTTGTGATAGCATTCACACAATCATCCTGATGAGCGAGGTGTAAAAATTCACCTCCGGTTTTAATATCTTTTTTTCCGGCCAGAAAGTAGACAGGGTGGCGTTTTTCTCCGTAGAGACCGCCCAGGCGTAAAATAACAGCATTCTTAAAGCGAGCTCGCAGGTACTCTTCTGTTTGTGCCAGAAGCGGAGACTGAGTATTTTCTGGGTCAATCGGAGTGTCTTCATCTACATTTCCCATGTTTTTTCCGTACACAGATGTCGAGCTGGTGAAAATAATTTTTTTATCGGTTGGGAGATGATCAAAGAAATTTTTAACAGCAACAAAAGGAAGAGGTGGGATCGTATAAACCACAACGTCGGCCTTAAGAATCTCTTCATTGAAAGGGTCCTGAATTAAATCCAAAGTGATGTAAGAAATCCCTTCACTTTGAAATTCAGGAGACTTGTCGCTGGCGGTAGTGATGGTAAGAGTGTGCCCTTTAGACAAAAGTGTTTTTGCCAAAGGTTTTCCTAACCAACCGCACCCAATTAAGCATAAATTTTTGTTCTTCATTTGATTAGCTCCTGTCTTCATACTATCATTGGTGCATCTTTTATCCCATAAGGAGTTTGATCATGAGAAGTCTTTTTTTAGCTGCCTTTTTATCTGTTGCAACACTAACTAACGCTCACGCTTACACTGACCCAAAAGTTGGTGGAATGGTGACATTAAAAAAAGGACTAGAAAAAAAGATCACTAAAAATGGTGTACTTTTTATCTTTGCAAAACAAGCTGGACCTGATTCGGGACCAAACGATAGAACTCCTCCAGTTGCGGTTATTAAAGTTGAGAGGCCAACTTTTCCTCAGGCCTTCGTGATCACACAAAAAAATGTGATGATCCCTGGTGCTGATTTCAAAGGACCTCTGCACGTGATTGCCCGTTACTCACCATCTGGCGATGCTCTTAATAAAACAGGAGCGATTGAGGGGATGGACCCGAAATTTCCTTCAACAGATTTAGGAAATAAAAATCTTAATATCGAACTGAATGTGGAACTTAAGTAAGAGTGGATTTCTCATTATTTCCAAATAAAGAAGAATGGGGAAGTGGGGACGAAGCGATGGACAATAAGCTGTCCATCGCTTTAAGAAAGGCCCAGGAAAACCTCTCCATCTCGTCAATCAGTGAATTTTATTTCTACGGACTCTCTCTTAAGCCTCGTGCTTACAACCCGTCATTTCATGTCACCATTGAATTTGTCACCAAAGCTTTTTTATCTCTGCTTCATCCAGATGAATGCAACGATCAGCTTATGCACAAGATTAAAGGGGGCTACTTCAATAAAAAGAAAGTGGCCTTTCAGTTAAATGAGAGTGAGAGCGTTGCCACTGAATTAAAAAAGAAAGGGACTTTCCGTTATAAAGGCGAGATTGATTTTTATCTTCACCGTCAGCTTCCTGAGGAAAGAAACCCCTTTGTGCGTGTTCCTTTGAAGCGCGCAAATCTTGACTTGCATACTAAGATAATCATGAAAGACTTCAAACTCTATTTAAATGGAGAAAAAGACGAGTCTCTATACGCTGATCCTCTCTTTCGCGCTTTGCGCGTAAAAGACCAGGTGCTTTTCATCGAAAACTTCGCTGAACTCTGGTATCATGAGGGACAGATTTTTTCATTACCGCTATTTGAGAATTAATCACAGGAGAGACCTATGGATATCAAGAGTGTCTTAGATAAATTAGATCTGGGAAAATTTCCCTGTCACTTTGTCGACGTAAGAATTGAGCGCACGCAATCAAGCAGCTTTCTTTTTCAAAACGGTGAACTCGTTGCGGCCAGTGAAAGACCAGTTCTAGGTGCCTTTGTCCGCGTCCATCATCACGGGGCATGGTTTTATTCTTCAACAACAGCAGTCAGTGCATTAGGTGATGAAATCACAAAACTGATTAAGCAGGCAGAGGCGGGTCCTCATGCTTCAAACGTGTATGTGCTTCCAGATAATAATGGAGCTCATCACCTGATTAATAAAACAAAACATGCTTTTTCTAATATCTCATTGGAAGAAAAAGTAAAAATGGGAGAGAGGTATCTTCCACTTATTAAAAAGATCGAGAACTTAAAAGATTCAAGAATCAGATACACAGATGTGTATAAAGAAAAATTTTATAAGTCGTCTGTTGGAACAGAGTTCTCTTACGATTTTAATCAGGCAGGTTTTGCATTTGGAGCAACACTTAAAAAAGGCGATGAGCTTTTTGAAGATGGCTTCAGGCTTTATGCGACTGAGTTTAATTCATTCCAGAACCTGGAAAACGATATCCTAAGCTACTTTGCTGAAGCTCAAAAATTCCTGAGTGCAAAAACAATCACTCCTGGAAAATATAAAGTTGTTCTTTCTCCGGAAATTACCGGAGTCTTTACTCACGAGTCTTTCGGGCACAAGTCTGAAGCCGATTTTATGATGGGAGACCCGGAAGCGACAAAAGAGTGGAAGTTAGGAAGCACAATTGCAGCTCCTTGCTTGTCAATTGTCGATACAGGTGTTCATGACAACACATCGGGATATTGCCCGATTGATGATGAAGGAACACTGGCACAGAAAACATATCTGATTAAAGAAGGTGTTTTAACTGGACGTCTGCACTCAACTCATACAGCAAACGTGCTTGAAGAAAAGCCAACTGGAAATGCCAGAGCGATGAACTTTGAATATGAGCCTATCGTGCGCATGACTTCAACTTATATTGAAGGTGGAAAAGTTTCGTTTAAAGACTTGCTAAAAAAAGCAGAGGGTGGAGTTTATTTTTATAACTTCAAGCATGGATCAGGTGGAAGTACATTTACCATTGCCCCAATCAGAGCTTACATGATCAGAAATGGAGAGCTGGCAGAGCCGGTTCGCGTTTCAGTTCTTTCGGGTTCAGTGTTTGAAACACTAAAACAAATCGAAGCCTGTGGAGACGATTTCCATCTTGAAAGCTCTGCTTTTGGTGGATGCGGAAAGATGGAGCAGTGGCCGCTTCCGGTAGCGGATGGTGGACCTTCGATTCTTGTTAATGAAATGCAGATCAGCTAGAGAAGGAGAAAACAATGAAACAAGATATTCTAACAACAAATGAAGAGTCTCTTTCTGTTGAAGTTGTCGCAGGACAAGTGAATTCTTCAAGAAACAAAAACATTACAAAAAAAGGTGTACGCCTTTTTGAAGGTAATAAAATCTACACTACATCTTATGTCGGAGATATCAGCGATGCTGACCTGGTTAAAAAGGCCCAGAGTTCAAAGAGCGTAGGGATTCCTTATGACTATGAACTTCCTCACTACCAAAATGGCAGAATGATTGACGAGGGAAGCTTCCATGCACCTCTGTCGCAAATTATGGAAGCGATTCAGGCGACTCAAGAGCGCCTGCAAGGGTATTCAAATGAATTCGTTTTTAACGGAAAATTTGAGCGCTCTTTTCACACTGTCTCACTAAAAGATGACAAAGGTGCAGTGATGGAAAAGAAATTTGGCACGAATGGTTGGTATTACCTGTTTAAGCGCGTGGGCTCTCCAAACCTGCTTGATGGCTACTTTGCTGGCAGCGGCAGAACGTTGGATATCAACGACGTTTTGGATAAAAATCTTCCTTACTTAGATGCTTATAAAAATGAGATTACATTCCAAAGTGGGAAATACCCGGTACTTTTCATTGAGGGCGATGGTCTTCAAAACAAACTTATTGAGTCTTTAAGAGCAGACAAGTACTGCGAAGGCTCAGCTCTTTACAGCGGAAAATTAAACCAACAAATCTTCAGTAAAGATTTTTCTCTTTATGATATCAATCTGCTCCCTGAGCACGGTGTTTACCGCAAGTTCGATGAAGAAGGGACAATTAGAAAGCTGGAAAAACTTCCACTCATTGAAAACGGTGTGATGAAAAATGTGATCGCCGATCTTCGCAATGCCAAGAAATACGGAGTAGAGGCGACTGGAAACGGAATGCGCTCATATGACTCTGCTGTTGGCATGGGGTTTAATGCTCTGGTTGTGGCCGCAGGAAAGAGGACAACTCAGGAGATTTTAAAATCTCTTGATCAATGTGTTGTCGTCTTTATGGGAGACGGTGGAGATTTTACGGACAAGGGAGATTTCTCGACTCCACTTCAGCTTTCTTACCTGGTGAAAAAAGGAGAGATCGTAGGCCGTCTTCCACAGTTGACGGTGAAGACAACAACGACAGATATGTTTAACTCGCGCTTAATTGAAATTGCCAGTGACGGCTTTCAAAAGAATTTTAGGAATCCAAGTCTCTTTACAGAGATGGATGTTTATTTGAATTGATCTGAAAAAATGCGACAGCATTTTTTATGGCCTATATATGACAGAGAAGTTTAATTTTGTTTTGAAGAGTTCAGATCAATGAAAATCCAATTTATTTCTCCTGAATCCACTTACAGTGAGGTTCAGGAGCTTCGTGCTCACACTGATTGCGTTTTGATTGACCAAAAAAAGCTCAATCAAAAAGACCAGAGCGATAGCTTCCAGGTCGATGATGAAAACTTTGATATCAAGAAGCAGCCGCTCAGGTTGATAGCGATTTCTTTACATGACTTAAAACCGCACTGGGGCGTCTTTAATGACCGTTTTAAGCGCAATACGATGGTAATCTCGTTTGATGATGAGATCCAGGACAATCCGCGTATTGTGAGGTTTCTGGAAGAAAGGGGAGTGGCACTTCTGATGTGTAAACGAAATAAAAAAGGCCTTCTTGATTATGAAGGCCTTTTAAGAAGTTTAACCAGTCTCAAATTCTCTTCAATACTGGTTGAGGATAATATCGACCTGATCGAAGAACTTACTCCTTGGGCCTAGACAGGTCGCCAATTTGTTTTTTCGCTGCTTCTGTGTCGATCTTGTTTCCTTTGTTAACCAGATCGACAGCTTTATCCGGGTCATTTCTCACCATACCAATGGCCGTTTCTTTTAGTGCACTCACTTGAGCATCACTCATGCTCGTGAGTTCCTTTACTGCTTTTTGGTAATCACTCTCTGAAATCTTTCCCATTTTTTTGAGTCCATCGAGACTCTTAATGATGTCTTCTTTAGAAACAGTAAAACCTTCTAATGGATCTTTATCCAAGTCCTCACTGGCGGAGACAGTATTCTGGAAAAGGCAGAAACTAAGAAGAGCGATTGCTAGTAATTTGCCAAAGAACATTGAAAGCCTCCGGGGTGTGACCAGAGTCATACTAACATGGGTGAAAAATAGGGCCTCGGGAAGATTCTAAACCCTCAAAAGAAGGTCGAAAAATCCCGTCCCTAAATAAAAAGGGTGCCCAGAAAAAGTGGAAGTAGGCTTAGGTTTACAGGTCGGCGAATGAATCGTCGTACTTAACGTTGTGGTAAACCTTTGTGACGTCATCGTCGCCTTCAAGTAGGTCTACGAGTTTCATGACCGTCTTGAAAGTTTCTTTGTCGATTTCCTTAAACGTTAGAGGCACGCGCTCAAGCCCTGCTTCATCAGCTGTGACCTTTAGCTCGTCGAGTTTTGTCTGGATAGCGCCGAAAGACTCCATAGGCCCTGTGACAGTATAGAACCCGTCTTCCAGGACAACATCTTCAGCTCCCGCATCGATCATGTCCATTGTGAAGTCGTCTTCTACCAGTTTTCCTTGTGGGATCTCAAAAACAGATTTTCTCTCGAAGACGAACTGAAGACATCCAGTTGTTCCCAGAGATCCGCCGCACTTGTTAAAGAAGTTGCGAACGTTAGCGACTGTTCTTGTACCGTTATTTGTTGAAGCTTCAACGAAGATCGCGACACCGTTAGGTCCGTATCCTTCGTAAGCAATATCTTCATATCCTTCATCATCGTTACCTAGACCTTTTTTGATCGCGCGGTCGATGTTGTCTTTTGGAACGTTGTACTTTCTGCACTTTTCAAGAGCGATACGAAGCATGAAGTTACTTTCAACTTCTTCTCCACCTTGTTTTACTGCTTTTGTAACTTCGCGAAGTGATTTTGTGTAAATTAAAGAGCGCTGTTTGTCCTGATCGCCTTTTTTTTCTTTAATGTTGTTCCACTTACGTCCCATGCATAATCCTGTTTTTTAATTTTTATATGTGTCAAAGTTTATCAGTTTTTTAACGGAGCTTCAAAATAAATAAATCCATCGTGGGTGTGTTTTATCATCAGAGGATGGTGTTTTTTTGCGAACTTCTCAAGGAGTTTAGTCATTTTAAGGTTACTGACATGATAGTCACCATAAAATTGGGTGATCCCGACTTTAAGCGCCTGTTCAGCAATCGTATCAAAGAGCCTCGTTCCAAGACCTTGACCCTGGTAACAATCAACAATCACGATCCCGATCTCAGCTGCTGTTGATTCCACATTAGGTTTGACTGCGCGGATAACTCCGGCCGGCAAAAGGTTATCACCTTTGTGATGAACAGCGACGTAGGCCAGGTGATTAACCTGATCAACCTCAGTCAAAAATTTTAATTCGGCCTCTGAGAATTCTGTTTTGTTGGCAAAAAAGCGCTGGCGGATGGACTCAGGCGAGAGCAATGAGAGTCCCGCCTGTATAGGGATTTTATCTTCTGGACTAATTTGTCTAATTTCAAAAAAGTCATTCCCAGAGGTTTTTAAAACGCCATCTACGTCGTTGCTATCGTCATTCGATCGTGCGACGTGCTTAGAGCACGTCTCCTCACTCATTCCTCTGCGCCTAGTATCTGACATTTTCAAAGCCTCTGGTTAGTCATTAAGCCCCAAGTATTCATCGAATGATTTTTCGACATCGATGATTGATCCGTCTGGTTGAATATCAATAATTCTATTGGCCACCGTCTGCACGAACTCGTGGTCGTGGCAGGCAAAAATTAAGGTAGAGTCCCACTTCTTTAGGCCTTCGTTCACTGACGTGATACTTTCAAGGTCAAGGTGGTTGGTTGGACCGTCCATAATTAAAACGTTTGGTGCTTCAAGCATCATCTTTGAAAGCATCATGCGGACTTTTTCTCCACCTGAGAGAACGTTTGTTTTTTTCTGGCTTTCTTCACCTGTAAAAAGCATACGTCCCAGGAATCCTCTGACGAATGACTCGTCTTTGTCTTCTGAGAAATCGCGTAGCCAGTCAACAAGGTTGTGTCTTCCATCGGCGAAGAACTCTGAGTTGTCTGCCGGGAAGTATGATTTTTGAGCAGTCACACCCCAGTTGATTTGTCCTGAATCAGGCTTAGAAACACCCATTAGTACGTCCATTAAAGCAGAGCACGCCTGGTCACTTCCTAGAAGGACGATCTTGTCTGTTTTTCTTACCTGGAAAGAAATGTTTTTAAATAAAACTTTTCCATCAAGAGACTTAGAAAGTTTTTCAACTGTAAGAACATCTTTACCAATCTCTTTCTTCGCTTTGAAAGAAACAAATGGGTATTTTCTCGTTGAAGGTTGAATATCTTCAAGCGTGATTTTATCAAGCATCTTTTGTCTTGATGTCGCTTGTTTTGACTTAGAAGCGTTGGCAGAGAAGCGGGCGATAAAGTCGCGAAGTTCCTGCATTTTCTCTTCAGTCTTTTTGTTCTGGTTCGACTTTAAAGTCATGGCCAATTGAGAAGACTGGTACCAGAAATCATAGTTACCAGTGTAAATTTTAATTTTTCCGAAATCGATGTCGGCCATGTGGGTACACACCTTGTTCAGGAAGTGACGGTCATGGGATACAACGATAACTGTGTTTTCAAATGTCGCTAAGAAATTCTCTAACCAGTGGATCGCTTTCATATCCAAGTGGTTGGTAGGCTCATCCAGAAGAAGAATATCAGGTTTACCAAATAATGCCTGAGCAAGGAGAACCTTAACTTTTTCGCCACCGTTTAGTTCAGACATTTTTTTAGAAAGAAGTTCTTCTTTGATACCAAGACCAGACAGAAGTGTTGCTGCTTCAGATTCAGCTTCCCATCCGTTCATCTCACCAAAGAGCGCTTCAAGATCAGCTGCTCTTAATCCGTCAGCATCAGAAAAATCTTCTTTAGCGTAAAGAGCATCTTTTTCTTCCATTACATCCATTAAAACTTTGTTACCCATGATAACAACTTTTAAAACTTCGATGTCTTCGTAAAGAAAATGATCCTGTTTTAGGATTGAAAGACGTTGTCCCGGAGTGATGAAGACGTGTCCAGATGTACTTGGGATTTCACCTGATAAGATTTTTAAGAACGTAGATTTTCCGGCGCCGTTTGCACCGATAAGACCATAACAGTTTCCTGGAGTGAACTTGATATCCACTTCATCAAATAATTTTCTGGCCCCGTAGCGAAGTCCAACATTCTGGCAAATAATCATAAGAAATTCCTCATTTTGTAAGAAATCTCTTTTTAGACTGAATGAAAGAAAAAGTCAGTGGTTTTTCATTCGAAATTTCACAGAGATATTGCTCTGGTTCAAAAACTTTTATGGACGGATCCTTTTTTAGGGGAGTAATACTGTCAGATACACTAATTTTTTATCAACACACCGGGTAAAAGATGGAAAACGAACAAACGATTTCACAGGATTTCCTGCCTAAATACGAATCAGCTAGAATTGCTGTCGAGCGCGCACGCCAAATCGTCCGCGACAATAACGAAATGGTCTCTAAACTAAAGTCCGAATCTAATATCCAGGAGGGGATGGACCCCTTTATGGAGGCAGAAAATTTTTCTCACGATGATTCTTATGCTTTTGACCTATATAAGATAAAATCAACTAAAGGTGTTCGCGATTTTATTAAAGATATGTTTGGAGTGCATTAGTCATGTCAAAAAAGAGCGTAAGAAAGGCCAACAAAGGTCTTACTCAAGATGAAAAAGAACTGGGAAAAAACCGTATTTACATTATCCTGGGAATGATTGTGGTGGGACTAGCGATCGCCATTTATCGAATCAATCAGTAATTTAAAATTCAAAGGACATTAATTGTGAGCAATCTCATTCCAGGCCAGCGCTTTATGAGCGAAACTGAGCCAGAGCTGGGACTTGGTATTCTATCGACTGTTGAATCCAAGACCTTAAAAATTTCTTTTCTCGCTGCTAAAACTGAAAGAGTGTACGGATCAAAAGGTGCGCCGATTAAGCGCGTGGTTTTTGCCGTGGGTGATGAAATCACTTTAAGATCGGGAGAAAAAATCACCGTCGATGCTGTTGTTGACCGCGAAGGCATTATTGCTTATCAATCAGCGAGCGACACATACGATGAAAGAGAGCTTTCAGACTCGCTGAGTTTCAATAAACCGGAAGATCGTCTCTTTAATGGAAATGCCGATGCTCCGGGACTTTTTGAGCTTCGTTTTAAAACACTGTGGAACAAAAACCGCCTTACCCAATCGAGAGTCAGAGGATTTGTTGGTGGAAGAATGAATCTCATTCCTCACCAGTTTTATGTGGCCGACCAGATTGCTGATAGACCTATCCCACGCGTTCTTTTAGCTGATGAAGTAGGACTAGGAAAAACGATTGAAGCAGGTCTGGCACTTCACCATTTGATTTTATCGGAAAGAGTTAAGCGCGCTTTAATCCTGGTTCCCGATTCACTGGTCTACCAGTGGTTTATTGAGATGCTAAGAAAATTCAACTTAACTTTTACGACACTCAATCAGGAAACTCACTTAGAGCCAAACACCAATCCATTCACCGACAACGACTTTGTTATTGTGAACATCGGTCTGCTAAAGGGTGCTGAAATGGCCCGCAGGATGATGAGTGAAGCGACCTGGGACATCATGGTCGTTGATGAGGCCCACCAGTTAAAATGGTCGCAGGAAAATGCTTCTCCAGAATATAAAATTGTTGAGGCCATTGCTAAAAAATCCTCAGGTCTTCTGCTTTTAACCGCGACACCTGAACAGCTGGGAATGGAAGGGCACTTTGCCAGACTAAAACTTTTAGACCCGGATCGTTTTTACGATTATAAAAAGTTTCTAGAAGAGACAGCTCACTATGAAGAAGTGGCCAAAACTGCTCGCGAGCTTTTGAAAAAAGGTGATGCCGAAAGTGAAGTGAAACTAAAAGAGCTTCAGGATCTTCACGGTCCGGGAAGAATCTTTTTTAGAAATACCAGAACCAGAATGAGTAAACACTTTTCTTTTTTCCCAAAGAGAATCTTACATGCCTATCCTTTGGAGAGTAAAAAAACTCACCACCTTGGACTTGAAGATGAAGAAACAATCGGGCCTTCATTTGATATGAAACTCGATTGGCTGACGGAGTTTTTAGGGCGCCATCAAGGCGAGAAAATCCTTTTAATCACTAAATCAAAAACGAAAGTTCTCTGCCTGGAAAAACTTTTAAAAGACCGTTTTCCAGCAATGAATGTGGGCGTGTTTCACTCGGGGCTTTCTTTTGTTGCGCGCGATCGCCAGGCCGCTTATTTCGCTGATCCTCAAGGGGCCAATATTCTTTTATGTACAGAGATTGGAAGTGAAGGGCGCAATTTTGAATTCGCTCACCACTTGGTTCTTTTTGATCTTCCGCTTTACCCGGATTTATTAGAGCAGAGAATTGGTCGTCTTGATCGTATCGGCCAGGACAGCGATATTCACTTACACGTTCCTTATATTGTCAGCTCGTATGATGAGATTTTATACCAATGGTTCCACACCGGGCTGGATGCTTTTGTCCATTCGGCAAAAGGAGCGAGTATTGTTCACCAGCAGCTGCAATCGCTTTTGGAAGAGTATTTAAATAAACCAGAATTGTGTTTTAAAGACCCAAAAGTTCTTCAGGAATTTTTGGAAAATACAGCACGCGAATTTAAAGAAGTTTCACATAAACTGGAAGAAGGACGCGACATTTTAGTTGAGTTAAACTCGTTTAAAGAAGAGGAGGCTAAGGCCTTAGTCAGTGAAGTAAAAAAGTTTGATGAAGAGTCAAACCTGATTAACTACATGAACGACGTCTTTCAGGAACTGGGTGTTGACATTGAAGATTTAGATGACGGTGTTTTTTATATCAGACCAAGTGACAACATGTACGTTCCGTATTTCCCGGGGCTTCCGGTAGACGGAATCAGGATTACTTATGAGAGAAAAACAGCTCTTCGCCGCGAAGATGTTGAGTTTTTAACCTGGGATCACCCGATGGTCGTCGGGGTCATCGATCTTATCTTGAGCAACACATTTGGAAATGTGAGCGTAATGATGAGAAAGAAAACAGGACAGAGTAAAACGTTTATTGAGACATTCTTTAAGCTTCAGGCCATTGCTCCTAAGAGTTTGAGTCCGGAGAGATTTTTCCCTCCGACTCCGATTCGCATTCTGGTGGATTCAACAGGTGAGAACTTCTCAGCAAAGTTTGAAAAATCGGACATCGATGAAAAGATCACTGCCGCCGACATTGAGACGGCCAGAAAAGCAAAAGGACTTCCAAAGGCCGCGGTTCAGAAGGTGCTAAAGAGCGCCCATGACCATGCTCTCCAGGAAGCAGCAGAACTTAAAAAGAAATACAAAGAAAATATGATTGCTCATCTGGATGCAGAGAAGACGCGCTTATTAAAACTAAAAGCGAAAAACCCTGTCGTCAGAAACGAAGAGATTGAAGCGATTGCCTCGCAAATTGAAGTGCTGACAAAGGCCTACGATGAAGCGGAAGTGGTCTTAGATTCTCTCAGAGTGATTTTCTAAACTAAAAAACTATTCGAGAAGTCCTTCAGTCTGGAGGACTTTCTTGAAATCATTTAGAAGATTCAGTTCATAGTTTCCTAACTCATCAATCATCATGTCTTTCAGCGTCTGAGCAGGAGACGTTTTGTTGGTGATCGTGCGCTTGTCGTAGTTGTTAACTAACGAGAGGATCTCTTCCTGAAGAGAGAGTTTTTTCTTTTTATTAGGCCCAAGCCCGCTGGCCACTTCTTCGTGATTCATCACCAGTTCAAGAATGGCAGGAGTCACGTAGGGCTTTTCTTTTAAAATATTGGCAGCGTCTTTACAGTGAAGATAGTACACGCGTTTGTCGTCGTTGCTTAAAAACTTCTTAGGTTTATAGAAAAGCTGGATGTCGTCTTTGTTAAAAGTCGTAAGCCCTATGTCGTGGATCAGCGCCGCTGTTCCCAGGTCATCCATCTCTTGCTCTGTACATCTTTTGACTTCTGCAAGCTTTACAGCAAGGGCACAAACGTTAAGCGAGTGCTTGATAATTTCTTCGTTCTTTTCAACTTTTTTCCCGAAAATTTTCTTTAATGTATCCGGGTTTCCAGTAATAACCTGGCGCAAGCTTTTGGCCGCTTTTTCAGTGGCGCGGTAAGCACTTTCCGTTGGGTTTTTTTGCATTCTTTCAACGGCAGAGCTGGCGGCTCCTTCGGCCATATTTACTTTTTCTTCCAGATCGATTTTTGGATTAGACAGCGTTTCATCTAAAAGAGCGTCGAGGAATTTTTGGTAATTCACTTCATCTTGTTCAGTGATAAAAAACTTGGCAATTTTTTGCGTTTTAAGCTTTTGAAATTTATCTTCTGAGAGCTGCTCGCCACGTTTAGCGTAGCAGAGGTAGTGCTCTTTGAAGAAGATATAGAGATCAAAAGTCAGATCTCTAAGGGGCTTAACTGTCGAAATGCGAAGGGGAGTGAATTCCATGTGAATAGTTTAGAGAAATTCATAGGAAATTCAAGGCACGAATAAGATCTTTCTTATCATGAGTACTGGAGTAAATTACTATTGGCGCTCGGGGCGTCATCGAGAGATAACTGATGCCAAACCCCGGGCGTCTCTGGTAGAGTGAACGTCAAAATTTACAATAGGAAAGCTTCAATGATCAGTTTCAATAACGTTTCTAAACACTATGGTGGGCAAGTTCTTTACGATAATGCCTCATTTATCCTGCGTCCAGGCGATAAAGTTGGTTTAGTTGGGCCAAACGGAGCGGGAAAAACGACTGTTTTTAGAATCCTGATGAAAGAAGAGGGCTTCGAAGGGGGCTCGATCACTGTTCCTGATAAAGTTCGCGTGGCCTATTTCTCTCAGAATATTGGAGAGATGAAAGGTCGCACGGTTATTGAAGAAGTTATGAGCGGATCGGCGAAGGCCTCTGAGTTAGCTTCTGAGATGAGAAAGATTGAGAAAATGTTGGAGACAGACCTTGATCCAGATGAAATGGAAAAAGTTCTCATCCAATTAGGTGACTACCAAACTGAGTTTGAGAAACTTGGCGGTTACGATTTAGATACTCGTGCAAAAGAAATCATCACGGGTCTTGGGGTAATGCCTTACGACCACGACCGCGACGTAGGCCTCTTCTCTGGTGGATGGAGAATGAGAATTGCCCTGGCAAAAGTTCTTATTCAACAGCCAGACGTTATGCTGATGGATGAGCCTACCAACTACCTTGATCTTGAGAGTATCGTGTGGCTGGAGCAATGGTTGAAGGATTATAAGGGCGCTGTTCTTATGACTTCCCACGACCGTGACTTCATGAACGGAATCGTCAATAGAATTATCGAAGTGGCCAATAAAACAATCACGACCTACACGGGTGATTACGACTACTACGAAAAAGAAAAAGAAATCAGAAAAGTTCAACAGATCGCTCAGTATGAATCTCAACAGGCGATGCTCCAAAAAGAAGAAGAGTTCATTGCTAAGTTTGCGGCCCGTGCTTCGCACGCCGCTCAGGTACAGTCTCGCGTAAAGAAGATTGATAAGATCGAGCGCGTAGAGCTTCCACCTGAAGACGTTGTCATGGATTTTACTTTCCCGGTTCCTCCGCGCGGAAGTAACGATGTTGTAACAATGAAGAACTTAGCTAAGACATGGACTCGCGATGACGGGACTCCTCATAAAGTTTTCTCAGGACTAACAGCAACAGTTAATCGTTTAGATAAAATTGCGGTTGTTGGGGTAAACGGTGCCGGTAAGTCGACACTCCTAAAAGTTATCTGTGGTTTAACGGAAGCATCTGGAGGCGAAAGCGCTCTAGGGCCTTCAATCCAGGCGGGATACTTCTCACAGTTCTCACTAGATTTATTAAATCCAGAAAACACAGTGCTTGAAGAAATCTCAAGCCGTCTTCCACATTCATCAAACGGATACATCAGAAACCTTTTAGCAGCTTTCTTGTTCCGTGGTGATGACGTTGAAAAGAAAATTAAAGTTCTTTCAGGGGGAGAGAAATCGAGAGTTGTTCTGGCGACACTTATGTCGAGCAACAACAATCTTCTAATCCTGGATGAGCCTACCAACCACTTGGACTTAAAATCCCGCGACGTACTTTTAAAAGCTCTTAAAGATTTTGAAGGAACGGTAATGTACGTATCCCATGACCGTCACTTTTTACATGGACTATCAAATCGTGTTTTCGAAGTAGATAAAGGTGGGATCAGGGTTTTTGAAACTGGTTACCAGTACTATCTGGATAAGAAAAAATCGGAAAGCTAACAATGAAAAAAATAGAATTCTATTTTGATTTTCTTTCTCCGTATTCATATGTCGCCTGGACATGGGTGAGAAGCCAGTCCTACGACTTTGACTTTATCCCGGTGAGTATGCCAGGGATCATTGCGGCCTACGATACAAAGGGGCCGGCGCAGATTGAACCAAAAAGAAACTATCTTTTCCGCGACCTTCTTCGTTTTACAAAACTCAACAATGTCCCTTTTAATACACCGGCACAACTGCCGTTTAACTCGCTTTATGCTTTAAGGCTTTCGCTTTTAGGCTCAGCGGGAGACAAACAAAAGGAAATCATCGATGCTATCTACAGAGCGGGCTGGGAGCACGGTCTGGATATTGGAAGTGATGATGTTTTAAAGACGGTGCTTAAAGAGCATAATCTCTACAGCGATGAGCTGATCGAAAAGATGGAGAGCAAAAACGCCCGCATCGAATTAAAACAAAACAATGAAAAGGCCCTTCAGCGCGAGATTTTCGGCGTGCCTAGTTTTGTGGTGGATGGAGAGCTCTTTTGGGGAAATGACTCTGTTAAATATCTTGAAATGTACTTAAATGGAATGGACCCATTAGATAAAGAAAAATACGAACAGTTTCTTAAAAAATTTACACCGAGGTAAAAATGAAGATGTTACTTGCAGCTCTTTTCACTCTGGCAAGCGTAAGTGCTTTTGCCGCTAACCCAAAGGTCGTTATCAAAACATCAAAAGGGGAAATCGTTGCTGAGCTTTTCGAAGACAAAGCTCCTGTTACAGTTAAAAACTTCCTGACTTACGTAGACAAAGGTCACTACAAGGGAACTATCTTCCACAGAGTCATCGACGGATTCATGATCCAAGGTGGGGGATTTGATAAAGACATGAAAGAAAAAAGCACGGGAGCATCGATTAAGAACGAAGCGACTAACGGATTAAAAAACGAAGTGGGAACGCTGGCAATGGCAAGAACTCAGGTCGTAGATAGTGCGACAGCTCAATTCTTTATCAACGTGGCAGACAACGCTTTTCTTGATCACCGCACAACAAACGAAGCTGGTTATGGATACGCTGTATTCGGGAAAGTGATTACTGGTATGCCTGTGGTAAATCAAATTAAGAGCGTAAAAACAGCAGTGCGTGCACCTTACGAAGACGTGCCTGTTGAGCCGGTAGTTATTTTAGACATCACTAGAAAGAAATGATAAGTTAAGCCACTAGCAGAATTAACAATACGGGGATTTTATGCAAGTTCAAAAAAACAAAGTCGTAGCAATCGACTATAAACTAACAGACGCAAAAGGTGCTGTGATCGATTCTTCGGCTAACCACGGACCACTTTACTACATCCAGGGGATTGGTAACCTAATTCCAGGTCTTGAAAAAGAACTTGAAGGTAAAAATGCCGGGGACAATATTAAAGTAACAATCGCAGCGAAAGACGGTTACGGTGAAAGAAATGAATCTCTTTGCCAACAAGTTCCTCGTTCACAATTCGAAGCTTCAGAAGGCCTAGAAGTTGGAATGCAGTTTGAAGTTGAAACTGAGCAAGGCGAGCTCATCGTTTCTGTAACAAAAATCGATGGTGAGACTGTAACTGTAGACGGGAACCACCCTCTAGCAGGTGTTGAACTTCACTTTGACGTTACAATCAAAGAAATCAGAGATGCGAGCGCTGAAGAGCTAGCTCACGGTCACGTACACGGACCAGGCGGACACCACCACTAATGACCTACCTTAAGACCTTCCTCCCTTATTTATTTGGAAATAAAAGAGGAAGGTCTTATGAACTTCCCCAGTCTTTGGATTGGGGGAGTTTGAGTTTTGAAGAGACCCTCATGTTCCATACTATGCAGGGTACCCAGGACGAATTCACCAAGACGCTTTCAGACCTCACTTCCAAACAAGTTTTTCATCTTTTAAGTTTCAGAGAGCATTTATCTCCTGAGTTTTTAGCGAGCTTAAAGGCGCGCTTTCCTCATGAGCATAAAGTTTTCTTCGATGCCTTAAAGGGCACTGTTTTATCAAACAGGGAAGTGCAGGAGCTGCTCGATTACAAAACTCATCAGCTCTCTTTATTCGCTTTATTCTCAAACGACAGAAGTAAACCAGGACGTCTTTTTATCAGGAAGGCCGATGGCCATTTTTACACAAAAAAAAATGGGGACCTTTGGTCTGTGAGAGTGCTGGCGACTTCAGGAAGGGGACTGCCGTTTAATCATTCCAACGGGGCCACTCCTTGCGGAGTCTACACCGTGGATTCGGTCATGCCGGAGGCCAATAAAGAATACGAGTTCGGGAAAAACCGCAGGCTGATTGTGAACTTTCTAAAGACTTCACCGGGTGAAGAGAACATTAAACAGTTCTTGCCTAAATCTCAGAGATCCGGCCTTTGGTGGGCCCCTTCAATTGTTGGACGTGAATTAGGCCGAAGCCTGCTTCGAATCCACGGCACGGGAAGGGTCAACAAGAATCCTTTTAGCTCGTATTTTCCAATGATTCCAAGTTCGGGTTGCTTAACCACAACAGAGCGCACTTTTTTAGGTATGATCAAGATCAATGATCAGCGCTTACTTTTAGATGCCTTAATGGACTCGATGGGACTTCCCAAGACCTTCGAAAATGAGTCGAAAATTCACGGTCTCTTGTATGTCATTAACTTCGATGGTACATATCAAGCACTTGAATTTAAAAGCTAGCTAGAAGGTTCACATGTATATTTCAACTAAAAGATTTACAGGTTATCCCTGTACTCACCGCCAATGGCGTGATGAAGGACACTGTCGTTTTGTTCATGGTTACTCTCGCGAGTTTTCGTTTTGGTTTAAGGCCAAGACTCTCGATGAGAAGGGCTGGGTTATGGACTTCGGTGGATTCAAAGAATTTAAAACGTTTTTAGACGATACGTTCGACCATACTTTTTTGGCAAACGCTGATGATCCGGAACTTCCTCTCTTTGAAGAAATGCACAAGAAGGGAATCGTAAAACTTCGCGTGCTTGAAAGTGTAGGAATGGAAGGGACATCAAAATTCCTTCACCAGAAAATGAATGAATACTTAGATAAAAAAACAGGCGGCCGCGTGTACTGCTTTAGAGTAGAGACGAGAGAGAATGAAAAGAACTCAGGCCTTTATGAAGAAGATAAAAGCGGCTTTTCGGCCGTATAGGAACTACTATGATTGATCCAAAGAAAATTTTAAAGAAAGTTACTCCAACTCCAATGATTGCCAACGACCTTACGGCCGCGGAGAAAAAAGAAAAGATCACAGCTCTTTTCACTGAGATCATGGAGACGTTAGGACTTGACCTTAACGACGACTCACTAAAAGAAACTCCTCACCGTGTAGCCAAGATGTATGTGGATGAAGTTTTTTATGGTTTAGAGTCTTCTTCTTTCCCAAAGATCACTGTTGTCGACAACAAGTTTGAATACGACCACCCGGTTATGGAAATCAACATCGTGACGAACTCTCATTGCGAGCACCACTTTGTTCCCATCATTGGAAAAACTCACATTGCTTATATCCCAAACAAAAAAGTTCTGGGACTTTCAAAACTTAACCGCATTGTCGATTACTTTGCCAAACGTCCCCAAATTCAAGAGCGTTTAACCCTACAAATCCACCAGGCCTTGGTAGAGATTCTTGAAACTCAAAACGTGGCGGTAGTAACAGATGCAATGCACGCGTGCGTAAAGACCAGAGGGATTAAGGATGTGACGTCGATGACGAGAACATCGAAGCTTTCAGGGGTCTTTTTGCAGGACAGCTCGCATAGAGCAGAGTTTATGAGCGCTATCCCGAGAGTTCAGGAAGTGATTTACTAATCTCGTCATGAGATTGTACGAAAATCCGTATAGTGTTTCCTTGTATTGCTAGCTTATCGCGAATCCCGATTCGTATTAAAGTTATGACTAACCAAGGAAACACTATGAACTTAAAAAAGCTTTTCATCGCCACACTTTCTGTCTTTGTCCTTTCCACATCACTTTATGCTGAAACTCTACAAGAGAAGAATAAGAAGCTGGTAGTGGATTTTTACGAACTGGCCTTCAATAAACACAAACCCACTGAAGCTGCCAAAAAATACATCGGCAACAAATACATCCAGCACAACCCACACGTTCCCAACGGGGCTGAAGCCTTCTATAATTACTTTGAAGGGCACTTTAAGAAGAACCCTGAATCTCACGTCATTATTAAGCGCGCCCTCGCGGATGGCGATCTGGTGGCCTTACACCTTCATAGCAAAGAAAATAAAGCAGACCTGGGGCGTGCGATCGTGGATATTTTCCGCGTAGAAAACGGCAAGATCGTCGAGCACTTCGATGTTGTTCAAGAGGTTCCAGCAAAGACTGCCAATGGGAATACAATGTTTGAGGGCGATAAGGAAAACTAGGCCCAAACTGTAATTTTTACACCAAAACTTGTGTCTTTTCTGGCACAAGCTACAATTCTTCCACACACAAACGCCTGGAGGAATTCAATGAAAAAACTAATGCTGGCACTTGCCTTAACTGTAACTGTTTCTCAAGCTCACGCCCTACAGGCAATCGCTGGAACTTATATCTCTGGAAGCCTTGGAGCTTCAACTATTGGCGGAATGACCACTTCAGGAAAAGAGTGTGAAATCATCGTATGTAAAGAAGCGGCCCAAGTTCTAAATGATAGCCAAAACTATATCCAGTCTGGTGAAATGTCGGCCTTCTTGTCTGGAAAAATTAAAAACGTTCAAGCTGTTTATGCAGAAATGTCTGATGAAGAGGCCCTGGATGCTCTTATTCAAGACGCTGAAGGTATTTTAAAATAATTATTCGTAATCGTGGTGGCTTCGCGACAGGTTTTCTAGATAGTAAATCTGCTCGCGAAGATCACTTATCTGTCCTTCCCAATACGATGGTGATTCAAAAAACGGAAAGGCATTTTTGAATGCCGGATCGTCAAAGCGTTTTGCAATCCAAGCAGAGTAATTGATCATTCTTAGAGTGCGCAGGACTTCCGTGAGTCTTAGCTCTTCGTAGTTAAAGTCTCGCATTGAAGTGTAACCTTCAAGCAGTTTATTGCGAAGGTTGTTAGCGTAGTCATCTCGGCCAGGAAGAAGGAGCCACATATCCTGAACCGCAGGACCCACTACCATGTCATCAAAGTCAATCAGGTTAAAGACATCGCCGCGTTTAAGGATGTTTCCAAGGTGGCAGTCACCGTGAATCCTATGAGTCGTGATGTTTTTAAAAGAGTCTTTAGTGAGGTTGTAAATAGTCTCTAAAGTCGTTTTGTAAGTCATCTCGAAGTGAGAAGGAACGATCTTTTGTCCGACTAAGAAATCCAGGTTTGATTTTAAGTAAATATCAGGAGTCAGGTGTAGGCGGTGTTTGGCCTTCTTCATGCTGCCGACATTGTGAAGTCGCGCTAGAAGTCTTCCTACTTGTTCGATCTCTTCATCGGTAAATTCATCGGGAGCACGTCCACCTTGCTTTGGAAAAACGGTATAAAAGAGTTCAGGTTCGGGGAGAGTGAAGAGGGTTTTCTCCTCAAACTCCAAAGGAGCGATAACTGGAACTTCGAATTCTTTTAGGTCTAAAAGAAAATCGTGTTCTTCTTGTATCTGTTCTTTAGTCCATCTTCCAGGGCGGTAGAACTTAATAATCTTTGAGTGCTCACTTGGATTGTCCGAGTCGCTTTCGATCTCCACTTCGTACACGCGGTTTTCCATCGAGTTCATAGTGAGAACACGGCCGGTAGTGCGAAAGCCCAGTTTTTCAACGGTGTCTAAGACGAGGTCGGGATTGAGTTCAAAGAAGAATTGAGTGGCATTGGTTCCCCAGAGATTTTTTGTCATAAGAAGACTCCTTTCCTCTGGGGAATTATCCTTAGTGGATCATGTGGTAAACTTCGATCATCTCTTTTCTTAGAAGTTCCATCTTAGCTGGAACGTCTGGATGATTGGCGTCTTCCGGGTGCAGAAGGTAGTTGGCCGCTGGAAGTTCTTTAACCATGAATTTCGACTGCCAGATGTTTGATTGTGGCATGTTGATATCTGAAGCAAATTGGAATTGCTCTTTGATTTCCGGCTTAATGAATTCCTGGATCGAGTTGAACTTCTGGTCGTTATAAATCTTCTTTCCGTTTTCTAGACGAGTGTAACCACGAACAACGTAGTCAACGTAGACAACGTCGCACTCGAATGCTTCGAATAGGTAATTGATAGCGTTTAGAGGGATAATCTCTCCACAAGTCGCTACATCAAGGTCTACGCGGAATGTGCAGATCCCGTTAGGGTCTGAAGCGTCCGGGTATGTGTGAGACGTGATGTGCGATTTATCTAAATGCGCTTTTACTGAAACAGGAATCGGCTCTCCGCCACCCTTGATGTCAGACATCAACGTCATCGTAGAAGCTCCAACTGGATCGTAATCCTGGATTGAAACAGCGAGGATATTGGCCTGGATAATTTCTACGATTCTCTCAGCGATCTTTTCAATTTTTTTGGCACTGTACTTATCGTGAATATACTTTACGTATTCTGCTCTTTGCTCTTCATCAAGAGCGATGCAAAAATCATAAAGATTGAAACTTAAAATCTTAGTCAGATTGTTAAAACCAGATAATTTAACTGCTTGCCCGGGAGCTAATTTTGACTCAAACATTGCGCTAATTTCCTATTAAAAAAAGTATTGCGTATTTAAATTTCACGAACTATCTATGTGTCACAGTTTGCCCCTTGTGACAAATGGAATCTTTATCTCTTAACAGAGATAAAACACAATATTGGAGAGTTATGACCACTGAAATCAATGAAAAAAACCCAAATGAACTGCTGATTGAAAAAGATTGGTATTCTGAGCGCTATTTCCATAAAAATGTGGCCACTTCTTTCAAAATAAAATCCATTTTGCACTCGGAAAAAAGCCAGTACCAGAAGATCGACGTTCTGGACACGCACGGTGTTGGACGCCTGTTACTTCTCGATGGAAAAACGATGGTCAGTGACCACGATGAATTCGTCTACCACGAAGTCATGGGGCACATCCCATCGATGGTTCACCCGGGAATTAAAAACGTTTTAATCATCGGAGGTGGTGACGGTGGGATTGTTCGCGAGTACGTAAAGCACCCGGAAATCGAAAGAATTGACCTGGTAGAAATCGATGAGCGCGTAATCGAAGTTTCAAAAAAATATTTCCCTGACTGTACATCTGGACTGTCGGATAAGCGTGTAAACGTTCTTCCACAAGACGGAGTAGAGTATATCAAGAATCACAAAAACTTCTTTGATGTTATCATCATCGACTCAACTGACCCTGAGGATTTTGCAGCAGGATTATTCACAAAAGAGTTTTACTCTCATGTCTATGAGGCGTTGACAGAAAACGGAATCATGATGGCCCAGACGGAAAACCCATTCTACGACGAGTATGGGATTAAGTCGTTCTACGACAATCTTCGTTCTGTGTATCCAGTAGTAAAATCATTCACTGGTCCAATGCTAATTTACCCAGGAGTTTTCTGGACATTTGCTTACGCTTCAAAGGGACTTATTCCAACAAACTTCAATGAGTCGAAGATCCCTCATATGAAAGAGCTGGAAAAAACTCTGAAGTGGTACAACATGGACTGGCACAAAGGTGCCTTCAATCTTTCGAATATTCATAAAAGAGTGACTGGTTGTTAATAAAAAAGGCCCTCTTTGGAGGGCCTTTTTTTTGCCCAAATGCTGTCTAAAATTTAGGCACATGTCTATTTTACGATTCCCTAGTCAACACTAAAAAGACCCTAACTATTCATTATTTATCATTTTTATATTCGGCAAGGGATGTGCAGTGCTGACTACAGTAGGCTAGAAAAATTACATCCAAGCTGGGTCTCAATTGAGACTGGTTTGGAATTGTATTAAGTTTCATACGAACACAACAACGAACACGTTTATATATTTTTGGAAAAAAAGGAGAACCCCATGAACTTTAAAAAAATGACAATCATTCTAGCTTTCAGTGTTTTAAGCTCAAGTGCATTCGCTGCCGGATTCTTAAAAGAAGGTGGATACCTTGGTGCTCATAATGGTGACGATAAAGTTAACCTTTTAATCAAGCCAGCTCCAGGCCGTGATGGTTCATTCTTTGCGGTACTAATGAAAGACGCTAAAAAAATCTCTTTATACTTAGTAGATGAAATCAACTCAAGCTCATACTCAATGACTCCGCTTGAAGTGACTAAAGATGGCGAAATCGGTGTAGTTAATGATGACCCGAGCTTAGTTATCTCATCAGCAAAAAACAATAAAGGACAAGACGTATTTAAAATCATGAGTGCAAACTCTTCAAACAACGCAGGCTTCACTGGATTCTTTGAATTCGCAGGGAAGACTTCAAAAGTAGCATGGCTGGAAATTGATGGTGGTGAGTATAAGACTGATGAGGCAGCAAACGCTCTTCAGATCTCACAAGTTGACCAGAAAGAAAGAGAAGCTACGGCCGTATTCTTAACTAAAGACATCAACGGGACATTCACTTTAAGAGAGAAATTCCCTTCAATGTACCTGATTAATCAAAACTCAGTCCTGGCAACAGGAACTAAGAAAAACCAAATCCCAAGTGCGATTGCGGTTTTCCTTGAGAAGAAAGGTAGTTTCGGTAGCAAGTCGACAGAAATGATTCTGATCAACCCGAAAAACGATACAGACCTTAAGACTTTTACACGTAAGTAATTATTAAATTGATTGATTGGAATGAATGTTATGAAAACAAAAAATATAAAAATGAATAAAGCAATGGCCGTATTGGCAGTAATTGCAACTATCTCATTCTCACAAATGACGATGGCACAGGAAGAAATTAGTCTTCCGGTGATTACTAAGCCAGCGATCCTAGAAGAAGGAACGCAAAGAGAGCTAAGCGCTTCTCAAGTTGCAGAACTTTTACCATGGGCCAAAGACTCTAAAATCTTTTTAAGTGATTTATTGGATAACGTTCAAACCCTGGCGCCTTCTGATAAGGTTGACCACCTGGTAGAAGGAATCAAGTCAGTAGTAGGTGAGAGTGCTCCAAAGAACTCTGAACTCTTAATGAGATACGCTCTTAACCGCGGTCTGGTTATCAATGATATCCTTATTCGCGAAGTTGAGGCCAATTCAGTGGGAATGGTTGATGTTCAGTTAAGAGTTTTAAAGGCCTCTATCCTGATGGCCATTAAGTATTACGACCAGGATATGGAAATGATGTCAAAGAAAGCTAAGACTTCTTTTGCAGCTTTCGGTTTAGACTATTACGATTTCCTATCAGAGCTAAATAAATCGGTATTCGATGCTTCAGCTCAATACAGTTTTCAAAGAACAGCGCTTGAGTTCCTTCAGTGGGATCTTTACCGCGACCTGAACAATACCGTTTATGCTAATCAGATCGTTAAAATTAACAACGGTCTTAAGACTTTCCCGACGAAAAAATTAACGGACTCACAGTCGATTGCCCTTATTCGCCAAATGAAGAGCTTGGCAAAACAATTGAAAGTGACAAAAGAGATTCCTGCTACGCCTGCAAAAAGCCCGCAAGAGTTTGAGGCGCTAATGGCAAAGAAGATGCTTGTAAGCTCAATTGATGAAGGTGTGATGTATGCAGTCAAAGCAATGGAATTGGTTTCAACTCCAACGGAATTTTTTAGAGCAATTTCTCCAGAAATTACAAACCCAAATGCAAACTACACAAACGCTTTAGCGGCAGTTGGATATAATTCTCGAAATGTACTTCTAAAAAATTCAATGACGAGAGTTGCAGATGTACATAAGTTAGCTTCAATTCAAGATAGCGTGGACAACATTATTGTCATTACAAGAGAGTATACATCATCGGTCAGGACAGCTGCAGAATTCCTGGCACTTTACTCATACACAGTTAGTAATCCATCGAGTTATTACAAATCAGAGTTGAAGCAACTTACGATGGCCAACATGAGTTACTTTATGGGCCTTAATCCAACAACAGAAGAAAGAAACACTTTATTAGGACGCTTTTAATATGAAAACAACATTAACAGTATTAGCACTAACATCACTTCTGGCAACAGGTGCCCTTAAGGCCGAAGAGATTTCTCTTCCGGTTATTACCAAGCCAGCTATCCTGGAAGAAGGGACACAAAGAACCCTGACTCAAGCGCAGATCGCTGAGCTTCTTCCATGGGCCAAAGACTCAAAATTATTTTTGATCGATCTTATGGAGAATATCCAGGGATTAACGACGAGTGATAAAATTGAAAGACTTGCTGATGGGATCGCATCAGTTGTAGGCGAGAGCGCTCCAAAAAACTCTGAACTACTGATGAGATATGCGCTTAACCGCGGGCTGGTTATTAACGACATCCTTTCAAGAGAAATGGATGCAGACGCAGTTGGCTCTCAGGACGCTAAACTTCGCGTTTTAAAGGCCTCAATTGAAATGGCAATCAAGTACTACGAGACAGATTTGGCCATTTTAGAGAAGAAGACGACAGCTCCTTTTGTTATTTTTGGTCTGGATTACTTTGACTTTTTAAATGAACTTAATAAATCAATCTTCGATGCTTCTGCTCAGTACAACGTTCAAAGAACAGCGCTTGAGTGGCTGCAGTGGGATTTATACCGCGATTTAAACAACGCGAGCTACGCTCCACAGATCGTAAAGATCAACAACAGCTTAAAAACTTTCCCGAATAAAAAAATCACGGATGCTCAATCAATTGCCAACATCCGTTTAATGAAAAAAGTTGCTCAACAACTAAACGTAAAATCAACACTTACTAAGTTGGAAGAAGAAAGAAGGCTGGCAATGGCGAAAAACGATGAAGAACGTCGTTTAATGATCGCTAAAACAGAAGCGGAAAAAGAGCGCATCAGAAGAGAGGCAGAGCTAGAAAGACTTCGTGGAAGCAGGTCTTTAGTTGATATTGAAAAAGTTAAATCATACACATCTTCACTTAACAGTGGAGGATGGGAGACGCGTAGAGAGTCAGCTAACCAGCTAGGTAACATGGTGGGAAGTGATGTCACTTTAGCTCTTTTATCAAGACTAATGATCGAATCAGACTCTGATGTTATGAACGCTATTATGAGATATTTGCCAGCGAGAATTGATTCTCCAAGCTACATTATGAAAATTGATTCTCATGCCAACCATAGAGCGCAGGTCATCAGTATTCTGTCATCGGCATCTCGTAGTGGTGGATGGGAAAAGAGAAGAACTATTGCTAGACTTGTCGGAAATATTCCTACGATTGAAGCTTACCGCTTATTGAGTTCTTGGCTTCAGGGCGAGTCGGATTCAGATGTTAAGAATGCGATTGTGGCTTCTATGGGAGCGATTGAGAGTGCTTTAAAATAAGAAATTGATACTTTGAGAACATAGTTATTAAGGCCGCCTTTGGGCGGCCTTTTTGTTTTTATGTATTTTGTCTTTCTAACTTCAAAGTAACTAACAAGCGACCTTCCACTAATTTTAGATTTTTATTCAAAATCGATTAACTTGATCAATTCTTGAGCTTAACTATACCGATGTGAGCTTAGAATAATTTTTAATTAGAGCTAATTATTTAGATTCAAAAGGTTGGATTGTTGTGAACTCTAGAGTGTTTTATATGGGGTGGGTCGTAATTTTCTTTGTTTGTTTTGAAATGAATTTTTCTCGTGCTTTCGCTAATTCATCAGATGTGGCAAATGCGATTGAATGGCTAATTTTAATTGCTGATGTGAAGGTCGATCCTGGAAAAAGTGTAGAACTTGAGAGACTTAAAAATAATAAACCAATAAATGTTTATATCACTTATAGCATTGATGATATTCAAAGCTGTAAAAAAATGCCACAGATGTCTTTGCCTAATATAACGAGTTCTAAGTTTTCTTCTTAGTGTAAGGCCATTGATGAGCTAAAAAAGATTACAAGTAAGCATAGGGGAAACACTTTATTGATCAATTCTATTTATTCTGGTTGCGACTTACCAAAATATAATCCAGTTGCTTATTACTGTGGTGAGCAATGAAGCAGCGAGGGATAATAGCATTTTTTAACTCAATTTTGGCACTCAGTTGCAAGAGGTTGTAATGCTCAAAAAATTTCTTGCAAAAAGAATAGAAAATTTTAATTTTGTGAATAATTCATTAGTAATTGATATAAATGGCGAGAGTTTGTCTTTATTGCCAGGAGACGTCAAAGATATTTTAATTAATAGAAGCGATAATAGTATTGTTGTAGTCTTTGGTTTCGATAAGGTGATAATTAATTTAAAATCGCAAGAAAGGCTTGAACTTTTTGCTTCTAATTTGTCTTACTTTTTTTCAAGAGAAGAATTTTTAAGATTAAAAAGAGGTTTGATACAAAAGTTGTTATTGGGCAGTTTTGTGATTTGTCCTATTGTTCTTTATGTTTACCTTAATCATTTTGAAAGATTCAGTGCAGTTGTTTACTTTTTAACAGGAATTTTTTTATATAGTGTAATTGCCACGTTTTTGCATGTTAAAGATTTAAACAGGTTTTTCAAGTTTGAATTGTAAAATACTTCTTATGGTGTAGGCACCGCTTAAGTAAAAGTGTGTAGGAGCCCTTGCAGAACTAAATCTTCAGAAGCCCTCGCGCCTTTTCCAAAGCAAGCTCAATCTCACTCCCAAAAGGTCTCGAGAGAATTTGAATAATTTCTTCCGCCGCGTATAGGCGCTGGCGGTTTTCCGTTTGCCGGTATCGAATAATCTTTTTTTCGAGCAATGAGTTGATTGCATTGTCCGCAGCAGTTCTCTTAACACCTAATTCCTTCTCTAAAATGGCTGAAGAGATAATTGGGTAATGCAGAAGTAGTGTTAAAGCTCTTTTAGGTGCAGATTTTTCTCTGAAGCCAGATCGCTTGTTCCAGACTTCCGGCATTTGATGAATGGTCTCCCTTGTTTTTTTCGCTTCAAGATCGGCCTCAATAATGGCCTCACATAAAAATTCAATCAGTGGGTTGTAGTTGAGTCTCTTCTGCGCCTCTTGAAGGGCCTTGGTATAAGAATCTTTATACTCTTCAACATAACCTGAAAGATACAATGGTGAGTTTCCAGCGCAGATCATCTGCAGTGGCCAAAGTGCTCTTCCACATCTTCCGTTTCCGTCAGTAAAAGGGTGGACAGCTTCAAAGTGAGAATGGGCAATTGCAAGCCTCACTGGCAAACTTAATCCTCCGCCACCGGCATCACCCATGATGGCGAGATTGGCATCGGAAAGCCATGTGAGAACTTCATTTAAAGTGCGAAGAACTTCACTAGGAGGGGCCGGATTGTAAAGTGAGTTTTCTTTTCTTTGTCCACCACCAATGATGACAACGCTTCCTGGTTCTCCTTCGGTTCTAAGTTTTCCTGGAACACCTTTAGATTTTGGGTCATGTTCAACGATTTGTTTGTGAATTTCTTGAATGAGTTTTAAATTGAAAACACTCTCTTTTTTCTTCAGTGTCTCTTCAATCATTTCTTCCAAAATCTTCGCATAGCTTCGAACAGCTTGATGTTCATTTTTACCTTCATCAGCATCTGCAAGATCTCCCGGAGTTAATGCATGATCAATTGTTGACCATGTTCCCTCCAGTCGAGATGATTGAACGACTTCTCGTCTTACAAAAAGATAATTAACGAGTTTGTCGAGTTCACTCATTTGCGAGAAATGTGGCAGGGCCGACAGGACCTTCAGGGCCTTTGAAATTGATGAATAGGGAAGCTTCTTTGTGTCTAGCTCTTTGGGAGGAGCCGGAGGGACAATGAAGAAAATGTTTTGCCATTCTGGATGATTAATCTTTGTAATACCGAAGCCCCGCTTTAGGGTAAAAGGCTGTTTTAGGGATTCCTCTAACTCTTCGATATTCATTAGTTTTCCAGAAAAAGGTGGTTTTTGATCTCTTAAAAACCATGTTATCACAATAAGGTGGTTTTTTAAGGATGAGAAACCATGTTAATTAACAAAACCTCATAAAATCAAATAAGTAGAGTTCACGAATATAAAATCTTAATTTCTTTTTTAACCTAAAGAACATTACAATCTCCCAATATGTTCATCGAAATGTTCTGGGCCATCGGCATCTTCTCCTTTGTCCCTTTAGTTATTAAATTTTGCTCGGCCAATCCTTTTGCCATGGGGTTCTTTCGTTTATCAGTGGGAACTTTGTTGGTCTCACTTTATTGGCGAAAAAAAATCAACTGGAAAGTCTATAAAGAAAAAGACGCCTGGAAACTTCTCTTAATCGGTGCAACCTTTTTTTGTCATTGGATCACATATACATTTTCTGTAAAACTTGGCTCGCCCTCGATGACTGTTTTAGGGATGGCGACATATGGAATCCAGATGATTTTTTATGGGGCCTATTTTTTAGGCTATCACGTAAGACCAAAAAATATTTTTTGTCTGCTTTTGATTTTGGTTGGTGTCTTCTTTGTGCTTCCGAGTTGGGATTTAAACGATAAAGGGACTATCGGTTTTACTCTGGCCCTCATCAGTGCTTCTTTTTATGCAACAATTCCCATTCAACTTCAAAAGGCCCACATTTTTAATATGGAAACGAGAACCTTTGCTCAGTTTTCAGTGGCGTTTTTAGGTTATGTCTTTTTAGTCCCTAATGCCAATTGGGGAGAGCTAGTCTTTATCGACTGGATGGGATTGCTTTTTTTAGGGGTTTTAGGGACCTTTGTGGCCCATTCTTTGTGGTCGAGGGTTGTGGCCCATGTTCCAACGACGACCTCTGGAATCGTCTATTACATCATTACGCCGACAGCGATGTTTCTCTCTTGGCTTTTACTAGGGGAGACGTTGAGCTCTAAACAGTTACTAGGGGCAGGGATTATCTTGAGTGGGGCGATTATCAATATGCTGAAGCTTCCTAAAATCCAATAAACAAGGCCCGGGTTAACCGGGCCTTGTAAAGTCTTTTATTTTTTGAGCAGTGATTATTCAGCAACAACCAGGATGCGAGAAACAAGAGCATTTCCACCTCTTGATACAAGCTCGATTGAATCAGCGTAATCTTCAACAGTCACGAAGTAAGAAGGGTCTCTTCCTGGCACGTAGATAGTTCCTTTAACATCTCCGTTAACGACTACATCAAACATTGCATCGTTTCTGATTCCTTCTGCGCTGATGATCAGTTTTTTAATGTAACGTCCAGAGTTTAGTCTTACTTGTTGAGTTGTCCCGCTGTAAAGAGTGATTGATGATCTTAGAGCGTCAGTCGTTTTTGGTTGCGCTTCACCGTAAGAGTCGTTGCCGTATGAAGCACATCCCTTAGCTGTTGCTCTTTTTACTGCACCAACAAGCTCCTGAACAGCGACGAATTCGTCAGCGTAAGAAGCGCGAGTGTTCAGGTAGAAAGCGATATCTTGAGAAGCTGTTTCAAGGGCCTGGATTGTACAAGCGTATCTCATAGCAAAGATCGACTCAGAAAGATCGTTTGCCATTGCTTGAGTTGTCACTCTTAGAGCTGTTAGAAGAAGCGTTGGGCTTCCGATCGGGTAGATTGTTCTTCCATCTTCAGTGCTCATTGTATCTAAAACCATTTTTACTTGTTCGCTAGCGAAGTTAACAAACAGTCTTTCGAATTGAGCGTTTGAAGCGCTTACGCGAGAAAAAGCACTTCCAGTCTGGAAGTATGGGATGTCCAGACGGTTAGAAACATTTTCAATGAACAGGAAGTAGTTAAATAGGAAGTGGTTGATCGCTCTTGTCTTTTGTTTGCTATCAGCTGTTACTTTTAGTTCGTTTAAAAGAGTGATCCCTCTTTGGATTGCTTTTGAAGTAAGAGTTTGAGCGTAACGAGGAGAGATTCTGTTAGCAGCATCTACCAGACCTTTTTCAAGGATCGCTGCTGATACACCAGGGTTTCCTGCTTGTGCTTCGATCTCTGCCTGACGGTAAGCATTTTTTAATACCGAAAGACGGTCGCGACAGAAGCTTGAAACTGAATCGTATTCAGTTGCCGTGTTTGTTTTGTTGATCTTTGTTTCTGCCATTAGTGGGCTAGTTACCATTAGTCCTACAAGTCCAAGAATCATAAGTGTGTTTTTCATTTTTTTCTCCAAGAAAAGTGTTTTTGTTGTTGTGTTGTTTTTACCAATTCCTATAGTTTTTTCAATTTATCTTTGTTCATCGTGCACATTTTGAGCTGACATCAGTCTGCACTGTTATCGCCCTAATTTCACTATGATAGCGCTTACTCCCTTGGCCTTCGAAGGAGCAGACTCGCTCACTTCATAAGGAAAGCCATTTGAAGCGTAAAAAATAGCAAAATTTCCTATCGGCATTTTATATTTCGCTAATTCTTCCAGAGGCAGCTTATATGAGCTTAGCACTGGCATAGTATCCATCAGTGTTTTAAACTCTTCTGCACTCTGAACTTTCTTAAAGCGAGGAGAGATATCTCCAGGGTAAAGAAAGTATTTGTTCCTCTGGGAGATATTTGTAAATTGCATTTGATTGTGAACTTTCGCCACTTCAAAACTGATTGCGCTCTCTGAGAAGTCGCGACACTCAGTGGCTGAGAGATTCAATTCACCAAGAATTTCGTCAATGAGAAATGAGCCTTTGAGTTGATTTTTTCCTTCTGTTAATTTCCAGAAAAATGACTCTTTCCCGCAGTGAGAGTAAAGGTAGTAGAAGTAAAGTTGATTATGTCCATATTGAGCTGGGAATTTTTCTTCAGGAGAGTATTCGCCATAAAGTGAAGTCATCGGGTCATTGATGGCCGCATACAAGTTCATTCCGTTTAATTCACCAGTGGTGATGAATTCAAAAACCTGGGCCATTCCTTCGCGCACCCATGGAAGTTCATCTGGATTGATTGAGAAATGAATAGCATGATAAATTTCGTGGGCCAGTAGTGCTTTAATCCCATTTGAGTAGACTTGCACTAGCTGGACTTGAATAACTTGCTCAGAAGTATCTTGAGGGACAAAAAGACCGTCTCGTCCAGGCATATCCGTTAGGGAAATTTTAATTTTTAGATCCTGGATTTTGGCAAAAATATCGGCCGGGATTTTTTTTCTCACATCGCGGTCGATGAACTGAACTAGTTCCTGAGTTCTTGTGATAAGTGCGTTTTGTTGAGTGGTGCTCATGTCGGAGAAGATTTGTTTATCGATAGAAAAACGCACGAAGCCTTCCTGTGCCGATACTGCGGCCGGGATAAGGGTCATGGCAAAGGCCATGAAGAAGGCTAAGAGTTTAGTTGATTTCATTCCCCCATTTTAGGGAATTTTAGGGGGAAATAGGGAAGGCCTGGAATATTTACCAGGCCTTTTTAAAAGTGTTTAAATTATTGACAGCTTTCTTGAAGTCTTAAAGTCTTTGAAATCCTTTTGATTTCAGAAGCCGTGTAGGTAAGGGCCTGTTTTTCGTCTTCAAACATTTCCTTGTTCCCTTGGTCGTAAGTCTTTAGGGTCTCGTTTAAGATCTGTAGGTCCGAAATAGCACAGCTAAAGCGGTAGTTCCATAAAGACTCATCCAGGTCACTTGCCGTTGCCGCAGACAGGGTTAGGGCCACTTTAATCACCGAGCGAGCGTCACCCACAGGTACCGTCTGGACTCTGTCTCCCAAGCGCACTTCTTTAACCAGAGTGTTTAGAATCCAGTCTAACTGAGTTGAAGCGTAGATAACAAAGTTTTCCTCAAAACGAGCTGCTCTTTGATCCATGTTCTCGCTATCTGCGTCCATGAACGGGATCTTTCCATTCAGGTCCAGGTTTTTTGCTACTGTTTCAATCATAAAATCGTAGTAGCTGTTTAAGATATGGTTTGCCGCCATGGCCTTTCTTTCAGTATTTCCACCAAGAGTCGCTCCCAAGTGGTTTGAGATTGTCAGACCGCGAGTTAAGCTCTTGTGTAGGAATGTATCTTTAGCATTGTTTCCGCTTTGTAGTGCCTGGATAATCCCGTCAGTAAGAATTTTATTGGCGATGTTGTAGTCACCAGTGTTGTCCAGTTTTAAGCGTGCTTTGTCTCTGAAGTTTCTTAGAAGACTTGTCTGACCTCTGCACCATGTGGCCAGGTATTCAGAACCGATGTTTCCACCACCGATATTTGTTCCGCTTCCTTTTGAAACTTTTGTCGCTCCACCTTCGCGCTCAACGCGTGCTTCTGCTGTTAGAGATGTACCAAGAACCAGAGTAAGGATAAGTAATGTTGTTTTCATGTGTGTGCTCCTCAAATTATTCTAAAGTCGTAATATGGTTTAATTGGATTCCTAAGTTTAGTACGCAGTCAACTTTGGCATTGTTCGTGGCATACTTGTTCATAATATGCTCTCTGAATGCCTTAACTTCTTCTCTGATTTTGTCGAAGTTTTCTTTATCTGTTGCCAGGACTACACAGCTCGCCGAGCGGTTAGTGTAAGCGTCTTCGCTCAACGTTTCTTTTGCTTTATCTAAAAATTGTGAGTGAAGGGCATTCACCACAGTGTAGTTCATTGAGTTGTCAGTAAAGTTGATCAAGTCATCAGTCTGGATCAATTTCCCGTTGGCATCGCGGCCTAAAAGCCCTAGCGTGATCAGGTCATTGATAGCTTCGATGATTTCTTTTTTTGCTACTTTATTTCTTAGCTTTTTAGCGATGAAATCGTAGTCTTCTTTAAATGAGTCAAGAGACACAAGCTCTCTAATCGCTACCATGTACCATTGAGAGAAGTAGTTGTACTGTGACTTTAATAGTTCAAACGCAGGAGAGGTTTTACCTTTCATGTTCTTATTGATGCGTTCGAAATAAAGGGTCTTTTCTTTTTCAGTTGTCGCCTGGTTGTAGTGAACCAGATTCTCAAAGTGGAAAGTTTCTTTCTCACTTAATTTTAATGTACGAGCGAAACCCAGGATCGTAGAAGAAGAAAGATTTCTTTTTCCGTTCATGATCAAGTTGAAATATCCACGAGAATTCTCTCCGAAACCAGCTTGTCTTACGTAGGCAGTTGCAGAGTACTTAGAGTTTTTTGTCTGGATGTGCGCCAGAGAGTCCGAAAGGAAAGCCCTATAATCCACATAATCATAGATCACGGGCTTTTCATTCTTCGGTTGAATGGCAGTGGGGGCTGCCGATTCGTGTGTTGTTGTGTGGGGCTGTGTGTGTTCCATTTTCTTTTACCAAATGTTCAGTTTTAATCTGTCTGCAGTTTAATCCCTCTCCAAAAAAGTCTCCAGAGGTTGTGTAATTTTTATGTACGTCTGTAGTCAGCACTCATGGATTCAACCTGCAATTGTAAAAACCTTTATTTATTAGTATGTTAGATGTCCTTTTAGGCGACTGAGAGATGCTTTAAAACTGCCAATTGAAGCCTTTGATGATAATATTTGTCGTCGTTGGCCGGTCTTTTAAAAGACCCTTAGTTGCCGTAGGTCGTGTTTTAGACTAAGAAGAAGACTCATTATTTTTGTATATAAGGAAAGCCCGTGACTAAGACTCCTTTAGTGAATGTTCCAGACAGTGCCATCCCTGAAATTCAACTGATCCGCGATGTGAATAAACACCTTCTGCGTGGACACAGATGGATCTTTGCTGACTGCTTTGATGGAAAAACTCCAACAGGGCTCGCGGTTTTAAAATCGCGCAAAGACTCGGTCGCCATCGGTCTGGTTCAGGCCGACACTCAACTTCGCTTTAGACTTCTGTGTTTATGTGAAGAGCCTTATGTCCGCATGAATAATTTAAACCACACAGTCCTTGCATGGAGTGAAATCCAGCTGCAAAGAGCGATGGCCCTTCGCCAGGGCTTTAGAAGTGAAGCTACTAATAGTTTTCGTCTGGTCAACGGAGAAGGTGACGGGATGCCGGGATTGATCATCGACGTTTATGATCACACTGCAGTTATCAAGCACGATCACCCGGTGATGGAGCGTTTTTATAATCATGCAGGAATCGCGCAGCGCCTGCAGGAAGAAATGCCTTTTATCAAAAATGTTTATTACAAAAGAAGAAATGATGAAGAAGTGAAGGGGATGGATATTGTCGGTGCCCTTCAGCCGGAAGTACTTTTTAAAGAAAATGGAAGTTTTTTTGCCAGCAATATTAGAGATGCTGCTAAGACCGGATTCTTTTTAGACCAAAGAGATAACCGCAAACTGATTTCTCAGTTTTCAAAAAATAAAAGCGTTTTAAATCTCTTCAGCTACACTGGTGGATTCTCCATTTTTGCCGCTCACGGTGGGGCCAGTGAAGTCACGAGTGTGGATATCGCCAAAGCAGCGATTGAAGCTTCTAATAGAAATTTTGAAGTTAACGATCTTAAAGTTAAGCACAATGCGATCGCTGATGATGCTTTCTTATTTATTGATGAGCAGATTAAAAACAAGCAGAAGTGGGATTTAGTTATTACAGACCCGCCAAGTTTTGCTCCCAACCAAAAAGCAGTGGAGACGGCAACAGCCGCTTACACTAAAGTTTTTGCTAACTCTCTCAAGCTGGTTAAAGGCAATGGACTTTTTGCTGCCAGTTCTTGTTCAAGCCATATCAGCACCGATAAATTTCTCGATATCTGTCGCGAGTCTTTTTCGAAGACTAGAAAAAAAGGGACACTAGTTTATCTAGGCGGACAGCCTTTTGATCATCCTTACCCGCTGGCAATGGATGAACTTCGTTATTTGAAGTTTGCTCTTTTTAGAGTGGATTAGGAAGCGATTCTTGATTTATGAGTCTCAGGGTGTTCCTCAAAAAGCTTATGATTAATCCATTTGTCAGTGTTCTCTTTTGAGCACTTATTTTCTTATTTCTCAATAAAAAAACGAGACATATTCCAAGTGAAATGTTACTAGAGCGGATCAATGTTTACCAAGGTGCGCATAAATGAAATTAAACTTCCTGCTTCTAGCTTTATTCTCATTTTTTACAGCTACAGCTTTAGCAAAAACATTTCCGGCAAAACCAGAGTTTGATGGATACATAATAAAGTTCAAACAGAATGCCTCAAAAAGAGTTGGACTTCACTTGAAATCATTTGGAGTAGATAGCAATGTTGCCGAAACATCTTTTGGGACATTCGCCAAAATTGATAAGTTACCTAGTAAGAACTCAAAAGATAAATCATACATTCCATCAGGTGATATTGAATACGTTGAACCAAATTGGGTAGTTTATAAGCTGGATTTCTTTGATCCGGTCTTTCCGATGAAGGATGAGTATTTCCGCGAGCAGTGGGGGCTGGATTATATTGGTTATACTAAATTAGCAGCTAAGCAAAACTCCAAAAAAATTAAAGTTGCTGTTATTGATACAGGCGTTGATTACAGACATGAGGACTTGCAAGGGCAGATTTTGATCAATGAAGCTGAAGCTAATGGAGAGCCTGATGTGGATGACGATGGAAACGGTCACGTTGACGATATTTATGGATTTGATTTTGAGAACGACGATGGTGACCCGATGGATGATAATGCACACGGCACTCATTGCGCGGGAGTGATTGCTGCCAGACATAACAGCACCGGGATTGCGGGCCTTCTTCCCGAAGGACAAATTCTACCGATAAAAATCTTGAACGCTCAAGGTCGTTCAACTGTTTTTGCGGTCGTAAAAGCGATAGACTATGCTATCTCTCGTGGAGTGCATATCATTTCTAACTCTTATGGTTCGCCTGAATATTCAAGGGCCGAAGAGCAAGCAATTAAACGTGCTGATGCGAGAGGAATTGTTTTTGTAGCAGCGGCTGGAAATGAGGATTCTGATAATGACTCTGTTCCGGTTTATCCCGCTAATTACGACGTACCAAATATTATCTCCGTTGGTGCAATCGATGATGTCGGAAAGATTACTGACTTCAGTAATTATGGACGAACGACTGTCGATATTCTGGCCCCAGGGTATGAGATTTTATCAACAATCCCGAATCATAAATACACAAAAATGAATGGAACCTCGATGGCTACACCTTTAGTCGCCGGAATGGCGGGGTTGCTGCTTGATAAAAATATGACTTTAAGTCCGGCTGAAGTAAGAAAAGCAATTATCGATGGCGGAGTTAGCTGGGGACGTCCAGCTCAGGCCAATGAAGGGCGCTCAATTGGTGGAATTGCCAATATCGGGTACTCACTAAATAGTGTAAAAAGCGCATACTTTTCACTTGAAGGTTCGGTGGCCCATTCGTCTTCAGAAGCCTCTTTGGAAGTTTCTTATAAACTGAAAGTAGAGAACGCCACGCTTAATGCAAATGATCTTCAGTTGGTGGCCAAATACATTAAAGGTAACACACAGGTAGAAGAATACTTTGATGTTGGTCCGGGAGCTTTAACTGATACTGGTGGAGGTATCTTGCTGGAAGATTTCACCAACGAAGAAATCTTTGATCCAAATTTTAATCCAGATATCAATATCGAAATTTACTATAAACACCGCAAATTGGCGGAGAAAAAGCTAAATGTCAGAGGAAAGACATCGAGTCTTAGGATGATAATGCTTGAGTCTTCCTTAGAAAAAGCTACTGCTAAAGTGTTGATTAAGTATGGTGCGCATGAAAATGCGGAACTTAAAATTCAGCCAGGGCCAAATTATGAGTCGTATGAAATTGAAAGCGACGATGTCACAAATGGAAGCCGCAATTTAGTTGTCATTTTTAAAGGCCTGAATAAGAAAGCGTTTACAGCTAGCCAAATTTTCTTTGAGTCGATTCTCATTAAAGAAAGTGAAATTGTAGGAGCAAGTAAGGTGCAGTTAGTTTTCAGTTCGATACAAGATGTCTCGTTTGAGTACATTCGAGTAAGTTATGCTTATGGGACCGTTGGTTTCAAGTATGTAGTGTATGTTCCAGAGTCTTTGGATGGCGCTCATGTTAAAATAGACGTTTTCAACGAAAAGACATCGGGGTTAATTTATTCGGGTAGTGGCTTTGCCAATAATGTAGGGCTGACTTTTGTAACAGATACCGAGAATTTTGGAATTGATGGATGGCAATTCGTTGGAAGGAAGTGGTTTGGAGTTAATGATCCAATCAACTTGATTGTCAAAACGTACGTAGATAGTAGATTAATAAAAACTGAAAAATATCCTTTTCCTTCGATTAGTCTGGATAATCTGACGGTTGATCATGCAATCACTTATTTTAGACATTTAGTCCAAGGGAGATTTGATCTGGATAGTGAATTAAGAGAAAAGAGAATGACTAATATGACCTCAATCTTAGCTAAACTAAATGATGAAGAGGTTAAGAGTTATGTTGCCCAAAAGTTAAACCCATACGATGGAGACTCTGAGGGAACGATTCTAGGTAAATTAATTCTGGATAAATTCAATACTTCAAATAAAGAACCCTATAAAAAATTAGGGGAAGCTTTAGAAGGGGCAGCTTCAAACTTTTCGATATTTAAACGTTCGGCTTACAAGAAGTTAATTAAAGAGTTGAAAGAATAAAAAAGGGCCTTTAGGCCCTTTTTATTTTATAGAGTTGATTAACGGAATTTAAATGTATTTTTAGCACCTTCAATTTCCAGGGCCTGGATTTCACTTCTTAGTTTTTCCAGTCCTTTTTGAATTTTGTGGTACTCGTCGCTGTCGGCAGAGTTCGTCGTGATTGTTGGCTTCAATTCTTCCAGACGCTCTTTTAATTCTTCTTCTTCATCTTTTAATTCAAAGACGTGTTTTCCAATAAGGTATTTTTCTCTGAACATGCTCTCGCGTTCGGCCGGACAGAAACTGAAGTAGCGATCAGAGCGTTTCCCCATTTCAAAAGCGCGGTTGGGAAGACAGTACTCCATCCATCCCTGGTAAAATCCTTTTTCATAAGCTTCAAGATCAATGCTTGGGTTTCTTCCCATACATACGTTTCTAAGGTCGTCTGTGTATTTAACTGGAGAGCCTTGTCGCCCTTGAAGAAGGCCGAGCTCTTTCATGTCTTTGAAACAGTCTTTTTTACTGATAGTTGAACATGAGTACAGAGCAGAAAGAGAAATAAAAAGCAGCACAGATAAGCGTAGAGACATACGGGGGTCCTTAAAAAAGAGATTATTTGACACCCATCCTATCGGTGGATGTGTCGAATATTTCAGTGATTTATTGAAAAAATAAATACCAGAGCAAAATGCTTTATACTGTTTATAGGAGCATCTATTTTTCATAAGCAACTCTCACATGAATTGTTAAGGCCAGCTTATTATTCTTCGCTCTAACGTCATTGGAGAGTCCCTAGGAGGCCCATTGGGGCCAGATGTAAGGGAATGTTTTGCCTATGAGAATTTGCCCAGTGAAAATTTATTGGAATTTTTTTTTGGAATCTCTGACAATAAGGTATGGGAAATACAAAATTAAAAGAGTCAAAACCAAACAAAGACACTAACCCTTACGGAAAATTCAGGGAGATAGACGGAAGTCACCCTCTGAAGAAAAACGTCCCCGAAGCGGTGGTAGAGTATCAGGTGAGGACAAGGCATGGCGGACAAGTGGCCTTCTTCAATTTTGATCTCGCTCGTGAAATCGGACTCATCCCAGAAAATCATCCAAACGAACTCACTAAAGAACTCAAAGAAGAAATCCTAAACACATTCAGTATCGTCATCATAAACGAATACGATATGATGAATAATTTTAATTTTCCCAAGGAAGAAATCAGACCGAACACTTACATGGCCACTCGTTACTTGCAGTTGCAGCACCCGTGCAAGAAGGGGACGACATCGGGAGATGGAAGAAGTATCTGGAATGGTCAAATTTCTAAAGGCGGAAAAACGTGGGACGTTTCAAGCTGTGGAACGGGCGCAACAAAGTTAAGCCCTGCCTGCAATATTAATAAAAAATTCTATCAAACAGGGGACCCGACGGTTTCTTATGGCTGTGGTTACTCAGAAAAAGATGAAGGACTAAGCTCGCTTTTTTTCAGTGAAGTTTTAGCTAAAAACGGACTGGAAACAGAGCGCGTTTTAGGGATCATTGAATTTCAAAAAGGTTTAGCAATTAACATTCGCGTGCACGACAATCTTCTTCGTCCATCGCATATGTTTAATCACTTAAAACAAAACAATCTGCCGACACTTAAGAGAATGGTGGATTACTATATTGAACGCCAGACTAAAAACAAAGTCTGGAAAAACGTCCCATCAGATTCAAAAACAATTTACGACTATTTCTTAAATCAAGTGACTGAGACATTTGCTGAAATGGCCGCAAACTTTGAAGACCAGTATATCTTCTGCTGGTTAGACTGGGATGGAGATAACATCCTGATGGATGGGGGAATCATCGACTACGGATCAGTCCGTCAGTTTGGTCTCTACCACCATGAATACCGCTACGACGATGTTCAGCGCTGGTCGACATCAATTAAAGAGCAAAAACAAAAAGCACGCTACATCGTTCAGACGTTTGCTCAAATTGTTGACTACATTAAGAATGAAAAGAAAAAATCAATTGAAGATTATAAAAATCACCACTCGGTTGTGACGTTTGATAAGCGCTTCTTTGATTATAAAAACAGAAACATTTTAAGAAAAATCGGATACCCGCAAAAGTATGTCGACTTTCTTTTAGAGAACTGCAGAAAAGACGTAGAAGACTTCAGAGAAGACTTCAGCTACTTTGAAATGGCCAAGTCAGTTAAAGGTCCACAAAAAGTACCAGATGGAATTAACTGGAACGCGATCTTCTGTATGCGCGATATTTTAAGAGAGCTTCCACAAATTTACCTTTCTCGTGGATTAGACGGGAAGGTGAGTGAAGCTGAATTCTTGGACGTGATCAAGTCAAGCTATGCGACGAAAGCGGATTTAAAACGCTCATTAAGAAGAGACTTAAAGATTAGAAGCTATCAGAAAAATTATATAAAGTTACTTAATAAAGTTGCGGCAAAGTTTAAGACTGCGCCGGAAAAAGTCCTGTTAGACGTGTCTATGCGCTCGTCAGTTATTAACAAGTACGACCGCGTGACTGGGGATTCGATTACAACAATCGTTCAAAAGGTGATGAACCAACGTCCGAAGCTGGGAGCAGAAGAGATCCAGGGAATTTTAAAAGAATTCACTGACTATCAGAACCTGAACCCGGATAAAGATAGAAAGCCTTCTAACTTTGAAAGTGAAAAAGAACAATCGCGCCTGGTAAAAGGCATGCTTCAGATCGTACGAGAGTTTAGAGACGGAATATGAAAATAGTTCTCTATTCCGGAGGCGGCGAAAAGGAAAATCAATTCCTTAATAAACGCGCCCTCGAACTCACTGGTGCTGATGTTCCTAAACTGACATTCATTCCTTCAAGCTCATACGATGCCGAAGAAGACTTTAAGTTCTTTGTAGAAGAGTTCTCAAAGCTTGGCGTTCAGCGTTTTATTCACTTTTGTGTAGATACGCCCTTTACTAAAACTCTTTTGAATGAAGTGTTAAAAAGCGACCTCATCTTTTTGGGAGGAGGGAACACTTTTTATTTCTTAAAACATTTAAAGAAGAACAAAATGTTCGGCCATTTTAAGAAGTTTCTTAAAAGGGGGGGAGTGCTTTGCGGTCTTTCGGCCGGGGCCATTGTCCTGACTCCACACGTGCACACCGCGAGTTTCCCGCATTTTGACCGCGATGAGAACCCATGGGACATGAAGAACCTCTCGGCCATGAGACTGGTCAATTTTGAGTTCTTTCCTCACTATAAAAACTCAAAGCGATATGATGCCGAATTAAAACACCATTCTAAGAAGTCAAATTTACCTCTATATGCCTGCGCAGACGGGGGAGGTATCATTATTGAGAAGGATCAACTCTCTTTTTGTGGGAAAAGTCACGTCTTTTTCCAGGGAAGGAAGTTTACCATTTCAAGCTACCTGGGGTAATTACAGTCCCTTTTTTTAGGAAGAAAAAATGAGAAAGCTTTGCGCTGGTTTGTTTGTCATTTGTTATTTCGTTTTGAATGCTGTTGTTCATGGAGCGACAATTGAAATCGAAGGACGAGCACTTGATTGCCCGAAAGATTCAGCAGGTGTTTTTGTTTGCCAGAAAGATGCTGAAAAGATTCTGGTAGTCGATACTGGTTATGGATTTTCTGCGGTTACTAAAAGTGGCAGTAAATATCCCATTGTTAAATTAGTCGATAAAGTTTCAGATGGAACGCGAGTTTTGTTTGAAGCGTCTGATTACTTAAGATCAAAAGCTCCTGATTCAAAGGCCAAAAGAATCAGCGATACTAAAGCTGTTATCTCATCGCTTAAAGGCGTGAAGCATCCTCTGGCACTAGAGCTAGTAGCTGATGCAAAAGAATACCTAAAAAATAATAAGGGTGGGGAAAAAGAACTTAACCTGACGATTGGTAATGAGAAGGAAGCTTACCAGTGCCGTATGGGAGAGACGAGAAAACTCTCTCAAGCAGAAACAAAACTTGATGAATTATACGGCAATGTGAAATGTGAGTATTACTCATGCCAGAAACCTGGATCAGATGAAAAAGTCCTGGCCTTCCTGCCAACAGATAATTCTTTTCAAGGCCCTTCTGTCTTAAAGATGAAAGAAGGCCAGGCGCAGCTAGTGGTCGGCGACTTTAAGGCCACTGGAAAAGATGGAGTGACTTATCTAGAAGAGCAAAAGAGTACAGGGGATGAGGAGCTTTACGATCCACGTCTTTTAAAAGCGGATATTGATCCATCTTTAATGGTTCCTTCAAAGTATGAAGCGAGTAAGTCGAGTTTTAACTACCTGACAAACCTGAATGAAAATAATTTTACGGCCGATGCTGAAGGGCTCTGCAGTAGCAACGACATCAAAGACCTCTTTTCTCTTCAAAAGAAAATTGGAAAAGAGATGAGAGATCATCTCTCTGAAGCCGAGCTGGTGGAATACTTAAAAATGGTTGACGGGAGTATAAGCTCTTATTACGTCGATAAGAAAAAAGGGCAGTCTCTTGGGTGTTTATATCAAGGGAAAATTGTCGATAACAGCGTTATTCAAAATTTTGATCACCTAAAAGATATCTCGATTCCAAAACCAGTTACAAAGTATCTCACTGAAGAAGAAGTGCAAAAACTTTTCACTGACGCCAAAAATATGAAAGATATTCCTTTCGGCTACAAATACGATGGTTGTTACGCCCGCGCACACATCATGTCTCGCCGATTTGAACAAATGGGAATTGCCGCTCAAAAAGTCTGGATTAAAGGGGATTTAAAAGTTCCAGGGACAGACATTGAGTGGAACTATCACGTTGCTCCAGTTGTCGAAGTTAAAAAGAAAGATGGGACAATTGAAAAGTATGTTATCGATCCTTCGTTAACCGAGAAGGCCGTGACTGTTGATCAATGGGTTGCCAAAATGGATAGAGGCTATAAAGGTCCGATTATGAAAACGACTTATCCTTTTCCTTTAAATGGTGGAAGTTTTGATCGCACAGTTGTGGCGATCTCATCAAGTGAACCCTTTGCGCCAATGGATATGCCTATTACAGAAGAGCAAAAAATGGGGCATGCGACTCAAGTCTTAAAAGAATTTTCTGAAGTTTTAGCGAGTAGAGGTAAATAATGAAACTAACAACTCTTTTTTGCTTTTTATTCGCGGCCAATGTTCAGGCGATGACGCTGACAAAAGATTTTGTGACCACAAGATTGAAATACAACGATGCTAAAAAAGTTTACGATGTCGATTTTTTAAATCAGGCCGGAGTTTATAAAGCTGATGATAAAGATTTCTCGTGTCTGCAAGGCTCACTAAAAAGTAAGAAACCAGTGAAGGTGACTTTTGATCCAATGGGCTTAAAGATTACCGAATGTAAATAGCCCTAGAGCCAGCGTCTCACTTTATTTTTGTAATCGGCGTAAGAAGCCCCGTGCATTTTTTCCAGGTATTCTTCTTCCAATCGCGTTTGAATCTGCATCAAGATGTGGGCAATTAAAAAAACCACAAGCGACCAGACGTTAGGAAGAACCATAAAAAAACCTAAAAGACTTCCATGCATTCCCAAATAAATCGGGTTGCGTGAGTAATTAAAGAAGCCCTCATGAACGAGCTCCGTCTTTTTTTCGTAATCAATTCCAATTCTCCACGAATTGGCCATTTGTATTTGGGCAATCATCACCCAAAGAAGAGAGACGGCCATAATGATAAGCCCCAAATAAAATACACTTGGAGGAAGATCAAGCTGAATAAGTCTTGGGAGTCTTTCTTCATTAAAAAGATAAAGAAGCGCAGGAAATCCAGCGGCCAGGATGACAACTTTAAAAAGTTTCCCGATATAGTCGTGGGCACTGTCTGTATTTTTAAATGTGATGGCCAAAATCTTTTGTTGTCTCCAGACACGAACTGTCGGCAGAACTAAACAGAAGAGAATAAAAAAGATGAAGTAAAGAACGAGAAAGATTTTCATTATTTTGCCTTTCCTGGACGACTCCAGATAAAAACCAACACGGCCAAAAGAACAGAAGAGGCCAGGATCTTTATCCATAGATCAATATTAAGTTTTGGAAAACGCCAGCCAATCACCAGTAGAATCATAACTGTTGCCAGCCATTTCGCCTTGATGCCAATGACTCCACTTTGCTGCCAGTCTTTTAGAGGTGGCCCCAGGTATTTGTGTTCGAGCATCCACATGTGCAAGCGCACACTCGATTTAGAATAGAAGAAAGCGGCCAGCAGTAAAAAAGGCGTCGTCGGAAGAACCGGCAAGAAGGCGCCGATAATTCCCAGAGCGAGGCTTAGATGGCCTAATAAAAGGTAAGTGATTTTCTTCATGAGTCTATATCGTCGAAATACTCAGTAATGTTAGTTTTTAATTCGTTATAAAACGGAGTGAAAATTTCCAATTGAGCGATGGTTTTTCTGGTAACCAGCGAAATGGGGCGATTCACCTTAAGCGTTTTATAATGATTCTTTTTTATATGAAGTTCTTTGCAAAGGCCAAGGGGAATAAGCCCGTTGCCCAGGCCAACTTTGGCCATTTGATAGACAGCGAGGAAAGACTCAACGTAGATGACCGAATTGGAAAAAAGGTGCGGGTACTCTTTTTTGACCGTGGGCCCGATGCTCTTCCATGTTGCAGAGTTTTCTTCAATTGTAATAAGTGGAAGATTTTTATTGGGCTTATTTTTATTTTCTGCATGTAAAAGCGCCAGAGGTTCATCGACTAAATGAAAACTGGCCAGGTCTTTTCGCATATCGTTTGATGTACAGATACCCAATTGGTATTTTCCAAGTGTCACGTTTTCTAAAAGCATCAAGCTTCGGTGAACGTGGATGTCGAGACGGAGATTTTTAAAAGAGCGCAAGGTTTGATTAATAACTTTGGGCCCAAAACTTCCAGCGATAGAGTCGGAGAGGGCCAGAGAAAATTGAGAGATGTGAGAGCTTTTCGTTTCCGGAGCGATGGAAAGATTTTTAAGTTCCAGCAAAAGTGGCTTGGCCTTACTCAAAAACTGCAACGCTTCCGGTGTGAGCTTAAGGCGTCTGCCATCGGGTTCAACAAGTTTCATATCCAACTCAACTTGTAGGGCATGGATCCTTTTACTCACTGCAGACTGAGTCAATCTCAGTGCCAAAGCTGCCTGACTTACAGTTTCGTGTTTTTCCAGGGCAATAAGGGCTTCAATTCCGTCTAACATATTCCTAATTCTACTATATTTTATTCAATTTATTCAATTTTTTCTTGTATATAATGACGCTAGAATGTGTTCGAGACGGCAAACACACGGAATTTCTCACAATGGAGGGAAATTCCCTCGTGACGTGCTTTTTTATAAAGACTATACTAGGCCTACAAAACATTTAATCTCACACAAAGGAGACACCATGAGCAAGGTGAAAAAAACACTACAGGTTGGTTCTAAGAGCTACGCTTACTACTCACTAAAAGAAGCAAAAAACTTAGGTCTAACAGACATCGACAAACTTCCAAAGTCACTAAAAGTTTTATTAGAAAACTTACTTCGCCATGAAAACGGCAAAGACGTAACATTCGACGACGCAAAAGCGATCAACGAGTGGGCAAAAACTCAAAAATCTGACCGCGAAATTGCTTACTATCCTGCGCGTGTTCTAATGCAAGACTTTACAGGAGTTCCTGCAGTTGTAGATTTAGCAGCGATGAGAGAAGCGATGAAAAAAATCGGTGGAGATCCAAAAAAGATCAACCCACTTATTCCAGTAGACCTAGTTATCGATCACTCGGTAGCAGTGGATTTCTTCGGGAAAGCTGATTCATTTGATAAAAACGTTGCTCTTGAATACGAAAGAAATAAAGAGCGCTACACATTCCTTAAATGGGGACAAAAAGCATTTAAAAACTTCCGCGTCGTTCCTCCAGGAACAGGGATTTGTCACCAGGTTAACCTTGAATACCTTGCTCAAGGTGTTTGGACTAAAACTGAAAATGGTGAAACAACGGCTTACCCAGATACATGTGTTGGGACAGATTCACACACAACTATGATTAACGGTCTTGCCGTTCTAGGATGGGGTGTTGGTGGTATTGAAGCTGAAGCGGCAATGCTTGGCCAATCAGTCACAATGACTGTTCCAGAAGTTGTAGGTTTTAAACTTACAGGAAAAATCAACGAAGGCATCACTGCTACAGATATCGTTTTAACTGTCACTCAGATGTTACGTAAGCACGGTGTAGTAGAGAAGTTCGTTGAATTCTACGGGCCAGGAGTAAAAGCTCTAACTCTTGCAGATAGAGCAACGATTGCTAACATGGCACCGGAATACGGAGCAACATGTGGATTCTTCCCAATCGATGAAAAGACAATCGACTATTTAAAATTCACAGGAAGATCTGCTGACCAGGTAGCTCTTGTTGAAGCTTACGCAAAAGAGCAAGGCCTATGGCTACACGAAGGTGACGCTGATCCAGTGTTTACTTCAACTCTTGAACTAGACCTTTCTAAAGTTGTGGCTTCTCTATCAGGACCAAAACGTCCTCAAGATAAAATTGAACTGACTGCGGCAGCAGACGCATTTGGAAAAGAGCTTGTGGGAGCTTTCAAAGTAGACCCATCACAAGTAAATACTGAGTATGCCGTTGAAGGTGCAGACTTCAAACTTAAGCATGGTGCTGTGGCAATCGCTACAATCACTTCATGCACGAACACTTCAAACCCATCTGTTATGATTGCAGCTGGTCTTGTGGCGAAAAAGGCAAGAGCTCTAGGGCTTAAGTCTCAGCCATGGGTAAAAACAGCTCTTTCTCCTGGGTCTAAAGTTGTAACTGATTACCTTGTAGAATCTGGACTTCAACAATCTCTTGATGAACTAGGATTCACGCTGACAGGATACGGATGTATGTCTTGTATCGGGAACTCTGGACCACTTCCAGAAAACATTTCTAAGTCAGTTAACACAAACAACCTGGTAGTGACGTCAGTTCTTTCTGGTAACAGAAACTTCGAAGGTCGTATCAACCCAGACGTAAAAGCTAACTACCTGGCTTCACCTCCGCTAGTTATCGCTTACGCTCTTGCAGGTAACATCAACATTAACATCTCAAAAGATCCAATCGGAAAAGGTGCTAATGGACAAGATATCTACCTAAAAGACATCTGGCCGACTCACGAAGAAATCAACACAATCCTTAACGGAAAACTTACAAGCGCAATGTTCAAGAAGCGTTATGAAAACGTTTTTGAAGGAGATGCTCACTGGCAAGCAATCAAGACGACAGAAGGTGACTTCTTCTCTTGGGAACCAGATTCAACTTACATCAGAAACCCAACTTTCTTCGAAGACATCACTGGTGGAAAAATCAACACAATTAAAGTTGATAACGCTCGCATTCTGGCACTGTTTGGTGACTCGATTACGACTGACCACATTTCTCCAGCTGGTAACATCAAGAAAGCTTCTCCAGCAGGCGCTTACTTAACTGAAAAAGGTGTATCGGTTGCTGACTTCAACTCTTATGGATCACGCCGTGGTAACCATGAAGTGATGATGAGAGGAACATTTGCTAACATTCGTATAAAAAACGAAACGGCTCCAGGTACTGAAGGTGGTGTCACGAAATACGTACCAAACGGTGAAGTTATGCCAATCTACGATGCAGCGATGAAGTACATCGAAACAAAAACTCCACTTGTGGTTATCGCAGGTAAAGAATACGGAACAGGATCATCACGTGACTGGGCAGCGAAAGGAACTTTCCTACAAGGCGTAAAAGCGGTAGTGACTGAATCTTTCGAGCGTATCCACAGATCTAACCTGATTGGTATGGGTGTTCTTCCGCTGGTATTTGAAGCGGGGACAGACAGAAAAACTCTTGGACTTGTTGGTAACGAGACAATCTCTCTAAACCCACAAGGAGAGTTCAGACCAGGTATGAAGTATGAAATGACAATCACGAGAGCTAATGGCGAAGTGGTTAAAACGATGCTTACTTCACGTGTGGACACTGCTGATGAATTAAACTACATCACAAATGGCGGTATCCTTCAGTACGTACTACGTAATTTAAAATAGCCAAAACAGCTTTAAGTAGCTGGAAATGAGAAGGGGGTGTCTAAACATTAGACACCCCCTTTTTTGTTTATCATGTAACTATTTCTCTTCCCCCCATAGGTCTCCCTGAAAAAGTTAGAATCAATCATTCACTGTAATGGAAAGGAGACACCATGTTTAAGACATCAGTACTGTCAGTTTTACTTATGACTTCAGCTTTATCAGCGATGCCTGCACAGGCCGGATTGTTGGATCTTTTTAAGAAACCAAACATCCAATCAGAAGCTGTTAAAGATGTTTATTCAGGTGTTAAATTCACTTACCTTGATACAGAAGACAGACTTCTTATCGTTAACAGCTTTTTAAAGACTGTTGAGCTTGAGTACGCTCTTCTTCCGCTTAAGGCAGAGAGAGTTGGATTAGACTTTAAGAAAGTAAAAGCAGAGGCCTTAGCAGCTGAAGAAGCAGCGGGCTCAATTACGCTTTCAGCTGCAGATAGAAAAGACCCGGTTTTAAAAGATAAGATTGCAGAGCTTCAGGCCGTAGCGAATATGGAGTTTCTGGATAGAATGCAGCTTTTAGTTGCTAAGTTTGAAGACACTCACTTTGGTATCAACGAAAAAATTTCAAGACCATTTATTTATAACGGTATCAGACTTTTTAGAGTTCAAGGAAAAGTTGTTATCGGATCAATTGAGCCAAAATTCATCTCAATGGTTCAAAAACTTTCCGGCGCAGATTTATCAGGCCTAAGAGTTGGTGATGAAGTTCTCGCTATCGACGGTGTATCAGTTGAAGATAAAGTTAATGAACTAAAGGCTTATATCGCAGGAAGCTCGGATGAGTTTAGAGACTCACAAGCAGTGCGCTCACTGACACTTAGAAACTTTAAGTACGACAAGAAAAACTATATCAATATTAGATTAAAGAGCGCTGGTTTCTTGAAACTGCCGACTTTTGTAAATAACCCAACATCTGAAACACTAAGACCGGATGCACGCGCTTTTATGAAATTGTTTAATATCCCATCAGACACGGCATCTATCGGGATTACATTTGATAGAGCGACAAATAAATGGACTGACTCTGGTTTAGCTTTTGAAGGTTATTCAGTAAGAAAAATCCAGGGCAACATTAAAGGCCTGACAGAGTACACGGATGACGGTGGAAGTGTAGGGCTTAGAACAGGTTATTATATCAATAAAGGAAAGACGTACGGGTATATGCAACTTATGACCTTTGCGACTAAAAACTTTAAAACAGGAAACACAACTCAAACTTTCCTGGATGCGATTAGAAACTTTATTATCGAGTTAAAAGAAAATGAACTTCCACTGATTTTTGACCTTCGCTCAAATGGTGGTGGTAATGGAAATTTCCCTTCAGCGGTATTATCAATGCTTGCCGAAGAAGGAGTGGTATATCCTGGGGCAACTTCAGGGATGAGAATCACTCACTATATGCGCCAATTACAAGAACCATTTATGCACCAGATGGTCAATGCTGAAAACGAAAATACAATCCTGACAGGTGATGAGTTCAACGCGATGTTTGAAGATGCAATTGATAACCGTCTGGATTATTCGCCAATGTACGCTTCTGACCCGACTCCATTTGATGCCAAAGTAAAAGGCTTCAGTAATAAGATCGTGGCCCTGGTAACGGCCGACTGTATTAGTGCGTGTGATAAAATGTCTTTCTTACTAAAGTCGTCAAAAAGAGCGACTATTATTGGAACTCATAGCAATGGTACAGGAGCAGGGTATTTATCAACTTCTGAGCTAGACACAGAGTGGACGGATCCTCTAAGAGTGCTTTCAAGCCGAGTTCCAAACTACCTTTTTGGTTTACCTGGTAACTCTTTTGACATCAACATCTTCGAAGCTGATAGTGTTTCAAAAATGTGTACGGAAAACATGCCAACTCAGGCCGACGTAACGTACTCGAACACTATGGTTGATATCACAAGAAACAACCTTGGTTGGTTACAGAAAGCTGCTCAGGTTCTTGAAGAAAAATAGTTAACATCTAAGATCGGATACTCTCGGTAGGCCCAGACACTGGCCTACCGAGCAATTTTTTCTTTTGACTCCTCCTCTATAAGTTGGGGTATCATTGATTGATAGACTTTAGGTCCTATACAATCTTGGAGAAAAAATGAAACGTCTGTGTCTCGCATTGGTGCTTTTACTTTCTTTTAACGCGTTCTCGCAGGCGAAAGATCCAAGAGATCCGAGGCGCGAAAAGCTCATCGGTAATATCCTAAAAAATGCACTTGAAACATACCACTACCGTGGAATCAAAATTAATGACGAAGTTTCTCAAAAGGCTTTCCAACAATACTTAAAGAAGATTGATGGTTCAAAACAATTCCTGACAAAAGGGGATATTAAAGAGCTTGAAGCTTATCAGTTCCAGATGGACGATGAGATGGTAAGCGGTGACTACGTTTTAATTGAAAAAGCGGGTGCTGTTTTAAAGAAAAGAATTGCTCTTGCTGAAGCATTAAGAAAAGAAGTTTTCAAAAAGCAATTTGATTTCAACGGAAGTGAAACACTTGAACTAGACCCGGAAAAAAGAGACTGGGTTAACGATGAGTCAAAACTAAAAACTAATTGGGAAATCGTTTTTAAACAAGCGACTCTTAACAAGTATCTTTCATTAATTGATGAGCAAACAGAAAAGCCAACTCCAAAAGGAGCGAAGGCCTCAACTAAGCCAGTTAAAAAAATGAAAGCAGAAAAGAAACTAACAGATGCTGAAATGAGAGCAAAAGCTCACGAATCAGTTTCTAAAAGATTCCAGAAAATTTTTGAGCGTCTAGCTGCTTTAGACAGAGACGATCAACTGGATAACTTCTATAACTCAATCTCAGCAGTTTTTGACCCGCATACAAACTACCTTCCAGCAAAAAAGAAAGAAGATTTCGATATCGACATCACAGGGAAACTTGAAGGAATCGGTGCCGTTCTTCAGGAAGATGGATCGTTCATTAAGGTTGTTCAAATTGTTCCAGGTGGACCTGCCTGGAGAGGAAAGGAGCTGGAAGCTGACGATATTATCCTTTCAGTTGCTCAAGGAAACAAAGAAAGTGTAGACCTGACAGATATGAAGGTGGACGATGCTGTTCGCTATATCCGTGGTAAAAAAGGAACTGAAGTTCGTCTGACAATTAAAAAAGTAGACGGGACAAGAAAGATCATTTCAATCATCCGCGATGAAATTGAAGTCGCTGCTTCCTTTGCAAAATCTTCAGTCATTCAGATGAAAGACACTGACGTAAAAGTTGGTTACATCCAACTTCCAAAGTTCTACCGTGATTTTGAAAATGCAAAGATCAACTGTACAGATGACGTAAGAAAAGAAATTGAAAGACTTAAAAAAGCTAAAGTCGATGCCATCATTCTTGACCTAAGAAACAATGGTGGGGGAGCTTTAGAAGATGCTCGTTTAATGTCAGGACTTTTCCTGGAAAAAGGACCGATTGTACAAGTTAAAAATCACATGGGGCAAATTGAAGTTCTGGAAGATGATGACCCAAGTGTGAGTTACGATGGACCGTTAGTTGTTCTTCAAAACCGCTTCTCTGCTTCAGCTTCAGAAATTTTAGCGGGAGCTATGCAGGATTACGGCCGTGCGGTTATCGTTGGTGGGGATTACTCTCATGGTAAAGGGACTGTTCAAGCTGTTTTAGATTTAAACCGTGGACCATTAGTTTCAATTTTTGGTGAGACAATGGGAGCGCTTAAAGTAACAATCCAGAAGTTCTACCGTGTAACAGGGGCTTCAACTCAGTATAAAGGAATCACTCCAGACCTGGTTCTTCCTGATATCTTCAGCTACGTCGAAAGCCGTGAAAAAGACCTGGAGTACTCGCTTCCATGGGATCAAATTCAAGCGAAGCCATTCACAAAATGGAACAAGTTTGCTTACAACCTTCCAGACTTAAAAGCTAAGAGTGCTGCAAGAGTAAAATCAAACCCTCGTTTTGCTAAGATCAACCGCAACGTTGATTACTTAAACAAGAAAAAGAAAGAAACAATTGTGTCTCTTAACCTGAAAAAAGTTCAGGAAGAAGAAGTGGCCAACAAGAAAATGGCCGAAGAACTTAAGCTTGAAGAAGAAAACAAAAACCTACTTGTAACAAATTTTGAAGACTCACTAAAAGCTCACGAAAACATCCGCCCGGGTGATATGAAAAAATGGTCGAAAGACTTTGAGCAAAGAAAAGAAGAGTGGGTAAAAACTCTAAGACAAGACGTTGTTTTAGAAGAGGGTGTGATGATCGCTGGAGACATCGTGAAGTCACTAAGAGTAAAGAGTACTGTTTCTTCAAAATAAGATTATGTTAGATAACCGCGAAGTAAATGCTATTTTAGAAAAATTAGAAAATCTCGACGACGAGGCCCTGGCCGTTGAACTCCTTAAGGAGTTCAACGCTGCCTCTGGGAAATTAGGAAAACTGCTTCTGAATCTGGACAAGTCCCTTGCTCATGAAGAGTGGAAGGCGGAGTGTGATAAGGCCCAGAAAGACTTGGACAATATTGTAAAACGAATTAACGATTTATAAGATTTTTGCGAATTAAGAGAAAGGAAGCTTTTAATGAGTGATAAGAAGGGCAGTTCGAGCAATAAACTTGGTTCCACTTGTATGCCTGAAGGGCGCACAAGCATTGTTAAAAAACCCGTCCATGGTGAAAAACTAATTCTTGATGAACCAAGTGTCAAAACCAAAACCCGCACAGAGCACTATCAGGAACTTTCTAAAAACGACAAGGTTAAAGATGAAGAGGACTTTTATGATTTCTCTTCTCCCATCCAGCGCGCTCTGGGCCTAGCGATAGATGCAGCCTTTTTATTTGGACTCTATAAACTGATCTTGAAGCTCTCTTCTGTTGAAGTCAAAATTATCAATTATTTTCTGGATAAATATAAGCTGCAGTTTATGTTTGGCGAAGCCGCTTTATTAAAAGTGGTGCTTGTTGCAAGTTGTGGTTTTGCTTTAATTCTTGCAGTGGTGATTCCTGCGGCCTTTTTTAATTCAAGCCTTGGAAAAAAATTGACCAAACAAAGAATCAGAGGAGATGAGAAATACACGCTTTCTATCTCTCAAGCGTTTTGCCGTGAGCTTATCTGGAAGCCTTTAAGCATTGCCTGCGTAATTGGGTTTGTGCTGCCGTTCTTTGATAAAAAGAAGAAGTCCCTTCACGATAAAATTTCGGGAACATTCATTATCAAAGACTAGTTATTCAACAATCAGCTTCTGAATGAAATCTGCCTGTGATGAAACTGCATCCAGCGCCACTTCTTTTTCAATGAATCCTTTCTGGTAAAGGAACATGATGTGCTGATCGAAGGTCTGCCCGCCGTTTGTCGATTTTCCTTGTCCCTGAGAGATGATGTGTGGGATGCGGTTTAAATCGTCTTTGCCACTGATACAATCGCGGATACCAGGTGAGGTCACCATGATTTCCTGAGCAATGACTACGCGTCCGTTAATCCCCGGAAGCATGCGCTGTCCGATGATAGCGTATAGGTTTTCGGCAAGTCTCTTTCTCACTTCTGGTTGCTCGTGAGTCGGAAACATGGAAATGATTCGGCCTATAGTTGTCACTGTATTTGTTGTATGGAGAGTAGAGAAGACGATGTGTCCGGTTTCCGCCGCTTTTAAAGCGATATTGGCGGTAATAGGGTCGCGCATCTCTCCAATAGAGATAACGTCAGGGTCCTGTCTTAAAGCGGCCCTTAGGCCTGAAGCGAAGTCCTCAGTGTCGCGTCCCACTTCACGCTGAGAGATACGCGCCTTTTTCTGAGGGTGCATATATTCAATCGGGTCTTCAATCGTCACGATGTGCGAGGCGCGGTTTTCATTGATATGATCAATCATTGCCGCCAGTGTCGTACTTTTTCCTGAGCCAGTGGCACCAGTTACCAGGATTAAGCCGCGTTTTTGAAGAGCGATTCTTCCCAGTGTTCTTGGCATATCCAGTTCAGTGAGGTTGGGAACTTTAGTGTTGATAACACGAAGAACGATTCCAATATTTCCAAAATAACTGAAGATATTATAGCGCAAACGACACAGGTCGGGGATAGCAAACGCCCCGTCTAGTTCGGCCTTGGCACTAAAGTGATTATCGATATTCTGGTCAGAGACCAGGATTTTAACGATGTCTTTGACGTCGTTAGGGGTAAATATTTTTGTTTGAACCGGGATGAGTTCCCCTCGGATTCTTAAACATGGGACTTCGTCCGTTCTGATGTGAATGTCACTGGCCTTATGTTGAATGGCCACTGAAATCAGTGAAGCGAGGTTTTTTAATGTAAAGGCCATGGGTTTTCGTGTTTCCAATATCGTTTTCCAATATGAGTAATCTAGTTTATTATCATAGGAGAATGAAAATAAAGAAAGTTCTAATTATTCGCTTTTCCAGCTTTGGGGACATTGTTCAATGCTCGTCAGTTGTTGAATTAATTCGTCAGAAATTTCCTGACGCCAGGATTGATTGGGTGACGCGAAGTGATTTTGATTACCTGGTAAAACTCAACCACGACATCAATCACGTATGGTCATTTAATAAGAAAGCAGGGTTCAAGGGACTTATTGAACTGGCCTTTAAACTGCGAAAAGAAAGTTATGACTGCGTCTACGATGCTCACAACAATCTTCGCTCATCCGTTCTTTCATTTATTTTGCGATCGGCCTTTCCTTCGCCGTATTGGGTGACGAGATCAAAAGAGCGCTTTAAGCGCATTCTACTTTTTACCTTTAGAATCAATTTGTTTCCCAAACCGTTTAAAGGAATTCATTCGTATGAAGCTCCTTTAATTAAGTGGGGGATCACCCCTCATGCGGACCCAAAGCTAGTGACGTGGGATTTTAATCCTGCCGCTCTAGAAAAAGTTTCGCCTTATATTCAAGGTAAAAAAAGTATTGTACTGGTTCCTTCGGCCGCATGGGAAATGAAGAGATGGCCTTTGGATCATTGGAAAAAACTAATTCAAGTGATGCCGGAAGTGCACTTTGTTGTCTTAGGTGGAAAAGAAGATCATTTCTGTGAAGACTTAAAAAAGGTTGCACCAGAAAGAGTCGAAAACCTTGCTGGAAAACTTTCATTAGTGGAGAGCTGTGCTCTTATTTCGCGCTCTGAATTGGTGATTTCAGCAGACACTGGACTTCTTCACGTCGCCGATGTTTTAGGGATTAAGGCACTTTCATTAATGGGTCCGACTGCATTTGGTTTTACAACCGGCCCACAAATCAAAACTTTAGAAATCGAACTTCCTTGCAGACCGTGCACAAAAGACGGACGCGGAAGCTGCTCGCAACAAGTCTACCAGCGCTGCATGGTAGAGATTACTCCTGAGAAGGTCGCTGATGAAGCGCGCCTTCTGATCCGCGGATAGTCTTTCTCATTTCCCACAACAAGTGACTGATGTACGGTCTTCTGGTTTCCTTAGTGGCCACCATAAGAAGCTTGGTAATTTTTAAGCTGGTTGGATTTGAGTAAAGTAGGATCAGGAGTTCCTGGATATAGTTGGTCGAAAGGGTGATGTAGTTATCTGTTCCAATTCCCAGTGATACGCCTTTTTTCTCCCACCATGAAAACGGATGGTCTTTGTAATCAGGAAATGCACCAGTCAGTTTTAAGTTAGAAGAGGGAAGCGCCACGAGTGAGACTTTTTTATTGATCATACGGTTTAAAACATCGTGTTGGTAATGCTCGATCTCTCTGGCCGTGTGAAATTTTGTTTTTAAGAATTTGATCTGCTCTTTTTGCGTAAGCTTTTCACCTTTGACGATTTTGTCACGGACCTCTTCATCCTGCCATTCCATGTCCATAATTTCATCGTATTCAAAACTCTTGGGATCAAGAGGTTTTTGATTCTGATTCATTTCCATGATTCTTTGGAAGAGTCTATGGAAGTAGTAATTAGGGTTGATCCCTAAACTTAAACCGTGCTCGAGTGTATCGATGTGCCAGATGTTTAAAGCATTGTCGACGGCCTGAACTCCCAGTCTTAAAATTTTCCAGGTTTCACCATGGTGAGATCTGATCCTGAATCCTTGGTATTGAAGTCTTCTTAGGCCTGATTTCATTTCCATGAAATGTTTTTTTCTATAAAGTTCTCGTTCATCACCCACAGTGTCGACTTCACTTAGAACTTCTTTTAAGAAAGGGTATTTTTTTAAGATGTCGAGAATGCTCACAACTTGTTCGTCAAAATGTTCTTTTTTAGAGTCGTAAGCGTTCTGGTCAAAGAAGTTACTTTCCTTTCTAAAACTAGGAGAGAGGATAAAATTAAAAAATGGCTTTTCGGCCTTAAACTTCATGAAGCCTTCATAAAGTCCAAGCACAACATCATCTTCAGTCAGGTTTTCAAGACCAGGGATTTGTTCATCGCTGATACCAGTACTGCGGGAGAGAGTAAATTTCAGCCTGATTTTTCCAACATTGTATTTATCATAAAGTTCTGAGGCCATGTGATAAGCGGCCTCAACATGGGCCTCTTTAGTCGTCAGGATCAATTTTGAAAGATAGAGAATCTTGAGGTAAGTTTTAAATTGTTCGCCCTCTTTAAGCCTGATTAAGCGGTCGACATCACCAACAGAGGTAACAGGGATAGAGTCTTCACCGTAGACCTGTTTAATTTTATCTTCATAAAGTTTTTTATCCGGGCCATCGAGTAGTTTTTTTAGTCTCGGGTAGATAAACTCCGCAGAGAGTGATCCGGTTAAATGGATATGCTCTTCATGGTAAGAGAGAGGGAACTCCTTAAAGAAGCCAAAAAAAGCTTCAGAAAAGGGGTGTGAGAGGATGGTTGAAATATCCACTTCATTGTTATGAAAACCGGCAATGAGTTTTCTAAATTCTTGCAGAGATTTTTCAACAAGTGGGTTGCATTTTAATTCCGGGTGATAGGCCAGAAGCTCTAAAGTGTCGCTAATGGTGATCCCGTTGGTTTCGCTGATAATATCAATCAAAGCATTTTTAATTTCATTGATAATTTTTTCTTTTTTCGCAAACATTATTTCTTCCTGCTGGTAAGAATTAAATCATAGGCTTCTTGAATATGATTAAATTTGCTCAGGGCCTTTTTTTCCAACTCTTTCGGCAGATTCATCTGTCCGATTTTATCCGGATGGCGGGCCATGGCGATTTTTTTATAAGTTTTTTTAATGTCTTCAATTTCAGAGTCCTCATCCATTTTTAAAATGGCATAAGCCGTCTCTAAATCTTTTTTGTGTTGCAGTTTTGGCAATGGAGTCATGATGTCGGCATAACTTAAAAAAAGCGACATCTCTTCAAAAAAGAGTGAAGGGTTTTTTGCCCACATATTCGCTTCTTTTGTAATGATCAAGTCAACAGCTTCTTTCATTGTCTCTTCTGAGAATTGTCCTAAAATAGGAGACTCGGAAAATAAGCGATCATCTTTTACTTTGGACTTGATAGTAAAAAGAACCTTAAGCTGCAAGGCCAGCATGAATTCATGTGTTGAGACATGACACTTTTTGGCCACTCGTTCAATCAGAGTTAGGTCTTTAGTTCTGATTTCTTCAATCATCATTAACACTAGCATCAGGACAGAAAAATAGTTTTTAATAGCTTCAGGATTTTTTTGGTTATCCACTGTCAGGAAACGGGCATAATTTCTTTTTTCCGCCAGCATGATAAAAGCGTTTACTTTGCTTTCGGTCAGTGTGTAGCCGTAGTGACGGGTAATATCATTCTGGATTTTTTTAGAAAAATCGCCACCGCCCCAGCGGGTTTCTTTATAAAGTGCTTCAACTTCTTTTGTTGGTGGAGGTAAAGGAGATGAGATCTCTTGCGAAGAGTGAGAGGTCTCGTGATGATTGCTTGATCTTTCTGTCAGGCCATACTGAGCACGTAGTCTTTCTTTTTGTCTGCGGATCATACTATCGATGTCGTTATCTGGTTCATACTGGCCAGGAATCTTTCTTTTAATGGCCTCAAAAAAGACTGGAAGAACGATCTTTACAAACATGAAAAGAACGATGACACCAAGAATGACTCGAATGATAATTTCTTTATTAAGAAGCATAAACTATAGTATCATTAAAAAGATTCGTGCATTTAATAAAAATAGTTATCAAAGAGTAGGCAATGTTTAGCTGGTCGATAAAAGAAATTGAACTCCCTTTAAAATTTACCTGGAATATTTCACGAAATAGCTCAGATATTAAGAGAAATTTCGTTGTAAAAGTTAAGAATGGCTCTATCGAAGCTTTCGGTGAAGTGGCCTTTAACGTCAGATACGGTGAATCCAGAGAGCAGATCATAGAGAAGTTTGAGGAGTTTAAAAACAATGCACCTCAAGACTTCACGGGGATTGAAAGCCTGGTGGCCTATTTAGAAACAACGGATCTTCCGCAATCACTGAAGTTTGGTATTGAATCGAGCTTCGTCCATTACGTAGCGATTTTGTCAGGTAAAACTGTTCCTCAACTTATGGGCTGCAATACGGTGAGTTCAGTGAAGACGTCTTTTTCCATTCCTATTATGGAGATCGGAAAGATTGAAAGTTTTATCAAAGACAACAACCTTCAACGCTTTTCTGTTTTAAAAGTAAAAGTAAACCGAGAAATCGCCCATGACTTTTGTGCGGAAGTTCTGCGCTTAACAAACGTTCCTCTGCGTATTGATGCCAACGAGTCTTTCGAGTCAGCGCAGGAAACATTAAAATTCCTGGAGCAATTTCCGGACATCAAGCGCATTGAGTTTTTAGAGCAGCCGCTTTCAAGTAACGAGCACGATGAAGCTCTTGAACTAAAAAAACATTCAAGCGTCTTTTTGATGGCCGATGAGTCTGTGACAAAAGAAGAAGTAAACAGCTATCATGTTGAGCGCTTCCACGGTGTCAATATCAAGATGATGAAGTCGGGTGGATACCTGAAGGCAGTTAAGCAATTAAGACAAGCGAAGATGCTTGGCCTTAAAACAATGCTTGGATGTATGGTCGAAACGAGCCTTGGGATTTCAAGTGCACTCAACATTTCAGGTGGAGTGGATTTCTTTGACCTGGATGGATGTTTACTCATTAAAGACGATCCATACAAACTGGTCAGCGAAGAAAAGGGTAAGATCTTTTATTCTTATATTCAGTAGCTAGAAATAAAGTTTTAAGTCTAAATCAATACGGTCGTAGCTGGCCGTGTTCTTACCATTAAGAAGTCTTTGCGCCGTCACACCAATATCAAAAGGCATTTCAAATTGTTTGCGTTTGTAGGCTTCAATGGTTGAGAATCCAATACCAATTCTTGCCCAACGGCTTTCGTTACCAGTGTCTTCTTCAAGAGCTCTTCTTACTTTTGGGTCAGCGACATTAGCATAAGTTGTCGCTTCAGTTTGTCCAAGAATTAGTGAACTGTTTAAGTTCATCCAGTGGGTTGGGTTATAAGTCAGGGTTAAAGTTGTATCAATTTTATTTCCCAGCTTTTGATTAACCGTTTGCTTTTGAGAAGAAAGAGGCATGTCTACATCATCAATCCATCTCACTTCTTTTTCAGAAGCAAACTGATATGTGTAGCGACCTTTGATATCAAACTGGAAAGTGTTATCAAAAAAAGAAATTCCGGCAGCAGCTTCAACGAAAGCGTCGTATTGTCCGTCACCAGTTGAAACGTCTTGTAGTGAATCCGGATCATCAGCTTCACCTGTAGGTAAAATTGCACCAGCAGAAATCGACATTCCACGATCAGAGTAATCAGTTAGTCGGTAGATGAATCCAATTTCAGCATCACCAAGAGCATCCTTTTCCCATTTTCCGATTGGCTTATACTTGTAGTAGTTCACAACCAGAGATTGTAGAAGCTCTGAGTTGGTGCTTGGTAGTTGAAGAGTTAAGTCTTTAACGAATTTTCCAATCGCTGAATCAGGATTAGCATTTCTAATGGTTGCCTGAACTGCAGCGATGTTGCTTTCTTTACTTTGACGGAATTTAATATCAGTGGTGATATGATACATCGGCACTGAAGCATAAACAGTCAGTCTATCTGTGACACCAAAACCATATCCAAAACCCTGTGCATTTACATTGGCCTCAACGTCTGCAGAGAATTCACCTAATGAGAAATTAGAATAAGCTTCCGGGGAAATGGCCTTTAATTGTTCGAAGTATGATTTGATCACAGAGCTTACATCTTCCAGACGGCTAGAAGTAAATTCTTCTTTGAGGTCCAGAGTTTCCTGCTGTCCTTTAGCATCGTACTCTGACTCAATCTTTGAAACCATAACCTGCTTAAAAACGACAGTGTTGACGTTTTTTGGAAGGGTGTCGTACGAGGCTGACCAGGCGTTTTGCCCTGTCATTCCTACGGCAAGAATGGTTAGAAGTATTGATTTCATAATTAAACGAATTTTAGCCATAAAAAGGACGGGGAGGGGAAGATTCTGGAGGGAATGAAAAAACTACAAACCACCCCACAAAATTTGTACACATGATATAAATCTCTAAATGAGAAAATCAGCGTTTTTAACCCTTATTCTGGCCTCTGTCGTCCTTTTCACATCTTGTGGGAAGGAAAAGCTTACGCCTATGGTGAGTGCTGTGACGGTTAATGAGCTTCGTAACGACCAACCTATCAATTTCTCATATCGTATTGATTCCACACAGATAGATGAGTACGCTCGTGGGGCCGGTAAATTCCCGGTTTTTGGCAAGCTCTTCCAGGCGATTGCCTTTGTCTTGGCCAATACAACTATATCTTCTAAGGGCGGCCACGAGCTTGAATTAGACCCTATTGATGTGGATCTAGACTCTCTGGGTGACATTGATTTTGATTATATTGATTGGATCAGACTGGATTCTCTTCTGGCCCATATTGATAATGCAAAAAAGAAGGACTCATTAGAGTTTATTGAAAAAGTAGAAATCTATGCGCTGTTAAATAAGCCTATCGCGGGTCTTCCTGTCGATGATAATGGCATGACTCGACTAGTGTACTTTGACAAAAAAACTCACCCGCTTGAATGCAATGGGCGATGCCTGAATCTTAGAATCGAGAAAGTTAATTGGAAGGAAATCATCAAAAATAACCCGAAAATAAAACTTCAGCCGAAGATTATCATTAATTCAGTTCCTAAAAGCACGATGGCCCTAGCTGGATCGGTGAGTTTTAGTATAAAATTCAACCTGGGCTTTTAACATTTAGGACATTCATGCGTCTTGGTTTTGACGGAAAAAGAGCAACTCAGAATTTCAGAGGGCTGGGCAATTACTCCAGAGGTCTTCTTGAAGGTCTTCTTCAATATTCAAATGAAGAAGTCTTTTTATATTCTCCTCCGGTTAAAGACCAAAGAGCGATCAAATGGCTTAAAGAAAATGAAAACGCTCGTCTACATTTAAGAGAGCCACAGGGGACAATCGAACAAAAGATTCCCTCTTTGTGGAGATCCTTTTCCATCATTAAAGACTTAAGAAGAGACCATCTGGATCTTTACCATGGACTCTCTCATGAGATTCCAGTGGGAGTGGGAGCACTTCCTTTTAAATCAGTCGTCACTATTCACGATTTGATTTTTCTTCGCTACCCGGAATTCTTTCCTTTCATCGATCGCGTGACATATAAGAAGAAATTTACTTACGCCAGCAAAAATGCTGATATGGTTTTGGCGATATGTGAGCAGACAAAACGAGACCTGATTGAGTTTTTGGGTGTTGATGAAAGAAAAATTTTAGTTCATTACCAAAGCTGTGATCCGGTTTTTTATGAAGAGCGCCCTTTTGAAAAGAAACGCGAACTCATGAGAAAATACCACTTCGAGCGCCCGTTTATTTTATGCGTAGGGGCCTTTGAAGAAAGAAAAAACCAACTCAACTTAATTGAAGCTTTTGCGAAGACCTGCCATTTATATGAACAGGATTTAGTCTTGATTGGAAATGGGAAGAAGTACCTTGAAGCTTGTAAGCAGAAAGTAGAGGAGCTTAAGCTCTCTAACCGCGTGCGCTTTTTATCAAACATCCCTTTTGATGAACTTCCACTTTTTTATCAGTCTGCTGATCTCTTTTGTTTTCCTTCTCACTTTGAAGGTTTTGGTCTTCCGATTGTAGAAGCACTTTTCTCTAAAACTCCAGTCATCACCAGCTTCGGGTCATGTTTCCCGGAGAGTGCTGGCCCAGATTCCGTCTACATTGATCCACTATCGGTCTCCGACTTAGCGGAGAAAATCACTCTTGTTTTAAACGATGTGACCCTTCAGGAAAGAATGATTACTAAGGGATATGAATTCGTTCAACAGTTTCACCGTCAGAAGGTGAATGAAAAACTTCTTGAGTGTTACGCTCGTCTTTTTTAATTGGCCCGGCAATTAATGCTCTAGGAATTTATTTCCGATAGGATACACAAGGTTTCACGGTTGAAGCCTGTTAGGTTCCTCAAGGATGACTTTGTAATGCGAGTATCAACGAATATTAATTCGATGACTGCTCAGAGATATGTGCGTGCGCACTCTGAAGAGCAGGCCCTGGAAGATAGTAAATTATCTTCTGGAGATCGTATTGTCAGATCAGCTGTCGATCCTTCAGGTCTGGCGATCTCTGAGACCATGAAGTCAAAAATCCGCAGTAACTACCAGGCGGAAAGAAACTCAAACGATTCAATCTCTCTTATGCAAGTAGCGGAAGGCTCACTTTCGACTATGCAACAAATGGGTTCACGCCTTCGCGAACTAGCGATGCAAGCGGCCAACGATACAGTTGGTGAAGCTGAAAGAAGAGTTGTCGATGCTGAATTTCAACAACTAAAAAATGAAGTAAAGCGTATCACTGTTTCAACAAGCTTTAACGGAAACCACATTATTAAGGGTGGAGCAAGCAGCACTTACGATCTTCAGGTTGGTGTTGATGGGGTAGCAGAGCTGGATAGAATCCAGTATGACATGAGTAAGGTTATGGACTCACAAAACAACTTTGGTATTGCCAACGTTGATTTAAGAACAAAAGAAGGTGCTCAAAGATCACTGAGCGCTATCGACAATATGATGTCTCAAATCGGTGCCAGCCGTGCTCAATTAGGAAGTATGGGAAATAGAATCAACTCTGTTGTCCAGAACCTGATGGTTTCAAGAGAGAACATGTCGGCAAGTAATTCAAAGATCCGCGACACAGATATCGCTAAAGAAGCCGCTATTAAGCTTCAGGCCCAGATTGCTCAAAGTGCCAGTCTTTCAATGTTAAAAATTTCTAACGATGCTCCAGGAGCTATTTTGAAGCTGGTAAGCTAATGGTAAAAACAGTCCCGCCTCCAGGTCTTGAGGCCACCTTGATTTTCCCGTCGTGTTTTTGAATGATGTGCTTAACAATTGAAAGTCCAAGTCCTGTTCCTTCGATCTCACTTGATCTGGAAGCATCCACTCTAAAAAATCGCTCAAAAATTCTGTGATGTTGATCTTCTGGAATTCCCACGCCATTGTCACTGATTTCAATCATTGTCGAGTTCTCTTGAGAAGAAGAACTGATCTTAACTTCTCCCTCATTTTTGCTGTACTTGATAGCGTTATCAATCAGGTTGATCATAACCTGTTCAAAGAGGTTGTAATCCACCATGACTGTGGGAACTTTAAAATCAAAAGAGAAATGAATCTTCTTATTTGGGTAGTTGTGAGCAATTTCGTCTGCCAGTGTTTCGGCCAGCATTTCCAAAGAGACTTCTTCGCGTTCTAGGTCTTTTTTCTTTTCGACAGAAGTCAGTCTCAAAAGATCGTTAAAGAGGTTAATGAGTCTTCTGGAGTTATTGTCGATTTTTTCAAAGGTCGGTTTAAATTCAGCACTAAACTCCGGTTTTTTTTCCAGGTTTAATTTTAGGGCCTGCATCTGTCCGTTAAGAATCGTCAGCGGCGTGCGAACTTCGTGAGAGAAGTTAGCGACAAAATCTTCGCGCATCTGATCGGCCATCTTTCTTTCCGTCACATCATGCATGATGATCAGGTAGTTTTGAATGTTTTTTAACGGAAATACTTTGATCTCAAAAAACTTCTTAAAAGAGTCCTGAATCGGGTTAAAAGAAAACTCGTTGATCTTCTGAACTTCAGAGCTTTCAACAGATTTTTTAATGAAATCCTGGAAATAAAGATTTCTGGTTACTTCCAGCAGGCTCGATTTCGCCGCCTGCTCAGGAAGAGAGAAAAGGCTGTTAAAAGCGTGGTTAGAGTAGAGGATCATCTCTTCTTTATTAAAGATACAAACCGGGTCATGGAGAGAGTCCAGGAGGATTTTGTATTTTAAATTTTCGATCTCATACTCTGATTGAATAATCTGGTGGTGGACATCTCTTTTAGAAAGAGAGTCTTCAATCACGGCCCAGCTCAAATCATCGGGGGGCACTGTGGACTCAAGCTTTTTTAAAAGACCCTTAGTTGGAAGGGCGAAGAATTTGATAAAAAGCAGGTTGAAAAAAATGAAAACAAACCAGACCAGAAGGTAGACGCTCCAAAAGGATGCGCCTACATGGAGGCCAAAAGATTTCTTGAAAAAATTGTAAACGAATGTCCCTAAGAGAAAGAGAAACAGCGCTTGAAAGAATAGAATTCTTTGATAGCGAATTTCGATCATATTCTACTCTTGGGCCACAACTCTATAGCCGATCCCTCTAATAGTCTCGATGATGGCCGAGTAATCTCCCAGCTTCTTTCTTAGACCAAAAATATGGGTGTCGATTGTTCTGTCTGTTACATGAACCGGCCCGTCCTGGATGTATTCTACCAGTTGGTTTCTGGTCAGAACTTTTCCTGGAGACAGCAGGAAGCAGCAAAGGATCTTGTACTCAGAAAGTGTCAGCTCCAGAGGTTGCCCTTCGATCCACACTTTACATTGATCCATATCCAGCATCAGGTCTTTGTGGCGAAGAATATTTTTATTTTCCTGTGGAGTGTTTTTGATTTCCTGGCGGCGAAGCAGAGACCTAACTCTCGCCATTAAAATGGCCAGATCAAAAGGTTTTGTCATGTAATCGTCAGCTCCGGCGTCCAGACCTTCAACGATTTGCTCCGGCGTGCTTAATGCTGTCAGCATCAGGATCGGAGTTCCTTTTGTCGGGTTGAAAAGTCTGATGAATTTACAGATTTCCATTCCATTTACTGAAGGAAGCATACGATCCAGGATAAAAAGATGGATGTTTCCAGCTTCTTTTCCGTCGTTGCCTTGAATGTAGTCCAGTGCTTTTTTTCCGTCGCCGAAAGCAAAAACATTGTGACCTAAACTTTTTAGATGACCTTGAATCATCTCACTAATTTCTAATTCGTCTTCAACAACGACAACATTAGCGTTTTCCATAACTATTCCTTTTTACCAGTCTTATATTCAGGGTTGTGGCGGATATCTGATCCCGACTCTAAGAAGATAACATCTTCTGCAATGTTCTTAGCGTGGTCACCGATGCGCTCAAGGTTTTTAGAGATTTTGATGATACTGTAGCCTTCATCAAAGCCGATTTCGTTATTTTTAATTTTGTTGATATAATCTCTAACGATATCGCGGTTCATGGCATTGATTTCCTGATCGTGGTGAATCACGTCAGTTGCCAGGAATGTATTGCTTCTGACAAAAGAGTCTAAAGCATTTTTTACCATCAGGTTTACTTCCAGGGCCATGTTCTTCAGTTGAAGGATTTCTCTTCCAATAGTGATTTGATGGCGTTTAATTTTTACTGATTGATCACCCATACGCTCAAGATCGGCGTTGATTTTCATAACCGCGATCGCTGTTCTTAAGTCTTTAGCAGTCGGACTTTTTAAAGCGATGTATTTAAAACAAGCGTCGTCGATGAGCATATGAAACTCATTGATCTTTTTTTCCAGGTCAAAAATATCTTCCATGGTCTTGTCCAGGTTGAGTGAACCTGAAAGAGATGCTTCTACAAGACTCGCCATTTTTAAAACGTGATCGCGTAAATCTCTTGCACAAATATCCATATAATCCTTCCTTTGATTTAACCGAAGCGTCCTGAGATATAATCTTCAGTTTGCTTCACTTTAGGGTTAGTAAAAATGTCCGAAGACAATCCGTGTTCGATCATATTCCCGTAGACGAAAAATGAAGTGAAATCGGAAATACGAGCTGCCTGCTGCATATTATGGGTAACGATAATAACCGTGTACTCTTTTTTAATGTCGTTCATTAACTCTTCAATTTTTGCCGTCGCAATCGGGTCCAGGGCCGATGTCGGTTCATCCATCAGGAGCACTGGTGGGTTAACGGCAAGGGCGCGCGCGATACAAAGACGCTGCTGCTGACCACCTGAAAGCGATGTTCCCATCGAATTCAACTTATCTTTGACTTCATCCCAAAGAGCGGCCTTTCTTAAACAGCTCTCCGCTGTATCAAGAAGAGTAGAGCGTTTTGAAATCCCTTGAAGCCTTAATCCAATAACAACGTTATCTAAAATAGACATTGAAGGAAATGGGTTTGGCTTTTGGAAAACCATTCCAATTCTTCTTCTGACATCAACGACGTCTACTTTTTTATCGTAAATATTTTTTCCTTCAAGGAGAACTTCTCCGGCCGTTTTAGCGCCTTCGATTTCTTCGTGAATGCGGTTTAAGCAGCGAAGGTAAGTCGATTTACCACAACCAGAAGGGCCAATGATGGCATTGATGGTCTTTTCGCGGTACTCGACAGTGATTCCTTTGACTGCATGAAAGTCACCGAACCAGGCCTGTAGATCGCGGGCCTCAAGAATAACTTTGGCATCTTTGTAATCGCTCATTACTAAATTCCCTTCTTATCTTTGATCTTTCCCAGAATATATCTGGCAATAAGATTCATCGTTAAAATTAAAACCATCAATACGAAAGCTCCACCCCAGGCCTGGCGTTGCCAGTCTTTGAAAGGTGAGATGGCATAGGTGTAAATCTGAACCGGAAGTGAGGCCATCGGTTCATTGATATGGTAGCTAAGGTACATATTTCCAAAAGCCGTAAAAAGTAGAGGTGCTGTTTCACCGGCCGCTCTGGAGATCGCCAGGATAATCCCGGTCAATAGATTTGAGATTGATCCCTTTAAAACAATAAAGAGAATGACTTTCCATCTTGGAAGACCAAGGGCAAGGCCAGCTTCTCTGATGTGATTAGGAACTAGTTTTAAAATTTCTTCCGAAGTTTTGATGATGATCGGGAGCATGATGATCGCCAGAGCAATACCACCGGCAAGGGCCGAGAAGCTCTTAAGCGGAACAACGACGATAAGATAAGCAAAGATTCCGATAACAATTGAGGGGATACCGCTCATTAAGTCGACAGTGAGCTTTAAGGTTTTAGAAAGTTTACTTTTACTGAACTCTGATAAATACACTCCACAAGTCACCCCAATAGGAATGGCGATGGCCGCACCTAAAAGCACCAGGTAGATTGTCCCTAAAATCGCATGTTTCATCCCGCCACCAGTTTCACCAACTGGTTTTGGAAGTTCGGTGAAGAAATTCAGGTTTAAGGAACTCGCCCCTTGAACCAGAACGAATTGGATGATCATGAAAAGCGGAGCAAGCACGGCCAGGGCACTGGCAAGGGTAAGCGCTAAGAAAAGATAGTTTTTAAATTTTCTATAAACTCTGTAGTTCATCGATTACCCCTTTGAAAAGCTTTTCACGATAGTTCTGGCGAAAAGATTTGAAAGGAAGGTTATTAAAAAGAGCAGAAGCGCTAAGTAACAAAGTGAAGAAACATGCAGAGGCGTGTTGGCGTCTGCGTATTCATTGGCCATAACTGAGGCCATTGTCGCTGCTGGAGAAAAAAGTGATGAAGAGATAACCGGAGAGTTCCCGATCAACATCGTCACCGCCATCGTTTCACCCAAGGCGCGCCCTAAACCTAAAACAACAGCAGAAGAGATACCTGAAAGAGATGGCGAGATGATCGCCAGTTTAATCATTTCGTACTTCGTTGACCCAAGAGCGTATGAAGCTTCTTTCTGGTGAGCAGGAATAAGTTCAAAGATCGAGCGGCAGATTGAAGAAATCGTTGGCACGATCATGATCGATAAAATAAGGGACGCTGTTAAAATCCCGATACCAAAACTTGGTCCCTGGAAAAGCGGAAGAAAGCCCAGGTGAGTCTTTAAAAACGGAGCAATCGTCGATTTCACAAAAGGAGCGAGATAGAAAATCCCCCAAAGACCAAAGACGATACTTGGAATGGCCGCAACCATTTCAACTAAAAGAGAAATAATACGCGAAAATGTTTTTGGCAGATACTCAGTAATAAAAAGGGCGATAAGAATACTAACTGGTGTAGCGATTAAAAGTGCAACCAGTGAGGTGACGACAGTACCAAAAATAAACGGAAGCGCGCCATACTGGTCTTCAACCGGGTTCCAGTCTTTACGTAAAAGAAAACTTAACCCATTTCCAACAATCGAGGGCCATGCGGCCTTGATTAAGATGTAGATGATTCCCAATAGCAGTGCGATCACGACTAATGAGATGGTTCTCAAGATATAAAAGAGCAGGGCATCCTGGGTCTTAGATTTCAATTTAAACATAGACTTATAATCGACAATTTTACTCAAAATATAAAGCTTTAAATGTCAGGATTGTGTTAAGAAAGCGGGGAATTGTGCTCCCCGCATGATAATTTTGTTCTTAGTGAGCAGTCTGAGAGACATAGAGACGAAAACTTTTGTCTTTTGAGCGGCGAATTGTGCATTTTCCGCCTTCTTTCGACTCTAACAGAAATTCGTAAAAATCAGGGACAGTGTCGGCGATTTCAAGCACTGACTTTCCTTCGTGCTCTCCAAAATCAACGTAAACTAGTTCTTCGGCAATTATGCCAGTCAATGGACTAATATCAGTCGTCGCCATTATTTCCCTCCGTAGAATTTCTTGGCCATTTAAAAATCTGTATTAGTAGTGTTTCATATCAAAAAACACTTTGAAAAGAATTTTATGCAGGATGAAATTACTCTGATATTCCAATTAGAGTGATTTAAAGAAATTCTTGAAATAGAAGACGATGAGTTTGAACTCTTGCGGGTATTGTTCACCAATTAAAAGGCGAATAAGGTCCAAACTTTTGTATAAAGACTCTGCTTTTCTAAAAGGTCTATCTGTTGTCATAGCGGCTACAGTGTCCATAACTGAAATCATCATGGTTTCAAACCCAAAAATATTATTTGGATCATCCTTTGCTGACAAATTCATCTGGTTGGTCAGAGTGCTGTAGATGTGATGATTCTCAATAATTTTTAAGTGGTTTGGTGGTAGGGGCACTCGGCCTTTTAAAATATTCACAGAAAGCTGTGGGTGAGAGGCGAGGAGTTTTTTATCATCATCTGATAAATGTTCATCGTTGTATTTTTCCACCGGGATGGCCGACATCCCGATGTCTTTAAAGTAGCTGGTCAGGAAAAAGAGCTCGATGTCTTTGTCGATATACATGCGTGAGTTCTTCATTACTCCCAACAAAAATAAAGTTGAGAGAAATGGTTGAGCAAAAATATAATGATGCCCCTGTTTAATGAATTCTTTATACAGGGCTTCGTGAATCTGTGGTTTGTTAAAAAGAAAAGTCGCTAAGTTTTTTGCAGATTGAACCTGCAGGTTTAAAACGTTGTCGTCTGTCGGGTCTTCGTAAAGATAACCAAGATTAAGAGTTAGTAAGTTTGTCTGCAGTCTGGCCTTCTCTAATGGATCGCCGATAGAAAGAGAGCGGGTGACGTTCGTAAGGTTTTCTTGTTGGGCCACTCGTAAAAGCTGGCGGTCTTCTTCCATAACAAAGAGATTGGCCAATTTTTTTTGTAAGAGATCTTTGAGTAGTGAAGTATTGATTTCAGCTTTTTTATGGAGAACAACCTTTAAGAGCCCGTCTACCTGTGCATAAATGTCACAGGGAGCTTCAGCAATAAAGAAGATTTCTCTGAAGGAAATCGGAGTCAGCTTAAAATTTAGGGCATTCTGCTCTAGTATATCAAATGGGTTCTTCATCTTTTTTCATTATAGCAGAACTCGAGTCCAGCTCTGAAGCTTCAACAGCATAGGCAAAAACGGTCAGATCCCCGTTACTTACTAAACGAAAATAATAAGTGCCTCAAAAAGTTCTCAAATTTTCTAGACTTAAAAAATTCTTAAGTTCATAAAAAAAAGAACAATTTCAATGGGATTCAATTTTCTTTTTTTTCCTCCCCAATGAGCTTCTCTCTCGTTCTACAATGCCGATAAGAAATATTCATTGCGGAGAAAGTTATATGACAATCAGAGGCGTCGTTAATCCACAGAGTCTGAAAGACTATCTTGGATCAAGAGATTTAACAGAGCATTTGAAACTGACAAAAGAGTTGTCGTTTCACTGGGCAAACTGGGATCAGACTTGTTTAGCACAAAGACGTCACTACAAAAATTTCAACAACAACTTTCACCTGATGAGAATGAATCAGGCGCTAAATGAACTCAAGGCAAAGCCAGTGTGGCTTTGTAACAAGATAAAAGTTATCAGAACAGACCTGTTTTCTCTATATGAATCATACCTCGACAGTCGCTTGAGATTGACGTGGTTTGAAAGAAAAGAAGAAATTCTTTTTTCATACGACAGCGAACAGGGGCCGTACTACACCCTGACATCAATGAAGTGGCTGGATAAAGATATCTACGCCCAGTTTGTCATGAGAAAAATTCTTCTTGAGCACTATACGCTTAGATCATTCCGCCTGAACGCGACGATTCCCGTCCTCTTCAAAATGGACAACGATGTTCAGACCTATAAGGATAAAGTTGAGATTCACCAGTTGTCGGAAATGGGTTTTATCTTCAAGATAACTGATAAGAATTTTTTAAACAAAATAAAAAATTCTCATACGCTCGAGCTGACAATCCCGGTCGCTCCGTATAAAAAGATTGATGCCCTGGCAATGGAAGAAGTCTTTAAACGTATTGATCAGCACGAGATCTCAGTCGAGCGGGACTCAATGCTCTTTAAACTCGAGTCGCGTATATTGAATTTCTACGGGAATTTAAACAACGCTAAGAGAAGCACTAACGAAGAGTTTTACATCTTTGCCCGCTATGAAGACCTGCTGCCAGACGGCCATGAGACGGAGTTGCGCAATATCTTTGCTCCGCTTGTGGAAAGGACCAAAAATCACTTTACCCAAGATCTGCAAGAATACGAAAAAATTAAACAGAACAAGCAATTTGTGAAAAAGGCCGCCTAAGAGCGGCCTTTTCTTTTGGCACTAACGCATTTGAATTTCTTTTACGCCCACAGCTCCCAATAAGAATTTCTTATTAACCACAATGTGAAGCTTCGAGATCATTTGCTTCCCTTTAAAAAGTTTCCAGCCTGACTCAGACTTTGCCAGCTGTAGGTCATACTCTTTTCTCTGACCGTTTACGCCGTTAAAAAGCGTATCAATCGTGACGATCCCACCTTGTTCCATATCAAAGTTATTGCTCTTAAGAGCGATGACTTCATGGTCTCCACGTTTTTCTAAAACCATTCCCGAAGAGAGAAGACCACCTGTTGAAAGGATTTCACGCTCGATTTTTTTGCCATTTAAAAAATCATCTTTGTAGAAAGCTTTGATGGTGTCTGTTTCGTCATCTGTTTGTGCGACGAAGGTATACACCTCTTTGTTTTCATCATTGGTGATAGTGGCGATGGTTTCTTCTTTTGCCAGGACTCTTCCTGAAAAGACTAAAGTGACGAACATAAAAAGGCACATTGTTGTGTTCATAATGTTTCCCCCCGAAAACAAAATAAATTAGGCGACGAGGAGAGATTGCACGGCCTATGCCAAGTGTTTTGGTGTGGTATTGACACCAAAAACGGCCTTGTCGTTATCCTTACTTTAGGCCTGCCTCCAGTAACGGAGTCATTTTGTCTTTTAATGCAGACCCTCAATGCCCCCAAAACTGGTCAAGTTCACCGAACTTTAAGGTGTCTTAAGGTCCTGAATCTAATGGAATAAAGCATTAAAAAGAGAGGAAAAGGCTAAAGTAATAAAAGTGATATCCGATAAGAATAGTACAATAAAGAAAATGTGCATTTGTATGAGGAGGTAGTCTCATGGGTGATAAGCACGACAACAAGAACAAGCACGGAAAGAAACTGACGACGAAAGAAAAGAAAGCTCAAAACCATTTGAAGCTTATGCAAGGATCGAAAGATCGTCAGGGCTCTACGACTGTAGAAGCTAACAATAATTTCAACAAAGACAAAAAAGCAGCTTAATTTTTTTGATCTGCTTTTTTTATAACTAAGGCCCGCGTGTTAAGGACGCGGGCCTTTGTTTTTTAGACGATAGATAATTTTTTGTGAACGATGATTTCTTCAGGCGAAAGCTTGCACTGATACACCAGCACTTCTACACCTTCATTGATGACCTCTTTAAGCTTCTTGCAGTAAGCAGGGTCGATGTCCTGTTCAACTTTAAAAGAGTGGCAATCTTCTCTTTGAACCACAAAGAGCATGACAGTGCGGACCCCTTGTTTTTTAAGCTCTAAAAGCTCCCCAAGGTGTTTTAAACCTCTCTCTGTGACAGCGTCTGGGAAAAGGGCGTGTCCATGATCATCGATTAAGGTGACGTTTTTCACTTCCACGTAACATTGTTCGTCTGGCGAATTAGAAAGCAGGATATCGATGCGGCTCTGGCCGATCTTTGCTTCTGGTTTTAAATCTTTATAACCTTGAAGTTCTTTGATCACTCCGTTTTGGATGGCCTCAATCGCCAGTCCGTTAGTCAGTGATGTGTTGATGCCGATCCAGGTTTTACCGTTGTTGATCATCTCGAAACTGTATTTCAGTTTGCGAGTAGGAGAGTCGTGATAACTCATCATGGCCTGCCATCCTTCACCCAGACAAGTTTTCATTGTCCCAGTGTTAGCGGTGTGGGCCACAACAATTTCTTCACCCATTTTAATATCGGCGAAAAATCTCTTGTAACGTTTTTGAAAAATTCCAGAGTGTAGTGGTGTTTTAAATTTCATAATAGGTTACTAATTTAGTTCTCTTTTGTGCCCTTTTTCAAGAAAAATAAAAAGCGCTGACTTAAAATGGTGATAAACTTGAAGTCATTATTGTTATTAAGGGCCAACAATGAGTCAGATTCTCGTCATTTCGGACAACGAAATTCTCAATCAGCTTTATGTGACCAACCTGGAAGTTTACCTGGGCGCAAAAGTGACTCTTGTGGATGCAACTAAAAAAGGTGTAGAGCTTTTTAAAAAGAGTGTACCGGATTTAGTTATTACCTTGAACATGATTAATGGCCACGACTCTGCTTCTGAAATCCACAATTATATTGTGCTCAATAAATACAAGTCTCGCTTGATTGTCATTGGAAACCCAGGCAAAGAAATGGACAGCGTGATCGTTGTCCCTAACTCGTACAACTTGCAGAATTTGATTCGCTCGTGCGCTAAAGAGCTGGGTGTGACGGCCAAAGATATGGCCGAAAAAGAAATGCCTCAGTATTACCCGATTGAGCAAGAGTTTCTTTCTAAGTTAAGAGAAGTGCCGTGTTCTGTTTATATTCAGATGAAAAACGGCAATTACACGATGGTTGCTAAAAAAGGCGACACAATCGGTGAAACGATTAAACAATTCGTAAAAGAGGGGATTACCACTCTTTACGTTAACAGTCTTGATCGTTTGTTAATCATCAACATGATCTCCCTTTCTATTGTCGACTTCTTAAAAAACACAGAAGGTCTGGACACAACTGAAAAGAGTGAAGCGGTTAAAACCGGATTCAATTTTGCTTCTCAAAGTTTCACCACTTCCCCTGAAGTCACAGCTGAAATCGTTAATATCGCCAATGCTTGTACTAAAGTTATGGAAGAGATCGTTAACGAAACTCCAAGCTTGAAAAAACTATTGTCAATTTTAAACTCCCAGCGCGATGGTTATGTCTATACCCATTCCATCCTGGCAGCTTACGTCAGTAATCATATTATCAGGCGTGTCTCATGGGGTGGAGAAAGCCATATTGAGAAAATCAATTTCGTGCTCTTCTTCCACGACATCATGCTGGCGCCGATTTACTTAAAGCACCCAACACTAAAGTATGAAGAAGACCTGCTCTTTAGCGATGCTCTCAACGACAAAGAAAAAGAAGTGGTACTCAATCACGCTCGTCTCGCTGCTGAAGTGATCGTGACTTATAAGCGCGCTCCAATTGGTGCAGATCTTTTAATCAAGCAGCACCACGGGATTACAAACGGTATTGGTTTTGCCATCGATTTTAAAGATGATATTTCTCCGCTTTCAAAAATCGTTCTTATCTCTGAAGCCTTTGTTGAAGAGTTTATGAAACTTCGCGATCAGAATCCTGACTATATTCTGGATGTTAAGAAGATCATCGAAGTCCTGACTGAAAAATTCAAAAAGACGACCTATAAAAAGATCATCGAAACTCTGGAAAATTTCCCGGGGAACTAATTAAATCTTTCTTAAAGACTTCTCTAGGGCCTTTAGCGGGTCTTTGAAGTTACCAGTATTATAAACACGCTTCATATTGTTTAAGATGTCTCTGTGTTGAGTGGGCGACTTAGGCGTTAAGGCCATGCGCGAGACGAAGTTGCTGGCAAGAATGAAGATACACGAAATCGTCGTGAGCCCGGAAGAGTTCAGCCCTTTTGGGAAGCCGTCTCCTGTCGGGTGTTCGTGCTGTTCTAATAAAATGAAATCGACATCGGAGAAGCCGTTAAAATAAGTTGAAAGGTGAGCGGCCTTCTGCGGATGGTTTTTAAAGTCTTCTTGTTCTTCTTCGCTGAACATTTTTAAGTTCGGGTCATTGAGTGATCTGATCTTGATGAGGTCATCGTTACCTAAGGTCACATCCTGAAGAAGAGAGGCGAGGATAAGTTTCCCGCGGGTCATATCGGCCGTCCATCCCATGTTTAAAAGGATTCTTTCACAGACGTAGGCCGTTGCCACACTCTGCTCGGCAAAAGTAATGTTTCCCGTTTCACTAATGCTATCGAGAAGGTCTGAGAGATTCTCATACGAGCGCACCAGGTTTGAAACTGAATCGATAAAAAAATGAGCGAGTTTATTGACTTCATCAGAGACGCTGGCCGCTTTGATAAACTGGTGCATGAAAAACGCCGTTTTCAAGTGCAGAGTCAGGTATTTTTTTCTGTCTGAAAGTTTCGCATCGTAAATCTTAAGTAAATTTTTTATAGAAGTGTCGAGGAACTTTAAGTGTTCATCTTTTCTTAGGTAAAGATACTTAATATTTTTTCGCGAATAGTTTTGAATGATCTGATGAGAGTAGAATTTATCTTTAGTGATAACTTTACCAAACTTCGTCGACGTGAGTTCGATATAAACATCGTAGGGCACTTGCTCAAAAAGATAAAAGTTTCGAAGTCTCATCGGGTGCAGGTCATCGCGGGAGAATTCTAAAATAGACTCTTCGAATTCTTCTTTCTTCACCCAATCAATGGCCAGGTTCACGGCCTTTTTAAATTCTTCCAATACGAGAGGCAACTCAACTAAAGCGTTGGTCTGCTGATTGTGAACCATGTCGTTTGTCAGCTGTGCCTTAACTGAATTGGGAGTGCCGATAAAAACAAAAGGGCGCACACCAAGAGTGTCGTTGATCTGTGCATAGAGATCCGCAATCACCAGGTTCTTGTTGTCGATGTTGACGACAATAAAAGAGAACGGCCCATCGGCCGTGAGCATATCCATCAGTGACTCAGGAGTTTTTAAACCCACAAGTTGAACCTTAGGATAGTTGTTTCCCATAAGACGGATAATGTTCTTGTCATCTTCGGGAGTATTTCCAATAAATAATGCTTTCAATCGCGACAACTCGTATGTGATAGTAGATAATTCGTAAGCTTACTCATTTTAACGTAAAATCCGGTAATATGCTGAATTTTGCTCTTTTTATGGAATAATCAGCACTTGCCACAGGCCCCTTGAACGGGGATAAGCCGAGGAATCACCAATGAAAATGGACATCGCCAAAAACCTTATTAATTTAGGTGCTGTGAAGTTCTCTCCCAATGACCCCTTTAAGTATGCCTCAGGACTGAGAGGACCTATCTATTGCGATAACCGCATTATTCTTTCCCACGTGGAATTTAGAGACCAGGTTATTCAGGCCTTCATAGATGTGATTAAACAAAATAACTTAAGCTTCGATCACCTGGGTGGAATTGCTACTGCAGGGATTCCTCACGCTGCATTTATCGCTGACCGCATGAAGAGATCAATGGTCTATGTAAGGCCAAAAGCAAAAGAGCACGGAAGAAAGAATCAAGTTGAAGGTGCCTTCAATGCTGGTGAAAAAGTTCTTCTGTTTGAAGATTTAGTCAATCAGGGAGCAAGTCTTGAAGAGGCGATGGGTGGGCTTCAAGGAGCGGAGCTTAAGTGTGACGCTTGTCTCTGCGTCGTAGATTACGAAATGCAAGGGGCCAAGGATAGATTAAGTAACCTATCCATTCAACTATTCTCACTGACAGATTTTACCTCGTTAACTCTTGCCGCTTTCGAGTTAAACTTAATTGATCAAAAGGGGATGGACCTACTCAAAGAATGGCACGCTGATCCTAAGGCGTGGTCTATGAGATTATAGAGAGAAATTTCTAGCGGGACTTTTTTCTTTGCGGTATTTTAAACCAAGTTTTTTACGCCAAATCATTGGAGGAATCATATGTCTTTAAAGGCAAAAATCGAAATCGACGGAAAAGTTCTAGAGTACCCAGTTATTGAGGGCTCAGAAAAAGAAAAAGCAATCGACATTGCAAAGCTACGTGCAGACACTGGGTGCATTACAATTGATCACGGATTCCTAAACACTGGTTCTTGTGCTTCAGCGATCACTTTCCTTGACGGAGAGTTAGGGATTCTTCGTTACAGAGGATACCCAATTGAGCAACTTGCAGAAAAATCAACTTTCATCGAAGTCGCTTACCTTCTAAACTGGGGTAACCTTCCAACTCAAGCAGAGCTTGCATCTTTCGAGAAAAAAGTAGCTTCTTACTCAAAACTTCCTGAGTACATCACTCGCATGATTGAGCTTTTCCCAAAAACTGCTCACCCAATGGCGATCGCTTCTTCGGTAACTGTAGCTCTATCAGCTCACTATCCGGAACTAAACAACCCGAACCCAACAAAAGAGCAAAAAGATGAAATCTTCGCGCTTCTTCTTGGACAATTCAAAATTATCACAGCTGCGATTCAAAGAGTAACAACTGGTCAACCACTGGTAGCTTCTAATCCAGCTCTTTCTTACACTGAAGACTTTATGTCGATGATGGGGATGAAAGCTTCTAAAGACGTAGCAAAAGCTCTAGACGTTCTTTTAATCCTTCACGCTGATCACGAGCAAAACTGTTCAACATCAACTGTAAGAGTTGTTGGCTCGTCTAATGCTTCAGTATTTGCTTCAATCTCTGCTGGTATCGACGCTCTTTGGGGACCACTACACGGTGGTGCTAACCAGGAAGTTCTAGAAATGCTTGAAGAGATTTCAAACGCTGGTGGCGATTACAAAAAAGCTCTTGAGAGAGCAAAAGATAAAAATGATACATTCAAACTTATGGGCTTCGGGCACAGAGTTTATAAAAACTTCGACCCACGCGCGAAGATCATCAAAAAAGCATGTGACACTGTTCTTGCTCAACTTGGTGTAAAAGATCCGTACCTTGATATCGCTAAAGGCCTGGAGCAAACAGCTCTTGCTGATGATTACTTCAAGTCTCGTAACCTTTACCCGAACGTAGATTTTTACTCGGGAATCATTTACCGCGCTCTTGGTATCCCAACAAACATGTTCACAGTAATGTTTGCTCTAGGAAGAATGCCAGGGTGGTTAGCTCAGTGGAAAGAAATGAGAGAGACAAAAGAAACTAAGATTTCTCGTCCTCGTCAAGTTTACACTGGGGCTACAACTCGTGAGTACACTGATCTTGGAAAGAGATAATTTATACTCTGACAATATTGTAAAAGGGGCCTTCGGGCCCTTTTTTTTGTCAATTGAAGACATCCGTCCGCATCTATTAAATCCAGATTTAAAAGAGTCTGACATGGTTCATTTCATTAAAGAGATGTCCATGAAGTTCACTAAAAAAAGAGACCAGATAGGGGACTATGTTTTAGATGACGATCATGTTTCTAGTTATGCGGCCCTTTATCTGACGACTAATATTCCCAAGCTGCATTTTCTTTTATCAAAACTTTCGCCTGATGTTTTAAACGACATTATCTCGAGACCATTTGTCGATATCGGTTGTGGTCCGGGAACTTTTTCATTGGGGCTAAGCCTGCTTTTTGAAAAAACTCCACCGGAAGTTATTTGTGTCGACTCTTCGAGAGTGATGCTCAATCAGGCAGAAAAAATGCTGAAAGGTTTTTTCTCAGGAGTGAATCTTAAAACTCTCCAGCGCTTTAGTGAAAAGAGAGCAGATAGTGTTTTATTCTACGGTCACTCAATCAATGAAATCGGCATCCAGAAAGTCCAGGATCAGATTATGATGGTGGACCCGGAGTATGTGATCTTTATTGAACCTGGAACCAGTGAGCTCTTTACTGAGCTTAAAAAACTTCGTGAGGCCCTTTTGGATTCTTACGATGTTCTATATCCATGCCCAAGCAGTGCTGCTTGCCCGAATGATTGGTGTCATCAGGTTTTAAGAACCTCTCATGATTTGAGTGTTGAAAGACTTTCGCAATTGGTGAGCCTCGACCGCAAGATTCTCCCGATGAGCGCTCACATATACAAAAGAAAGGCCGGAATTGCTCCAAGTGGTGAAGCGACTATTATTCGCTTTATCACTGAGACTAAGTTCAGCTTCGAGTACGAAGTCTGCTTTTTTGAAGAAGGTCAAAATAAGAATGTCATCGTTGAAATCCAGAAGAAACAACTGGATAAAAAAGGCGAGAAGCATTTTAAGAATTTAAACGTCGGTGAAAAGATCACCTTCTCCGTAGAGAAAGTGATCGGTGAGAAATACAGAGTTAAGCTTCTCTCATTTTAGTAATTCGTCATTTCCGTTTCTTTTAAGTGATCTTGGGCGAATTTTGCTTCATCCATAAAAAAGTATTTATTGCTCTTTAGGTTTGAATCCCAAGTTGTATCAACCATCTTCCACTCGCCATTAATTTCCACTTCATTCCAAGCATGGTCACCTAATCCACCACTGACCACTCCTTTTCCGTGGATAACTTTTACTCTTACGCCGTAAGCGCGCACCATCGCTGCAAAGAGGCTGGCGTAGCCAGAGCACACGCTGATTTTTCTCTTTAAGATAGAGACGGCATCGTACTCTTTTTGAGCGTAGGTTCCGTCATTGTAGGCCGGGAAATCGTATTCAATATTGGTCGCAACGTAATCGTGAATTGCTTTGACAGCTTCAGTTTCAGTTGTCGCATTTTTTGTAATCATTTTTGTAAGAGCGACAATTTCAGGGTCTTCCGACTGAACCATCGTTGATGGAAGCAGGAAACTCATATCTCTTTCATCTGTGTTTTCAATTTGAGTAGCGCTCAGGTAAGAATAACTTGTATAACGTTCAACTTTATTGTTTTGGAAAACCTGAATCGCATAAGTACCAGCACCATCGCGAAGAGCAAGACGGAATTTATAAGAACCGTTGCTTGCCGGAATCGTCACTTTCTCGTTGTAGGATCCCTTAGTGATATTGAACATGATCCACTTAATATCAGCACCCATAGTGCCTTGAAGTTCAATAATACTTGTATTTGTTGTTCGTGAGCGGGCCTCTTCCTTTGCTTTTTCAGCACGTCTGGCCTCTTCTTCGGCCTTCTTTCTATTAGCTTCTTCTAAGGCCTTCTTAGCAGCGTCTTTGGCATTTTTAAAAATGTCCTTAGCAGTGTCTGTGGCATTGCCTAAATTGACTCCAAAAACTTGGGCATGCAGATCAGTGTTTACTGCAAAGAATGACGTTAATAAAAGGGCAAGGACGAATATTTTCGAAGTTGGTTTTTTCATAATGAGAGCATTGTCTCATTAAAGGGGAGGATAGTGGTTGAGTCTGGGTTTTTTTACAAGGGTGTCAAAAATTTAGATACTAAATAGGGGGCATTTGCCCCCCATATTCAAGAACTTATTGGCAGTTTGGATTTGAGAAACGCCCGATGACGTATTCTAGTCTCTTGTCAGCTGTGCCGATCTGGCCCGAGCGGATCTCGTATTGAGCAGCTCTAAGCTGGTTGATCACTTCTGTTTTTGGAAGACAAGTTTGTCTGTTTGGCGAGCCACTGTTTTTTAGGCAGTTCATTCTTTCAGAATCAAAAACCATGTTTCTACATGTGTCGATTTCAAAGAACTCATACATTTTGTCGCCGATGTAACCAAGGCATTCGATCTTTTTAGAATCGAAGTTAAAGCTCGCACACATTTGAAGAGCATCGTCATTGAAATAAGAAAATGGTCTGATTGTGTTTGTGCATTTTGTACGGTCTGAATCAAAAGACATTGGTTTACAAACCTGGTTGTAAGCAGTGTTTCTGTCGCCAGCAAAAGCAAGGCTTGAAAGAAGAAGCAGGGATAGTGTGAAGTATTTCATGTGTTTTCTCCTGATAAGAAAGTTCTCAGGAATAGAGTTGCAAGGTTGGGATGAAAGATCAAGATAAGATGGGTTAAAGAGAGTGCTGTTTGTGTACAAAAAGGCAAAAAAAAGGGCCTCTTTCGAGGCCCTTGTGAATTACTTCTTTTTTGCTGTAGCAGCGTAGTCTGTACCGAATTTCTTTTTGAATTTTTCAATTCTTCCTTCAGTATCGATTACTTTTGTCTTACCAGTATAGAACGGGTGACAAGCAGCACAGATGTCGATTTTTTCTAGTTTAATTGTAGAACCTGTTGCGTATGTAGCTCCGCAAACACAGTTAACTGTTACAGCTTCGTACTTTGGGTGAATTCCTTCTTTCATTATGGACCTCTTTTTATAGTGATCTCTGCTTTGTATACAGAATCAGGTTTTTTGTAAGCCAGTAATATGGCCAATTTATAGTGTTCCGTCAATAAGTTTCGCTGTAGTGGACTCTTCCTAGTGGGCTTCGCAGCTCGAGCACCCGTCTCCAGAGGTCTTTGCTCCAGCATCTTTCATGTCCCAGTGTCCATATTTTTCATTTAGGACTTGTAGTGCCTCTTCTAGTGTTTTGTGGGCGCTTTGAAAGAGCTCTGCGTAATCCTTATCAGTCATGGTGACCAGGTATTGAAACTCTACTCCCGGAAGACCTTCTTCGGTTTCAATAGGAGCGGCCCCAAGGGAGATAAACGCCCTTAGAGGATCAGAGTAATAATGCGATGATGTCCAGTTTTCGTGCGTGATATTCATAGATTTCTCGCTTTTTTAAAAAGGTTTAACAATTTTCGGTTGTCATGCCAATGCTAAACGTGTAATTTCACCTTTGTTAATTTTTTTACGTGTTATCACGTTTTGCTGGAGGCAGTTGTGGCTAAAAAAGGTCCTAGAGTTATCGTAACACTTGAGTGTACTGAAGCTAGAAAAGAAGGAAAATCTCCTTCAAGATATACTACTACAAAAAACAAGAAGACGACACCTGACCGTCTAGAACTTAAGAAATACAACCCATTTCTAAGACGTCATACTCTTCACAAAGAAATTAAGTAGTTGTTTGAAAAAATGCTCAACAGGAGCATTTTTATTCGGTTTGTAAGATTAAAAAAGGGTTACTTCCTTTTTTAAGAGTTCAAACAATATCTTTAGTATCCTAAACAAGATCTAATCAAATACTCTAACTCACCGGAAAGACTTATCTTTTCGGTGAGTTTTTTTCTTTAGTTTTTCCCCGAAAAAACCGATAAATCCGAGTAGGAAACGCGTTTTTTTGAGGTTCAACCTTGGCTTTAAAACTTCTTATTGTCGATCCCGACGAGACTTGGAACTCCAAGTCAAAAGCCTATTTCGTTGAACAGATGTATGAAGTCACCACCGTTGTGAATGGTAAAGAAGCTCAGCTTGCCATGTACAACGATAAGTTTTTTGCCGTCATCATGAACTATGCAACTGAGAACCACTCGTGCATGCAGGTTCTCAAATTCATCAAAACTAATTATACAAGCCAGCGTGTGATCATTGTTGTCAACGACCGACAGCTTATTGATAATGGTGTGATCACTGAAGAAAAACTTTTAAAGCTGGGAGTGACGGAAGTTGCTGTCAGGCCTTTTGAAGTTCCTTACTTAAAAGAGTTGCTTGAAGGTCACCAGTCCCTTTCTGATTTAATGTCTTCTGTTCCAAAAAAAGAAGGGGTGAGTGAAGAGAAAGAAGTGTCAATGACTGATGAGAGTTTCTCTAAAATCAGAATCGACGAGTTCTATTCTTCTCAGGCCGTGCTTTTTGATATCTACATCAAACTCTCAGACAATAAATATCTTAAGATCTTGCATACAGGGGATACGTTTTCTAAAGAGCGTCTGGATAAATATAAAAACGAAAAGAAGGTCGAGTCACTTTATTTCCACAATAACGACCGTAGAAAGTTCATTCAGTACAATAACTTTTTAACGAAGAAATTGATCGATAACAAAAATGTTCCGGCCTACAACAAGGTCAACGTTTTAAAGAACGTTACTGAAAAGTATATCGAAGAAGCTTTTACTGTAGGGATCAAACCTCAGGTTATTGAGCAAGGGAAGGAGGTTTGTGAGAACGTCTTCCAGTTAGTAGAGTCTCAGAGCGACCTTTATAATGTTCTTCGTTCCTACCAGAATTTTGACCCGACAGCATACTCTCACGCGTTCCTGGTCACTCTCTATACAACGGCCATCATTAAACAATTCGAATGGCAGTCAAAGGCCACGATTGAAACAGCGGCCATGGCCTGTATGTTTCACGATATTGGAAAGACGAAGCTGCCTCCAGAGTTTGTCGGCCTTAGCACAAAGGATATGACCCCTGAGCAATTCGAGGTCTATAAGAAGCACCCTGAGTTAGGCTTTGAGATTGTAGAGAACATCAGAACGCTTAATAACTCGGTTAAACAGATTATTCTTCAACACCATGAAGCCTTTGATGGAACTGGGTTTCCTTTTGGAAAGAAGGGAAGCAAGGTTTTAACACTCGCTAATATTGTCTGCCTGGCAGATGACTTCGTTCACATCATGATTGATCACAAACTCCAGCCGACTGAGGCCTTAAAAAAGATCCTGATGAATAAAGAAGGGGTCAAACGCTACAACTCAATTCTGATTGAGAAGTTTATTAAGGTCTTCGTAGACCCTGATAAAATCAACAAAGACACAGTTCTTCCTTCGAACTCAAGAATTGTAAACGGGTCTAAAAAAGCTTCTTAATTCTTTGGAGCAGATTCCAAACTCTTTAAGCTGTCATTCTTAAGCTCAAAAAGATTCTGAGCGTCTTTTTTTATGACGTAGATAATGGGAGCGTGGTTTTCGATGATCAGAAAATGACCTTCATCTTTTAAATCTAAATCGGGAAGTGATTTTGTAGCATCACTGATCTGATAAATGTATTCTTCTTTTTTGTCTTCTGCCATCACTTCCAGTTTGATTAAGTGAGTAGGAGGCGACATAAGTTTTTGAACGGCCTTCTTTTGGGAATCACTTGGCTCTTCGATAACATGTGAGCTCTTAAGCTTAATGAAATCATCCAATATGTCTTCTAAACGAGTGGCATCCAGTGCTTTTTCTTCAGCACTTACCCAAACATTGTCCTTTTTATGAACTTCGAATTGTGGAGTGTTTGAGCCTTGTTTAAAGAGCTTGAAGCTGGTGATGGCCTTGACATCGACATCAAAGACATTCGATTCAATCAAGTCTGCAAGAGTGATATTTTCCAGCGAGATGGAAGGAGCTTCAACGTGATAGATTCCTGTTTTCCCCGAGATCTTCAGGTAAGTCGAGTTATCAATCGTGTTCATAATCCCGACACTCAGGATGATGCTCTTTTGACCATCGTCAGTCAGAGTCAGGATGGCCGTAGGCTTATCCAGAGAGAAGTTTGAATTGTTGGCCGGGTCATCAATTAAAAGCTTTTTTGTCTTAATCGTATTTAAAGAAGAAAAAAGTTTTTCAATAAAAAGTGAGCTGGTAGAAATGTCTTTCGGGCTAGTCATGTGCCACGGAGTTCCCGGGTCAGTTCCTACGCGCTCAAAAGTGTATTCACCCGATTTGTTTTTTAAAGAGAGGTGAGTGATGGTCTCGAGTTCTTTATTATTAAAAACCAGTGACTGTTCAATAAATTCGTTATGGGTTTTGACCGGAGTTTTTAGCAGGTCAGATAAAAAAGCTGTGGCGCCAACTAAAAGTAGGAAAGCGACCAGGACGATATTAGAAAGCCATTTCTTTTTATGAAGCATGGAGATTATAGTCCTAGGTCATCCAAGTCATTAAAGTCCCCATCTCCTCCGTCTTCTTCAACAGCAGCGGCCTTTTTAACCACTTTAGAGACGTCAGGCTCAATGGACTGAATAAATTGTCTAAGAAGGGCGCGCTCTCCTTCCTTAAGGAAGTTGAACTTAACCAGCATTCTGTGTGTATAGTTATTTTGGCTGATGATTCGGCTCTTGATATTAAACGGACGGCAGTAGATGACGTCGGCATTAATAATAAAAGTCTTTGGAATACAAAACTGAATCACGATAGACTGGCCTTCAGTAAAGGCCTTATTAGAGAAGAAAAACATTTTATCCATACTGATTTCAGACAGGATCGTTTTTCCTTTCGAAATTTTCTCATCAGAAAGATTAACTGGAGCTTCGATTCCGATTGTGATCACGTTGCCATCGACAGTCGATGCCGGGGCAGGGGATTCACCATTCATAGAGACAACATTATCTGTGCCTTCTTCTGCTGAAGCTTCTTCGCCTTCTGGGTTTTCCATTGCTGCGGCCATGGCCTTCGCCATTTCATCTTCACCGTCAGCAGGGAGGTCGTCACCTGACTTTAACTGAACGACATTGTCAGGTAATGCCATCTTTTTTGTGTATTCGTCTCTGAGTTCTTTGATTTTTTCTTCCATTGATTCAGGAAGAAGTTCGCCGGCATCAATCTTTGCTTGAATGCGCGACTCAATCTCATCTCTAAGAGACCAGATTTTAAGGGAGATTTTCTTGATCAATACAGGGTCAGAAGAACTGTTGTGTATCATAGTGATTGAATTATCACCTTATCCTGTAAAAAAAGATAGATGGCCGTTTTTCGGAAAAAAATACCTTTGAAAAAAAGTCTGTGCAAAATGACACCATCGCATAAGCTTGTTTATAGACCACATTTCTTTAAAGAAGTTTGATTCAAATGTTCAGGTAATGATTCTGACAAATGATGACGGATCTACAATTGCTCCAAGGAGGGAGAAGTTATGAAGAAGATGCTATTAGGTTTATCTACTCTGGCATTAGCGACAGGAGTGTCTGCTACAGAAGCTAAACATGTACCGGGGGAAATCGTTGTTAAGTTTAAGGCGGGAAAAAGTAAAAACTTTTTATCAGCTAAGACTCTTTCATCTTTAGGTATCCAGGGTCAAAGAGACATTAAACTTTCTTACGACACACTTTCAGTATTAAAAGTATCTGCTGACAAATCAATGGAATCGGTTATTGCTACTTTAAAGAATAATCCAAATGTTGAATTTGCAGAGCCGAACTTCATCTACTCAGTTAATCCAATCAAAGAAGAGAACGTAGTAAGCAAGAAACTTCTTAAGTCTCCATTCACTGATTTTACAGCAGCGACTCCAGACGATCCAAGTTTTGGAAAACTATGGGGTCTAAGAAATACAGGTTCAAATGAGCCAAATGGTTCAGCAGGAGTGGAAGGTGCTGACGTTAACGCTCTTAAGGCGTGGGATATCACTAAAGGATCAAGAGCGGTGAGAATCGCTGTTATCGATACAGGTGTTGATTACACACACCCTGATCTAAAAGCTAATATGTGGGTCAACACAAAAGAAATCGCAGGAAACGGAATTGATGACGACGGCAACGGATTCATTGACGACGTTTACGGATACGACTTTGCTAACAATGATTCAAACCCAATGGACGGAAACGGGCACGGGACTCACTGTTCAGGGACAATCGGTGCTGTTCACGACAACAAAATCGGAGTTTCAGGTGTAATGTCTGATGTTCAGATCATGGCCGTTAAATTCTTAGGTGATGATGGATCAGGATCTCTTGAAGGCGCAATTAAAGCTATCGATTACGCAACAATGATGAACGTAGACCTAATGAGTAACTCTTGGGGTGGAGGAGGACGCTCAGAAGCTCTTCTAGAAGCTATTAAGAGAGCATCTGATAAAGGAATCATCTTCACAGCTGCAGCTGGAAACAGCTCATCTAACAACGATTCATCTCCTTCGTACCCAGCTTCATACGACACTCCAAACATGGTGTCAGTTGCTGCAACAACAGCACAAAATGGTTTGGCATCATTTTCTTCATTTGGCCGAAACTCAGTTCATATCGCAGCTCCAGGACACAATATCCTTTCTACTGTAAACGGTGGTGGGTATGATGTTTACTCTGGAACTTCAATGGCCACTCCACACGTTTCAGGGGTTCTGGGTCTTCTGCTTGCAAAAGAAGGAAGAATGCCTCACTCAGTAATGCGCGAACGCCTGACTATGACAAGTGTTCCGGTAACTGCTTTAAGAGGTAAAACTCAAACTGCGGGAAGAATCGACGCTTACAACCTTCTAACTGACGTAAGACCAGAAAGAAGCGGGCCAAAGAACGATGCATGGAAAAAACAAGCTCTTGAATCATCTTTAGAGTCTGATCACCCATACGCAGACAATATGAACGTTGCTAAAACGATCACTATTCCTGGTGCAAAATACATCAGAGTAAAAGTAGCGAAGTACGATCTTGAGCAAGGATACGACTACCTAAGAATCGCTGACGGAGCTGGAAACACTGTAGAGAAAGTAACAGGTGCAGGGACTAACTACACAACTGACTACATCGAAGGCAACACTGTAACAATCAACTTCGTTACAGACCGTTCAATGACTAAATGGGGTTACTTAATTCAAGAAATTGAAGTGCAGTAATTGTTAAGAAAGAATTGATGAACTATCAGGCCCGCGATCTTCGCGGGCCTTTTTATTTTGGAAGGTCAAAATAAACTGAGTGTGAGTCGACAGGCGGTTGTAATGAAGATCTCCACCGTGCTCGCGCATGATTTTTTTAGATATAGAAAGACCCAGTCCTGTTCCTTCAGCAGATCCTTTGGTCGAATAGAATGGATCGAAGATGCTATCCACGTGGTCCTCATGGATTCCCAGGCCACTGTCAGTCACTGAAATCTCAATTTTTTCCGGTGTAATGACACTTTCAAGCTTGATCCATGGATTGATCGTTCCTCGAATGGCATCAGTGGAGTTATTAATCAGGTTTGTGAGCACCTGAACAATCTGGATTCTTCTGGCAAGAATTTTGGTGTTATCTGGAAAGCTGCCAATCTTAAAATCAATTTTTTCATCGTTAATCTTTTGGCTTACCAGGTCCTGAACTTCTTCATAGATGGTTGAGAGTTCAAAATATTCAAAGACATCATTTTCACCGCTTTTTGACATCGTTTTAAAGCTTTTAATAATGCCCTGGATGCGTTGAGAGTTGCGTTTGATGATTTCAATGTTTTTAAGAGACTTGTCGCTGGTTTGTTCATGGGAAAGAAGCTCATTGTGAAGAATACGTAGCCTTCCATCAATAACCATTAAAGGAGAGTTAATTTCGTGAGCGAGCTCGGCACTCATCATCCCTAGAGTTGAGAGGCGAGTCTGAAGGACTAATCTTTCGTGCTGAATATTGATTTTTTTATTCAGACGGTATTTCACAATAGTAAAATAAATAAGCACCAACTGAATCACCACAAAACAAAGGGTCAACCCGTAAAAAATATGCAGGTTTCGTTCTTTAACTTTTGAAAAAGCGTGAAGCTTCATGGCCTCATCCACCCAGAGGGAGCTTTCCTCTTCGTGCATACTCGAAATAAGGGTTGTCGTCTTTTCAATCACCGATTGTAAAAGCGCTTTATTTTCCAGGGGGCGTTCGTTTGCAAAAATCTGATCATAAAGATCTGTCAGTTCAGTGAACTGTTTTTCAAAAGCATTTGAAACACGCACTGTTTTATTTAAGCTTTGTTCAGATAAGAGAAGGTGATAGTTAGACTTGGCGCCAAGGACCTGGTCTTCGGCGGTAGAAATCAGCTCAGGGTCTTTATGCTCTAGACCCAGAAGAATATCTGCGCGTGAATGGTTAAGGCCATTAATAGACTTGAGAATAAGCCTCGACTGGAAGTGAGTCCTGAAGGTGTCATCCTGAATGGCCGCATTCTCGCTCGTGCTCTTGTAACCTAAAATGATAAAGACGATAAAAATAATCGTCATGATCAGGTTTAAGAGCACTCCCGTGATGATGGAGTTGCGGTTAAAGTCGTTGAGCTTCATCATTTTTTTGAAAACTCAAGAGACTTCACCTGCCATACCCAATAAATACCGATCTTAAGTAATAAGTCTTTATTAATGATTCCATCAACTGGAGCAATAATCCTGCCCGGCCCCATGCGGTCTACAGTTAAGTAGCCCTTGTCATCTTTGTAACTCATAAAAAGATTGGCGCTAGTGATGTCTGCTTTTGGAATGTCGACTTTGTAACCATCAATGGCCACAACTTTTAGAGTTTTAAAATCTGGTTTTGCATAGGCCTTTACTAATTCATGTAAGTAAAACCCGTAGAAAACAGTTTTGATATTTTTATTGTAGGGATCGAAAATTGTGACTGATTCAGGTTTTTTAAACGCCTCCATGTCTTTAACAGAAATGGCCTTAGGAGCTGAAGGAAGAAGCTCTCCCAGGAGATTAATTTTTTGTCTTGGAACTCCATCTTTGGCAAAAAGGGAAGTGGTGAGGGCAAGAGAGGTAAGTAGGACTAGCATTAGTTTTTTCATGAACATCTCCTAAATTGAAGACAACTAATACCCAAAAAAAAGGCTTCCGTAAAAGGAAGCCTTCTTTATTTTAAATTTTTTTAATTTATTATTCGAAAAGGTGAGCGTTTTTCTTAACGTACTTAGTGATTGAACCAACTTTATCAAGAGTACGGATCGCTGCTGAAGAAAGTTTTAGGCGAACAACTGAACCAGTCGCTGGATCGAAAACTTTTTTAGTATGTAGGTTAACTTGTTTCTTAGTTTTTGTTTTGTTGTTAGCGTGAGAAACTTTGTTGGCAAGTAGTCTTCTCTTTCCTGTTAAATCACATGTGCGTGCCATAAAAAATCCTTTATTAAAGATAGTAGTTATTTATTAAATTCTTAAAAAGAGTCAAAAAGATAACTCAATAGGGGCAAAATGACAAGAAGCTTTCGATAGTCATTTATTTTACCCTGCGTGTTAGCCATTTTGCCGCTCCTTGTCTACGAGCACCATCCAGCGATGACCACTCTTTTTCCCTCGGTAACGGCACTCACCATGTGCTCAAATCCATAAATTCCCGTTTTGAAGATCAGGATTGTCCCCATCGGCCTGGTGGCAATTTTATGGTAGTCCGAAGCCCCTTTGGGCCTAAATCTCAACTCGCCACCCACCGTTTGGGCGTGGTTTTGAGTTAAAGACAGGGAAAAGCCCAGGATGCGGGAGCCGTCATCATGCCAGATTCCGTCTTCATCTTCTGGTGCACTTCTGATGGCAATAATGTGCTCGATGCTCTCAAAGTCTAAAAGCGGTTTTAAGAAGTCAAAGAGGACTCCGCCTGGCTTCTCTGCTTTTAGGAAGTACTGATCGAGCTCGCGCCAGTTTTCGGCCTTTAAAAGCGAGATGATTTCTTCGTTTAAGGGAAACTGTCTTTCGATGATGTGGTTATTTTCGAGTTCCTGGTCTTTAATCATTCGTCTTCCATGCACTCGTAGATTTTTTCCACCGGAACTCCGGCCTCAACTAACAGGGATTTTACTTTGCCTAGAATCCACATTCTAGTGGGGCGGTTGTAGCGGATTTTGTTGTCGAAGCTCTTAACAAAGTCGTCGATTAAAAAATCCGAGTCCGGATAGTTTTTCAGCACCTGGTGGTAAACGTTTTTTGTAAAACGAACCACACCGATAGAAATATAACGGATGGCCTCAGGAGGAAGGGCAAGAGAGAGTTGATGAATGAGATCAGTGTAAGATTCTACTAATTTGTCGTCGTAAATAATCGGGTCAAAATGAATCCCGATAGGAAAGCCGCGCTCGTGTAAATCGCCGATGGCCTGAAGCCTTGCTTTTAGCCCCGGCGTTTTGAGATCGTTCATCTTTGCCCTGTGTTCAGGAGCAAGAGAGAAGCTGACAACGATATTCGCAGAGGGTTCAAGCTTAATGAGCTCTTTTATGTTTACTGATTTTGTTCTCAGTTCCAGGTAGGCATTTGGTAAATTCTTAAAGAGATTAAAGTAGTGGGGAAGCTCTCCGGTTAAATGTGTGAGCGCCAGTGAATCGCTGTATTCTCCGGCGTGAAACCAGATTTTTTCTCCCGGATGATTTTTCTCGTGCTCCTCGGCTAAACGTTTAATTTCGTCACCGATTTCCTGGTGATTAAGAAAGATCACGATGTCTGGAGACTGAAAGTATCCTTGAAGATAGCAGTAGTTGCATTCGTAAATACAATTGTAAGCGTGAACGAAGTAGTAGTGAGGCTCACCTGATAATCCATAAGCTGGAGGAGCAGGCTTGACCAGTTGTCCTTTTTTTTCACCGATAAATAAATTGAGATTGGTGCGCTTTTGCAGGTAAGGCTTTTTCACTCTGCCAAAAACATCTTCAACTTTTTTGATGAACTTAAATTCACTCCCCGGAAATCTCGTCTGGATTTCCTGAACCTTTGGATGCGATTTTAAGTGTTCTTCAATAAAGATTTTTTCAAACATCATCGCCCAGATTCCCCTGGAAAATTTCTTTGATCTTCTGGTAGTTAAACTGCTCGAGAGCGAGGATGAGTTTCTTTTGGTCTTTGGTATTTCTGATCTGGAAGTTGAGTTGGACATAGTCCTGCTCAAGTTCCGGGTCGAAACTCACTTGAGCTCCTGTTTCCATAAGAGGTTTTAGGTTCTGAGTGATCTTTTCTTTAATTTTGGTATTAAGTGGGTTGAGCTTTTGATCCAGTCTCATGAGTAAAAGTTTACTCAATTCTTTGGGGGTGCGCTCAAGACCTTCACCTTCAATAATAGTTGAAAGCACCGTCATAATTTCGTCATCACTCATAGTCTTTTTGATAGAAAGACCTCTTAGGACGGTATGAAGTTTGCGCGCCTGAGACGTTGTGAAATAAAGTTTTGGGTGCGTGAGAAGTTTATCTTCCAGTGTTTCTGCCACAATTGTGACAGCTTTTTTTACCATCTTTTCTTCGCGTTCTAAAAAAGCTTGAAGCATCTTTTTAGAAAGGGCCGGGGCCTCTTCTTTTACTAGTCTACAAAAATCATCTGACTCTGCTTCATCGGAAATTAGTTTTAAAGCAAAGGCCGGAAGATCAAAGAGGTGAGCCGCACTCATAATCGACCATAGTTCGCGGTCGACCATGTCGGCAAAACTTGAGAGCATTTTCTTTTCTTCAAGCGTTGTCACGCGCGAATAAGCGCTGATGCAATCAAGGCTTGAGTGCTGAGTCGTTGTAAAAGACTTAAATTCACATCTCTCGGCATTTTGAGCGTAACTTGACCTTACCCAGGCGGTGTCGCCGATTTTAAGTTTTGGACTTAGGCTTCCGGCGATACCGATATTGATGACTTCATCTAATTCTTCTTTGAAGTTGGCAATGACGGCAACGGTTTTTTCGCTGGCGTCTTTGAGTCCTTCACCTGTGATGAGCAGGTAGTAATTTTTCGTTTTAAAGAGACCATTAAAATAGAATTCAACCGGGGCAAATTCCCATTGATTGAAGAAGGCCTGGGCCTCTCCTCTGTGAGCGAAAACTAAAAGTTTCATTATTCGTACCTTAAAGCATCAATGGTCTGGATACGAGCGGCCTTTCTTGCGGGCCAGACTCCAAAGATAAGTCCGGTGAAAAAAGAAAGGAAAAAGGCCGGAGGAATAATCCAAAACGGCGGGCGCATATCAAAGCCAGGAAAAAAGAAGAAGAGCGTGTAAGTGATAATGGCAGAGATTAAGATCCCCACGAGTCCGCCAGAGACGGAAATCACCACAGCTTCAATGATAAATTGTTTTAGAATGTCACTTTGACGGGCCCCTACGGCGCGGCGGATACCAATCTCTCTGGTTCTCTCTGTTACCGATACCAGCATGATGTTCATGATCCCGATACCACCAACCAGCATTGAAATGAGAGCAATGGCACCAAGGGCGTAGGTCAGCATATTTAAAATCGTGTTCATACTTTCAAGCATGGTCACTTGAGTGATGATGGTGAAGTCTTCTTCGCCGTTGTGGCGCTCTTTTAAGATCTCAGTGATGTCTTTAACAGCGTCGTTAAGACCGTTTCTGGTTTTAGCGGCAGCTCTGATACCAAAGAGCCTGTCAGTGTTAAAAAGCCTAAGAGCAGATTTCGTCGGGATAAAAACCATGTCATCGACGTTGAAGCCCATTTTATCACCGGTCGGTTTAACGATCCCGATAACTCTATGTTCGCTGTCGTTAACTTTGACCAGCTGGCCAAGGGCCATGGATTCACCAAAGAGATTTTTCTTAACGTTGTAACCTAAAACCACAACGCGTTTTCCGGAATCGTCATCTTCTTTACTGATGTAGTTACCTTGGATGATAACCATGTTGAAGATTTTGACGAACTGGTCGTTTGAGCCAAGGATGTTGATGTTGTTAGTTCCCTGTTCGGTTTTAACGACACCGGCACCAAACATGACACCCGAGACGGCCGAAAGGGAAGTGGCGTATCTTTGCAGGGCCTCAACGTCGCTTAAAAGGAGTTTTCCTTTACTCGATGAAACCGGAGGTCCCATCGTTGATTCTTTATCGGTGCGCCCCGGTTGAAGCATAATCATGTTCGTTCCGAGACTTTCAAATTCATTGGTAATGTAACGTTTTGCTCCCGTCCCAACAGAGACGAGGAGGATCACGGCACTTACCCCGATAATCATTCCAAGCATTGTGAGCATTGAGCGGAGTTTATTTTCCACTAAAGCTTCAAAAGAGTTAATGACAATTTTTTTCATGATCATACGGACTCCTCGCGGATTTTTCCATCTGACATGCGCAGGACCCGTTTGCATCTACGGGCCACATTGTTGTCGTGGGTAACAATGATAACCGTTACACCTTGTTTATTAAGCTCTTCAAAAAGGTTTAAAATTTCTTCAGAAGTTTTTGAGTCCAGTGCCCCTGTTGGCTCATCGGCCAGCAGGATTTTTGGATTGTTGACCAGTGCTCTGGCGATGGCCACACGCTGGCGTTGCCCGCCTGAGAGTTCATTGGGAAGGTGGTGCACGCGTGAAGCAAGTCCTACCTTATCCAGAGTCTGCAGCGCCATTTCCCTGATCTTGGTATCAGTCAGGTCTTTATTGTAGGCCGAAGCATACTGCATCGGCATTTCCACATTTTTTAAAGCAGAAGCTTTGGGCAGAAGGTGGAAGCTTTGGAAAACGAAGCCGATCTTTTGATTGCGATAGTGAGAGAGCTCATCATCGTTCATTTCAGTCGTGTTTGTTCCATCCAGATAGTAGGTTCCCTCGCTTGGAAGGTCGAGCAGGCCAATGATGTTCATCATGGTCGATTTTCCCGACCCTGATGCACCAACGATCGAAGTGAATTCGCCTTCGTTGATTGTAATCGAAACATCATTGAGGGCCCGAATTTCTTCTTCACCCATGATGAAATTCTTATGAATGTTTTTTAATTCGATAAGAGACATTTTATTCCTATAACCAAGTCGCTTCTTTGACTTTAACTTTCATACCGTCAGTGAGTTCAATTCCTTCAAGTGGTTTTGCCACCAGTTCGTTTGGTTTAACACCATCGAGAATTTCTACGCGCTCGTAGTTTCCAGTTCCAACTGTTACTGGGCGTTTAACGAGCTTTGAATCTTCAATCACGAACACTGAACGGTTTTTACCTACACCAGTTAAAACCATTGCTGGAAGAATCATGGCATCTTTTTTTGCTTCAACCACAATTTCCACGTCAGCTGAGGCGCCAACAGGAATCAGGCTTTGGTTTTCTAAAATTTCCAGTTCGATCTGGCTTGTTCTATCCTGGTCTTTTACAGTTGAGACGAAAGGAACAACCTTCGTCAGTCTTGCCTTGATGATTTGGTTTTTCATCGCCGGGATTTTTACACGAGCATCTTGTCCGATCTGGATTTTTTGTAAATCTACTTCGTCAATTTCACCTTTAATCAAACGAGTTTTTAAATCGATGATCTGAACGTCGATCTTTTTATCCGCCGTCGCAAGGCTTGCTCCACTTTGGTAGAATTCACCAACTTTTAAATTTAAAGCAGTGATCATCCCATCAAAAGGGGCCTTGATGATTGTTTTATCTAAGTTGATTCTTGCCACTTCTCTGGCGCGGTTAACACCATCAAGGTTGGCCACAGAAACCAGTCCATTTTTATAAAGCTCCTGGCTTCTTTCGTAATCTTTTAAAGCCTCGTTATAAACAGCTCTAAGGTCTGCGTTTTCGAGCTCAGCAATCACAGTCCCTTGTTTGACTTTGTCTCCCAGAGAAACGTGGATTTTAGAGATGCGCCCGGGAGTTCCAAAAGCAAGCTCTGCTTGTTGTTTAGCTTCAACAGTTCCTGAGTTAGTTGTGGTTACAGTGCTTTCAACTGTGCCTTTTCCTAACTTGATCCCAGTGACTTCAACTTTGCTTCCACATGAAACAAAAAGAGTAAGAACTAAAAGAAATGCGATATTTTTCATAAGCCGGCCTGCCATAGGTAATTTTGTGAAAGGGTATAGAACTGAATCTTGTTTTGGGCAAGATTGATTTTAGAATCGAGCAGGTCATCCTGAACTTCTAAAAGTTCAAAGAGTGAGCTCTTTCCTAATTGGTACGATTTTGAAGTTAGACGATAAAGCTCTTCAAACTGAGACACGTTAAGAGTTAGCGATGAAACTAGTGTCTCAAGAGCATTGATACGAATCAGGGTCGTATTCAAATCATTTTCCAGTTGCTGTTTTTTTAAACCGATTGAGTATTCAATTTGTTTTTTGGCAAAGTATTTTTCAAAGTGGCTTGAAGCAAAACTTCCGCCGCTAAAAAGAGGAATGGTCAGGACTAAAGCAACAGTATGTGAGCGGGTAGGGTTGTGAAGAGTCCCTTCCCAGCTGTCTGCAGCATTCGTATAAGAGCCCTGGATTCTTAAATCAGGGTATTCATTTCTCGTGAAGTCTGAAAGTGCCAGGCGGTTGATCTTTTCTTCCATCTCTAGACTTTGGTATTTCGGGCTTGCTCTCAGGTTAGGAACTTCTTTTTTAGCGGCCACAGAACTTAGCGAGCTGATTAGTTCTAAAATCTGCTCTTCACTTAGGTTAGAAACAAAGTCTAAGTCTTTTTGTTCAAGGCCAGAGTATTCCACAAAACGGTTCTTCGCATTTTGCTCTTCTTCGATATAGGAAGTCTTTTTTGATGTGAGAGATACCAGGTTGGCGTCCGAACGAAGAACATCAATCTTTGTTTTTTGGCCCAGGTCAAATCCAAGCTGTGCTTCTTTTTTTCCTGTCTCTGCTTTTTTGAGCGAGTTCTCAACTGCGGCCGTTTTATATTTGGCCAGCAAGTAGTTCAGGAAGTAAGTCGTAAACACAATAGGGTATTCACTTTCTTTGATCTCAACATCGATTTCACTTTTATCTTTTTCGGCAAAAGACTTTCTCGTGTTTTGGATTTGATTAAAGTTCACCAGTGACCATTCGTACTGGATGGCCCATGACGAGTTTAAAACTCCAATACCAAGAGCGCGAAGAGCGGCGTTTTTATCTTCAAAGAAATCTTTTTCTCTTTTTAAAACCAGGTTGACGTTGGGAAGGTGACTTGTGAAGCGAGTGTAATTTTCTGCTTTTTTCTGCGAACGAAAGGCCCTGACTGTTTTTAACTCTGGCGAAATGTCTTTGGACTTTTCTTGCAGAGAGCGAAAGTTTTCGACGAGTGTTGTTGAATCAGCAAAAGACGACCAACTAACTAAAACAGAACTTAGGAAAAAGAAAAACCGCGGGGACATTTTCATGACGAATGCTCTCATTCCTGTACAGATTAAAATTTAGATGTTTATTATTACACCTAATAGAAAAGCTTCACAAGGATATGTTCATATGACGCAATTACTAAAAATGGTCAGTTCACTCCCAATCGCCTTCGGTGGCGCCGCTATCAGCGGAGAAGGAGGAGGTTACGGTTTTGGTGAAATCAGCGAAGGTGAATCTATTGACCTCTTACACCAGGCCTATGAGGGCGGAATCAGAATTTTTGATACAGCTCCAATTTACGGTTTTGGGTTGTCAGAAGTAAGAATGGGGAAGGCATTTAAAAACATGCGCGAGAAGGTCTTCCTGGTTTCAAAGTCAGGGGTCACTTGGCATGAAAATAAGCGTGTCGATATGACTAACGATCCAATAGTTGCAAAGAGAATGTTAGAGCAATCTCTACGCGATTTAAACACGGATTTTATTGACCTCTACATGGTTCACTGGCCGGATGCCCGTGTGGATATCAGAAAGACGATGGAAGTGCTCTCAAAAGCAAAACACCAGGGGAAAATTAAACATATTGGTCTATGTAATACGAATGTAGATGAGCTTAATAAAGCGTTTGAAATTGACCGCGTAGAAGTAGTGCAGTCTGAATTTAATTTATTCACTAACAAGTTTGTTCAAGCTGAAATTTTTCCTTACCTGAAAGAAAAAAACATCAGCTTTATGAGCTGGGGGACGTTGGATAAAGGGATTATCACTGGACGCGTGGATGAAACGAGAAAAGTTTACGATAAGAGCGACTGCCGTTCATGGGCACCTTGGTGGAAAGACATGGACAACTCGGCCAAGTTCGAAGCGATGAAAAAACTCTGGCCAGCTTTAGATAAAAATCACCACTCGGGGCTTGAGCTGGCCCTGGCCTACAATCTAAGTTTTCCAGAGCTCTCAACGGCCATCTGTGGCGCAAAGAGCAAAGCTCAGCTTGAGTCACTGCTAAAAGCCGTGAAAAATTTACCAAAAAACGAACAGTTACAAGAGTATATCGCCCTTGCACAACCGGCGCAAAAATGATTAAAAAGACGAGCTTAAAATGCATTATCAGGAGACCTAAAATGAAGAAATTCATCTTATCTGCAATCACATTTTTAACTCTGTCATCGCAAGCTTTTGCTTTTGTTCCTCAAATGGAATTTTTCGTAAACCGCGAAGTGGCCACTGCACGCGTATGGAACACAACTTACCGTCCAATCGTTTGTAACGGTGTGGCCTATGGAAGAACTTGGCAAGGTGTTGTCCTTAACTCATGGGTTAACGGACTTGTTATTTACCCAGGAGCTGCTGCGAACGTTTATGTTCACTCGAACTTCTACGATCCAATGGTTCAAGCTTGGGCACAGATCGACTGTCAAATTTGGTAATTTATAAATGATCTTTTATCATCCCGATTGTGATCTACGGTTTAGCGAATATGGAATCGAGATCCCAATCGTGGATGAACGTGCTTCCCACGTTTTTTCTGCCTTAAAATACCTTTATCCTTTTTTAGAATACACCGATTTAAAAACTCTTCCTCGCATCACTCGCGAAGATCTTGAACGCGTTCACAATAAAGATTTTATTCATCGTTTATTAGGGACAGCTGGCGAGAGACAAGGGGAGATTTACCAGTGTTATGAGCTGGTCAACGATCAAGGTAAGTTTGAAAGGTATAATCCAAAGAATCAAAAACGAGATTGGAAAGAGTTGGTCGAAACTATTCTTATGCAAGTAGCGATGACGTACAATTCGACTAAATACGCACTTAAAAATGGCTTCAGCTATCACCTCGGTGGAGGCATGCACCACTCGATGAGTTTTGCCGGACGTGGTTTTTGTCTGGTTAATGATATCGTCATCACTCTTAGAAAATTACAAAATGAAGGGGCCATAAAAACGGCCTGGATCGTCGATGTCGATGTTCACAAAGGTGATGGGGCTCCAGAAATTTTACAAAACGATACGACGATCAGAACTTTTTCGATTCATATGAAAGAAGGCTGGCCGCTTAATTCAGGCACTGTCCGCGATCCATGGTTTATTCCTTCATCGATTGATGTTGGGATTGATGTAGGTGAGGATGATCAGTATTTAGCGCGTCTGGAATCTGGTCTTTTAGAAATGCAAGAGCGTTTTCCTAATCCAGATGTAGTAATCGTTGTTAACGGTGCCGACCCTTACGAGCATGACGAACTACCAAGTGCATCTTTTATTAATCTTTCAAAAGAGCAGATGCTTGCCCGTGATAAGTTTCTCTATCAGTTTTTCAAAGAGAGAAATATTCCTCAATCCTATGTGATGGCCGGCGGGTATGGTTCTAAAGCATGGGAAATTTACCTGCAATTTTTAAAGTTTGTAGGCGAGAACGCTCCTTTTCACTTGAAGTAAGTACTCCTTCATAAATAAAATTTTACTTAAAACTAACCAAAGTGATTTACTTTCTCAGTGGTTTTTATCGAGAGGAATTTTCTTACCAGTTCAAAGCGTTCGGCCCTTCTATTAGAATGAGGCTATGAGCAAGACAAAATTTAAAATTCTCCTAGTTGAAGACGAACCAATGGTACTAGAAATCCTGAAAGAAGGATTCAGTGCTCAAGGGCATAGAGTGATGACTGCTTCTAGTGGCAATGAGGCGATTGAGATTTTAAAAAAAGAAAGATGCGATATTGTTTTATCTGATCTCAAAATGCCTAATGGTAATGGAATGGATGTCGTAAGCTTTGTGAAGACGATGAAGTCAGCGCCTATCTTTTTCTTCTTAACTGGCCAGTCTGAGTACACAGCTGCCGAGTGCATTGCTGCCGGAGCAAGAAATTATTTCACCAAGCCTTTTGATATCAAAAAACTCATTGGGCAAATCGAAAACGAATTTAAGATGGAAAGCCTTGGCCTGAAACTCAGCTGTATTGAGTAACAGGCCAAAGAAATAGATTAAGATTCGTGAGGAAGAACGCGGCGGTGAGGGCGGAAGTACGTTCTTGGCGAGTATTCAATCAGGTCTGAAACTTTCGTCATATAAATACACGCATACTTTTCTACCTGGTCAGCAAAACGAGACTCTTCAAGACCAGCTCTCATCATCTCTCCCCAATATGGGTTAAAGAACTGACGGTGCTGTTCTAGTAAATCAGAGATCGTCGAGTTGACCTTATCAATTTCCGCAAACAGGTTGTTTAACTCTTCTTTAGGAACTTCTTCATGGAACTCGTGCTTTTTAAGATCGAGCTCATTAAGCTTTGTCTCCAGGTTTTCTTTAATCAACATTTGTTTGTCGATCTCTGCCTGAATAGGTGCGCTCTTTTTAATCGCTTCAATCTCTTCAGCAAGAGGATCTAAAACCAGAGCAGTTCTCCAGTTAAACGTCTTCTTGATACTTACAACGTCACCGTAGATATGATCCCCAAGATAAAGGATCTCATCTCCTTCAAGGCCCAGGTCTTTTTGCAGTTTTCCGGCAAATCCACCTTGGTAAATCCCTTTTGTGATTTTTCCTTCAGCATTGCTCATAAGCCCTGTTGCCGGGTCAATTGAAAGAAAGGGAGTCTTGATCGTGAAGAATCTTGGCTTACTTGCAAGAGTCACCGTGATCTCAAAAAGCTCTGACCAGTCTTTGTGTTCTTTTAAGAATGGATTGATCGTGTAGTCGAGAAGAAGCTTCGTGTAGTTGAAGTCAGAGTTCGTGATAACTAAAAGTTTTTTCCCGTAGCGCTTGTAGCGTTCAAACAGCGCCACCACTTCAGGGTCCTGAATGATGAACTGGTCGATGTTGTTGCGCACGTGATTTTTTAGTGTTCCGTCTGAGTGACAAACATCCAGGGCCTCCTTGATTTCAACAGCAAGAGTGTCGAAGTCTGGAAGATGAAGTCCTTTTTCTTTCAGGTCTACTAACTGCGAGTAAAGAACTCCGTTAGAGACAGCAAAGTTTGTATCCAAACTTTGAATGTGTGGATCAGAAAGATCGATGACGCCGTTTCCGTAGATGCGTTGCTGCTCTTTGAAATCGAGTGGAGAGAGTCCATGGTAAGACGACTTCACTTTTCCAAAGCGCGAAACCTTTAAAAGGTTTCCTTTTGATTTGTCGATAACAAGACCTTGAATAACGCGTTTGAAGTCGAATTCAAGTTTTAAAATCTCTGATGGATAGTTCTTATCACTGACAAGTTTTTTTAATGTGGCCTGATGAGTAAATCTCTCGAAGGCCTCTGAGTTGTAACGAACGATCGTATAATCCATGTCAAAGCCAATTGCTTTGATTTTCTTTAGATTAAGAGTACGATTAATGAAAATTCCCATTCTGGGTACCTCTTTTGAAAGTGCAGGGTTGGACAGCATTATATCATATCAGGAAGACTCCGCTCACGTCAATTTTGGTCAAGAATGTATGAGGAGCATCTAATGAAGAATCTATTTATTTTACTTATTCTTGCTATTAGTTTTAATACTTTTGCCCAAGGGAAAAACGACACGACGGCCTTAAAAGTGCTCTTAGAAACAGCGCCGATACTCAATACAAAATCGCCACTTAAGGTGGGCGATCTCAAGGGGAAAATCGTTTTAGTCGACTTTTGGACATACGGCTGCATCAACTGCATGCAAGTGATTCCAGACTTAGACTTCCTGGAAAAAAAATACCCGAAAGATCTCGTCATCCTAGGTGTGCACTCTGCGAAGTTTGATAACGAAAAGGGAAATTTTGAAATTAAAAAGGCCGCCGCCCGCTACGGGATTCATCACCCGGTGATTAATGATTCAAAGTTTGAAATCTGGAATGCTTTTGGTGTTCAGGCCTGGCCGACATTGGTGCTGGTTTCACCTGATGGGCGTGTTTATAAAGGTTATTCAGGAGAAGGGCATAGAGATGACCTGGATAAAGACATCGCGGCATTGGTTAAGAATTTCAAAGGAAAGATCAATCAAAAGATCGTCGCTGTTGAAGATGACAATCATAAAATGCGCTTTAAGTTTCCTTCAAAGATTATTGAAGTGGGAAGTTTCTCTCTTGATGGGAAGCCTGCTCGCTCAGTTTATTTCTTAACTGATTCAAGTCACCACCAGATTGTTGGACTTGAAAAAAATGGCACAGAATTCATGCGCATTGGAAGCGGGAAAGAAGGTTTTACTCCTGATACACTTTCCCGTCCTCAGGGAACAGCTTTTAAAGATGGTATTCTTTATATTGCCGATACAGCAAACAATGCTCTTCGCGCTTACGATTTTAAAACAAAAAAAATCACGACTATCGGAGGCGACGGGAAACGCGGAAGCATCTGGGCCTCTCCTTGGGATGTGAAATTCACGTCGCCAGATGAGTTGACCATTGCCATGGCCGGAACTCATCAACTTTTAGGTTTTAATATCAAAACGAAACAGGCCCGCGTGGTGGCCGGAAGCGGGGAAGAATCAATTAATGATGGGATCTTGCCGTTTAACTCTTTATCGCAGCCGTCGGGGCTTTCTCTAGTTAATGGAAAGCTATACTTTGTTGATGCGGAGACGAGCTCTCTGCGTGTTTTAGACCACGGAAAGATTACGACCTTAATTGGGAAAGGGCTTTTTGATTTTGGGCTTAAAGATGGGGATAAGGCGAGTGCTCTAATGCAACATACGACCGGGGTTTTTGCGACGGCTGATAAGGTTTACCTGGCCGATACGTATAACAATGCCATTCGTGTTTACGATGTGAAGAGTGGGAAGCTTTCGACTCTGACCCGTGGACTAAAAGAGCCAAACGATGTGCTCGTTTCAGACGGGAAATTGATTGTTGTGGAAACTGGAGATCATGCGTTAAAGAAAGTTGATCTAAAAACTGGAAAAGCTGAAAATTTTATTCAATAATAGGTCTTCACGTAAGTGGGCTCATAGCTCAGCTGGGAGAGCGCAACGCTGGCAGTGTTGAGGTCTGCGGTTCGATCCCGCATGGGTCCACCATTTCTTTTATTTTTATCCATCTTCGTCGTTAGGCACTCGTCGCGGACTCAGTCACATACTGGGCGTATGCTCCTTCGTCCTTGCTCGGCCTGCCTAGAATCTGGATAAAAATAAAAGAAATGGTATTTCAAATGGGGTTAGTGGATTTAGAATAGATGTAAAAAGGGGATGGTTATGAAAAAAGTTAGTTTGATTGTGGCAGTTTGTGTTCTTGCAGTTTCAAATTTTAGTTTCGCGCAAGAAGTTGTCAGAGGATCAAATAATCCAGAATCACTATTCACTAGCCCGGACCCAAAACTCCACGCTAATAAACAAGTTGTCTATCACATCATTCGCGATTTACTCGAAGCGAATCACTGGGACCTGGCAGAAAAATATTTATCCAAAGAGTATCTTCAATACAATCCGAACGCAGCTTCAGGAAGAGATAGTGTTGTGAACTATTTTACGAAAGTCAGAAAGGTAAAACCTTCGGCCATTCCAGAAAAGATCGAACAATATAAAGTTGTATCGGTTGTTGCGGAAGGGGACTTAGTGACTGTGGCCTTTGCCCGCACGGTAAAAGATGAGAAGAATCCAAAGAATGACTACACGACAACTTGGTTTGATATGTGGAGAATCAAGGATGGAAAGGCTGTTGAGCATTGGGATTCGGCCTTAAAAGGTGAAGCTCCAAACCTAAAGTAAGAGCAACTCTTTGTTGCATTTACATGCCCTAAACCTTTTGCCAGATTACCCCTATGTACGAAGTGTTCCTTTTTGTTCATTCATGGTTTCGATGGATCGTGGTCGTCGCAGGTTTGCGTTTGCTCGCGATTGTTCTTCATGGGTGGATGAGAAATAAAAACTGGGAGCGCTCAGATCAAAAGGCCTTAAGTCTCTTTAATGAAGTCCTCTCTTATCAAATAGCAATGGGGATTTGCCTCTATGGCTTTTTAAGTCCTCTGCCTAAGATAGGCTGGAGTGACATGAATCTTGCTCTCCATGATCCTATTTTGCGTTTCTGGACGATTGAGCATATTACCAGCATGCTGTCTTCTATTGCCACTTTTCATGTCGGTAGAATGATTGCGCTTAAAAAGTCACCTATCGAAAAGCGCTTTAAAGTCTTATCAATAACACTTCTTCTTTCAATGGCCTTAATTTTATCCGCTATTCCATGGCCTTTTCTAAAGTATGGCAGAGATCTTTTTCGGTTCATCTTCTAGGGAGTTAAATTAACCCCGGCGCCACCGCAAGATAAAACTTCCCCAGATCACACGAGAAAGGGATAACAATGACAACCTTGTATTGGATTTCACCAAGGTGAAGTGAAGGGATGACCATCTCCAGGTTGAGACCATCGTCTGAGAATTTCTTCTTACATTGCCCGTAGATGATGTTGGCGAGCTCGCTGGCAAAGTCTTTGTTTTCATCGGTAATTTTGCTTTGAGCTTCTTGTACGACGACGTTGTATAGTGCAAGGAAAGTCTCTTCTGGGAAGGCGATATAATAGCTACCTTTAAAGTAAGTCGAAGAGATTAAGATCTTTGATGAGATTGCGATATTCAGTGGCTCTTTGAGATTGGACATGAGCATTGGGGCAGAGTGAGTGAGTTCTTTGATTTGTGCCATGTCTGTTAAAACTTTTTTAGTGTTAGTGATAAAGACATTCACGAACTCAAGATCGATATTGAGAGGATCAGAGCTTGCCTTTTTGGCCACGGCTTCAACTTTTCCAAGTGTGGCGATTTGTATCTTTTTAACCAGGTCTTCAGTGTCTAAAGGCATGTGCAGGAACTGCGTGTTTTTGAGATTGAATTCGTTCGTAATTTCCTGCAGGAGTTCGTAATCGTCACAGGCGATGAAGATGGCCGTTTCAATTCCATCCTTTTCTCTTAGCATTGAAAAGTATTTAAGAATAAAGAATAAATCTTTTTTCCCTATGTTTGCATTGATGTAAAGGCATTTGATTTTGTGTTGAGCTGTCAGTTCAGTAAGCTTTTGACGTCCGTTTAGTGAAAAGACGATAATTTTTTTTGCACTTGCCTTGAGAAGTTTATCTTTTAAAAGCTCTCTATCCTCATTGGAACTGTCGATGATGAGGGCATTTCTATTGAATTCCATGAAGGATGTTCTCTGTGATGATTTTTATGTTTAGTCTTCACTTCCTTATCGGCTGTTTTTTGCCTTGTTTTAAGTGATAAACATTAAGTTTTTCCATTGCAATCCTGAAGGGAACCTTAAAATAAATCACCGAGTGTTTTACTTCTTAAATTTGTTTAGCCCTGGCCATCAAGAGACAAAATTATAAGGGTCCATTAATATTACCCGGGTTAAATTGACAAGGGAATAAAACCCGGGTAATATTCAATACATGACAATTCAAGAAAAAATCACATTCACAGCGTTTAATGGCCACACTTTACTTTGCCAGGGAGATCTCTCGGAAGTCGTTCTCGAGGTAAAAAAGTTTATTGGCAAAGCTTCCAACAGCTCCATCTTGATTTTCAGTGACGCCACTGGGAAGACCATTGATTTTAACTTTCATGGAACCAAACAGGAAATCATGAAGCGTCTTGAGGTTTACACTTCCCCAGGAAGTCTGGATTCATCGGGGCCGGGGAGACCGAAGTTAGGAGTGGTTTCAAGAGAAGTCTCTCTTCTTCCCCGTCATTGGGAATGGTTGGCCACTCAAAGAGGAGGGGCATCGGCAACCTTGCGCACTTTAGTGGACGAGGCGATTAAAAAAGCGGCGAACACTCAAAGTATCAAACAAATTCAGGATCGCGCTTATCAGATCATGATGATTCTTGCGGGAGACTTGCAGGGTTATGAAGAAGCTCTGAGGGCGATGTATAAAAAAGACCGTAAGGCATTCTATAAACATATCGAGACCTGGCCGATTGATGTCATTAATTACTTGATTCAATCAACCAAACCTATTTTTGAGGATGCAAAATGATTAAAGACGTATCAGATACATCGGCATGGGTGACTTATTACCGCGTACTGGAGACACAGAGAAAAGATGCGATCTTTAAAGACCCATACGCCAAGGATCTTTTAGGGAGTGAGCATGCAGAAGCTTTTGCCAAGGCCCACACGAAAGTCAATAGGTGGACGAATTGGACAGTGGTGATGAGAACTTACATCATTGATCAAATGATCCGCGATTTAATAGCTAGAGGAGTGACCACTTTTATAAATATGGGAGCGGGGCTTGATAGCAGGCCTTATCGCATGAATTTGGACGCTCATATCAATTGGGTTGAAATTGATTTCCCCCATATTATCGAACATAAAAGTAAAGTGCTTGGAGTTCATACGCCAACATGTAAACTGGAAAGAGTTGGAATGGACCTGGCCAATAGAGAGGAGAGAAGGAAGCTTCTGGAAACTCTTGCCTCAAAAAATGAGCGCATTGTTGTTTTAACAGAGGGAGTCCTTCCGTATTTAACTGAACTTCAGGTGGCAGAACTCTCGGAAGATCTGCAGGCCTTTAAAAGTTTCCAGTACTGGATTTGTGAATACATTTCTCCGATGTCTTATAAATTTCTACAAAATCCAAAACAAATGAAAGGTCTTAAAAATTCTCCTTTTCAATTTTTTCCTGAAAACTGGAGAGGTTTTTTTGAGTCAAAAGGATGGAAGTTAAATCAAGAGAGATTTTATTATGAACTTTCTGAAGAACTAAAAAGGCCCACCCCTTTTCCTCTCATATTTAAGCTTGTCGCTGCAATAAAAGGAAAAGAGTGGGCAAGACCATTTAGAAAAATGTCTGGTTATCTCTTATGGGAGAGAGACTCCCAAGAGAAATCCTAGGATAGATTATTCGTTTCCGCGAATACAAGTCAGTCCGGTGTAGTCTTTTACTCCTTGAGCAGATGAAACCTGCACACTTGAAGTAAAGCGGTCTCCCGGATTGGCAAAACTTGAGTCTTTAATTGTTAAACGAACTGAGGCCGCTGGATTTGTCGTGTTAGCAGCAAAGACTGTGTCAAATGTCGCTGTCATTTTTAAGTTCTGAGTAACAGTGTTAAATCCATTTCCAACAATTTTCATTTCGGAAGGATTCGCAGAAACGTCAATTGAAAAGCCTGCGCCTGAACAGTTGTAAAGGCCTGCAAAACTTAGTGTTGGAACAAGAGAAAGAGCGATAATCATTTTTTTCATAAAAGTCCTTACATAGCGATAGTGATAACGTTTTTATTATATTTAATATCTTTGGAAATTAAGCTTCTCTTTAAAAAGTACATAAGCATGCTGACAGATGTAAAGCCCAGAGGCAGCTTTGTATCGGTTACTGTAATAACCAGCTCATTTTTAGATTCATTGAAGTTCACTAGCCCATAGATTGAAACGCGCGAGTTAAATCCCAGGATTTTGACGTCGGCCTGAACGATCAAATCACCAGCAGAAGAGCTGATAGCGATTTTTTTAATCGAGCTTCCTTTTTTGTCATCTGGTTTTGTCGTTTTAATTTCGCCAATAGATATGCGGGCGTATGTTGTACAGTCTTTAAGAACCTGGTTTAGTTCCAGCAAGTCGGTGTCAGTTTCCTTTTTGCAGTTTAATAACATGTCATTGATAAAAGTCGTCGATGCCGGGTCAGAAAGGGCCCCGTTATTAAGTGAAAGGTAAACAATCTTATCTTGAACTGTGATGTCTTTAATATCCAGGTCAAATTTACTCTTAGCTTCGTTGTCGATCAAGTTGGCCTTCATAGGGGCCACTTTGATTTTGTTTAAACAGTCTTTTTGAAGCTTCTCAATGTTTAGTTCTTTGAGAGCAGGGTCTTTTGCACAATCAGCGACAACCTGACTGGCCTTAATGATGTAGGTGCCGTTACTGACAGTTTCTGTCTGATCCAGCTTGAAAGAGAGTTTATCTTTTCTGATATCAAAAGATTTTACGTTTGATTTAAGTGTGGTTTTATCACCTGTTAATTTGTTGAGGCCTTTGTATTCAAGAATGGCAGTGTCATTTGCAAGGGCATAACTTCCGTTAAGAGTTAAATAGCTCGCGCAGTTTGCCATGATGTCGTTTGAACTTCCGCCAGGAGTTCCTTCCAACACTGGAGTCTGGCAGTAAAGGCGGAAATTTTTCATATTGATGCTGTTTTCTGCATCGACGTAGGCCACATGTTCTCCGGCAAGATTGAGTTGAGTTTCATCAAGAATAAGTTTTGAATTGGTAAGTTCAAGTGTGTTGATCGTTCCTAAAAGGCTCCCATCTTCCAGAGTGAAACCGTAGTTTCCAAATTGAGTCGTAAAACCAAGGAAAGTTGGTCTGATAAAAATTTGTGAATCAAAAAAGTTATTTACGTTATTGATGTTGAGGATAATGCCGTTGTTATTTACATTGGCACTCTTAAAAATCAGAGTTCCAGCTTTACCCACACCTTTAACCGGGCGCTGGAAACGAAGACTGTCGATAGTAAGATCGGCCGATAATTTGGTCTCAGCAAAAGAGACAAGAGGCATGAGCATTATTAAAAATGGAAATAGCTTTTTCATAGGGTCTCATCAGTTGAATAATTTGATGTGACCTTATCTAAAGGGATTGGGATCGGGTAGCCCGTATGTAAAAAAGACAATAAGTAAAACCTTTAGTTTTTGAGATGTTACAATACTACCCGGGATGTCTCGTTAGAATATTGATTCGATTCTTAGCAAGACTCTTTTTTCTTTAGTCACTGACACCGGAGGAGAGGCATGTACGATGGCCTGGTTGAAAGCCGTTGGGTGGGCGTGACCTTTTAAAAGTGTGATCGTTTGAGGTGAGACCTGTTGGATCTGGTTTTGGTTTTTAATGACCTCTTCGTTTCTTCCTTTACCTAAGTTTTCACGTCTCACATTTTCTTCATAGGCCCAAAGTGTGCCAGGTCCGATGAGGTTATAGACAAGTCTCAAGGAATTCATATCGCAATGAAAGTACTTACACATATCTCCCTGGACTTTTTCCAGGCTGAGCCCCAGGTCGGGAGCATCTGAGATATCTGCATAGTGGGAAGTCAGAGTTTTGATGTAATTGATGAATTCCATCTTTTCCTCGTTGTCGTCAAGAATATAGAAAATCTCATCTAGTTGCTTGCTTGATTGATTGATTGATTGATTCATCGAAATTGTCTTTTGAAATGATACATTTGAACATTTGGGGAAGTTGTTCGAAATTTTTCTCCAAATACGTTTTTATGTTTTGAGGTTCAAAGGGAGCGACACTCATAAGAGCAATGTTGTATTCCTTTTGATGAATTGAGTAGAGTTCTTCAAATGTTGTCGCGTTGAGTGCCGTAGGCATAATTTGTCCTTTTTGCAATTGATTTGCATTATTTAATTTGCCAAATATTGCAATTCATTTGCAAATATGTCAAGAACAACTAGAAGTGTCATAAATAAATTTTGACCAGTATCGCCCCCTGTAGCATACTTGTAGGTGGCTTTGAGTTTTAATTCTACGGGAGAATCGAAATGGCAGTGAAGAAGAAAGTAGCAAAAAAAGCGGCACCTAAAAAAGTTGCAAAAAAAGCAGCAAAGAAAACTGTAAAGAAAACTGTAAAGAAAACTGTAAAGAAGGCAGCGGCGAAAAAAGCAACACCAAAAAAGGCAGCAAAAAAAGTTGCTAAAAAAACGGAAAAGAAAACTGCTAAAAAAGCAGCTAAAAAAGTAGTCGCAAAAAAAGCGGCACCTAAAAAAGTTACAACAAAAGCAGCTCCAAAAAAGGCAGCAACAAAAACAGCAAAGAAAGTTGTAGCGAAAAAAGCGCCAGCAACGAAAGCTGTAAAAGCGCCAGCTAAAAAAGTTGAAGCAAAAGCAGCTCCTAAAAAAGTAGCAAAGCCTGCGGCTAAACCAGCAGTTAAAAAAGCTCCTGAAGCAAAAACAATTTCAATCCCAGTAGCTAGCGCTGAAAATAAAAACATTAAGACAATTGAACAAAACGATTTTCTTAAACTAAAAATCGCTAAGACTATGCATGATGATCCAAACCCACATGGACACGAGCAAGAACCGGAAGTAGAGCACGAGCCTCTTACTCCAATCGTCAGAGAAACTCCGAAAGTTGGCCGTAATGAGCCATGTCCTTGCGGAAGCGGCTTGAAATATAAAAAATGTCACGGTAAATAGATCCATACGAAAGGCCGGTTTTCCGGCCTTTTCTTTTCACTTTCATCTTTGTTACGGAGTCAAAATGAATTCAACTAAAGAACAAGAAAAAGTCTCTGAAGAGGCTAAAGCGCATGACCATGGTCACGTTCATATTCACGGACCTCATTGCAATCACCACCATCATGAGCCTTTAAAGCCGATCATGCGTGATCAACCGAAAGTCGGTCGCAATGATCCTTGCACATGTGGAAGTCAGAAGAAATTCAAGAAGTGTTGTGGAGCTTAATTCACGACAAAGACGGGGAAGGAGAACAAGCCTTCCCCGCCGATTAAAAAGGAGAGTGCCAGAAGCTAATTACTTAGTCGCTGGTTGCTGAGAAGCTGGCTGCGTGGCCGATGGCTGACCTAACTTCTCCTTAACACATGCCTTTAAATCATTTTTTGTTTTTCCTTCAGCTTTACATGACTCCACTGCTACTTTTCTTTGTTCTCTGTTGATTTTTGTGCCGGCAAAAGCAGTCATTGAAGTTAAAGCTAAAGCAATCATTAGTGCATTTTTCATATCTATCTCCTGTGTGTCTCTAGTCACTCATTGTGAATGGCCAATCTCATGAGTTCATAGTGCGCCCAGGATATTAATAAGATATTTAATTGGGATTAAAAAAAATTAATGCCTTTTACTCGCTAACAGCAGGGAAAGAGACAATGAACATTGTTCCTTTACCTAAGTTGCTTTCTATGGCAATCGCCCCGCGATGAGCATCCATGATCTGCTTGGCAATGTAGAGACCTAATCCCAAACCACTGACATGTTCACTGTTGCTACCTCTTTTAAAACGTTCAAAAACGCTTAGAAGTTTTTCTTTTGGAATTCCCGGGCCTTCATCTTTGATTTTCAAGATGGCACTGGTGCCCTCTTGTTTCAAGTTGATTTCAAGGTTAGATCCCGGAGCATATTTAAAAGCATTAGATAAAAGGTTCACCACAACTTGCTCGGCCCTAAAAGGGTCACAATAAACCATGACCGGGTCTTGGATATCAATCTTAATAGATCTCATGGCCGCCAGCTGGTCAGAGTAGCGGTCAAGCACTTCAGTCATAAGAGTTGCGAAGTTTGCTTTAATAGGCTCCACTGTCAGAGTTCCTGCACGGATTTTTGTGGCATCCAGCAGGTCATCGATCAGGTGGGTAAGCTTATCGAGCTGCTTACCTGAGTTCGTGAAAATCTTTTTAAGCTTTTCAGAAGTAAAAGCTTTCATGTCCATCTTTTCATAATTTCTCATCGCCAGTTGGTTTTGCAGGCGAAGAGAAGTGATCGGCGTCTTTAATTCGTGAGAAGCAATAGAGAGGAAATCATCGCGCCACTTAAGTGCCTGCGAGAGTTGGTCAATTTGGTTTTGAATAATGAGCTTTTGTTTTTCGAGTTCTTTAAAAACCTTCACCTTACTTTTTACAATTCTGATGTCCAGAGGCTTGTATAAGAAATCTACGGCACCGGCATCGTATCCCATGAAAGTGTGTTGGGCATCAATAGCTCCAGCGGTCACAAAGATGATAGGAATCGATTTGGTTTTTTCTTTCCCACGCATCAATTCTGCCAGCTCAAAGCCGTTCATTTCCGGCATTTGAACATCGAGGATAGCAAGAGCAAAACCGTGAACCAAAAGCAGTTCAAGGGCCTCGACTCCAGACTGAGCTTTGTAGATGTTAACATCTTCTTCCTGAAGAATGTTTTCCAAAGAAATCAAGTTTTCAGGTTTGTCGTCGACAATAAGGATGTTGATGGTGTTTTCAGTACTCATAATGTTCCTTCTAATCCGGCCAGGAAAGTGCTCATTTCTTTAATCGACATGACATAATCCGCTTTGGCCTTATTAAATGCCGCTTGAGGCATTGTCGGGTATTCAGCATCGCGAGGGTCTTGAGTGATCGCGAGTCCTTTAAATTGTTTAATGGTCCATAAACCATGAGCTCCATCCTCATTAGCACCTGTAAGAACAATTCCCAAAAGAGAGCTCTTATAAGCTTCTGCTGCTGTCTCCATGGTAATGTCGAGAGAGGGGCGGGCATACTGGACTTTTTCTTCTGTAGAAAGACTGAAAGTGAAATCGTGCTCAACCAGAAGGTGATAATCGGCCGGTGCAAAATAAATATGCCTAGGCATAATAGGCTCTTTTTCATCAGCTTCTTTGAGCGTTATTCCAGGGGGGGCATAAAAAGCATTAGGGATGAACTGGTGTTCACCTAAGTGAAGGACAACGATCATGGGAATGGTGAAATTTTCCGGAAGACTTTTAAAAAGTGCATTGAGCGCAGTCACACCTCCGGCAGAAGCACCGACAAAAATGGCCTTAATATGAGGCTTGTGGTGTTTCATTTATTTAAGCTTCCTGTAAATTCTCTCATTGTTGGCCCATGGCTCGAAGGCCGAGCTCATTGATGAGAATTTTAAACTTTCTTTAGAACCAATTCCCAAAAATCCTTTTATCGACAAAGAGTCGTGAAAAAGAGTAATGGCACGGTTTTGTAATTTTTTATCAAAATAAATAAGCACGTTTCGACATGAAACAAACTGCATTTCAGAAAATACTGAATCTGTCGCCAGGCTATGGTCAGCGAAGATAATGCTCTTTTTTAACGACGGATCAATCGCCGCTGCATTGTAGTCGGCGGTATAGTAATTCGTAAAACTATGAAGACCTCCGGCCTCCTGATAGTTCTGTGTGTACTTTTTGATATCTTCCAGTCGGTAAATACCTTGCTGGGCCCTCTCGAGAGAGAGTGGATTGATATCGGTAGCATAAATCATCACGCGCTCTAAAAGCCCCTCTTCTTTAAGAATGATAGCAAATGAATAAGCTTCTTCTCCAGTGCTGCAGCCTGCGACCCAGATTTTAATCGACGGGTAAGACTTCAAGTAGGGAACAACTTTTTCTCTGAAAGCTTTAAAGTATAATGGGTCTCTGAACATTTCAGTTGTTGAAATGGTCATGTGTTGCAAAATGGCCGTGAAAAACTCCGGCTCATGAAGAACTTTTTCCTGAAGAGCGGAAATTGTTTTTATATTGTGAGTGATGAGGGCGTTGGAAAGTCTCCTCTTAACTGAGGCAAGACTGTATTGTCTGAAGTCGTACTTGTACTTCATAAAAACTGCTTCAATAAAAAGCTTCACTTCAATGTCGAAGACTTGTCCTTCCATCATTGTTTATATTCGTCCGTTTTGCGGCATCCACACTCTTAAAAGAGAAAGGAGTTTGTTTAAATCAACCGGCTTTGCCAGGTAGTCATTGGCGCCGGCCTCGCGGCATTTCTCCTGATCATCGGCCATCGCTTTAGCAGTAACGGCAATGATCGGAAGTTTCGCGAATCGTTGATCTTTTCTGATTTCTCTAGTGGCCGTGTATCCGTCCATTTCAGGCATCATGATATCCATTAACACCAGGTCAATTCCCAGGTCGCTTTTCACCTTATCCAGGGCCTCTTTTCCGTTTCTTGCTGTTTCAATAACTGCACCTTGTCCTTCAAGAGCAGCACTTAGGGCAAAGATATTTCTGACGTCATCATCGGCCAGGAGGATCTTTTTTCCTTCAAAGATTTTTTCTCTGCTACGAAGTTTTTGCAGCATCTTCTGGCGATCTTTAGGAAGTTTATCTTCAACCTGGTGAAGGAAGAGACTGACTTCACTGAAAAGTCTTTCCGGAGAGTGAGCACCTTTTAAAATAATGGACTGGGAGTATCTTTGTAGCTTTTGCTCTTCAGTTTTAGAAAGGTCTTTTCCTGTGTAGACAATAACCGGAGGCGAGTAGATGCCTTCAGTAGCAGTCATTTTTTCCAAGAGTTCATATCCTGTCATACCTGGAAGATTTAAATCTAAAATCATACAGTCGAATGAATGCTTCTTTAGAGATTCAAGAGCGCTTGTCGCATTTTCTGCCATAATAACTTCGACCGTCTTGTCTTGAATAAGTTCTTTAATGCTTTCTCTTTGAACTTTATTGTCTTCAACCACCAGAACTTTCTTTAGCCCATGAGTGAGTTTTTCTTCCATTTTGGAAATGGCCATTTTGATGTCGTTGATTGAAACCGGTTTTTTCAGGTAACCAACGGCCCCCATTTTAAGCGCCATATTGGCATGGTCTAAAGCAGAGATAATGTGAATAGGGATATGACTGGTTTTTGGATTGTTTTTTAAATCATCAATAACAGTCAGACCGCTTCTGTCCGGCAGATGCATATCAAGCAGAATCGCTTGAGGTAAGAATTCTTCTGCCGTTCTGAGCGCTTCATCTGCAGTCTGCGCCACAAGACAATTGAATTTTAGTTCATGCCCGAGGTCGTATAAAATCTTAGAGAAGTTAGTGTCGTCTTCAACCACTAAAAGGATTTTAATTTTATCGTTGATTCTATTTCTATCATCCTCAAAAGGAAGAGGCTTGTATTCCATTGGAGGAAGAGGCTCTTTCGTTTTTGGAGTAATGACTGGAGTAGGTGCGATAACGGATTTTTCTAAACGCGACGGAAGAGTTGCTTCTGAAAGAGCATCGACATCGTGCTTTTCTGGAAGATTAAGTGTGAAGATACTTCCTTTTCCAGGTTCACTGCTGACGGAAATCGTGCCACCCAAAAGTTTTGCCAGGTCTTTAGAGATAGTAAGCCCCAGACCTGTTCCGCCAAAGCGGCGGCTGGTTGTCCCGTCTGCCTGCTTGAAAGCATCAAAGATAATTTCTTGTTGTTCGAATGGAATACCAATTCCTGTATCGATGACTGAAAATTCGATGCGTCCATTTTTTATCATGATACGAATTGTAACTGAGCCTTTGTCGGTGAACTTAATCGCGTTTGATACTAAGTTCTTTAAGATTTGTTCTAATCTCTGGCGGTCCTGGAAAATAGAAGCAGGAGTGCCTGGAGCAATATTGATTTTGAAATCAATACTCTTATTTTGGGCCATTGGCCTAAACAGCCTTTCTATGCTGTCAGAGAAATCCTTTAAGATAATATCTTCTGGTTCAAGGTCAATTTTTCCGGCCTCAACTTTTGAAAGATCAAGAATGTCATTGATCAGGTTGAGTAGATCATTGCTCGAAGAGAAGATCGTTTGAGCAAATTCTTTTTCTTCTTCGCCCAGTCTTTGACGTTTATCTTCAAGGAGAAGCTGAGAAAGAATAAGTGTACTGTTTAGCGGCGTCCTTAACTCGTGGGACATATTGGCCAGGAACTGACTCTTGTATTGGCTAGATTGTTCCAGCTCGCGGGCCTTGTGCTCAAGTCTTAACTGTGCCTGACGAAGCTCTTCGTTTTTGCGATTGACTTCATCGGCCTGATTTTCAAGCTCAATACTTTGCTTTGCCAGTTGCTGGTTCGTTTGTTCAAGTTCAGACTGCTGCAATTCAAGTTTTAACTGAGACTCTTTAAGTGCATTGGTTTGCTCTTCCAGCTCTTCGTTATTGGCCTGAAGTTCTTCTTGTTGCGCCTGAAGCTCTTCTGTTTGTCTTTGTGATTCTTCCAATAGATTATTTAAGGTCGCGCGGTACTCAGCAGAGCGAAGAGCGATAGCGATGCTGTCAGCGACTTCGTCTAAGTACTCCAGTACTCTGTCAGAAACACGCCCAAGGAACCCGATTTCCAAAACACCTTTAATTGTTTTTTCTGCGATAAGTGGCAGCAAAACAATTTGATTTGGTTTTGCAGTCATGATTGTTGAAGAGACACTCAGGTATTGCTCAGGGATATCAGAGATCACCATAAGGCGTCTCTCAAGAGCAGTTTGTCCCACAAGGCCTTCACCAAATTTAACAATGGCGGTTTCCGGGTCTTTGGTAAAAGCATAGGTGCCCGTTCTACGCAGCATCCCTGATTCAGCATTATAAAGTGCTCCGACTTTTCCATCGAGACGATTGCAGAGATACTTAAGAACTTTATTTGAAAGTTCTTCAACTGAAATATCCCCACTGATACTGTCCATTAATTCAGTCTTTCCAGTTTGAATCCATTCCTGCGCTTCCAGGACCTGGTTTTGTTCAACTTGTTTTTGGATAACGTTGTTGTATGTCGAAGAGAGGGAGGTCAGTTGTCTTCTGGTAAAAATAGCAATAGCGATTCCACCAATAAGACTACAACCAAGGATAACAGAGAGAGCTAGTTTGATTGTTTCCTGAGTCTCCTGATTTCTTTTATCACGAATAATAGTTTCAACTTCATCAAAACGGGTGAAGATAGCACGGATGGCATCCATGCGTTTTTTACCTTCAATGGCCGGAAGAATTTTTTCAATGTCCTTGTTGGTGCGTCTTAATTCAATCGCCTTGGCACCGTATTCGTTCCAGGCATTAAAAGCAATCTGCATGTCTTTAGCACGGTTGGTTTGACCTAAATTATCCTCGGTCATTGCAATCAGTTTGCTGAATTGCTCAGGCCCTCTTTTAATAGTTGTATTGTAAGGCTCGAGATAAGATTCATCTCCCGTGAGTAAATATCCTCTCACTCCAGTTTCTGCATTAACCATCAATTTCATATTCTCATTGACCTGTCTTAAGACACGGGCACTTTGAACAACTAAGTGATTGGCCGATAAAAGTTGGAAGATGATATAGACAAAAATTCCTGAAAGGATAAAGGAGCCGACAACTGGAATAACAACGGTGCGAGTACTAAAGCGTTTGAAAGTGTTTGGATCAATTGCGTGTTTCATTTGGCAAACTTAGCACTTGATTCGGGAAGTTTAAAGTTTAAACCTTTATATGCGATGGGTAATCTATCTAAGAGATTGTATATAGAATGCACTTTTTCATTGGGCAGAGCGTGTAGGGAGGTGGGAAGTATAACTTCCCACCGGTGTTTCTATGAGGGGGGAGAAGATCTACTATTTGTTAACAGTAGATTGTGTTGATGGTTGGGCCAGTTTTTCTTTCACGCAGTTTTTTAATTCCTTTTTGATTTTTCCTTCTGCTTTACAAGATTCATAGGCTACTTTTCTTAACTCTTTATTGTGTTCAACTTTTGTTCCTGCAAAAGCACTCATTGATGAAAGTGTTAGGGCCATAATGACTAATGCATTTTTCATAAATCTCTCCTTTACTGAAAGTCACTCACCATGAATGGCTTTGTTCATGAAATCATCTTGCTCTCATGGGATTAAGAAGAAATTTAAAAAGGATTAAAAGAATTTAATGTGAAATTTGGGCAAAAAAAAGCCCCTCGGGTGAGGGGCCTTAGTATTAGAAGCCTCTTAGGCGGTTTTCAATAACTGCTTTGTAGATCTCTTGGTGCTCTGCTGATTTTGGGTCGATGATTTTACGAACTTCTCTTAGAGTTCTAAAACCATTGTCCAGTCTCTTTTTATCAAGAGCTTTGATTTTGTTTCTTAGGGTGTTGAATTCTTTCTCGTTCATTTTTGGAGCAAGAACAGTTTCAACCATCACAACTTTTGTTTTTTCGATTTCTTCTGTAATTTCTTTGCGCTCAGCTGCTGCTTTTTCTTCAAGAGCAAGAAGCTTGTCTTTTTTATCTTGAGAAAGAGCAGAGGCCTGGATTTGTTCTTTTACTGTGTGCTCAATTGATTTTGTCATTGAAGCTGGAACAGCTTTGACTTCTTGTTCTACTTTTTCAGTTGTTGTTTTGTTACTTGCACAGCTTGAAACTACAAGCACAGCTGCCATCATAGCGATCAGGGATAAACTCTTCTTCATAAAATCTCCAAAAAATTGTTATGCCCAATACTATATAAGATATTTAGGAAAAATGAAGTCTTTCATTCGGATTAAATAGAATGTTGCGGTGTGAGAATTAGTCCAACACTTCAATGATGGCAATTGTCGCAGTCAATGAGCTTTGGTTGTACTGCAGAATACGCACTTTAGTGCCTTCTTTTAGAAAAAGTGCGCTATTTTTATCGACGCCGCGGATGATGTCAGCGGCCTTTGTGTACATATAGGTGTCTTTTGTCAGCTTTAAAACTGTCCCAGGTCTTACAATAAAATCACCAATAGGTGTCCAGTCTTTTTGAAGCACTCTATCGCGTTCAATATCTTCACCTAAAACATACTTAGCTGAAGAAATCTCTTCTCTTAGTGTTTTGGTCTTACCTAAAAAAATGAAACCAATGCTTTTGGGAGTTGAAACAATATTTGTGGCTCCAGAAGCGGGGATTCTCTCTGATTCAGAAAGCTGTGCGCATCCAGAGGCAAGAAGAAAGAGTGAAAATAAGAATGTGATATTTGATTTTTTCATGGAAGACCTATCGGATAAAAATGTCTTTAAATAAATATTACAGACTAATAAAAATATATTACTCGGGTATATTTCCCGAGGCGACTTTAGAAATTAGTGATAGTTTATCCTCCATGATCAAGGCACTAAAACAGCCTCAAATTTTGCGTCTCTGGTTTGGCCAGGCCTTCTCTTCTATTGGCGATGAAATCTATCGCGTAGGTCTCATCTGGCTTGCTGTAGGGCTTATGGGCCCCGACACAGGTTATCTGGCAGCAGGGCAGACTGCTTCACTCATGTTGCTTTCTTTTATTGGTGGCAAGTGGGCCGATCGCTGGAATCCAAGGCGAACAATGATGTGTGTGGATTTTATCCGGGCACTTATTGTTCTGACTCCAGTCATTGTTTCTTTTTTTATGCCCACGCCACTAGCTCTCTTGTGGGTGATGGCCTTTACACTGGCAGGACTCAGCGCTTTTTTTGATCCTGCAACTCAAGGGCTTATTCCAATTCTTGCAGGTAGTGCAGAGTTGATGCAGTCAACGAATGGTTTAATGAGTACAACTATTCGCATGGCCCGCATGATTGGCCCTGCCATTGTGGGGCTCTTATCGGCCTTTATTCCGATGATTCATTTCTTCACTATCGATGCTGTGACATTTTGTGTGTCAGCTTACTGTGTTTATTCCTTAAAGAAATACATCCCGCCGATGGATTACTCAAAAATGCCCAAGAGCAATTTTAAAACGGCCGTGCTTTCAGGTTTCCATTTGGCCCGCAGTGTTCCGGGAATGGATTACGTTTTCTTTTCTAAAGCCGTCACTGCTGGTTGCTGGAACCTGGTTATCGCGATTGGCTTTCCACTCTTAGTGCATGAGATGAGTGGCAATGATGCCCGCTATTTTGGATTAGTCATGGCCTCGTATGGAGTAGGGAATTTTATTGGCGCTCTTTATTTTGGGAATATGGAGAGAAAAAGACTATGGGGGCTTTATTTTTATGGACTGCTCTTTTTAGGAACTGGTTTTATTTTAATTGGCCTTGCTCCTAATGTTGAATGGATTATTCTGGCCTCAGCGTTTGCAGGATTTTTTGGGCCGATGAATGACCTGGCCTTTATTGATATGCTCCAGAAAAAATTTAAAGTGCAGGACCTGACTAAAATGTTTCGACTTCGCCTGGCCTCAGAGTCGAGCATGACTTTGATCTTCACCCTTATTTCGCCTTGGTTGATTCGTACTACTTCGGTTCGCACATCTATTCTTATTGGTGGAGGGATTTGGCTTCTTTGCGCTTTCGTTGGACTCATGATGCATAAAAGTTTTCACAAATCTTATCAAACTTCACAAGAGCTTCATTCATAGAGGTTAATCCTTTCAGTGTCCGAGTAAGAAGTCGGACAAAAAAAATCTTTTCACAATTGACAGTAAATTATCTCAGGTCAATGATTAACGATAGAGGAGTCATTGCATGTCTATTCATATTGCTTTTTATCAAGGCGAGATGAAGCTCACTACTGTTGAGCTAAAAAAGAAAACTTATCTTGGCCGTAGCCAGGAAAATGATATTGCTATTGATGATCCTAGCCTTTCTTCAACTCATTGTATGATTGAGATTGATCCCAATAATTTTATTCAAGTCTATGACCTCAATTCAAAAAACGGAATCCATTTTGGCGGCAAACGTGTCGCTTCTCATACTTTGCTCGTGGATCAGCGTTTATATTTTGGTTCGCACCACATCATGATAGAAAAGCAGTTTTTGACTCCCGAAGAGGCCCAACGTTTACGCGCGTAAAATAATTTGAGTCGCGTTATCCCTTGAAATACTTTATGATTTAAGTTGGAATACTAATGTTTGACCATTCAAACTCTTTCTAATACACTCATCTCGCATTCTTGTCTTTTTTTCGTTCAACTTCGCTCGATGCCAGCTACAATGTTCTCTTATAGGAAAAATAGAGAGGATAAGAAGAATTTATTATGAGTACAAACCAAGAAAACTTAATTGAGATCAGAAACCTTAACGTCACTTTCATCTCTGATGGGAAAGTGGTTAAGGCCGTTAAAGATTTAAACCTTAACATTCCTCACGGAAAGACTATTGGTCTTGTAGGTGAGTCTGGTTCAGGAAAATCAGTAACATCTCTGGCGATCATGAGACTGCTTCCAGATCACGGTGGGATTAAAATCACCGGAGAAATTTTATACAAAGGTCAGAACCTTTTAAATCTTTCGATGAAAGAGATGAGACAGGTGAGAGGAAATAAGATCTCTATGATCTTCCAGGAACCAATGACCAGCTTAAACCCGGTATTCACCGTTGGTCAGCAGATCGATGAAACGATTCTTCTTCACCAGGATCTCTCACGTGAAGAAGCAAGAAAAAGAACAATTGAGCTTCTAACAGAAGTAGGAATTCCCGATCCATCAAATAAAGTAAACGCTTACCCTCACGAAATGTCAGGTGGACAAAAACAACGTGTAATGATCGCGATGGCGATGGCGTGTGAGCCAGAACTTCTGATCTGTGATGAGCCGACAACAGCTCTGGACGTTACGATTCAGCAACAGGTTTTAAACCTGATGATTGAACTTCAGAAAAAACACAAGATGAGTATGCTTTTCATCACGCACGACCTTTCAGTCGTTGCCGATATCGCTGATCAGGTTGCGGTTATGTACCGTGGAGACATGGTTGAACAAAAGACCTGTAAAGAGCTTTTCGAAAATCCAGAACACCCATACACAAAAGGTCTTCTGGCGTGTAGACCAAAACTGGATAAAAATCCAAAACGTCTTCCGACGGTTGATGAAATCCTAAAAGATGAAAAAGCTTTCTATCAAGCACTGGTTGACTACAAAGTCCCAAGATCAGTTGATGAAGCAAAGAACCCGGTGATTCTTGAACTTCAAAATTTGAAAAAATACTACCCAATCAAAGGTGGCATCTTTGGCCGCAAGGTAAAAGATTTTAAAGCAGTTGATGATGTTTCAATCAAGATCAGAAAGGGAAGAACTTTCGGTCTGGTAGGAGAGTCTGGTTGCGGGAAAACAACTCTTGGAAGAACAATCCTAAGATTGATTGAACCGACTGAAGGAAAAATCATTTACATGGGAGAAAACATTGTTGAGAAAAACCCGGAAGAGATGCGTGCATTAAGAAGAAAAATGCAGATCATTTTCCAGGACCCGTTCTCGTCAATGAACCCAAGAATGACGATTGGAGATATCATCACTGAACCTCTAGTCATCCACGATATTGGAACGAAAAAAGAGCGTCTGGAAACAGCGGCAATGCTTTTAGAGAAAGTAGGTCTTTCGGCCGATGCTCTAAACCGTTACCCGCATGAGTTCTCAGGTGGACAGAGACAGCGTATTTGTATTGCGCGCGCTCTTACACTAAAGCCAGAATTTTTAATTTGTGACGAATCAGTTTCTGCTCTCGACGTGTCTGTTCAGGCGCAGGTATTAAACCTGCTTCAGGACCTTCAGGACGAGATGGGACTGACATATATTTTTATTTCTCACGACCTTTCAGTTGTTAAGTACATGTCGGATGAAATCGCTGTTATGAACAGCGGGAAGATTGTTGAACTTGCAGACGCAGAGACAATCTACAACAATCCAAAAAATGCTTACACGCAGAAGTTAATTGCTGCCATTCCAAAGGGTCGTCCGGGAACATTTGCACAAGGCTAATAATGGAAACGGCTAGAAATGCCAGAGTGCTTTTAAAGAGCACTAACCAGGGAACTCTCACGCTTTTAACCAAGCACTACAACGAGTACTTCCCGATGTCGCAGAATCTCCCTTTCGTCTTATCAACAGAGGGAGAAATTCTTTTTTATCTCAATAATCTTGAGATCAAAAACAGAGGCATCAAAGATTACAACCGTGCAGGCCTTTACGTGAGTCAGGGCCTTGAAGCGGTAGAGATCATGGGGCGCCTGATTCCATTTTCACCAACAGACCTTCGCTACAACCGCATAACGTCTCAGTTTTTTGTTATTCACAAGGATATGCAGGAACTTGAAGAGACGAGTAATTATGCTTTCTACGTATTAAAAAATGATTTTGCCCGCTACTTCACGAATCCCAATGAATTTCAATCGCTTTCTTTTGAAGGCATGAAAGTGAATCCTCCGGTTTCGCCAATTGAGCTTTCACTTTTGGCGCAAGACTTTGCTGCCCATCATGTTTTTAGTGTCGATAGCGATGGGTTCTTTTTTAAAGAGCATGAAGGCCTTTCTTACAAACCTTTTGAGTCTACGCTTTATTCTGTTGAAGAAATTTCAAAAGAACTCGGCCGAATGTTTAACGTATGAGTTGGGTTTATCTTACGGTTGCGATTGTCTCTGAAGTTCTCGGCACAGTTTCACTGAAGCATTCAAATGGCATGACCAACTGGCTGCCTAATTTTGGTGTGCTTTTCTTTTATGGCCTGACAGTTTACATGCTTTCTTTAGTTGTTAAAACTATTCCTATTGGGACGGCCTATGCCATCTGGTCGGGGATGGGAACAGCTGTTGCTGTTTTAATTGGCTGGCTTTTATATTCGGAAAGAATCGAAATCGCCCACGTGCTGGGCATTCTTTGTATTGTCGTTGGCTCAGTGATTTTAAAATTTGCCGACGCTTAAAAGCTATCGGCAAACAAATCCAGGTTGTCCATTATTATCTGTGAAATTGAAATAAGCTCTTACATCAAGGTCGTTGATTAACACTTGCCCGGTGTAGTGAGTAAAAACATTGCGTCCGTCAAAGTGCGGATAAAGTCTTAAGTAAACACCAGCTGCGTCTCCACGTAAATTCGTGTCAGTTGTATAAACTTCCGGAGTTATGCGGACATTTGAGTTCGTGTACGCCTGGTTAGAGTTTTGTTTTTTCACTTTTACTGTGGCCCCAAACTCATAAAAACCAATAAATGGTTTTTCAGGAGAGATGTCTTTGGAAAAAGTGATATTGAGGATCAGGCGCTCGTCGATTGAAGGTGTGCAGTTAAGTGTTCTTACTGCATGGGCGTTTAGAGTGATAAAAGAGAACATAAGTGTCGTTAAAGTTTTTGTTTTCATAGGGCGGAGTCTATGAAAAATAAAGGGCAAAGACAACGGTCTTGATCCCATCAAAAGAATAACTTTTCACAAATGACTCGATGAAAAGATGCTATTAAAGCTCAGCGTGTCCGATTTCACTACAGGCAAAAGCTCCCGCCATTGATCCTGAAGTTGAAGCAATCAGTACACTGTGGGCCATCTCTGCCAAGTCACCCGCGATGAAAACTCCAGGAACGCTGGATTTTACTTTCATCTCAATCAGATAATTTCCTTCTGAAGTAAGAGCGCAACCGAGCTTGATTCCCAGGTCACTACTTAGAGAAGTAGGAGGCCTAATCATCATTGCATTTTTTTTATAAATGTCGCCGTTATCAAGAGTCAGGCTTTCTAGTTTGTGATTTAGACCTGAAAGATTTGTGATTCTTCCTGGATGGAATTCAATTTTTTTCTCTTGGATAAATTTTAAATTCTCTTCACTGTATCTTTTTGAACCGTTCGCGAAAATGCTGATGGAAGATGAAAGAGGTTTAACAATGCCAGCAATATGCAGAGTGTATTCTGGTTCGCCAACAATGGCGAAGTCAGAACCTTTGAGTTCGTACCCGTGGCAGTAAGGGCAGTGAATCGCTGTTTCTCCCCAGTACTCACGAAGGTTAGGGAGGGTTTCCAGGTTATCTTTCACCCCATGAGCAAGGATTACTTTTTTTGCCTGCACAGACTGGCCATCTTCAAAGTATCCGACAAAAAGTGGACCTTCTTTTTTGATGTCGATGACTTTTTTATAGGCATAATCAACTTTCTCATACTTATTAATATCATTTTTTATGAGCTCTTTTAATTCCAAAGGAGACATGCCATCTCGTGAAGGAAAGTTCTGCATATGTTTAGCAGCAGCATTGCGGTAAACTTGACTGTCGCAGACTAAGGCCGTGCGTCCCACTCGTGAAATCGCTAGTGCTGCAGATAAACCAGCTGGGCCTCCACCAATAATAAGAACGTCGTATAGTGTTTTCATAGTTCCTCGCATTTTGAGTTGCATTCTTTCTGATTCAATTTTAACGTAGAGGAAAGCAGAGGAGAAGTTCCGATGCGGTATCAGTATTGATTCAAAAAAGGTATTAATTATGGACATGAGGGCCCTTAACGCTTTTATTATCACAGCAGAAGAACTCAATTTTAGAAGAGCAGCTGAGCGCCTGAATATGACTCAGCCTCCACTAAGCCGTTTGATCAACCAATTAGAGTATGAGTTAGGCAGTACACTTTTTAACCGCACGACGAGAAAAGTAGAACTCACGGGTGCAGGTATTCATTTATTCAATGAAGGAAAGAAGATCATCGACTCCATGAGGGACTTAGAGCTGGAAGTAAAGCAGCTTTCTAAGATTAAAAAAGGAGAAGTCACTATTGGCCTAAACGGACCAGTTTTCCATTCAGATATGCCTCATGTAATTAGTTCTTTTAAAGAGCAATTTAAAGATTCGAGCATTGCTTTAAAAGAGCTTCCAGTCTCAAAGCAGGTTTCAAGTTTAAAGAGCGGAGACGTTGATGTACTCATTACTATTTCTCGCTTAAATGATTCTTCACTGGTTTGTAGAGAAGTTCAGTCTCAAGAGCTTGGTCTCTGGGTTAATCGCCATCATCCACTTTCAAAGAAAAAGAAAATCAGGTTTTCTGATTTAAACAATGAGCCTTTTATCTTTCACCCTAAATCAGAAAACTTAGGATTTCAAAAAGACTTCCAGGAATTTCTAAGAGGCCATAGGGTTATCATCAGGCCTTATTATAAAAAAGCGAATGAAAGCTGTGCCAATCTGGTCGTTGTTGGCAAAGGTCACTTGCTTACTTCTAAGCGCATGGTGGATTCACGCAACGACGCGGTGTTTGTTCCGCTAGAGGATTTCTCGGCGAAAATGAAGATCTATGCTTACTGGAGCACTAAAAATAACTCAGCGCTCGTTAAAACGTTTATGCATTTTATTCAGGACGCAGGACACATTCCACCATCAGGACTTGACTCTCATTTTTGTAGTCATCCACTCAAGTAATGCGAGTTTGGAAAAAGCGCTCTCCTTTGTTAAACTAAGACGGTAAAAAAACTTATTGGCGGAGCGAGCGGCATGAATGAATTTTTTCAAGATGGTCCTGTTTTAAAAAATCAGTTTGAAGACGATCAAGTTTTAAAAAACTACATCGAAGAAAAATTGCCAAGCTCAATTAAAAAAGAAGTTACGGCCGATCTTAAACGTTTTGGTGAAAGAGTGACAAAAGACGTTTTAGAAATGGCCAAAAGTGCAGAAAGCAATTCTCCCAAACTAGTGCAGTTTGATCCATGGGGAAAGCGCATCGACACTGTTGTCGTTGACCGCGGATGGACTGATCTTCACAAAGTGAGTGCCGAAGAGCAAATCGTTAAATTAGGTTACGAAAGAAAATACGGAAGCCACTCGCGCATTGTTCAGTTTGCAAAACTTTATCTCTTTCATCCTTCAAGCGCTTTTTATTCATGCCCACTGGCCATGACTGATGGAGCAGCAAAACTCATTGAGCTTTATGGCGATCAAGAATTAAAATCCACTTACAATCACCTGACTTCTGATGTCGCAGCAGAGTTCTGGACTTCAGGTCAGTGGATGACAGAGAGAACTGGTGGATCAGATGTTTCTAATACTGAAACCATTGCCCGCAAAATTGACGGGGAGTGGAGACTCTTTGGGACGAAATGGTTTACATCAGCGATCACCAGCGAAATGTCGATGGCCCTAGCGCGCATTGAAGATGAGCAGGGAAATACAGTAAAGGGAAGCCGTGGGCTTTCACTTTTTTATATTGAAATCAAAAAGAGAGACGGGACTCTAAACAATATTGAAGTTCTTCGTTTAAAAGACAAGCTGGGAACAAAAGCTCTTCCAACGGCGGAGCTCAGACTTCAAGGTTCAAAAGCAAAACTTGTTGGAAACGTCGGCGAAGGTGTGAAGCAAATAGCTTCGATGTTTAATGTGACAAGACTTTATAATTCGGTGACGTCGATTGCTGCTTTTAGAAGAATCCTCTGCCTTGCCAGTGATTATTCAACCAGAAGAAAAGCATTCGAAAAAATTATTGATCAGCATCCTCTGACAGCACGACTTCTGGATTCTGCGAGGTCTGATTTTTATGGTGCTTTTCATTTTACTTTTTTAGTAGCTGAAATTTTCGGTAATGAAGAAGTCTTTGATGAGAGTAATATTTTTAAAACATCAAAAGAAGATTTAAATAAAATTCTTCGCGTTCTTACTCCTGTGCTAAAACTCTATACCGCAAAAAGAACAGTCCAGTGGACGAGTGAGCTTTTAGAAGTGTTTGGTGGAGCTGGTTATATCGAAGACACCGGCATTCCTCTTTTATACCGCGATAACCAGGTTTTTGCGATTTGGGAAGGGACAACGAATGTTCTAAGTTTAGATCTTCTTCGCGCTTTGAAAAAAGACCAGTCGTGGCCAATGCTCATGAACTTCTTAAAAACAGAATTGGATAAATCAACGAGAGCAGAAAAAAATAAGGTTCAGGAGAGTTTGAAGAAACTCAACCTTTGGGTGCTTGAACTTTATAAGGCGGGAGACGTGGCCTTAGAAACTGAGGCCCGCGAGCTTGCTTTTAAGCTTGCGGACCTGACTGGATGTGTGGCGTGGTTAAGAGACATGGAAGGAAGAACGGGAAGCGTGTCTTCGCAAGAAACTAAGGCGCTTTCACAATTCATCGAAAAACACCTGGCTTTTTAGAAAATGTACGCACTAATAGCTCTCGATTACTATCGGCGTTATTAAAAATCCCGATTTGAGAGGTTGCATCTTCGTTGGAGCTACTGGATAATTGAGGCGTTATTTAACACTTTATCCTCGAGAATATATATGAGCATTCAACAAGTTCCATTTATTACTTTGAATCGTTTTGAGCCTGGTTTCCGCGATGAGTTTTTAGCAGGGGTGGCTTCACTTTTTGATAAAACTCAATTCGTTGGTGGACCAATCGTTGCTGAAATGGAAGGCAACCTGGCAACGTATACAAAATCAAAACACGCAATTGGTTGCGCTAACGGAACGGATGCCATTCAAATTGCTCTTCGTGCAGTTGGTGTTGATAAGAACGACAAGGTTCTTGTTCCTGATATGACTTTCTGGGCGACGTTTGAAGCGGTTGTTAACGTGGGAGCAAATCCTGTTACTGTTGACGTTAACCGTGAAGCTTGTCACTGGGACCTGGCTACTTTTAAAAAAGCAGTAGAGCAGTTTAAACCAAAAGCGGCCATTATGGTTCACCTTTACGGATGGGTAACTCCTGAAACTTTAGAGATTAGAAAATTTGCTAAAGACGCTGGTGTTGTTCTTATTGAAGACGGTGCTCAGTGTTTTGGGACAGAAATCGACGGGCAATCAGTTGTTGGGACAGCTTTAATTGCAACGACAAGTTTCTATCCGGCAAAGGTTCTTGGTGCTTCAGGGGATGCGGGAGCGATCTTCACATCAAATGATGAGTACGCAAAAAACTGCCGCACTTTAATTAACCACGGAAGAACTGATCACTACTCTCACGGAATGATCGGATGGAACTCGCGCATTGGAGCTTACGAGTCACTCTTTTTAAATATGTCACTTAAGCACATCGACGCTCGTATTAAGAGCCGTATGAATGCAGTTAACTTCTACGAAGAAGCTCTAAAAGGTCTTCCATTCAAACCAGTTCGCGCAACTAAAAATGTAAAAGAAAACGGTTACTGTGCAGTAGGGATGATTGACCCAGCTCTAAGACCGGCACTTATTGAATCACTGAAAAAAGCAAATGTTGGTTACGGGACGATTTATCCTGGTGCCATGAGTATGCAATCGGGAGCTCCTGCTTATTTAGCTGGAAAAATCGACAACGGAAATGCTCACTACATTTCTCAAGCGGTTTTAAACCTTCCATGTTTTGCTTACATTACAACTGAAGAACTTCAGTATGTTTGCGACACTGTAAAAAAACACTTCTAATTCCCTAGGGTAAATATCCGCCCTGAAAAGTCAGGGCGGATTATCCATTAGGCCGAAAAGTCTTTCCTGTCAGCCTCTCTAATCAAGCCTCAAAAAATTTAGTATAATAAAGACTCAAGCGACTCCCTGACCCGTATCTATCTCAGGGAAGGAATTATGTTATGAAAAAAATGTTATTTTCAATCAAGAGTCACGAGTCTCACTGGGTAGGCGATGGTTTTCCCGTGAGATCCATGTTCACTTACAACAACCAGGCACGCCATCTTTCACCTTTTTTACTGATGGATTATGCCGGCCCTTATGAGTTTGCTCCAAGTGAACACATCAGAGGAGTGGGCGAGCATCCACACAGAGGTTTTGAAACAGTGACGATTGTCTACTCAGGAGAAGTTGAGCACAGAGATTCGTCTGGCGGCGGAGGCCTTATTGGTCCCGGAGATGTTCAATGGATGACGGCGGCGAGTGGACTTATTCACACTGAAAAACATGGAAAAGAATTCGCTAAAAAAGGCGGAATGTTTGAAATGGTTCAACTGTGGGTGAACTTGCCTAAGAAAGATAAAATGAGCAAACCTCGTTATCAGGGAATCAAGGACGGTGATATTCCCAAGATTGATTCAAGCGCTGGAAGTGTGCGCGTGATTGCCGGAGAGTTTGAAGGTCACAAAGGGCCTGCGATGACTTTTACTCCGATGAATCTTTGGGACATCCGTTTAAATAAAGGTCATAAGAAAACGTTTACAGTTCCGGAAAATCACACGGCAGCTTTTTTAGTGCTAAGTGGGAATGTTAAACTTCCAGAGGGAAAAGTGGTTGAGGCCGCTGAGATTGCAGTGCTTGAAACTGAAGGCACAATTTTTGAGATCGAAGCAATTGAAGATGCTAAAATTCTTTTCTTAGGTGGAGAAGTGATCAATGAACCAATCGTGGGATATGGACCTTTTGTCATGAACACGATGAATGAAATCCAGGAAGCCTTTAGTGATTTTCAATCAGGGCGAATGGGGCAAATCCAATCTTAATAAAAAAGGCAGACTTCGGTCTGCCTTTTTTATATCAAGCTTAGTAAATCTAAATTTTTTTCGAGTTTAAAATGCGGGACATTTTCATAACTCATTTGCGTGAAGACTTCTTCGGCGAGAGTCGAAAATTCAATCGTTTTTACATCATCAGGTTGATGCAAAAAAAGATAGCAGTCACGAAGACCTAATTTTTGCCATTCTTTAATTCTTAGGGCCCAGTCCCCAAGTCGCCTCTCATCACTTTCATGAAGGTTGTTGCCAATGAGCCTGATTAAAGTCCAGTTTGTCGAAAGAGTGGAGTGCAGAACATCGCGCCTTCCAGCGACGTCGGTAATAACTAGTCCAATATTCTTTCTGTTTAAGTAATCGGCCAATGGCGGAAGGATCACTCCGTTTTGAAACCAGCTTGGATGGCGAAGTTCAAGTGAGAGCTTGAATTCCGAAGGCCAGTTTTCTAAGAAACGAAAGAGCAGCATTTTATCTTTATAAGAAAACATTTCGTGGAGTTGAATAAAGCAAGGTCCAAGATTGTTTTGAATGCCGTTTAAAAACTCCCACCAATGAGACAGGAGAGTTGTATCCACCAGGCCATTTCGGGCATGAGAGATATCTTTATGAAGCTTTGGACAGAATTTAAAATCCGAGGCAACAGCAGAAAGCCATTCAGTGATTGTTTTACTATCTGGAATTCTATAATGAGTTGTATTGAGTTCAATGCAGTTAAAATTGCGGGAGTAGTGATACAAGAACTCTTGTGGCGGTGTTTTGGGAGGATAGATTTTTCCAAGCCAGTGCTTAGCTCCCCAGGCAGGGGACCCAAAATGCAACTTAAAACCATTTCCTGGAGAAACCCTCGATGCATTTCCCGGGTCTTCTATTGGCAGGGCCCAGTCGACGGAATCAATATTTTCTAGTTTCCCAAATTCCATAAAGGGATCATAAAATGATAATTTTATTGAGTCAAAGCTTACGGTTGACCTAAAAAATTATTCTGCTAATATCTCTGGCCATGGGTATGAAACACACGTCAATTTTCCAAATTTCTTCTAGAAAAACTATCGCACTATAGTTGCGACTGGATTTTTTACCCCAGTCACCATCCTTAGAGTCCCTTACATTTTTTTAAGACAACTTTTTAGGAATCTTTATGAAGAAGTTCTTCTACTTATATTTAGTTTGTGTTTCTGCACTTTCAGTTTTCGCTTATTTTTTTATGCCGTGGGCACTAGTGCTATTAGTTGTTTTATTACCACTGGCCATCGTGGGGCTAAGGGATCTATGGCAAAACTCTCATGCGATTAAAAAGAATTATCCAATCGTTGGGAATTTGCGCTACCTTTTGGAAGAAATCAGACCTGAGATCAATCAATACTTCATTGAATCCAACACGGAGGGGAGACCTTTTAGCCGTGAGGCCAGATCCATTGTCTATCAAAGGGCAAAAAAGCAGGTGGACACTATCGCTTTTGGGACTCAACAAAATTTTTATGAAGAGGGTTATGAGTTTCTCACGCATTCTCTCTACCCAACTCATATCGACCCAAAAACACTGCGAGTGCAGATTGGCAGCAAGCTTTGCATGCAACCTTACTCAGCTTCGCTTTTGAATATTTCGGCCATGAGTTATGGGTCACTTTCAAAAAATGCTATTCTTTCTCTCAACGGTGGAGCACGCGATGGAGAGTTTGCGCACAATTCAGGAGAAGGTGGGTTGTCTCCACATCATTTAAAAAATGGGGGAGATATTATCTGGCAGATAGGAACCGGGTATTTTGGCTGCCGTGATGAAGAAGGAAAATTTGACCCGGACTACTTTAAGCTCAATGCCCTAAGACCCGAAGTGAAGATGATTGAGATCAAACTCTCTCAAGGGGCAAAACCGGGGCACGGTGGGATTTTACCGGCGAGAAAAGTCACGGAAGAGATCTCAAAGATCAGAAATGTTCCCATGAGTAAGGACGTTATTTCTCCTCCGGGGCATTCTGCATTTCACGATCCTGAATCCATGATCAGGTTTATTCAAAGGCTCAGAGGTCTTTCAGGAGGAAAACCTATCGGGATTAAAATGTGTCTGGGGCATGCCCATGAGTTTGATGGATTAATTGACAGCATGAAAAAGCTCGAGCTTTATCCGGATTTTATCGTGGTCGATTGCGCTGAAGGTGGAACAGGGGCAGCTCCACTTGAGTTTTCAAATCACATCGGGACTCCGGGAAAAGATGCTCTGATTTATGTTGCTGATAAATTGCAGGAAGCTGGCCTAAGAGATGAAATCAAAATCATTGCGACAGGAAAAGTAGCGACGGCCTTTGATCTCGTCAGGCTTTTATGTCTGGGGGCCGATGCTGTTTACAGTGCTCGTTCAATGCTTTTGGCCCTGGGGTGTATCCAGGCCTTAAAATGTAATACGAATAATTGCCCGACTGGAATTGCCACTCAGAACCCAGACCTTGCTCAGGGATTGCATGTGCCCACTAAACGTTTGAGAGTGAAAAACTACCATCAGGAAACGCTTAAAATTGTCGCTGAAATGCTTGGGGCCATGGGGCTTAAGTCTCACACAGACTTAAATCGCTCTCATCTCTACCGCAGGCTTCATAATTCAGAGATCAGAAGTTATGCTGATTAGTTGAAGTGGTTTTTGTAATCTTCCATTCCCGCCTGGACAACTTTGAAGGCTTCTTCATGTCCATAGACGCTTTCAATTTTAGTTTTTGGAGGCTCGCCGGGGATGGTCTTGTAACTTAAGAAGTAGTGTCTCATGCGATCGACGATGACATGATGGATTTGTGAGATATCATGGATGCCTTCATAAAAAGGATCTCCATCTAAAACAGCTATCAGCTTGTCGTCGACTTCGCCATTATCAATCAGCTTAATCCCACCAATAATTCTTACGTCCATAATGATGTCAGCGCGCTCGATAGAGAGTTCTGAAAGAACGCAGATGTCTACCGGGTCTCCATCTCCATGAGTGGCCACTTTAGAAAGGGCCGTTGATTTCTCGGCAGAGTAGGTCTGCGGGATAAATCCATAAAGGACGGAAGGAAGAGAGGAGAATTTCTGAGGTCTATCGACTTTGATATAACCTGTCTCCTTGCAAATTTCGTATTTAATAGCATCGTTGGGAACGATTTCAATATAGGCCTTCACCACCTTTGGGGCGTCTTTGCCAATCTGGATTCCATGCCAGGGATGAGGACGACTCGTAAGAAAAGATTGTTTGCCCATAATAAACCTCCACGAGAGTCCATGTTGCCCGAGGGATTTTTGACGGTCAAGGAGAGAAAAGTAAGAGAATGTAATACCCGAGTGAAAGGTTTCGCCTCTTTCTAACTTTAAATCACATCTAAATTCGTCGCTTGTCAGAGGGTAGGGAAACTATAAAAATCTATAAACCACTTCAAACCAAGAGAGTTTAAATATGAAAATGATTTTCCTTATGCTCGCAACTCTGACAATGACGTCTGCAAACGCGGCCCTTCCAGCTTTAAAGGTAGTACCTAGAATTGTTGGTGGAGTTGAGGTTGATGCAAAAACTGATGCTTCTTTTATTGTAAGCATTGGCGGTGGATGCGCTGGTAGCATCATCGACGCTAAATGGATTCTGACAGCAGCTCACTGTAAGCCGCTTTTTACTCGCGCAGTAACTGGTGGAAGCACTAGTTTATACGCTTCAGACAGAGTGAAACTTAAGGTTCTTAAGTCATACGTTCACCCGGAATACTCATCTTCAAAGAGCTCAAACGATTTTGCTCTTCTTGAACTTGCAACTCCAATCGATTTCGAAAACACTAAGCTTTCAAAAATCGAAATGGCAGATTCTAACCTTGAAACATCTGGTGGTTTAGAAGAAGGTACAGTAGCTACAGTTCTTGGATGGGGTGTAACTCGTGAAAACGGAAGCCAGCCATCTGTGATGAGAATGGTAGATGTTCCACTTGTTAGCCGTGAGAGAGCGAACGCTCGTGAAGCTTATAACGGAGCTATCAATGAATCGATGATTGCTGCTGGATACGACCAAGGTGGAAAGGATTCTTGCCAAGGTGATTCTGGTGGACCTCTAATCGTAAAAGATGAAGTGTCTAAAAAACAAACTCTAATTGGAGTTGTAAGCTTTGGAGAAGGTTGTGCCAGAGCTAAGAAATACGGAATCTATTCTAACGTAGCTTACGGACAAGAATGGATCCAAAAAGTTATCAACAAGTAATTGTTTGAAATACGGCCGGCGCTTTATGCGCCGGCCTTTTTTTGTCCACGTCCGAATCCCGCCATTCAAATTCTTTTTCCTCACGTACAATCCTTTTATGAAAACAAAATTACATCAATGGAAATTTCATTCAGTCGTTGGTCCCATTTATCTGGTAGTTTCTGAAAAGGGGCTCAGAGGAGCTTTCTGGAAAAAACAAGATATTCCTTACGCAAATGATTTAAGTGAGCATCCACTGCTTAAAAAGACAATAGAAGAATTGTCTGAATACTTGGAAGGAAAGCGCAAGACTTTTAGTATTGAGCTTGATTTACAAGGGAGTGCGTTTCAAAAAAGTGTTTGGTCGGCGCTGTTAAAGATTCCTTACGGTGAAACATGCACCTATAGCGATATCGCCAGGAAAATAAAAAATGTTAAGGCGGTAAGGGCCGTCGGTGCGGCCAATGGAAAAAATCCCATCAGTATCATCATTCCTTGCCATCGAGTGATTGGAAGCAATGGCAAACTAACCGGTTATGCCGGAGGCCTGAAGGTGAAAGAGAAACTCCTCACTTTGGAAAAAGAACTGCTATAATAATCACACCTCTTAAGTTATAAAGTCGGTGATGATTAAAAAAGTAATGTCTCCACAATCAACCATTTTTCCTGTCCTGGTTCTCATCCTGGCGATGATTTCCATTCAGTCAGGGGCTTCACTGGCAAAAAATCTTTTTCCAGTCGCTGGGGCCATGGGAACATCGGCGTTGAGATTATTTTTTGCGGCCATCATTCTCGGAGTGATATGGAAGCCATGGAAATCGACTTTTCAAAAATCAGATCTTAAAGAACTTATTTTTTACGGTGGAAGCTTAGGGCTGATGAATCTCTTTTTCTATCTGGCCATTGCTCGCATTCCTTTGGGGATTGCTGTGGCCATCGAATTCACCGGGCCTTTAGCAATTACAGTTTTGTCTTCAAAAAAACTTTTAGATTATTTCTGGGTACTCTTAGCAGGGGCCGGAGTGCTTTTGATTCTTCCGTTGGGTGATATTCAAAATCCCATTGACGGACTGGGGATATTTCTTGCTTTCCTTGCGGCCTTCTTTTGGGCCCTCTACATTCATTTTGGAGTGCGTGCAGGAAAAAATCATTCCTCAGGTGTTGTGTCTTCTGTTGGGATGATGGTTGCGGCCATCATTGTTGTACCGGTTGGAATTGTTTCACAAGGCGTGAGCTTTTTAAGCTGGAGCATTCTGCCTTTTGGCCTTGGTGTGGCCCTTTTTTCCAGCGCGATTCCATACTCGCTGGAGATGTATTCACTTAAGCGCATTCCTAAAAAAGAATTTGGAATTCTACTGAGCCTTGAGCCTGTCTGTGCAGCACTATCAGGATTATTTTTTCTACAAGAGCGTTTGTCGTTTGTTCAGTGTATGGCAATCGCGCTCATTATCTTTGCCTCAATTGGGGTATCAATTAGCTCAGGTAAAAAGAAAATCACACCTCAAGAGCTTGATTCTCTATAGATTTTTTTTGTTTACAAAGTATACTTAGACTTAGATATGTAAGCTAAGGAGAGTGTGCATGAGTTTAAAAGGAAAATTAACGGCAGGGATGATCTTTGTCTGTATGGGGTTAATCATTCTGGCCTTGACTGGCTATTTGAGTTTAAACAACGTTGTAAAGGAATACGAAAAACTAGTTGTTCAAAGCGTTCCGAAGTTAGGGGATATTTCAGGATTACGCGCTCGTGCTGCTCAGTTGCGTGCTGATTCACTTAAGCTGACCCTGTTTGCAGAAAATGCAGAAGAATCAAAAAAAGCAATTGAAGGTTTAAATAAGTCAATCACTCGTTACCGCGAGATCACTAAAGAATATAAAGAAAAAACATTCTTCTCAAAAGAAGAAGAGCAGAAATTAAGCAGTGTCGATGAAGAAGCAGGTAAAGTTCTGGCGGCGGGAGAAAAAGTACTCGCGCTTTTTAATTCAAATGAAGCTGGAAAAGTTGAAAAAATGAAAGAGGTCCTGGTAGGGATCGAGTCGACTGCATTAGACCATCAAAAAAGACTTCTGGCCCTGGATGACTATATTGTTGAGTCAAGTGCTCAGTGGTCAAAAGATTCAAATGAACTGGCGATGAAATCAAAAACTCTCATGAGCGTGATTGCCGTTTTAACCATTGCTATCTCTATTGTTGGGGCGACGATCTTCTCTTTACGCCTCAGCAAAATTCTTCAGTACATTGCCGATCAGCTGAGCACTAGTTCAAATGAAGTAGGAAAAAATGCTGACCGTGTGAGTGATGCTTCAAATAGTCTTTCATCAAGTACGACGGAGCAGGCTTCAGCACTTCAGGAAACAGTGACAGCGACAACCGAGGTAGCGAGTATGATTCAGACGACGGCAGAAAACACGCAAAACAGCCTTGCTAAAGCAGAGTCTAGTAAACAATCAGCGATTAACGGGCAAAACGCAGTTAATAATATGCTCGCCTCAATTGATGCGATCTCTAAATCAAACAGAGAAATCAGTGAACAAGTTGAAAAGAGTAACAATGAAATGAGAGAGATAGTTGACTTGATTAACAACATCAACGAAAAAACAAAAGTTATTAATGAAATCGTTTTCCAGACGAAACTTCTTTCTTTCAACGCTTCTGTTGAAGCGGCAAGAGCGGGTGAGGCCGGAAAAGGATTTGCTGTCGTCGCTGAGGAAGTCTCAAAATTAGCAGAGATGTCAGGTGGAGCGGCCGAAGAAATCAGGACTCTACTTGAGCAAAGTAATACGCGAGTCGAGAGCATTATTAGTGCCACAAGAGAGAATGTTACAAGACTGGTCACTCAAGGGGAAGATAAGGTTCTGGCAGGAGTGCGCACGGCGGATGGTTGTAAGCGCGCCTTAGATGAAATTAATAACGACATCACTGAAATGGTGTCGATGAGTAAGCAAATTACAGAGGCCACAAAAGAGCAGTCGATGGGAGTGAGTGAAATCAACTCGGCCCTGGAGTCAATTGGTCTGGCGACTAATCAGAACGCCGATGCTTCAAGACAGTGTTCACTGGCCGCAGATGAATTAAAAGTTCAGGTTTCAAACACTCATCAGGTGGTCAATTCTCTTCTCGAAGTGATCTACGGAAATTCCAAGAAGGATGAGCAACGAGCTTAGTTTTCACAAATTTCACGGGAGCATTGCCACTTTTTAGAGGAAGCTCCCGAGGAAATTTTGTCCCTCTAAGGGCTTTAATTGCTCAAAATTATTCAAAAGCCATAAATAAATGCTTTTCTAAAATCCAGGATGATTTTAGAATTAGTGAGTCAACCTTAGAACTGTTTAAGAATCGAAGGTAAACAAGAACTTATGAAGAAAATGCTCTTACTTTCATCATTGCTTTTTGTTTCATTTAATCTCCATGCTGAACTTGCGGGAGAGTTTGAAAAAATCAGCGGACCCGATATCTGTGCCACAGGAAACCTGGGGATCAAATCTCATTTAAAAGAAAAAGAGCGTGTTCTTTTATTCGGTTCAAGTTTGAGCTTTACACTTTCTCTTGAAGATAAAGGAGAGAGCAAGGAAGTGGTTGAAGGCGGATGCACTTATCAAGTCAATTACGAAAAGAAAGTAGACTCTTTCACGGCTAAAACGATCAGGACAAACTGTCCGGATGTCGCCGAGAATGGACTGATTAATGAAAGCCTCAATTTGAATAATGATAAACTGACTTATAATTATGAATTCGTTTCTCAGAATAAAAAGAAAACAAATTATAGTTGTCACTACAATAGAAAAAAATAGATGAAGTTTTTATTTTTAACTCTATTCATGATTTCGACATCAAGTTGGGCCAACAATCCCAACGCTTGTGATAGCGCGACAGAGCTAGGAACTAAAAGATGTATCGAAGAAGTTTTAATCACGGTTAAAGAGGCCGGGGTTCCTCCTGTTGCATGCGCTAGCACGCTTGATAAAGACAATCCGGCCTGCCCACCTCTGGCAGAAGAGTTCAATGACAAGTCAGCAGAGTGTGATAAGTTTATTTCTACCTCTAAATCTGGAGGGTACGGACCGTGGGGCCGGGAAATTGTTGGCTATCTTGAGGCCAAAGGGGATGACTCTATTTTTTATAGCAATGACCTCAATGGGATGAGCAGTGGCGTAAAGGCCTGCCCTAATTGGGAGAAGATGAATAAAGATGAAAAGCAGCACTTCTGGGTGTGGGTTATGGCATCTATCGCCCATATCGAATCAACATGTGATCCGAAGGCCAGAAATGGGCAGGCGACAAATGGTGCGGCCATAGGTCTTCTCCAGCTTGATGAAAGAGCTTCGGCCAGAAAATGGCGTGGCCCAAATTGTGGCGTTAAATCGGTGAGTAATCCAAAAGAAAACTTGCGTTGCGGACTCGATATTCTGGAAGAGTTACTTAAGGGAAAACAAGGCGAATATAAAAGTAACGGTGAGATTTGGGGAAGAGGCTCGAGTTCTTATTGGCAGCACTTAAAAAAGAAAGATGGTGGAGAGATTTCCGATTTGATTCAACTCAATCCGTTTTGCAAAGGCTAATTACACCAGAGCAGTCTTAGCTTCTTCTAACAGAGCTTCAAATTCTTCTTTATGAGATGGGAAATGCCTGATGGCCTCAAAGACCTGGCCTTCGATAACTCCTAATTTTCTCTTCATCTTTGTTCCGCGCTCAATAATCCCGCGGTAGATTGACGGGTCCATGATTTTTCTTTTTAAAAGTTTTTCACCATAGTTGATGACGGATTGATGATCACTGCTAACCAAGTGAAGTGTATTAAAGTAAATCACTTCAGCATTATCCGGCCATTGTGCCAGGTCGATACTTTCAAAAGCTTCCAGCATGATTTCAGATTTATTCATTTCTTGAAAAGTGCGCGCGATACTTCTAAGCACTTCATACTTTCCATTAGAGTAATGGAAAGCACGTTTTAAAGTATCGATAGCATTATCAGTTTCACCGAGGCTAAAAAAGTATTTTCCTAAAACGGCAAGACCCGCGGCAAGTGAATTCTGGATATCAACACTAGGGGATTTTAGTGCATCAAAGACTCTTAAGTAATTGATGATGTCAGCATATTTTTGGTTGATGATTGAAAGCCTGACCAGCTCAGGTATTCTCTCTGGAAGAATAGGGTAGCTTTGGGCCATTTGCACATTGGATTCATAAGCTTTTTTAAAATCCTTCATCTGGTAGTAGAGCGCGCTCATGTCCCTCAACGTTTTATAGTGTTGCGGATTATGAAAGAAGGCCTGCTCATAGGCACTGATGGCCTCATTAAACAAACTTCTTTGTTTATAGATTTCGGCCAGGTAGTAGTAGGCTTCATAAGGATGCTGGTTAAGCGCCAGGGCCTCTTCGAAATTGGCCTGGGCAAAGTCCAGGTCTTCTTTAATTAAAAGTTCCTGGGCCAAATAAAGGCGTTTTAGATAAAGGGAAGGTGCTAGTTTATGTTTCACACCGGCCAGAATGGTGTTGATGATGGTTTGTCCAGTAAATGGGATGGAGATCAGGCCATCCATATCATAGTCGAGTGCAATGGCCGCTTCGCTTAAAGAATTTTCTTCGGTGATAACAAAGAAGCCTGCGTCTGCACGATTAGGCATGATTTTCATATGAGCACCAAACAATTCGATAGTGCTTCCTTGAGATAAGGTTTTATTGCCGATAATAAAATGAGGTTTTCTTTCGGCAATAATGTTTCTTGCTTCGTTCAGATTGTCGGTATCGAAGATATTTGAACTCTTTGATCCCAATTGAGTCAGGGTTTTTTTGACAGACGAACGCGTACTCGACGAAGGATCGACGACCAACCAGATCTTAGTTTCGAAAAATTCCAACGTCGCCATGTTTTCTTTAGCGGTCGGATCAAAATAATTACTCATTATCCTCTCTCAAGTCATGCTGGCGCATGATGAGGTTATTAATTTCTTTCTGGGCCGCTTCGTACTGCTCAATAATTTGTTTCCATTCACGGACATCGTATTGAACAAAAGTTAAAGTCGCGGCGACGGTTTTTTCTTGAGCTTCAATGTCTTCAAGTTTTTCAACTTTTGCGACCACTTCAAAAAGAGATTCTTTATAGGCTCCATTGGAAGGTAGTTTGTGTTTTAATTCTGATTGGCCATCTATAAAAAAAAGCGTGAGGCTATGCCCTCGTTGACAAACGTTGGCCGGAAGTTCAAGCACGATTCCGTTATCTTTGAGTTCTTTGATTAAGAGAACTTCAGATTTCGTAAATTGTGTATGACTTGTTTCATTTCTGATCAAAACTTTATGGCCGCAGCGCTTGAACGTTTTGGTAGAAATACATTGTGAGAGTAAAGCACCCATACGTTCATTATAGGTGATTAATCCAAAAGGATGAGAAAAATAATGAAAAAGATTTTTGATATTAGGTAGTAAGAAGCTCAACATTAAGAAAAAAACATTTTAAACAAAGAGAGTTTACAAGCCGCTGTGCCCATTTTTAGGATGAAGTTGAGGCCCTATCTTAAGGAGGAGAAGATGAAGACGCTACTTACATTTGCCCTGTTATTTTCAATGAATTCTCTTTATTCCAAAACAAATTTTCATGAGGCAAGACTCTTAACAAAGACAGAGGTGAGCTCTCTGCATTCGTCAGTCGATCGCGTCCTTCCAAAATTTGTTGAGTTTGAAAAAATGATTAATGGAGAAGATTCCGACAGTCTCTATTTAGTCAACGGATGCTCAAAAGATATCATTGCGTTTGTAAAATACTACAGCGTGGAAGGAGAGTGGACTGAGTCAGATTTCTGGCAGCTTTCGGAAAACCAATACGCCTATATTGGTGAAACTCAAAACGAATTTTATTACCCGGGCGCACTCTCTACTGACGGCACTCTCGTCTGGGGAGACATCCCTATTGTCTTTAAAGGCTATGATGTTTTTGTCAGTGAAATGAGAATCACCAGTGATGATTGGGGAGATTGGTATCACACTTTTACTTGTGACTCACTTAAATAGCTATTGTTAACTTTTCATTAGGGGAATCTCAAGGGAACCTTTGGTTCTAAATGATAAACGATGAAGAATTAAATGCTCCTTGTTGGGCATTTAATTCTTTTGCAACATTGACCGAAATGATTTTTAAGGAGTGAAAATCATTTTATGAAAGGAAAGATCAGTGTTGCACTTTGTATGAGTTTAAAAGAGGAGGCGCGCAGGCTCGCTCTGAAGCTCACCACACTTGAAGATTATGAAGTGACTGTTTACAATTGCGATTCTTTCAATGAATTCATCGACTGTATTGCTACCAAGCATATCGACTCCTTTGTCTTTGATTATCTTTGCGATAAGTTCAACGTCATTGAGATCGCTGAGAAATTAAGAAATACACAGAAATTCTGTCGTGCTACTTTTGCTTTTGTTACTCACGAAAAACATAAAGATCGTCCTTATCATCATCCGAAGGTTAAGGTTGATACGGTCATCACCAGACCTTTTTCTCGCAAGCAGTTTAGTGAAAGCTTAATGAATGCCTGGGATAAACAGATCAACGGTATTCTTCCTAAAAATTTAAGTGTGCTTATTTTAGACAACAATCCAAATGTCCTGGAGATTTTAGGGATGCATATGGAGCAGTTGTCGCATAAAAATTTCGTCACCTGCTCGACAGTGGGTGAGGCCAAAGAGCTCATGGAAAATCAGGATTTCGATCTGCTATTGCTTGATTGGGACCTGGAAGATGGGACGTGTTTTGAAATTATTGATTATGCCCGCGACACTAAACGCTCTAAGCGCCTAAAGGAGTCTATTCCCATCGTCATTACCGGTCGAAGTGATGTAGAAGACATAATGACTCTTTTACAAAAAGATATTAAAGACCATATCATCAAGCCTTTTGACTACAGCGAGTTTGAAGATAAAATTGCTTATGCTCTCGAACGCAGAAGAGCTGCCAAAATTTAAAACCCTTGATGACTTTGCTTTCTGTCTGCAATCAAGTTAATCCAATGGAGAATATCCTTTTCTACTTCCTGATGTTCTGGCTCATGTAAAAGATCGTGGGCGAGGATTGGATAAATTTTTATCTGTTTTCCCGGGATATTGGGAGTGCCTTCAAAAAATTCTCTGCTTCCTTCAATGTTATTGATTTGGTCTCCGGTTCCGTGAAGAACCAGGAAGGGGATTTTAGTTTTTGCCTTATTATCTTGAACAAAATCCATATTCTCCAAAGCTCCGACTCCTGAACGGGCCGGAATTTTAATGTCATCAATTAAGGGATCGGTTTTCATCATTTCGACGATCTTGGGATCGCGGGAGAATTTTTCGTTGGGCAGGTCAACGACGCCGATGTGAGGTGCGATAGCATTTGTGGCCTTTAGAGCACCAACAATAAAACCCGGAAGGTCTGGCATTTTTTTTAAGGCAGGAGCACTCAGGATGAAACCAGCGATGCCATCTTCATGAGTGACCGTATAACGAGCGGTAATAGAGCCGCCTATACTGTGACCAAGAACGATCCATGGTTTTCCATTGTCGAAGTTCTTAAATGTTTTTATCGCTAGGTCTAAGTCGTTGGTGACCACATCGAAATTAGGGAAGTAGGCTTTATCACCTTCGCTTCGTCCATGTCCTCTTTGGTCGTAGGCAAAAACTTGATAACTGTTTTGAGAAAGTTGGTTTGCAAAATCCAGGTAGCGCTCGGAGTAGTCTTTAAAACCGTGGACGATAATGACATTGCCTTTGACCGGATCAATCTTCGCGGCCATTTGCCACCCCCTAAGAGTAAGCCCGTCAGAGGTCAGGATTTCTAATTTTCTGGTGATGCGATTGCTGGGGAAGTTGGGAAGGACTTGTGTCACAGACATAAAGCTCTCCTGGTTGCAGATATATTCCACTTTAACTTTGCTCTACAAAGAGCGAAAGATGAGCTGAATCAAGAGCATAACGTTTGGCTAGAGATTCTTAATGGATTCTTGGGCCAGTGAAATTAAACAAGATGAAACAGGTGAGGTTGCCATAGGCAATACAAATATTAACGTCGGCTACTTTTCAAGATTATAGCCGTAAAAATTGCCCATAATACAATATAGTTAAAAGTTATTAATTTGATAAAAACAAAATAATATTATTTTATCAAGTTTAGGGCGATACTGAGTTCAACAAATAACCGCCTTTTAAAAGGAGACTACATATGAAAACTTTACAACTTATCTTAGGAACCCTGCTTTTAAGCCTTGTTTTTGGCAGTGGCGTGTTTGCTCAGGATGCAATGAGAGCAGATGAATACAGAAATCACCCAGAATCTTTCAGAATTGGAGACTCAAACGATTTACAAGCAGATCAACTGCGTGCAGATGAAATGAGAGTTTGTGAAAACCGCAGAGAAAGAATCGAAGGAGTCCAAAAAGAGCAGTTTAAAAAATTTATCCATGACAGACACTTTAACAGAGGGTCTGATTACATATAAAAAATAAAGGCCGTTTTTTAGCGGCCTTATTTTTATTTCTTTAATTTCCCGTTCGGGTCATCTTTCCATCCCCAGTAGACCTTCACAATAATATCCTCAGGGAGAATTCCCAAGGTGTAGAGCTTCTGGCGGATGGCCACAATAGACTGCTGTTTTCCAGAAAGCACAATCTTACTAGTCGTTGAACTTTGGTAGCCACGGGCAATATCGCTGGCGATAATGTCGTATTGAGAGAGTGTGTAAAGGGTGCTGTCTTGTAGATTGAATCTCTCCAGGACAGGTTTTGATTCTCTAAGATCAGTGTTTTCAAAAAAACATCGCACGCTTAATTGTTTGAAGTTTTCTTTAATGGCATAAGCTAAACCAAAAGTAGTCTCGTCACCGAAGAAGACGACTTCTTTTAATTCTTCACTAAGCACTAGTGAGCCGCGAGGGCCTAGAATTGTGGCCTTTGATCCTGGCTTAGCATCTCGTGCCCAAAGAGCTCCGGGACCTTTCCCGTGCATATAGACCAAGGTTTGTACTACACCGTTTTGTCTGTCCCATGAACTTGGTGTGTAGCTTCTCATGATGTCGTCACTTAAGCGCACCTGGATTTTTTGTCCTGGGATCCATTCCGACTTTTTAAAGGACTTGCCTTTAATCGTCAGGAATTGAAAATGGGGTGAGAGTCTTTCATTAGAAACAACTTTACTTTCTGATAAAAAAAGTGGCCCTAAAACTTTTAGAAGAACATTTTTTACTTTGCTCATGATGTTTTTTCCTTTTCCCTCTTTATGAATACTGAGGGTCTTTTTTTGCAGGAAGAACAAATTCTGCATTGCGGACAATCAGCATTGCGACGATGGTAAAAGTGACCATCGAAACAAAACTAATCACTGTCATATTTGATACTAAATTCATTTTCATAGAAATAGCAATCAGTCCTGCACCAACTGCATAACCTAGAGAATGGGCGATACTGGCAAAACCAATCTTTTTCCCTGTGACATTTTCAGTAGAAGAAGAATGGCTGATCAGCGCCATGTAAACCGGCGGGATGAGTGCCAGTCCAATGGAGATGAAGGCAATGCCAATCCAGATGCTTGTCAGAGTCGCCGCCATACTTAAAATAAACGATCCGCCCACTAAGCTGCTTGAACCTACGATAAGTCTGTTTTTCCAATTGCGTTTAAAAACCCACTGGCTTGTTTGCTGAACAATAAGAGCGAATAAACTGCTGGCAAGAACGATCTTTGCCATAAGAACACTGGCCTCATCACCCTTGATACTTAAAGTCTCTTTTAAATGGTGCCCCAATGTTGAGTGAAGGATTCCAATAAAGCTTGTGAAGATCAGAGCAAGAACAATAGGAAGGACGGATTCTTTAATGAGCTCTTTCCATTGGAATTTTGGAGTGCTGGTTTCCGTAGGTGTTGCTTGTTTTAGTTGTGGGTTTTTTGATGTCAAAAGACAACTGATTGCCAGGAAGAAAATCCATCCTGTTCCAAAGTAGATGATATGTTCAAAGTCGACTTTTTTCACTAGAACTAAAACCGGTCCAAGCACGCGGCCGACGTTTAAGCACATCGAGTTGCGGGTAAGAACTTTAAGTTTATCTTTGGTATCGATTAAGTCTAACTGCCATGCTTGAGAGACTGGCACAACCGCCGAAGCAAGAAGACCGTAGATGATACGGCTTAAGTACACAATGGCGATTTTAATTTGAATAGAGAAGACGTCATTAAAAACAAATAATGAACTTAGGCAAAGAAAAGAAAGACCCATTCCGATCATTCCAAAACTAAGCACTCTTTTTCTTCCCCACGTATCGCTCTTACTTGCCCAGAAAGGACCCATGAAAGCGAAGATAAAAGAGCCCACGCTAATAGAGCCGATAATTGATGCTGTGGTGACTGTGGTTTGTTCAGAAATATAAGGGATAGTCGTATAAAGAAGAATCTGAATGCAGCTAAAAGTAAGTGTGTTGAGGTAAGCGATCCAGAGTTGTTGGTTCGTGCTAGAGATCTTCATTTATAGTCCCAGTTTAAAAAGGCCGGAAACTAGCGAAGAATCCGGCCCCAATCTAATAAAAACTAATTAACGATTTACAGGCCTTCGTTAACTTCAAGGGATAGGTTTTAAGTCAATGCTGACAGGTGTCAAAACTCCTAAACTCTCTTTTGTTTAGGGTAGTTATAAAACTTTCAGAGGTAACTTATTATAAAAAGTTTGGCTTGTCAAACAAGTTTATGGTGAAGTATACACAATACAGAACTTTAAATGTGGTTATCTATTTATGCAGGTTAACGCTCTTTCTGAAAAACACTCGGCCCACTGCTTTTTAAACTCGCTGTTTAGAGAGTGGAGTGATTATAACTTTGATCAAGATTCAAATTCATTTGTTATTCCGTTGAAAAACGAAGGTGTGATAATTCTTCCGTTAGTGACTTTCTCAGAGATCGGACGTCACGAGTACAGCGATTCTTTCTTTTACAAAAAAGACAAACATGCTGACGTTGAAGAAGTGAGCTTCCTTGAACTGGTGGAAGTGCTGCTGGCACATTTAAGCGCTCAGTATAAAACATCTCCAGAACAAATCAGTATTTTTATGGAGAGAATCACTGACAGTGTCAATAACATTGAGTCGGCCCTCGGTCTTCGTTTAAATGAGCTCTTAAACCTTTACTCAAAAGGTGAGATGAATTTTAAAGAGGCCGAGCAAGGTTTGTTTATTGGACACACTTTCCACCCGCACCCAAAAAATCGCGATGGATTTAGCCGCGAAGACTTCCGCGAGTTTGCTCCGGAGAGTGCAGGGGAATTTCTTCTTCACTGGTTCTTAGTGAAACCAGAAATCCTTCACCACCACATTTCAAAAAACTTCGAAGCTAAAAATTGGTCAAATGACATGATCCTTAGCGCTTTTAGTGAGAACGCTTTTTTAGAAGAAAAATTGGCCGAAGGTTATATTCCCTTTCCAGTTCACCCTTGGCAAAAAAAGGTCATCCTGAAAAAACCGCTTATCCGTGAGTACGTAGAAGGGAATTTACTGATTGATCTTGGCGCTAGTGAAAACCTGATGGAGAAATGGTCTCCGACTTCATCTCTTCGCTCAGTGTACAATGAGCACTCGCCTTATATGCTTAAATTCTCTTTAAGCGTGAGATTAACCAACTCTGTTCGCCATCTGTTGCCTCTGGAAGTCGTAAGAGGCCTTCAGGTAATGGATGTTTTTAGAACTGAGAAAGGAAGAGAGTTCTCTCATAAGTATCCAAACTTCACCATTCTTTTTGAACCAGCTTTTATGGCCTTGGTTGATAAGGACCAAAAGATCTTAAATGAAACAATTGTCGCTTTAAGATTGAATCCTTTCACAACCGGTCAGTCTGATCAAAAATGTGTCCTGGCCACTTTAACTCAAGACCATCCGACAGGAGGTAAAAGTTTAATTGGGCTTCATCTCAATGAATTGGCCAGGGAATCGGGAAAAGCAAGTGATGAAGTTGCCGTGACCTGGCTAAAAAAATATTTAGACGTCGCCGTAAAGCCCTTAATGATGGCGCAGGCAAATTACGGTGTGCTTTTAGGAGCTCACCAACAAAATATGATTTTGGATATTGAAAATCATCTTCCAAAGAGAGCTTATTTTAGAGACTGTCAGGGAACAGGCTATAGCAAAGTGGGCTTTGAGCTTTTTGCTAAAGACGTCGATCTCATGACGGTGGAAAACGGAAATATTCTCGATGATAAATTGGGGAACACTCTTTTTTCCTATTACCTGATGATCAATTCAACGTTCAACGTAATTAGCACTCTTGCCCGCGATGGCAAAGTCGCCGAAAAAAAATTACTCAAAGTTCTTCGCCAGTCTCTGCTTGAATGGAGAGCAGAGGGAGTGCGCGATACATCTTGTTTCAACTATCTACTGGACGGAGAGTTCTTGCTGCAAAAAGGGAATTTTTTGTGCTCATTCGTCAATATGAACGAAAACACAACGGAAAACCCATTGGGAATTTACAATCAAATTAAAAATCCTCTTTGTGAGAAAAACCTATGTTAACCACATTAAAGAATGTCACTTATAAACCACTGGCGCTTAAAGAATCATTTACTGCTTCTTTAGTCGAGGGCCTTTGTACTATCAGTGCAGGCGAAGATGAGCTGGTATTGATGCTTTCTCCAGGACTCTTAAAAGTTGAACAGGGAAGTCGCAGAGACAACGATGATCTTTTGCTTGTTGCTCTCGAGTATATCTTTGGGCACAACCCAGAACTTAAAACTCTTAAAGTTGAGAACTACGTTTCATGTGACATCGTTTTAAAATACTTTCTAAAAGGTGGAGACATCGTTGTCGATCGCCATCAGTTCTTTCAGCTTAGAACTCTTTGGCATGCAGAACATGATTATGCTCCGACACTGGAGACGTGGACACAAACAGGAAACTACGCTCATCCGGTGAGACCCGACATTCAATCGGGTACACTTTATAGCCGTTATGTTCCGGCCATCAAAAAGACATTAAGCTTTAGAATGATTGATCAGGTAAAAGACCTGGATACATTTCATGACTGGCACAATCAACCAAGAGTGGCGAATTTTTGGGAGCTGGCATTGCCAAAAGAAGAGCTTCTTCAATACATCCAAAAAGGTTTAAAAGACCCTCACACCTTGCCAATGATTGCTGAGTGCGATGGTGTTCCTGTCGGGTACTTTGAAATGTATTGGACACGCGAAGACCGCCTGGCCCCTTACTATGAGAGTGAAGCTTACGATCGTGGATTTCACTTCCTGATTGGAAACCCTGAATTTTTAGGATTCCAAAATACTGACAGCATCTTAAAGAGCTTAAGCCATTTCTTATTTTTAGATGAAGTAAGAACAAGAAAAATTATGGCCGAGCCAAGATCTGATAACGCCAAAGTTTTAAAGTATGTAGACACTTTTACAGCGTGGAGAAAACTCTACGAGTTTGATTTTCCCCATAAACGCGCGGCCCTTCTTGAATGCAAAAGAGAAGTTTTTTTCATGGGAGATTATCTGTGAACGATTGGCTGCAAGTTAACTTAAACCTTTTGGCAAAAACTTTGGGAGAACTCTCTTATGAGCAGATCCTAAAGGCCGAAGAAATGGAAAAAGGAAAGTACCGCGTCCGCCTGCAGAGTGGAGCTGAGTACACTTTTTCTGCCTGGATGGGGATTTGGGATCACTTGAGAGTTGATGCTCAGTCGATTAAAAAAACGGGAAGCGCTGAGATTTCTGCCGCGACTTTTTTTATCGATGCTCAGGCCGACCTGGAAATGGATGATATCGTCCTGGGGAATTTCTTAGAAGAAATGCACAACAGTCTTTACTCGGACATTGCACTTTTAAATAAACAAAAAAATATCTCTGCTCAGGCAATGAGCTACTGGAGCGGAGAAAAAATCCAGGCCTATTTAAACGGGCACCCTAAGATTCTTCTTTCAAAGGGAAGAGTTGGTTGGGGAGCAAGAGAGCTTCAGACCTATGCGCCAGAAAGTGAAATGCCTGTCACTTTATTCTGGGTGGCGATAAAAAAAGATGTCCTGGAATTTTCTTTTGATGATCAGTATTCAATGACTTCTCTTTTAGAGGAGTCACTTGATAAAAATGAAATGAATCGCCTTTTTGAAGTGCTTTGGGAAAAAAAGCTTTCATTTGATGAATACATCTTCCTTCCGCTGCATCCGTGGCAGTGGGAGCGCTTTGTGAAAATCCAGTATATGGAATCACTGGCCAAGGGAGAAATGG